>CAVAJF010000030.1:0-52014 GCA_963588905.1 Eggerthellaceae bacterium
AGGGCTTTGAACAGATCGAAGCAGGCATTGTCAAATGGCCGATGTCTGTCATTCGTCTGAGAAGTGCCGATGATAATCAGCTTGTTGAGCTGGCATCCAAGATTCTTGCCGCGTGGCGCGGATATACCGACAAAGACGCCTTTATCTTTGCCAAGACCGACGGCGAACCGCACAACACGATTACACCAATCGCGCGAATGCGGGATGGCAAGTTTGAGCTGGATTTGGTTTTGCGAAACAACATCACGACCAAGGAACACCCGCTCGGCGTGTATCACCCACACGCAGAGCTGCATCACATCAAGAAGGAAAACATCGGCTTGATTGAAGTGATGGGCTTGGCCGTTCTTCCGGCACGACTGAAAACCGAACTTGCCGCCGTGGCAGATGCGCTGGTTTCCGGTGCAGATCTGACCGCAGACGAACACACAGCTCCTCATGCCGCTTGGGCAAACGAGTTGAAAACACGCTATACCTTTACCAAAGAAAACGTCATGGACATTCTGCAAAAGGAAGTCGGTATTGTGTTTTCTCAGGTATTGGAGCACGCGGGCGTGTTCAAGCGAGATGAAGCAGGCAAACAGGCATTTTTGCGGTTTGTAAATTCTATCAACTAAATAACAATCCCGGCTATCAGAGACAAAAATCGAACTGGAACAAACAAAACTGCTGATAGTCGGGATTATATTTTTCTTTTTGGTTGCTAACATCAAACAATTGTAGTATTCTAAATGAAAGGAATCATAAAATATGACACAGGTAACATTATTAGAACAGCGAGAAAACGGTGTGGAAATTTACGAGATGCGGTCACAGTCGCTGCGCATGATTGTATCGAATCTCGGCTGCCATGTTTTAGAAATTCAGGCACCGGATCGAGAAAATACATATGCAGATGTCGTTTTAGGATTTGCAGATGTGGAAGACTGTCATCACGATGGAAGCTATATGGGCGCAGTCGTAGGACGTGTTGCGAACCGGATCGGCGGAGCATCCTTTCAGCTGAACGGAAAACAATATGATTTGGCAGCGAATAATGGTGTCAATCACTTGCATGGAGGTCTGTGCGGATTCAACCAAAAAATCTTTCAGGCACAGATCGTGGAAAACGGCATAGAATTTTCTTATCTTTCTCCCGACGGAGAAGAAGGCTATCCGGGCAATTTGCACTTGCAGGTGCTATACCAGCTAAAAGATCAAGTATTTTCTATCGAGTATCGAGCCATTTGCGATCAAGATACACTTGCCAATTTCACGAATCATATGTATTTTAATCTTTCTGGTGATTTAGAGAACATCGAAGGACATGAGCTGCAAGTCCGCGCAGATCGAATTGCCTGTGTAGATAAAAATTGTCTGGCAGACGGTACGTTTTTAAATGTAGAGAATACGCCGTTTGATTTTCGCTCTTTTCATAAAATAGGAGAACGTATCCGACAGGATCATATCCAGCTTCAAAATGCAGGTGGATATGACCATGCCTTTTTACTGAATACAGCGGAGAAGCAGGTTACTTTGCGTCATCCGGCAAGCGGAAGAGCTTTAACAATCTCTACAACGCTGCCAACCGTGCAGGTGTATACCGGAAACTTCTTGGCTAACGGTTGTATGGGTAGACACGGTCGGGCGTATAACAATCGAGAAGGCGTGGCGTTGGAAACGCAATTATTGCCTAACTCTATTCATATAGAAAAAAATCCTGCGGTTATTTTGCGAAAGAACCAAGTTTTTCATGCAAAAACATCGTATTGTTTTACTGTGGAGTAAGAAAAAACGGAGAGATTATTTTGATAAATTTATTGGGGATTATACTGTTTATTTGTGTAGGAATTGTAGTATATGGATTGCGAATGAAATCTACAGAACATCGGAGCAAGGTTCTAAAAATAGGTATAGGGCTATTGTGTTTGTCTGGTGTAGCACTTGGTTGTGTTCACTTTTGGAGAGCCAATGCAAAATTTAACACGCCTGAAGATGCATGGAAGTCATCCTATACAGAGAGCATTAGTCCCGCACAGAAAATCGTTGCAAAAGAGCAAGGCGAAAATTTATGCACATTGATGGTTTTAGATGAAGAAAATGGAGGATGTGCGCCGTATACTACTGTCAAGATGGACGACAAATGGCGTGCGATGAATGGACGAGACAAATTTTGGTATGGTCAATGCAACGGAGTCGATTATGTGATCGCGTATTCTAAAGATTGTGAAGAAGCGGCGATATTTGTGAATTGGCACGGAAGAACAGATAAAAAGCTGCATGTTTTTGATTCACAAAACTCTGCATTTACAGAACAAAAAATAGAAAATAGTGACGGGACAAGTTTTTATCAATACGAAACTATTTTAGCATCCATTGACAAAAATTACTGGATTGAAATTAACGGAGAAAAAGCGAAACCATTTTCTGAATAGTTTTTGATTGGAGTAAGGGTATATAAATTGAGAAGAAATGAAGATCCTGATGCTATCCTCTTAGGCGGCATTTTGGTAATGATTCTTGCATTTTTAGATTCATCTTGTGCTTGGATAGCTGGCATTATGTTTATTCTATTGGGAATAAAAAGTATGATGAATAATCCTGTTTTTAGCAAAAAGTGTTTGATTGGCATAATCTTGGCTATTGTAGGAAGCGTACTAGGATTAGGACTGGCATATTTGTAAATATGAAATAATCAAAGACCAATTAAACGGTAAAATTATTATATAATAGAGTTCTTCGGAAAGGAGTGTACCAGAAGATGGGAATATTTGTGAATCCAGATAATTCTGCGTTTCAAGTTGCCTTGAATTCAGAAATTTATGTTGACAAGAGCGGATTGATTCAGTACACAAATAGAGTGTTGAATACACTACAAGGATACATTTGTAATAGCCGCCCGAGACGATTTGGAAAATCCACTACGGCAAATATGCTTACGGCCTATTATAGCAAAGGCTGTGATTCAGAAGCGATGTTTGAGGGGTTGGAAATTAGCAAAAGCGCAGATTTTAAGAAATATTTAAACAAGTACGATGTAATCCATCTTGATATTCAGTGGTGCATGGAGCCAGCAGGTGGACCAGAACATATTGTTTCTTATATTTCCGAAAAGACTATTGCGGAGCTTAAAGAGTATTATCCTAATGTGTTGTCGGAGCAAACGAAATCCTTGCCTGAATCGTTGTCTCAAATCAATGCAACAATCGGAAAAAAGTTTGTTATTATTATTGACGAATGGGATGTTCTCATCCGTGATGAATCTTCCAATACAAAGGCGCAGGAAGATTATATCAATTTTCTCCGAGGAATGTTTAAGGGAACAGAGCCAACAAAATATATTCAATTAGCGTATCTAACCGGCATCCTGCCTATAAAAAAGGAAAAAACACAATCGGCACTGAATAATTTCAAAGATTATTCTATGTTAAAAGCTGGACCGTTGGCTTCGTATGTTGGATTTACAGAAGATGAAGTTCATGTTCTGTGTGCAAAGTATGAGCAAGATTTTGCAGAAGTAAAGCGTTGGTATGATGGCTATCAGCTTGGTAAATATCATGTATACAATCCAAACGCGGTTGTTAATTTGATGTTTGATAGTGATTTCCAAAGCTACTGGTCAGGAACTGCATCTTATGAAGCAATTGTCCCACTTATTAACATGGATTTTGATGGACTTAAAGGTGCAATCATTGAAATGCTTTCAGGTGATAGAGTTCCTGTTGATGTAACATCTTTTCAAAATGACACGACGAGTTTTGCAAATAAGGATGATGTTATTACGTATTTGATTCATCTTGGGTATCTCGGATATGATCAAAAATTACAAACTGCCTTTGTGCCAAATGAAGAAATTAGACAGGAGTTAATTCGAGCAACTAAAAGAAAAAAGTGGAATGAACTTGTTGTTTTTCAACAAGAATCGGAACGACTTCTCAATCGGACTTTGGAAATGGATGGAGATGCGGTTGCAAATGGCATTAAAAAAATCCATATGGAGTATGCATCATCCATTCAGTATAATAACGAGAATTCGTTGAGCAGCGTTCTTTCCATTGCGTATCTTAGCGCGATGCAATATTATTTCAAACCAATTCGTGAAATGCCTACGGGAGATGGCTTTGCTGATTTTGTGTTTATTCCAAAACCTGAATATAAGAGAACGTATCCAGCGTTGGTGGTAGAGTTGAAGTGGAATAAAGATGCCACAACCGCCCTACGACAGATAAAGAACAAGCGATATCCAGAGTCAATTCTAGATTATACTGGTGAAATTCTTTTGGTTGGAATCAATTATGATAAGAACAGCAAGGAACATCAGTGCTTGATTGAAAAGTATGAGAAGGTTTAACTTGAAAGATTTGGTGTCATGGTAGGATAAAAAAAGAGAGGAGAGTAAAATCTGATGCGTACCTTTAGCATTGTTTTGGCAGATGACGAACCGCAAATCTTACACGGTATGCTGGGCGGTATTCCATGGGAAGAATTGGGCTTTTCTATCGCAGCTACAGCAGGCAATGGACAAGAGGCACTGGAATATGTCCAGAATTTGCATCCTGATTTGCTCATCAGCGACATTAAAATGCCGTTTTTGGACGGTTTGGAGCTTGCTAAGATTTTACATGATTCCTTCATGCACATTAAAATTGTCCTATTTTCCGGTTGGGATGATTTTGAATATGCCAGACGTGCAATCAGTTATGGTGTATCAGAATATGTGCTCAAACCCATTGACTTTGAAGAAATGCGGCAGCTGCTCACGAAATTGCACACAGAATTAGAAGAAGAATATGATTTCCGCACCAATAGAGAAAGGCAGGAGGCCATTTATCAGCAAAGTCTCCCTTTGCTCCGGCAGCAGTTTTTCACACAGCTGTTACAAGGAAAGATGACGGCAGAATCTGCTGCGCAGCAAATGGCTTTGCTGGATCTTTCGATGGACTATCCCGCATATTCTGTCGCGCTCGTACAATCGCAGGAAAACCAAGACATTTTGACACAGATTTCTGTTCAGCAGCTCATCGGAGAAATGTTGGATAAAGTGTGCCATGTGTTCTCTTTTGGCATGTACGACCAGACTGTATACTTGCTGGGGCTTCCAGACGTGAACAGCAACCGATTGATTTTGAAATCCTTGGAGGAAGCGGCACATATGTCGCAGCGTATGCTCCATGCCAGCTTTTTTTGCGGATTAGGAATGACTTGTACAGATCGGATGCAGCTGGAGACGGCATATACGCAGGCAAAAGACGCATTAGATTACAATGTTGTCGCGAAAGAAGATGCCGTCACGTATTACGGAGATGTAACAGCAGGAAGCAACGAAACCGAACCGGATTGGACAAGCGTTTTAGAGCCGTTGGAACTCGCAATTAAGCATGGAAAGACAGCAGAAATTTCAGCTGAAGTAAATAAACTGCTTCAGCTGATACAAAAACGAAAATATAGTTTCAATGAATATCAGCTGATTATTTTAGAAATTATTTTTTCCTTGTCAAAATTATATCGCAGGTATCAAATACAGGAAGAGGATGGCTTGTCCGGCTCTAAACACATGGTCATGCGCATTCTCTCTCTGCGCACCGGTGAGGAATTGAACAATTGGCTATTTAACTATTGCGATTTTACGAGCCGAAGCATTCAAAAGCAACAGATGGATCAAAACGCAATCTTGGCGAATAAAGCCCGAGATTATGTAGATAGCCATTTTCAAAACCCGGATCTCTCCATAGAAACCATGTGCCAGACGTTCAATGTCAGCGCTTCACATTTTTCCAAAGTATTTCGTGAGGAAACCGGAACCAGTTTCTTAAATTATCTAACACAGTGCCGCATAGATGAAGCGGCGCGATTACTGACAGAGACCGAAGAAAAGAGCCGTGTCATCGGGGAAATGGTCGGCTATCCGGAGCCAAACTATTTCAGTTATGTATTTAAGAAAAATCGCGGCATGTCTCCGGCAAAATACCGAAAACAGGAGCAGCAGAATGCATAAGAAAAAACATAGCTTGAGCGTGCGGAAAATATTCCCGCTATTATTCTCTGGTATGATTGCTGTGTGTATTGCTGTGCTTATCGCTCTATTTTCGCGTTCTGTGTCCGGTCAAATTCAAAGCAATGTGCGGCAGGATACCGAACGGCAAATGGATTCTCTATCTGTCAGTCTGGAACGAGAAATCCAAAGCATGTCAGCATTGGTGAATCAGGTCTATTATCAGATTGTGAAATCGAGCGATGGCACACAAACAACATTTGATGTTCCACTGCAAAATTTTTACCAGCAGCACGACGAACAAGTGGTTGGCATGGCGCTATACCTGAAAACAGGTGAAATCTTATGGAGCACAGATCAAGAGTATATCCGTGCGTCAGATTCTTCGGACATTGTGAAACAATCTTGGTTTCAATCTGCCGAACAGACCATTGAGCAAATTTCCTTTGGAGATCCTAAACTTGTTTGCAGCGGAGGTCAGCTCATCCGCGCGATCACTGTGAGCCGGTATGTGGAATTCACGCGGAATGGTCAGACAGAAGCAGGTATTTTGCGGTTGGATTTTTCGGAAGAAAATTTCCTATCTGTGTTAAACCATTACAAAAGTACAGCTTTAGACTATTGTTATGTACTCGATGCAAACAATACGATATTGTACCATCCATTTTTTAAAAAATTAGAGAGTCATATTTCTACTGAATGGTCCCTAGAAACACTTCCTGCGCACGCATCCGTATCCTGTGTACGGCACGATCATGCACAATGGAATATTCAGACACATCAGATCGGCTATACCGGCTGGAAATTGGTTTCTGTTCGTTCTCTGACCAGCTTCCAGCAGCAAAATCGGAATATGTACGTCATTGTTTGGATGATTCTGTGTGCAACAGGTCTGATTCTCATTTTCATGGATTTGCTGTTGCTGCGCTTGATTACGCACCCTGTCAGCAAATTGTCGGTAGCTATGGAACGATTTGGTGTCGGTGATTTGAATGTTCGTGCAGAAGTAGAAGGCGTGGGAGAACTGCGCGGATTGGCAAATCATTTTAACAGCATGGCGGAGCGCATCCAGGGCTTGCTCAAGCAGGTCATTGCAAATGAACGAGAAAAGCGGCAGATAGAACGCAAATTACTCCAGTCTCAAATCACACCGCATTTTTTATACAACACGTTAGATTCTATTATTTGGATGATTCAGAGCGGGGAGTATGACGGTGCGGGAAAAATGGTATCGTTATTGGCAAAATTTTTCCGCGTCTCTCTGAGTCAGGGAAAAGACATCATACCGTTGCGCAAAGAAATTGAACACGCAGTCAGTTATCTGTCCATTCAAAACATTCGATTTAAAGACAAATTTGAGTTTACAACCGACATTGACGAATCTTTATTGGATTATCTGTGCCCGAAGATCACCATACAGCCGATTATAGAAAATGCGGTGTATCACGGTATGGAAGGCAAATATGAGGATGGAGAGATTTGTCTATCCGTGCATGAGGTAAACGGAAATATTTGCATTGCGGTAACCGACAACGGAAACGGCATGACGGAGGAGCAAATAGACTATATCTTACATAACAAAGTTGTTTCAAGCAAGCGAGGCTCCGGCATCGGTGTACATAATGTTGATGATCGCTTAAAGCTGTTGTATGGTCCGGAATATGGCGTGACGATTCAAAGTGTATTGGATGAAGGAACGACTGTATGCATGACGATTCCAAAGGTGCGTGAAATTGATGAAGAGTAACATAAAAAACCATAAACTGTTGTTTCTTGCTATCCTATTGATTTTCAGTGCCGTGATCGGCCGGTTTGTATTGGAAGAACAACTTGAACACCAGATACAGTTAACCGTGATTATGCCGAGAGGAAGCGAACAAGACGTATCTCCATTCATGGACGGCGTGAGAGATTGTGCACAGGATTATGACTTGCAGCTTGATGTACAATATGGTTCCGCGTGGTCAGAACAACAGTGGAATCAAACCATGAAGGAAGAAAAAGATCTTGGTTCAGATGGCATTTTGCTTTTGTATCCGGAACGCTTTCTCACAGTTCATCGGAATGATAAAACGATTTCTCGCACATATCCCATACCTGTTTTGTGTTATTCCGAAGAAAAGTATATTTGTTTTCCTTTTTATGCTTCTTTTGAGCAAAGTTCGATGCAAGCAGGGGATATGGTTGCCAATTCCGGCTTGACGGAAGAACAGATAAAACAAATACAAACCGGCAGTCTGCGTGGTGTATGGGTTCCAAACTGGTATCAACTTGGGTATCGTTGTGCTGAAACATTTTATCTTCATGAGAAGGATAGAAGTGCGATGGAAGATGTGCAGGCAGATATGTTGTTGATAACAAAAAAAGAGTTAGATGCAGGAACCTACGATGCGTTATTATTGGGAGAATAAAAAAGATGACACATAAAAAACGACGAGTGACATACGCATTGTTTCTGGCTGCGATTTTTATTTGTTGTGTAGGAATTTGGAAGATACCGATTCATAAGTCCAAACAGATCTATAAAATCGGTATTGCTGTTTATGATTTGGATGATTCCTTTATGAACGGCATGACGAAAACCTTGGAACAGGCTTTAGAAACACAAGTCTCTACGGAATTGCCCATTCGATACGAAGTGGCCGATGCAAAGGGTAGTGATAATATTCAACAAAAACAGATCCAATATCTAATTAACCAACATTGCGACTTGTTATTGCTCAATTTGGTAAAATCAGATTCTGCTGCGGATATTTTAAATCAGGTGCAGGGGGAAAACATTCCTGTCATTTTGTTCAATAGAGAACCTGACACCATGGATCTAAAAATTGGAGAAAAAATTTGGTATGTTGGTACAGATGGAGAAAAAGCAGGCATTTTGCAGGCAAATATGTTGCAACAGCTCTGGGACACACAGCAAAATCAGCTGGACAAAAATCGCAACAACAAGTTAGATTATATCTTCATTGAAGGAGAACAATCGCATTATGATACGATTCGGCGTACCAATGCATTTTTATCAGAAACAGAGAAATCTTTGCCAATGAATCAAATTTCCGACGTGTTTGCGGACTGGGACAGACAGCGAGCGATTGACCAGTTAGGAACATTGTCCGATCAGGAAATTCGTGAGGCGGAAGCAATTGTATGCAGCAATGATGATATGGCGCTTGGTGCATATGATTTTTATCAGCGAAAAGGTTTAAACAGTCCGATCATTTTAGGCATCAATAAAACTGATACCATGAAGCAAAAGATTGATGATGGAGAAATTTACGGAACGGTAGATATTCAACCGGAGCAGCAAGTTCAAATCATTTGTGATTTAATCAATCAGATTTCGCAAGATAAATTTACAAATCAAAAAGTATGGTATGCAGAACCTCAAGCATACCATAAAAAATAGGCCATTTTGGCCGTTTTCTCGAAAGGCCCTATCGTTAACTGAACAAAATTTTTATTTTGTTCAGTTAGAAAACTAGCCCTTCCGCGTAGTCTCAGTCGGATATTTTGTTATTTGTTTTGTCGTCTGCTGTATAACATGTCTTGACATCTTTCTGTTTATTCTCTCCATGCTATGCTCAATCATTTTCTGCGATTTTCACAACCATGTTGTACGATTATCGCCATACGACTGGTCGGTGCATTGAAATATACATAAAAATGTTTCTCACATGCACAAAAAAATGATAACATCCACACTTTTTTGTTACTGTTTAGCTATATATTGATATAAATATCACAGATTATTTTCTCCTGTTTTTCTATCGTATATTTCAACATCTATTTTTCTACGAACATGCACAATGTCTCCCAAATTTTATAGAATAAATTTGTCAGCTTGTCGTTCTCTTTTATTCTTTACACGAAATATTAAGTAAACTTCAACACAATTTTTCGAATTATGTTACGCTTTAAATCATACAATTGGTTTGCGTTCCCGTGCACGCAGTGATATAATGAACAAAATATAAATTCGCTGTGTTTTGTATTCCTGTAAAAAACACACGTGTAATGGGAGGGAATATTCATGGAAAAGTCTGATGTAATCCACACGAGAAAATTCAAAAATCATGAAGGCGGTATAGCAGAACTTCTCAATTTTAAGCAAAAAAACAAGGACATGAATGAGTTTATCAAGGTGCCAATGTCGGAGAAATTGGCATATTGCTTCGGAGATCCTGCGCTTACGCTCATATACACAATCACAACCACTCTCCTAACCTACTTCTATACAAACGTCGTAGGTATTTCTGTCGGAGCGGTCGGTATGATTTTGTTGCTGTCTCGTGTTTTCGATGGATTTTCTGATGTTTTGATGGGAACTATCATTGACCGAACACATTCTAAATACGGCAAAGCTCGTATCTGGATTTTGCGACTGGCTGTACCGTATGCGGCAGCGGCAGTGCTCCTGTTTACTATGCCGCCGTTTGGTAACACTGGTAAGATCATCTATGCGTTTCTGACGTATAACCTGATGAATACGGTTGTATATACGGCAATCAGCCAGCCGTTCCATTCTTTGGGATCTCTGATGAGCCGCGACCGTACCGAACGCGATACTATCTGCAATATTCGAATGCTGCTCTCTATTACAGCGAGCATGATTGTAACAGCTTTTACTCTGCCTCTTATTAACAAAGTCGCTGATATTACCCATAAGCCGCAGCTTGCTTGGGTCATTGTAACTACTGCCTATGCGCTGTGTTCTGTATTTATCTTGTTAAATACCTATATGACTTGTACCGAGCGTGTGAAAGCGGATAAAGTTCAGAAAGAGGATATTCCGTTCAAGATCGCCTTTAAGGCTACGGTAACCAATAAGTATTTCCTGATCGCATTGGGTCTGATGCTGTTTTACACAGCATACCAGATTATCATCGGTACAGATCTGACGTATTACTGCCAATATGTATTGGGTAATGTCAATTTGGTCATGCCGCTGTCTGCCGCTGAAAAGATTTGTACCATTGTAGGTATTGCACTTCTGCCAAAGCTATTGCCGAAATACGGAAAGCGCAATCTCATTTGTGCCGGCTGTCTGCTGGGCATTGCCGGTCAACTGTTGTTCCTCGTGAATATTACCAATGTACCACTGGGTGTTATTACTTGTATGATGCGTGGATTTGGCATTGCGCCGTTTTATGGTGTACAGTATTCGCTGCCGAGTGATGCCATTGAATATGGCCACTGGAAAAATGGCATTCGCGTGGAAGGTTTGATGTTCTCGTCTATGAGTATGGGTCAAAAGGCCGGTTCCGGTATCACTTCCGCTGTTATGAGTGCCATTCTGTCTATGGCAGCATTTAACGGATTGAAAGCAACCGCCGCAGAACAGACTGCTGCAGCGATTAGCGCGATTAAAGCATTCTATCTGTATGTTCCGATTGCTCTGTGGGTAATCATGTTCGCCATCGCTGCTTGCTATAGCCTGGATAAGGTATACGGCAAAATGATGAAGGAACTGATCGCACGCGAAGGAAAAAATGTTGATACAATAGAAGAATAACTAATATCGTGTATGAAAAACCCGTCACAGAAAATTCTGTGACGGGTTTTTCTAATCTTTTATTTCTTATACGCCGCATACACGCCACGCCGCGTGAAATCTGTCGTCTGCTCAAAATATTCCTCTGGCAGCGCATCGACAAATTGTTCTGCCTTTGCCGATGCCGGTATGATGTGATTTTCCTTGCACCAAGACAAAGCTCCATCATATGCACCGACTTTTTTGTTCTTTCGTACATTGGCAACTCGCCGTGCTAATGCTTCTTTTTTTGGTGTTAAAAGCATGGCAAGCTCGCCTACTGTCATTTTATCATCCAATCTCAGATAATTGTCTGAGAAAACAATGGCGTGTTCTTTTGCCAGTTCTACCAGTTTTTCAAACAGCGGATCCTCTCGACCAACATCTGCAAATGGACTCTCCTCCATCAGCTCGCGCACGCTGACAACCTGATAGCCATATTCCTGCAAGACTTTCAGCTGTTCGCCAAGTGCGAAAGCTACCGGTGTGCGCTTGGCCATGTTGTAGCCATCTTTTTGGAAAATAATCTGTCCGCAGAAAAAGTCTGGATCTTTTTCTAACGCGTGTCGAATCGGATCAATCATAGCTTGTACTTCTGCCTGCAACGCTTGCTCTGGGTCTGCGTGCGTGGATGGCAGCCAGCCTGCGCCATCAAAAGAAGCAGCCATATACTGATAATTCATGGCATCATATGCATCATAGCTGGTAAATCCATCCGGCATCTTATCGACATAATGCGGCGGCCGCGAAAGAATCATCGTGTAATTGTATCTGTCCTGCATCAGCTGATGTAGACGGTTTAAATCCGCAACCGCTTCATCCAAGCCGTGAAAATGCTCGCGCGCGCCATATACAAACGGTTTTTTGCCAAAAATCAGATGTCTATAGCTATGATTGGTAATTTCATGACCCTCATCCAAAATACGGCGAATCAATCGGTCATTGTGTTCTGCGCCGCCCTTATTATCACAGTGAATATCCGGATAGTGGTCAAATTTGATACCGCCCCATGCAGCACTTCCGAGCTTTCCAGCCTGATCTGGATAGTTGGCGCTGGTGTCACCAATCACATCAAAGCTTCCCCTAGCGCCATATTCTTTCATCGTATCCAGCAAAACATCTGTCAACGATTTTCCACCAAACCGATCCGGCGATGCAGGCATTCCCATCGGGCCGTCATCAAATGTCATTGCACAGATTCTTTTGTTTGTCTGAATATGTTCAATGCGGCGTGTGTATCCGACATAATGCTTTTCCGCCGGTGTAATAAACTTTTTTACGATTCGTTTTCCCTTTTTACCTAGCTTTACAATCAATGACATGTGTTTTTTCCTTTCTTGTCAGACAATCCTCCGCAAAGCATTTTGCAGCAAATAATGCCCATTTGCCGTATGCTGTAATGCTTGCATTTGTTCTTTTTCGTTTCCGCAACTGGCTTTTTGCCACACAGATAGACAGTCCGCGTTTTCCTTGTACTTGATTTGCGCCTCGAATCAGTGCTTGCCGAACCGATTTTAAATTCAGGGCATCTACCTCTAAGATAACAATTCCGTTTCCAATTTCTTCAGGAACATGTGCATCGCTTCCGGCTGTTGCTGGCTTTCTCCATTGTTTTGCCAATTCAAATGCCATCGCATTGGCTTGTTTGTTTTTGCGGTCGGCTCTTCCATTCCAAATTTCTATGCCGTCTAATTGGTCAATGACATCATCTAAGCGATGCATATCTCGGCTATGTTCAAATGGATGTGCAATGACAGCCAAACCGCCTAGTGCGTGAATCCTATGTACAGCCTCATCAAACCGATTGGTAGAAATCTGTTCTGTGATAAACAGCCCCAATAAATGGCCACGTTCTGTAGATACTTCTATGCCGGGAATAATGAGGAAATCATCATATTGCGGAACGGTTTCTAATGCTATATCATGGTCACAGATTGCGACTGCCTGTAATCCACGTTGCCGTGCCTGTGTTACGATGTCTGGTATTGACATGCAGCCATCTACCGAACGTTGTGAGTGCACATGTAAATCCAATCGAATGGTCATATATGCATTTCCTTCTTTCTATCGTTTCAGCAAGCTCTGCTTGAGATAGGTTCGGAATACTCGATTATCGTCCTTGCCGTGCAAGGCTTCCTTTGCTGTAAAGCAATCACCGATACCTCGCAGTGCTACACCAAGCTGACCAGCTTTCAAATAGTGCAGGATGGCAACCGTGTCATTGAGGAAAAAACGCATTCGGACGCCAATTTTGTAATCCTTTGGTGTATATTGTACCGTCTCTCCGGATGCTGCTCGCGCGTATTGCGCGACAAATGGACTTTCCGTCGCTTCTGTCATCGGAAAGCTGCCCCAAACACGCGGGTTGACTTCCAAAACACACGAACCTTTGAACTCTACCATGCCAAAACCGACAAATCCAAATGAATGAAGCAGCTGGTAGGCTTGTTCAATCATCGTTTCATCATAAAAACTCTCACAGCAGGTAGACGGGCCGCCGGTAATCGGATATTCTCGAATTCTCCGATGGCACAACGCACAGATTAGCTTTCCGTCTTTGTCGAGCAGCAGGCTAACACCAGCTCCGGTGCCATCAATCTTCTGCTGAACGAGCGGCTTTGCATCGTATTGGCGCATCTTTTTCATCATTGCGTCATATTCTTCGATATTATGCGCAACGGCATACCGTTCGGCTGCTTTCAGACCGAATTTTTCACCACAATGCGGTTTAATAACAACCGGAAAATCGTCCGGCTGACTATCCTCATATTGTTTTGGAACCCGTATTCCCAATTTCTCTGCGCGGCCATGGACAACTTCTTTATCGTTTAGTTGATCTAACACAGATTGCGATGCAACTAAAAAATCTGCAACATCCGAAAATTCTTCCCGCTGTGCTGCGACTAGATTCAATGTTACCGCACCAACGCAAAATAACACCGGTTTTTCATAGTCTCGCAGAACAGAAATCAGTCGTTCTTTGTATTCTGTATCCGTCACATGGCCGTCAATCCACCGAAATTCCGCGCAATGCTTGGAAACCGATACCGGCGGTGCTGCCTTGACATCTCCGCGCGTCTGTGTGACAACGACATGGTATCCCGTACAGCTCAGTGCCCGCACAGCAGCGATTGCCATGCGATATTTTCCATCTGTTACAATTGCTGTTTTCATCCTATGTATTCCTATCCTGTTAGAAGTTTGATATATAGTTTATTATATACGCCTGTGAGCGTTTTTGCAATATTAGGTTCGTATTTGAGCAAATTTTGGCCGAGATCAGTATAAACGCAAAAAAGCAGAGAGTATTTTTGGTAATACTCTCTGCTTTTCTACAATCACTGAATATGTTCTGCAAATAAAACTTTTACCTGTTCGCTGACGCGCTGCAACTGCTGGGCGCGAACACCAAACAATCGCACAACGAGATGATGCGGATCTAGCGCAGTGACGCCGCCGTCACAATCATTTGCATCAATCAGTTCCCAAATTTTCTCTTGCGTCTGTGTATCGACACCGAATAACAAAAGATTTGCCATATGCGTATAGCCTTCGTACATGCCGATTCCTTCCATGGGCATTCGATCCGGCTCATATCGGGTGTTATCTCGATAGATCAGTTCACCGGCACGATACACCATAATTTTAGAAGAGAATCTCCGATAGGCAAATCGTTCTCCGTATGCTGTGCGGCCGCAAGACAAGATGTCCTGAAAAAACAAATGCGATGATTCGTCAGACAGTTGAATCGTAATGGTACTGTCAAAAGCACTGTGTGCAAACGGAATCACGGGCTGCGGTGCATAATATAGCGTTGCATTACGTTTTACATCCAGTTGGATGTGCCGCTGCGCGCAGCCATCGTCCATTTTGTGGATTTTATCGTATGACTGGGATAAGACTTCTAATTCTGCATTTTCCCCTACTTGATATGAAAATTCTTGTCGATCTCCGCGCATAATACCTGCTGAAGCGCAAACAGGAATAATCTGGGCACCGCCATTCGATTTTGGGAAGGGGTGCATCAGTTTATACGGTGCCGTAAAAGAAACATCTGTCAAAATTGTCTTTCCATCACGATATTCTGCCTGAACAGACAGCTGAGATGTTTTGCCAAATTGATTGCGTTCCATTATAACCCTTCCAGTAAAACGTTCTTTTTAATCCATGCAATAACCTGATCGACATTTTCGCCGCTTCGGATATTGGTGAATAAAAACGGACGCTCGCCGCGCATCTTTTTCGAGTCTCGCTCCATAACCTCCAGACTCACTCCGACATAAGGAGCGAGATCAATCTTGTTGATAATCAACAAATCGGAGCGTGTGATGCCAGGACCGCCCTTGCGCGGAATTTTATCGCCTTCAGCCACATCAATGACAAAGATCGTCGCATCGACAAGCTCTGGACTAAAAGTTGCGGACAAATTATCTCCGCCGCTCTCAATAAACAGCAACTCAATGTCTGGAAATCGCTCCATCATATCATCAACTGCTTCCAAGTTCATCGAGGCATCTTCTCGAATGGCTGTGTGCGGGCAGCCACCGGTTTCTACGCCAATAATGCGCTCAATCGGCAAGACACTATTTTTTGCCAGAAATTCAGCATCTTCTTTGGTATAAATATCATTGGTAATAACGCCAATGCTGTAATCTTTTGCCATGCGGCGCGAAAGTGCTTCAATCAAAGCGGTTTTGCCGGAACCGACCGGACCTGCAACGCCAATTTTCACATAAGACATGTTACATGCTCCCTTTCTCAACTAGGACATATATAAACGAGAATATAATTTTTCGTGTTGAATGCCACGCAAATCAAACCCCGGCGCAGATAGACATAAATCTTCCTCCGTCCACTGCATCACATCGGCTAAAATGTTTTCCAATGTATCGTAACAGCTGCTCAATAGATATTGACCGGCGCTCTGACTGAGTGGAATCGTTTTTACGCAGTTTGTTATCATAACAGAGGTCTGTGCGTACAGATAATGCGCCAGAATCTCCTGTTCCTCCAATTGCAAAGCGGCACAAAACACACCGTAAATACAGCAGTGTGTCATGGATTTTCCCTTTCTAGCAGCAATATACTCGGAAAAAATCGGAAGAATTTCCGGTAAATGTAACTTGGCAATGGTCTTGGCAAAGCGAGAACCCATTTTACGCGACGCCTCTCGCTGTTCCATCGGCAAACGAGAAGCTGCCAACAGCGTTTCCAGCCGCATCAACCCTTCTAGATCGTGGTTCGCCGCGTATTCATAGGCCAATCGAACGGCCAATACATCGGTATATGCCAAATTCCAGCGCAGTTTATTTTCTATGTACTGTGCCGCCGTTGCTTCGTCATGGACAATATCCTTTTGAATATAGGTTTCCAATCCCATAGAATGTGAATATCCGCCGATAGGAAACAAGGCATCGTTTACCTGAAGCAAATAAAACTGTGTTTTGTTCATGATAATCCTTTAATGATGATGGTTGTTGATAGATGAGGACAGTGCCTTGTCAAAATCAAACTGAATCTGTATTTTTTCAACAGAAACCCCATGAATATGGCTCAATTTTTCCATCATTGGTTCGTGATACGGAATATAGAATGTAAAATCGTCTTCTCCACGAAACATCGTCGTGTGGGTGTTGCCCACTTCATAGCACAGCTTTGCAATCTGTTTGGGATGGTCTTCTCGCACCTTGGCGCGAATAGCATCGCAGGCCGGAATATTGACAGCAACGATAGTGGTCTCATCGGTATAAATGACATCATCCTGACGCAAACCACGCGTTAAAATCGAGTCGTCCATTCGGATGCCGATTTCTCTTCCGTCTGTGGTCGTCAGTCTGTGAATTTTCTTAAACGCATCATGCCACGGGATGTCTACCGTCACAATTTCTTTTCCAGCAGTATCCATATCCTGTAGCTTTCCTAAAATATGTTCACACAACATAAAAACTCAATTCCTCACTCTGAATCTAAGATACGGCGGCAGTTCGCTGTTATCATTCAGCGAACTGCCGCTCGCAGAATATTTACCAGATCTGCAACAGCATCATAACGCCCGGAATCCAAGCGGTCACAACGCCTTCAAATACCTGCAGGCATGGCGTAAACTTTCCAAGCTTTTTGCCCATGATGTCCTCGACAAACGAGGTGCCCCACAGCACTGCCCACAGCCACCAGATGGCAGCCCAACGCCAATCCGCAGTAATGCCAAGAGCTGCGCTGCCTGTGACACCTTCAATGACGCCAAAAATCACTGCATTGACAGCGACAAATGTAGAGAACCAAGCAAACGGAATCGGACTTGCCTTTCCCTTGAGTCCCAGACCATTAAAGGCAACAAACAGATAGGTAAAGCAGAACAGCAGACCGGTTCCGGCTGCATAATAATTGCCCTGTACCAGATTGACGAAATTGATAAACAGCGACAGACCGCCTGTGAAAATATTCATCACAGAAGCAGATTTGCTGTCAACATGGTACAGATTGCACATGCCGTTGTTAATCAGCACGATACCAACAAATAACAGGCAAACGCCTAACATAATGGAATTCCTCCTACGTGAACGTAAACTTTTCGATTAGAACAGGCTATATAACTGCGTCAACGGCAGCTTTTCTGCCGGCTTAGAAGTGATAGCCTCTCCATCTACCGTTACCTCATAGGTCTCTGGATCGACGGTCAGCTTCGGGGTGCGGTCGTTAAATACCATATCGCGCTTGGTGATCGTCCGGCAGCCAGAAACCGGCACAACCGTCTTTTCCAGGCCATATGCCGTCTTGACATCCGCATCCATCGCAGCCTTCGAGACAAAGGTCAGGCAAGATGCCATCTTTGCCTTGCCATGCGCTGCAAACATCGGCTGATACAGTACCGGCTGCGTGGTCGGGATAGAGGCATTGGCATCACCCATCTTAGAAGCGATAATCATGCCGCCCTTGATAATCATGTCCGGTTTTGCGCCGAAGAACGCCGGATTCCACAAAACGAGATCGGCAAACTTGCCAGTTTCTACAGAGCCAACATACTGTGCGACACCGTGTGTTTTCGCCGGATTGATCGTATACTTGGAAATGTATCTCTTGACGCGGAAATTGTCGTTGCCGTGTCCCTCGTCCTCCGGCAGTGCGCCGCGCTCATCCTTCATCTTGGAAGCGGTCTGCCAAGTACGCGTGATGACTTCACCGACACGACCCATTGCCTGCGAGTCTGAGCTCATCATAGAAAATACGCCCATATCGTGCAGAACATCCTCCGCTGCAATAGTCTCCGGACGAATACGAGAGTCTGCAAAAGCAATATCTTCTGGAATATTCTTGTCCAGATGATGGCAAACCATCAGCATGTCCATGTGCTCATCCAGGGTATTGACGGTAAACGGCATGGTCGGGTTGGTAGAAGACGGCAGAACATTCGGTGCACCGGCTGCGCGAATGATGTCCGGTGCATGGCCGCCGCCTGCGCCCTCCGTGTGATAGGTATGAATGGTACGGCCTGCAATAGCATCCAGGGTATCTTCCACACAGCCGCCCTCATTCAAGGTATCCGTATGAATGGCAACCTGCACGTCATATTCATCTGCTACATTGAGACAATGGTTAATGACTGCCGGTGTTGCGCCCCAGTCCTCGTGAATCTTCAGACCCATCGCACCAGCCTTTATCTGCTCAATCAGCGGCTGCTCATCCGAGCAATTGCCCTTTCCAAGGAAACCAAGATTCATCGGATACTCGTCAGCTGCCTTTAACATCATCTTCAGATTCCAAGGACCCGGTGTGCATGTCGTTGCATTGGTGCCGTCAGCTGGGCCGGTGCCGCCGCCAATCATAGTTGTCACACCACTGTATAATGCACAATCAATCTGCTGCGGGGAAATAAAATGGATGTGCGTATCCAGACCACCGGCGGTGACAATCATGCCCTCACCTGCCAGTGCTTCGGTGGAAGCACCGACTGTCATTCCCGGTGTCACACCATCCATGGTATCCGGATTGCCTGCCTTGCCGATGCCGGCAATCTTGCCGTCTTTGATACCAATGTCTGCCTTTACAATGCCGGTGTAATCGACAATCAGAGCGTTGGTGATGACAAGATCCAGATCTCCGTCTTCACTGCGGCTCTTTACCGACTGACCCATGCCGTCACGCAGGGTTTTGCCGCCGCCGAATTTGCACTCATCGCCGTACTGTGTATAATCTTTTTCTACTTCAATAACCAAGCTGGTATCTGCCAGACGAACCTTGTCTCCAACGGTTGGGCCGTACATCGCAGCATATTTGCTGCCGGAAATATTCACACTCATGGTTGTTCGTTCCTCCTTAAATAAAGCCCTTTAACTTCGCTGTTTCCAAAGAAGCTGCCTTTGTTGCCTCGCTGACCTGTGCACAGGACAAATCATTCAGGCCAAATACACGCTGACGACCGCCCATTTCCGTCAGCTGCACTTCTTTTTCCTCGCCCGGCTCAAAACGAACCGCTGTACCGGACGGGATGTCCAGATGGTAGCCATATGCAGCAGCACGATCAAAAGACAGGCATTTATTGACCTCAAAAAAATGATAGTGCGAACCGACCTGTACCGGTCGATCGCCGGTATTGGCAACAACCAGTGTTACCGTCGATTTTCCTTCATTCAGCGTGATTTCACGATCCAACGGCATAATTTCGCCAATTTTCATGATATGTAGCCTCCTTATTGAATCGGGTTGTGAACGGTTACCAGCTTTGTGCCATCCGGAAAAGTCGCTTCGACCTGAACCTCTCCGATCATGTCAGCGACACCATCCATGACATCAGCCTTCGACAAAATCTTTGTGCCGAGCTGCATCAGCTCAACAACGGTCTTGCCGTCTCTTGCCAATTCCAGCAGTTCCGAGCTGATATAAGCCAATGCCTCTACATAGTTCAGCTTCAATCCGCGCTCCTTGCGCTCTTTGGCAAGATTGCCTGCCATATGCAGCATGAGCTTTTCCTGTTCCTTTGGATTCAGACGCATAGTAGTGCTCCTCTCTAGTCCATTTGTCAGGGGAAATACAAATATTTCCAAAAACAAAAAGACAACGCCGCTATACAATCATGACGTCATTGTCTTCCTATCTGTAATCCCCCGGTGGGGGTATTTTCAAATATGAGTATAGAAAAATAATTGCTACTTGTCAATCGACTAAAAGTTGTAATTATCTACTTCTTTTTCAGTATATTATTTGACAAACTGGTCGATAGCGCGCTCTAGGTCTTGAATTGCCTTTTGATCTCCCTGCTCTACGGCATCAACAATACAGTGCTCAATATGATCTTTCAATATCACCTTTCCGGTACTATTGAGCGCAGCGCGAACGGCTGCAAGCTGAATTAAGACCTCCGAGCAGTCTCTGCCATCCTCCACCATTTGTTTGACAGACTGTAAATGCCCAATTGCGCGAGAAAGACGGTTTAATACGGCTTTTGTATTGGCATGTGTGTGTCCATGCGCACCGCTGTGATCGTGCGGAATACCGTTTGCGTGCAGATGGTCATGTTCTTTTGGATCCATGCGCTGTCCCTCCATATATGATTTCTTTTCCTGAGTATAGCATATCTGACAGCTTTGATGCAAGTTCCCAGTGCTCCGATCCCCCATGGGGGCTTGCGGCGCACGAAACGAGATGATATAGTAATACAAAAATGAAAGTTTACATGCACAATAATGCAAAAGGAGGACTTTTTTTCATGCATATGGCAGACGCCTTAATTTCTCCGGCTGTCGCGGGCACCATGTATGTATGCTCTGCTGCCGCCGCTGGATATTCCATCAAAAAGGTACGAATGGACACAGACACGAAAAAAATTCCTGTCATGGGAATTATGGGAGCCTTTGTTTTCGCGGCACAGATGATTAACTTTACCATCCCTGGCACTGGCTCCAGCGGTCATCTGTGCGGCGGTATGCTGCTGTCAGCTCTTCTCGGCCCGTGTGCCGGATTTTTGACCATGATCGGCGTATTGTTGATTCAGTGCTTGTTATTCGCAGATGGTGGATTACTGGCTCTTGGATGCAATGTGTGGAATATGGCATTTTACGGCTGTTTTATCGGCGCGTTGCTCATTTGGCGTCCGATGATGAAGCACGGCATGTCGAAAAAACGTATTATTATTTCTTCTATTTTGGGATGTGTTCTGACACTGCAGCTCGGCGCGTTCAGTGTTTCATTGGAGACGCTGGCTTCCGGTATTACAGAGCTTCCGTTTCTGGCATTTGTGGCAACGATGCAGCCGATTCATTTAGCCATTGGTCTGGTAGAAGGCTGCATTACTGCCGCTGTTCTGGTATTCGTCTATGAAGCGCGTCCGGAGCTGTTGTATACAGGAGAACAGGTCAACACGAAAGAAAATGTGTTCAGTTTCAAAAAAACGCTGGCAATTTTGGCCGCAGCAGCTGTGGCCATTGGTGGCATTCTCTCCCTGTTTGCCTCCTCCCATCCAGATGGGTTGGAGTGGTCCATCGAACGGTTGACCGGTTCGACAGAGCTTTCCGCATCCGGTGGGATTTATCGAATCACAGATGCCATTCAGCAGGCAACCTCTATTCTGCCGGATTATGCATTCAGCAATTCAGATTCCGTCTTTGGCACAACGTTTTCCGGTATATTTGGCGGCATTGTTGTCATCGTGCTGTGTGTGCTTGCGTGCCGGTTGTTTAAATTCTTCTCTCGGAAAAAATCATCATGAATCATATTGAATCTGCTATTTATGAGATCCATACCATGGATTCTCTGGCATCGAGAAATCAGTGGGTGAATCGACTTCACCCACTGATTAAATTTTTTATCACGATCGTGTATATTGCACTCGTCGTATCCTTTTCTAAATATGACGTAATCGGAATTGCCGGCATGGTCATGTATCCGCTGGTTCTATTTCAGCTGGCGGATCTTTCCTTTCGTGCCTGCGTCAAACGGCTGCGTATTGTCTTGCCGCTCGTGTGCTGTGTTGGCATATTTAATCCGCTGCTCGATCATACAACTGTGCAAGTTGGCGGTATGCTCATGAGTGCAGGCATCTTGTCCATGTGCACGCTGATTATGAAGGGCGTGTTCAGTGTTCTTGCATCGTATCTTCTTATCGCCACGACATCTATCGAAGACATCTGTTATGCCCTGAGACTGCTGCATGTACCCAAGTTGTTGGTCACACAGATTCTTCTCACCTATCGGTATGTGACAGTTTTACTTGGAGAAGTCAACCGCATGACACAGGCATACAGCCTGCGGGCACCAAGGCAAAAAGGTGTGCATTTCAAGGTGTGGGGTTCTCTGACAGGACAATTGCTGCTGCGCAGCATTGATCGCGCCAATGATGTATATGAAAGTATGCTCTTGCGCGGTTATCAGGGAGAATTTGCGTATCTCGGTCAAGAGCATCACATGCGCGCAAATGATTTACTATACTTGCTTGTCTGGCTGGTGCTGTTGATCTGCTTTCGTTGTTTTCCGATATTTGTGCTGGTTGGTCAGTTTATGGGAGGTATTTTTTCGTGAAGAAAACACAAATTACCGTAGAACATGTCTCGTTTCGCTACGAAAAGCAACTAGATATTTTACAGGATATTACTTTTTCTGCTCATGCATCAGAGTCCATTGGTCTCATCGGTGCAAACGGTGTCGGAAAGTCTACCCTGCTCAAGCTGCTCGTGGGCTTAAATTTGCCGACACAGGGCAGTATTTTCATTGATACACTTCCTGTGCAGCCGAAATATTTTCCGGCTATCCGCGAAAAAATCGGGTATGTATTTCAAGACTCAGACAGCCAGTTGTTCATGTCTACGGCATATGAAGATATTGCTTTTGCGCCGCGCAATTACGGATTGCCAAAGGAAGAAATTGACGCGCGTGTGAATCACGCCTTAGATGCAATTGGGATTCAGCATCTGCGAGATAAACAGATTTATAAAATGTCTGGCGGAGAGAAAAAGCTGGTATCTATCGCAACGATTCTCTCTATGACGCCGGACGTCATTTTAATGGATGAGCCGTCTATCGCGTTGGATCCGCGCAATCGGAGACGATTGATTCAGCTGTTAAACTCGTTTTCACAGATAAAAGTCATTGCTTCTCATGATTTGGATATGATTTTAGAAACCTGCGAGCGAACGATTCTATTGTCCAATGGAAAAATCGTATGCGATGGCTCGACCAAGGAAATTTTAACCAATCAGAAATTATTGGAAGAAAATGGACTGGAGCTGCCGTTTTGCTTGCAAGGCGTACCGAAATAAAACAAATTGATGTTAACAATCAACTCCTGTTGTGCTATGATAAAAGTATTCAGAGAGGTTTGTGAGGTGTTGACATATGTCGAATCTATTTCAATTTCTTCAGCAAGAACAAATACAGCCTGAACTGCTCGATGCGGTACAGAAATATCGCGCTGCCCATCCGGTACAGGAATCTTTACAGCCGCGTATTCCTGTACCGCGTTTTCCATATTACGGAAAATCTATCTGGGAGCAAGCACTTGCCGCCTTGCTTTGCGGAGAAAATGTGCTGCTGGCCGGCGGCAAGGCAACGGGTAAAAATGTACTTGCCGAAAATTTGGCGGCGGTATTCGGCAGACCGGAATGGGACATTTCTTTTCACATCAACATGGACGCCGCCTCACTGATTGGCACAGATACTTTTGCCGATGGAATGGTACAGTTTCGCCCTGGTCCCGTGTATTCTTGCGCGCAGCATGGTGGATTTGGCGTGCTGGATGAAATCAATATGGCGAAAAATGAAGCGTTGGCAGTCTTACATGCCGTATTGGATTTCCGGCGGGCAATGGATGTGCCGGGCTATGATCGCATTCCCTTGGCAGAAGAAACGCGATTCATTGCAACGATGAACTATGGATATTCTGGTACGAGAGAACTAAATGAAGCGCTCACGTCGCGTTTTGTTGTTATTCAAATGCCTTCTATCACACAAATAGATTTGGAACGTCTATTGGCTGCGCAATTCCCTGATTTAGCGTCTAAATATGTGCATCAATTTGCTTTATTGTTCTTAGATTTACAGAAAAAATGTGAAAACTCTGAGATTTCCACAAAAGCCTTGGATCTGCGCGGTATGTTAGATGCACTGCGCTTGATGCGATACGGCATTTCGGCCGGAGCTGCACTGGACATGGGCATTACCAATAAGGCCTTTGACAAATATGAACAGGATCTCATCCGCGATACCATTGCATCGCGGATTCCCGCTAAACTGCATGTTTCGGAGATGTTTCGCTGATGGATACGACGTCTTATACGGCCATGCAGCGCCGCGCTGCCAATCAGGTATGGAATGCTGCTGGTGCCTATGATTTTGAACCGATATTTTTGGCGCAGCACACAGATGGTTCTCCTGCTTTGTATATGAACTGTGTTGTTGGACTCGTACATAAATATTATGGAGATTCCATCATTCGTTCTCTATTTGACACGTGGTCAGGAGACATGCATCAGGCCATGTTAGATGATCTGACATGGCTATATTTGGAGCACATTGTTTATACAAAAGAACTGCCTCAACGCCCTATCTTGGCCGATTTGCGCCGTACTTACGCAGAAACCTTCTTTGGACAAGAGTATAAACTGTCTCGCCAAGAATGGATGTCGAAAAATCAATTGGTATATACTATGCAGGCTTCTCGTTGGAGTTCCGTCTTAGAACGAAAGCAACCAGTTTTGACTCCGCGTGAAAAATCATTGGCAAACGCACTCGCTCCTCATCAAATCCTAGAGCCAAACCAACTGCAAGCGGAAGTTCTTGCCATTTACAAACATTTTTTGTTGTTTGATGGACAAATTCATCGAAAGAAAGCTCTTCGGCTACATGTCACAGGAAAATTGGCGGAGTTGCTTACCAAAACGATGCCAACACAACTCGTAAAGACAGATCGCGTCACTGTCACGCGGTCTTCTCTGGCAGATCCTCTGCAAGAAGATGGATTTTTACAAAAAAAGAATCGTGCACAGGTAACGCTGAAGCAACACGCTTCACAGGATCGTGCATATATTGAAAGCTGTTTTGGCCGCTCGCTCTATACCACGGAACAACTGCGACGCGCAGAGCAAGAACTATGCACAGGCAATCATCTTGGCTGCCATCTTTGGTTTACGGACGGTACCCCTTCCCAAGACGTTGCACCAACAGCAGAAGCGAAACATTTGATGGAACAGGCAGAGCTTCAAGCCATGCGAAATCGGGCGTATTATTCGAAGAATATAGACTTGCATCGCAGTGCCATATCAAGATTGACAGAACAGATTCGTAACTGTATGCTTGTGCATCAGCAGCCACATGCGTGCCTGTCACGCTGTGGAAAACTGGATACAGCACATGTCTGGCGGGCGCCATTGCTACAAGATAATCGCATTTTCCTTCAGGCGGAAGAGGAAAATCAACCGCTGTTTACCGTAGATTTATTGCTGGACGCATCCGCTTCCAGACTGCATTGTCAGGAAGTTCTCGCAACACAAGGCGTCATTTTGGCAGAAAGTTTGCGCACGTGCAGCATTCCTGTGCGCGTTTCTAGTTTTTGCAGCTTACGCGGATACACGATTCTCCATATTCTAAAACCGTTTGATGCGAAAAACAGTCAGTCTATTTTTCAATACTTCTCTTCTGGTTGGAATCGAGATGGATTAGTCATGCGTGCGGCGGGAGACTTTTTGACCGTTTTTCCCGGCCCTGCATCTCGTCATTTAATCGTTATACTGACGGATGCTTCGCCTAACGATAGCTTACGGGTGCAAGCTTCTGCGGAAAATCCGTTTGGACACGATTATGGCGATGCTTTTGGTGTACAGGACACGGCTGCCGAGGTGCGAACGCTTCGCGCAAAAGGATTTCATGTCTCTGCTATTTTCATGGGAGAATCCTCGACTGCATCCAACGCTTCTGCTATTTACGGAAAAGAATTCGCGCGGATCAAAGGCATTGACCAACTGGCAAAAGCGGCTGGACTGCTGATTCAACATGAAATCCGTGATTTAGACAACTAAATTGTTTATTTATGGAAAATAATTCCTTTGTTTGTAAGAGATTCCAATCAAAGGAATTATTTTTTCATTTTCAATGGGAACAAAAATAATACGATAGAGAGCAAAATTCTATTTTATTTGATGATTTTCGAATTTTTAACACAACCTTTGCAATTCTTTGGATATTTTCTACAATTTTTTTGATTTTACTCTTGCTTTTTTGCTCGAAAGCTCTATAATAACAGGTAAAGAAAGCAGAGTGAATCAGTTGGAAATCTTTGTATGATCCTCTGCTATGCGAGGAGGTCGTCTTATGTTAAGCTTCATTCTTTGTCTGGCTCTCCTGATTATCGGCTATCTTACCTATGGTAAAATCGTCGATAACACCTTTGGTCCGGATGACCGTGAAACTCCTGCTGTGCGCATCAACGATGGCGTTGACTACGTTGTTATGCCGCAGTGGAAATTGTTTTTGGTTCAGCTGTTGAATATCGCAGGCCTTGGCCCAATCTTTGGTGCCATGCAGGGCGCATTGTGGGGACCTGTCGTATTCCTGTGGATCACATTCGGTACGATTTTTGCCGGTGGCGTTCACGATTACTTCTCAGGTATGATTAGTGAGCGAAATGATGGCAGTTCTGTTGCAGAAGTAACCGGCAAGTATCTAGGTTCCGGTATGCAGAATGTCATGCGTGTCTTCTCAGTTGTTCTGCTGATTATGGTTGGCACGGTATTTGCCGTTGGTCCAGCCGGTCTGATCGTTACATTGTGCAAAAACGGTGGTCTGTCCGGTGTTGTTACGACAACCTTGTTCTGGTTGATTATCATTCTGGTTTACTACTTCATTGCAACCTTTATCTCTATTGATAAGATTATCGGTAAGATTTATCCGATTTTCGGTCTTTGCCTGATTATCATGGCAATTGGTGTTATCTTTGGTATTTTCACCAATCCAGATTACACCATTCCAGAAATTTGGAGTCACATGTATAACATGCATCCGGCTGGCACCCCGATTTGGAGCTTTATGTTCATCACGGTTGCCTGCGGTGCAATTTCTGGTTTCCATTCCACTCAGTCCCCTCTGATGGCTCGCTGCATGAAGAGCGAGAAACAGGGTCATTTCGTATTCTACGGCGCTATGGTAGCTGAAGGCATTATCGCATTGATTTGGGCAGCAGCTGGCTGCGCTTTGTATAAGGTTACTGGCGGTTTGAACACCGGTTTGGCTGCTGCATTGGCAGAAGGTCAGTCCGCAGCGATTTACGATGTATGTTCCAAGACAATGGGCGGCGTTGGTATTGCCCTTGCAATGATCGGCGTTGTTGTTTGCCCGATCACATCCGGTGATACAGCATTCCGTTCCGCTCGCCTGACTTTGTCCGATTGGTTCCATGTCGATCAGGGTTCGTATCTGAATCGCCTGAAGCTATGTATTCCGGTTTTGGGTGTTGGTGCCGTCCTTGGTATTGGCAATGCAATCGGCGCGATTGATTATACCGTTATCTGGCGTTACTTCAGCTGGACGAATCAGACTCTGGCTATGATTGTGTTGTGGGCAGCTTCGATGTATCTGTTCACAGAAAAGAAGAACTTCTGGATCACAGCAGTGCCTGCAACATTCATGAGTGCAGTTTCTTGTACATATTTCATTCTTGCACCGGAATGCCTTGGCAGTTTGATTAACTCTAAGGCTGCGGATGGCACAACGATTTACAACACAGCTGTTGCTTATCCGATTGGCATCATCTTTGCAGCTGTTCTGTTAGTCATCTTCCTGCACGCAACAAAGAAGCATTCTGCAAAAGCTTCTCAAGCATAACCGTGTTATTTGAGTTCACAGCCAGCTGTTGCATCGTCAGCAGCTGGCTGTTCTTCTCTTTCCTTTTTAGCAACGTAAAAGTGAGGTTTTCGTTATGATTTTCAAGCCTTCTCCATTGAGTAGAATGACGATTGACGACCAAGTATTGATTCAAGACAAAAAATCCTGCCGAAAGATTGGCCCCTGTGGTGTCGGCAAAAAAGCACTGTATCTCAATAGCTTCTTTATCGATCGGCAATATTATGTCCCATTTTCTGCTATTCAGCGCGTTTTCAAGCGCGTTGCTATGAGTAAAGGCGGGTTTTCTGGCAAAGGCATGTTTGCCAGTATGGCCTATCTCGTTGTAGAATTCGATAACGGACAGGAAAAGCAGTGCAATTTCAAATATGAAAATCAAGTGGATGACCTGTTAACGTTGCTTGCCCGCGAGCAGCCGCAAATCAAGCGCGTCAGTGCACAGGCAGAAAAACGCCTTGCTCAGCGCGAAGCACAATTGGCGGAGGAAGAAAAATCTCGACCGGCGTTATCTGCTTCTGTTCAGCAAGAAATAGACGATCTGCAGCGTGCAATAGATTATCTGGAACAAAAACCAGCGCTGAGCGATCAACTGAGCAAGGCTGCAAAGCGAAAGCGTGCCTATCAGTGTACCAGCCCAAGCTATCGCTGGGCAGCGATGGCAATTACTATTCTAGGATTAGTCGCACTGGTTTACGGTATCGTTTCCCTTTTGCATCACGGAACATTTGCTATTTACTTTACGCTGTTTGGTTTGGCTGCAATCTTTACTTTTGCCGGTTTTAGTGTACTCCCTACCGCGAAAAACAACAAAAAGTCTGTTTTGCAATACGATGAGCAGGCGCAACAGCATATGGAATCTTATTTGCAAAATTATTCTGATTTTCCGGTTCCGGTACGATACGCGCATCCGATCGTATTGAAACGAATGCAGCGCGTTATCATGCAAGGTCGTGCGCAGACCAAAGAACAAGCATTGGAAATCGTCAAACAAGATTTACAAGCACTCAACTCTAATGTGCAGGTATCGCAGGAAGAACACGACGAAGTGGTCGCTATCAAGCCTATGTTCTTGAATGCAGCGTATGAATAACGAAAAATCCAGCTTTTACAGATTATGTCCGTAAAAGCTGGATTTTGTTTTATCTTAGGAGATTTTTTCTTCGTTTTGCTTCTTGTTTTAAGCTCTTTGGTGCTGTCATTAAGCTAATGCAAGCGTCATCATAAACGGAAAGCAATTGTTGCTTTATGTTTTCATTCTTATTTACGAAGTTTTCTGCTTCATCAGCTAAATGAAACCAAACTTTACAATTGTTATGCAAAGTTAAAAGATCATTTCTTCCAATTTCGGCATTCCAATCATGTACTTTTCCTATTTTTTGAATGAAAAAACTTAAAATATGTAATGCATCTTCTAACTGCTTCTTTTCAACAGCATTCTCAAAATCCGAAACATAAATTTCTACAGGAACAAAAAACATGCTTTTTTTGGCAAACGAATGGTCTTTATCCATCATTTGAAAGGAATGCATCAGAAATTGCAGTTCCGTTTCCACTGATTGAGAAAATTCCTCTCCTCTCTGATTATAACGCCAACGATAATACTGATACGCCGTATTCTGCACGTGAAGCACCTGTTTCTTGATTTCTTTGATGTTTGCACTGCTATCTGACTGTAGCTGTTCCAATTGCTTTTTAGCAGAGATATATTCTAACTCAAAATCCCGTTTCGTTGTATCAGATGCAGAAGGCCCAGATAAAGCCAGCGGGCCATTGATAAATAATACAAAAATAATATATCCGACACTGATATTCTCTAGTATCGTCCAAATTCGTGCTGTACGATTCCAACATAAAAAAAGAATACATGTTGCGACAAAGAGCATCTGACTAAATCGTAAAGTATAATAACTCATTTTTGTCAAAAGCCCAGCTTCAAACCATGTTGATTTGATAAATACCATGTTTGCCTTGCGAAAAAGCGATAGATGCTCCAGCATTTTTCGCCGTTCTGTGATGGTGTAGCGGTTAACAAAATCAACCCAAAGACAAGCTGACTGAACAGATAAACATACAAAGAATTAGTTCAACTAAGCACCGTCCAAATAATTCTAAACCATTCAAGATTGATCTCCATCCCACTCTTTCCAGTCATAATACGTTTCGGTCAACTGCGACATTCCCAAATCTATTAGATATTGATAAACCTTTTTCTCTCCTAATTTCTGAGCTTCTCGCTCATTTTTCCGATGCTCAATCACTGTATCTCCTTGCCGAGTATTATTGATCCACTGATAATAATGTGTCAACTCATGTGCGATGGTACATAGTGTTGCAAAAATCGTATCCTCTAGACCATGTCTCTGACATTGCTTTTGAAAATCACCAACAGCACCGGTTGCGATGGTAATATGTGGTTCTTTCAAACGGTTATACGGTTTACTGCATTTTCCACTGACTTGTTCTCCAGACATAGCGCGCACTGTGTCAGAAGCTTTAAAATATATCATAACACGAATTGGAAATTCATAATAATCCCTAACCCATTCGCAAAACATATAACACGGCCATTTTATTTCGGGTGGAATTCGATTGTCAAATCTTGTGTACAATCCCGTGCGTACTTCTTTATCACTGTAAAAAACCTTCCAGTTTTCAGATTTCCAAATATCCATATGATATTCTCCCTATTTTACTCACAATAATGTCCCTTCGGCAACTCTCTTTTTGTTGGAATATTCACGCGAAGCAATCACCGCACTTATTATCGTATCTAACAATTTCATTATATAGCCTCTTTTATGTCCTGTCAAAAGTTTCCGGCTATGCAAAACCCGCTTAACCATAAAGCTAGTCAAGCGGGTTTGTGTAGTTACTTTCTTCTTCCCAATCGTTCCTTAAAGTTAGAATATCCGAAGTCAGTCAGCTGCTCGCAAGTGCCATCTGCTTTTCGCAGATAAATATTGGGAAGCGGCATACCGTTAAACGTGTTGTTTTTACAGGTCGTGTAAATCGCCATGTCTCCAAATACCAGCAAATATCCTGTTTTCAGTGGATGATTGAAGCTATACTCTCCAACGACATCTCCCGAAAGGCAGGTCGGGCCGCCAAGACGAAATGAATACGGAAGTTCTGACGGTTCATCCGCGCCTAACAGCGGCGGGCGATACGGCATTTCCAATACATCCGGCATGTGACACGCTGCGCTAGCGTCTAAAATTGCGATTTGGGTTTCGCCATTTTGCATTGTATCCAAAACATGCGTCAGCAAATATCCGGCATTTAACGCCCATGCTTCGCCGGGTTCCAAATAGACCATCACTTGCCATTGCTCCTGAGCGTAGCGGATACAGCGTTCGAGCCGAGCTATATCATACCCAGGTTTGGTAATATGATGGCCGCCGCCAAAGTTTACCCACTGCATTCGTGGTAAAATGTCTCCAAACGTCCGCTCAACAGCAGCAAGCGTGGACTCCAAGTCATCAGAATCCTGCTCACATAACGTATGAAAATGCAGACCATCCAACAAATCCAACAGCTCTGGGCATTCTTCCATTGCACGGTCAAATTGTGCGCGAGTTGTTCCCATGCGGCTGCCCGGTGCACAGGGATCATAAATCGCATGTCCCTCCTGCGTAGAATATTCTGGATTGATGCGCAAGCCGACACTTTTTCCTGCTTGTTTTGCCATTTTTCCGAATGTTTTCAGCTGAGAGAGCGAATTAAACATGATGTGATCGGCATAGGTCAGCAATTCTGCAAATTCATCCTCACGGTATCCGGCACAAAATACATGTACCTCTTTATTCGGCATTTCTTCTGCACCCAAACGAGCTTCATATAATCCACTCGCCTCTGTTCCCGCAAGATACGGCTCAAAGAACGGATAACAATCGTAATTGCTAAATGCTTTCTGTGCCAGCAAAACGCGACAGCCTGTGCGCTGTGCTAGCTTTCCCAATATCACCGCGTTGTGCACAAGAGCTGCTTCATCCAACACATAACACGGCGTCGGCAGAGCTTGAAGCTCTGCCGGTATCACGCCATGGATCGCCGCAAATGGTGCGCGCGTGTCTCTGCTTTCCTGCATCAGTCCACCAGTGCCGGTGCATGGCTTTCGCTGCGCGGCAAGCCGTACTGATCCAGTGCATCGAGGAACGGATCCGGATCAAATTCCTCTACGGTGTAAACACCCGGCTTCTCCCATTTGCCGGTCAGCATCATCAGGGCACCACACATAGCCGGAACACCCGTGGTATAGCTGATTGCCTGGCTGCCAACTTCCTGATAGCACGCCTGATGGTCACAAATGTTATAGATGTAGTACGTCTTTTCTTTACCGTCTTTGGTTCCGGTAAAGATGCAGCCAATGTTGGTCTTGCCCTTGGTGCGCGGACCGAGGCTTGCCGGATCCGGAAGCAGGGCCTTCAGGAACTGAATCGGCACGATTTCCTGTCCGTTGAACGAAATCGGTGTTGTGGAGAGCATTCCGACATCCTCCAAACAACGCATATGGTCAAGATAGCTCTGACCAAAGGTCATAAAGAAGCGAATGCGCTTGACACCCGGAATGGTCTTAGCCAACGACTCAATCTCTTCGTGGTGCAGCAGATACATATCTTTATCACCAACCTGATCAAAGGTGTACTCCCGCTTGATGCTCATCGCCGGAATTTCTACCCAATGGCCATTCTCCCAGTAGCTGCCCGGTGCACTGACTTCGCGCAGGTTGATTTCCGGATTGAAATTGGTTGCAAAGGCATAGCCATGGTCGCCGCCGTTGCAGTCCAAAATATCAATGGTATCAATCTGGTCAAATTCGTGCTTTGCAGCGTATGCGCAATAAGCCTGCGTAACACCCGGGTCAAATCCGCAGCCAAGCAGAGCTGTCAGACCAGCATCTTCAAACTTCTTGCGGTATGCCCACTGCCAAGAGTAATCGAAATAAGCAGAAAAACCTTCCTCTTTACAACGCTTCTCATAAATGGCACGCCATTCCGGGTCATCGGTGTCCTCCGGCTCATAGTTTGCCGTGTCCATATAGTTGACACCACATGCCAGACAAGCATCCATGATCGTCAGATCCTGATACGGCAGTGCAATATTCATAACCAGATCCGGCTTGTAGTCGTGAATGAGGTCGATAACCTGCTGCACATCATCGGCATCAACCTGTGCCGTGGTGACAACGGTCTTGGTCTTACCTGCAAGCTTTGCCGCCAGCGCATCGCACTTGGACTTGGTGCGGCTGGCAATGCACAGCTCGGTAAACACATCGCTGACCTGGCAGCATTTCTGGATCGCAACACTGGCTACGCCGCCGCAGCCGATTACAAGAACTCTACTCATGTCATATACTCCTTTTTTTGTCTGTATGGTTTATACGTGTAAAGCTAACAGCAGTTCTCGAAGAACTTTGCAGGCTGTCGCCGTGGATACACCGCTCGTGTCCAGCATCGGTGCCAATTCATTGACATCTGCCGCAACAATGTTTCCCTGCGTGATCGTTCGGATGGCATCCAGCAGCTGTAAAAAGCTCACGCCGCCGGCTTCCGGCGTTCCGGTTCCCGGAAATGACGATGGATCTAAGCAGTCTAAATCAATGGTCAAATACACCGGTACCTGTGTCTGTTTGAGGTGCTCTGCCAGTTCTGGCAAGCCATCAAACGTAAATGGATGCATGTCCGTATGCTGAGAGGCAAATCGAAACTCCTCTCGCTCTCCGCTGCGGATGCAGAACTGATGAATGCGTCCATCACCGATCAGATCATGACAACGCCGCAGCACACACGCATGGCTGAGCTGTGCACCGAGATAGTCATCGCGCAAATCTGCGTGAGCATCGAAATGAACGATGTGAAGGTCTGGATACTTTTCCAAAACGGCACGAACAGCGCCCAATGTAACCAAATGTTCGCCGCCCAACAATAACGGAAATTTTTCATCTGCCAAAATTTCCGTTATTGTTGGGCGGCGATGTCAGCCAGTGCCGCTTCGCTGCTGCCAAAACAAAGCTCCAAATCTCCGCTATCAAACACAGCAATATCTTCCAGATCCTTATCCTGATAAGGGCTGTATGTCTCTAATCCAAAGCTCTCATGCCGCATAGCAGCCGGACCAAACCGCGCGCCTGGGCGAAAACTCGTTGTGGAATCAAACGGCGCGCCGAATAAAACAATTTTTGCGTCTTCATAGCTGCTTTCACAACCGATAAATGTCTCTACATTGCGCTGCATTGCTTACTCCTCCACTTCTTCCAACATCTCTTCCAGAAAAGCCGGAAGATAGAACGCACCCTTGTGCAGCCGCGTGGTGTAATAGCGCGTGCGCATGTTAAGCGCATTCCATGCCTCTGCGTCCAGATCATCAACCGGATGATATTTTTTGCTGGCAAAGCCAAACAGCCAATATCCGGCGGCAAACGTCGGAATGTGTGCTTGATACACACGACTGATGGGAAACGTGCTCGCAATGCGCTTATGGCTGCGCTGCATCGCATGGGCATCTTCAGCATAGAACGGGCTTCCCTGCTGATTGACCATAATGCCGTCCTTTTTCAAAGCATTGTAGCAGTTTCCGTAAAATTCCCGTGTAAATAAGCCTTCAGAAGGACCAAACGGATCGGAAGAATCAACGATAATCAGATCATATTTTTCTTCACAGCGGCGGATAAACTTCAATGCATTTCCAAAATGAATATGCACGCGGCGATCATCCATACGGCAGGCATTTTCCGGCAAATACGCACGACACGCCTCGACAACCGCCGGATCCATTTCTACCAAGTCAATGTGCTTGACCCGGTCATATCTTGTCAATTCTCGCACAACACCGCCGTCTCCGGCACCGATAACCAAAATATCCTTTGCTTCTCGATGGACAGACATCGGCACATGCGTAATCATCTCGTCATAGATAAATTCATCGCGTTCGGTCAACATGACGTTGCCGTCCAGCGTCAACACACGGCCAAATTCTGGTGTTTCAAAAATATCAATGCGCTGATATTCGCTCTGCTTGGAGTACAGCTGCCGATTGACGCGGATGCTGTGCTTGACATCCGGCGTATGAAACTCTGAAAACCACATTTCCATTTTGTCATCCCTCCTCACGCGAGAACATTCAGATACTGAATGTCTGGATCTTCCGGACCCGTTACATTACAGCCCTTTGCCTTTGCATACTCGATATAATCCAAAATTTCTGCTGTAATCCGCTCTCCAGGCGCAACAATCGGAATTCCCGGCGGATAGCACATGACGAATTCACTGCACACGCGTCCTTCTGTTTCTCGGAGCGGCAGGCTGCATTTGTCCGCATAGAACGCTTCCTGCGGGCTGGTCACAACCTGAGGATCAATATATTCCTGGCTGAGCAGGCCCGCGCCATCTGTCTGGAAGCGGCGGCGAATCTCTGCCAGCGCGCTGACCAGACGCTCGACTTCCTGTGCGCGGTCACCGATAGATAAATACGCCAGAATGTTTCCAATATCTCCGAATTCGATCTGAATATCATACTCATCACGCAGAATATCGTATACTTCAATACCGGCAAGACCAATATCCAAGGTATGGACACTGAGCTTGGTTGTATCAAAATCGAAAATAGAATTTCCGTTGACCATCTCTTTGCCAAAAGCATAGTATCCGCCGATCGCATTGATTTCCTCTCGCGCATATTCCGCCATATCTGCAACTTGATGGAATACTTTTCTGCCGCGCAGAGCAAGATTTCGGCGGGAAATATCCAAGCTGGACATGAGCAAATAGCTGCCGGACGTCGTCTGCGTCAGATTGATAATTTGGCGCACATATCCTGCATGAACATTCGGCCCAATCAGCAGTAAGCTGGACTGTGTCAAGCTGCCGCCGCTTTTGTGCATGGAAACAGATGCCATATCCGCGCCAGCTGCCATGGCAGAAACCGGCAAACCGCCACCAAAATAGAAATGCGTGCCGTGTGCTTCGTCTGCCAAGCACAGCATCCCTGCTTCATGTGCCATTTTAACAATGGCGCGCAAATCACTGCAAATGCCGTAATATGTCGGATTATTTACCAAAACAGCTACCGCATTCGGATGTTCCGCAATTGCCTTTGCGACTTGCTCGCGGCGCATACCAAGGGAAATGCCCAAACGCTGATCGACTTCCGGATTGACATAAACCGGAATCGCACCGCACAAAACCAATGCGTTGAGTACGCTGCGGTGCACATTTCTCGGCAAAATGATCTCATCTCCGCGCTTACAGACGGTTAAAATCATACTCTGTACGGAACTTGTGGTTCCGCCAACCATCAAAAACGCATGTGCCGCACCGAATGCATCCGCTGCCAGTTCTTCGGCTTCTCGAATGACAGAAACCGGATGGCAGAGATTATCCAACGGCTTCATGCTGTTGACATCTACGCCAACACACTGCTGCCCCAGAAATTCTGTTAGCTCCGGATTTCCGCGGCCGCGCTTGTGTCCCGGCACATCAAAAGGAACCACACGCATCCGACGAAAATTTTCCAATGCTTCATGGATCGGCGCGCGGCTCTGATCCCGCGTGAAATGATTTCCGTTCATGTTTCCTCCATTCTGGCTCCCGTCGGCAAAGAAAAAACGCAGGTCTGCACAAAAACTGCAAACCTGCGTGTCATTTCGATTTTTCTAGTGCTCGATACTTTGGCACGAATGCCACTGCCGCGGCACGAAAAAAGCGAATATGGAATGTCTTTTGAGAGTCTATATAGCAATTATTATACTTTTACTACTCTTATTGACCGTTTCACAAGTCTGCGCTTGCTGCGCAATTCCGGTTATCAAAGGAACCAACTTATAAAATTTGAGCTTCTAACTCAATCAATAAGGCAACCAAAGTTACCAATTCGGCAGTGAACCCGGCTGTCCGTATGGCCTTAACTCCTGGCAGGAGTGGTTCAAAAACAATTGCTTTGAAAAGACTCGTAAACCATATTTTGCCTTTCAAAACTGCTGTTATGGTATCACAGAGCGATGTTTATTGTCAAGAGATTTTTCAATCATTTTACATGAAATGATTGAAAAATCATCACATTTATACATATAAACGGCTTATGTTTTTCTATAATAATAAACGCTGTATTTTCTGTGTATCACAAATAGGCAAAAAATTTTTTTAATCGGCCAAAGACTTTGCGTGCGGATTTTTTCTGATGCAAGCGGAAAGAGCTTCTCCAATTCCCTCCTCAAATGTCGGGTGTGGACGAATCATTGAAGCGACCTGTTCTTCCGTCAAGCCGTTGGCAATGGCAAGCGTCAACTCGCCAATCATGTCAGTCGCACGGGCGCACATGAGCTGTGCACCGAGCAGCACACCATTTTCATCAGCAACCAGCTTGATAAATCCTCGTTCCTGCTCCGTCAACAGCGATTTTCCGTTCGCAGTCATCGGATATTTGCCGATATGCGGATGAATACCGGAAGATTTGGCCTCTGCTTCCGTCATACCGACGCTGGCAATTTCCGGACTGGTATACACACACGATGGAACCAAATGCAAATTGGTCTCAAATGACTGCTGTGTAATGGCAGCGACAACGTCCAACGCCTGCGCAGATGCCGCATGTGCCAGCTGCGGATAGCCGGCCGCCGCATCACCGATGACGTAAATATGCGGAACAGACGACTGCATGGTCTCATCAACTTGCACGCGGCCGCGCTCGTAAGCAATGGGAAGTTCTGGTGCCAGTACCCCGGATGCCAGCGATTTACGTCCGACGGATACCAAGACGCGCTGACCGGATACCATTTCTTCTTTTCCCTTTACGGTGTAATGACAGCACAACGTATTTTGCTCCCTCTGCTCCACGCGCTGCACCATCGCGTTGGTCACGATAGCAACACCGCGTTTTTTCATCAGCATGGCAAGGCTTTGACCAATCTCCCGATCCAACGGCGGGAGAATGCGCGTTTGTCCTTCCAAAACCGTTACTTTCGTGCCGAGAGACGCATACAAAGAGGCAAATTCCATGCCAATGACACCGCCGCCAATGACAACCAGACTGTCCAGCTTTGGAATATCCTGCAACAAATCATTGCTCGTCATCACGCCGGGCAGATCTAATCCCGCAATCGGCGGCATGGCCGGTTCAGAACCGACAGCTACAACGATGTCCTGTGCTGTATACAGCGTACAAGCGCCCTCTGCATCTGTCACTTCTACCTGCCCAGCCTTCGGAACATATCCATTTCCGGCAATAACGGTAACCTTGGAGGCAGACAACATCTTCTTTATCCCACTCGTAAGCCGTTGTACAACCTCTTGTTTGCGCTGCCGCAATGCCGAATAATCTACCGTTGCCCCCTCAATATGCACACCGGCAGATGCTGCCTTTTTCGCTTCTTCCAGCAATTCTGCCGCGTGAAGAAGTGTTTTGGTCGGAATGCATCCACGGTTTAAGCAAGTGCCTCCCAACGCTGTTTTTTCAATCAAAGCGGTTTTTTTGCCTGCCTGTGCCAGCTTTGCCGCACAAACATATCCACCAGGGCCGCCGCCAATGACAATGGCATCAAATTGAGTTTCCAACGGAATTCCCTCCTTGTATATTTTTTCTCATGATACAAATTGCTTTTTAAATAGATTTATCACATCATGACAAATTTTTGTTTGTTCGTTGTTTTGCTGTGGAATCGTGCGCAGTACCCCTGCAATATCTTTCTGTGCGTAGGAACAATTCTCTAAAACCTGTGGAATTTCTGCCAGATAATCCGCTTCCAGTCCATCTGATTGCAGAGAAACATGCTGTAATTTTCCGTTTTGCACGGTATATCGAATCGCCGTCTCTCCCCAGTCAAAGTGACCTTGCACCTGCTCGGTAAACGCCGAGTTGGAGCCGAATCTCCACTCCCACTGAGCAAACCGTTGTTTTCTTTGCGCAATATTTTCCCAGTCAATCGTATCCGGCGAAATTTGTTCTGGCATCAGATTATATACCGTTCCAAAGCTGTGAATCAGCTGCTCCTCCAGCATCGGAATGGTCAAACCGGGACAATGGTCAATGAGATTGGTGACGCGAGAACGCACCGATTGCACGCTGTGTTTTTCCAATTTGCTTTTGGATACCTGTAAATATTTGCCCAGCGCCGCATGATCGACATTGACCATCAGTGTGCCGTGATGGTAGCACTGATCCTGTGTACGATAATACGCATGGCCGGAGAATTTCTGGCCATCAATGGTCATATCATTTCTTCCGGTCAATTCGACAGGCATCCCTAAGGCACGAATAGCATCTGAAATGACGCGCGTCTGTTTTGCAACGTCATAATCCGCATGGCACACCAAAAATGTAAAATTCAGATTGCCGAGATCATGATATACCGCACCGCCGCCGGACAATCGGCGCACCAGAGTGCCGCCAGCGTCCTCTAATTCCTGAATCCGACATTCATTCCATGCGTTTTGATTTCGTCCGATGACCACAGTCTTTTGATTTTGCCATAGATACAAAATGCATTCCTGCGGCTGCACGCGATGGAGGAAATATTCCTCCATCGCAAGATTTTGCAGCGGGTCAACGCAGGTTGTGATGTAATAAGAAATTCGCTCAATCATACTGTTTCCGGTGTATATCGCAGAATTGGTTTCCGCGCTGCGCCTACTTCATCCGGTCTTCCAATTGGCGCATGGTGTGGTGCATGATGCAGCGATTCTCCATCGCTCTTCGCTTCTTCCAGCACACGCAGGAAAATATTCGCCGCTTCATCTAATGTCTCCCTGGATTCCGTCTCTGTCGGCTCTACCATCAGTGCTTCATGCACGATAAGCGGGAAATACATCGTAGGCGGATGAATGCCGAAATCAAGCAGTCGCTTGGCAACATCTAAGGCAGAAACACCAGTGTCTTTCTTGAGGCCTTCCAAAGACATGACGAACTCGTGCATACAGCTGGTGTCAAATGCCATTTCATATGCATCCTTGAGCTTGTGCATGAGATAATTGGCATTGAGTACAGCGTTGGTCGATGCTTCTGGGATACCCTCCTTGCCCAAAGACAAAATATATGCCAGTGCGCGAACAATAACCAAGAAATTGCCATAAAAGGTGCGAATACGACCGACAGAATGTTCCGGTTTGGTCAGGATATACCCGTCCTCCTTCTTTTCAACCAGACTGCCTGGCAGGAACTGAGCCAGAAATGCCTTGCATCCAACAGGGCCACTGCCTGGGCCACCGCCGCCGTGCGGCGTAGAAAATGTCTTGTGCAGATTCACATGCACGCAGTCAAAGCCCATATCACCTGGACGAGCCAATCCCATGACAGCGTTCAGATTTGCTCCGTCATAATAGCACAAGCCGCCTGCTTCATGTACAATACGGGTAATTTCTCCAATGTTCGGATCAAACAGACCGACGGTGTTTGGGTTGGTCAACATCAGGCCAGCGGTGTCCTCACCGACGGCCGCCTTTAACGATTCCAAATCGACACAGCCATTGGCGTCTGACGCGATATTCACTACCTGAAAGCCCGCCATGACGGCGCTTGCCGGATTGGTGCCGTGTGCAGAATCCGGTACGATAATCTTGGTACGCTTGGTGTCATGATTTGCCAGATGATAGGCGCGAATCAGCAGCAGGCCGGTATATTCACCATGTGCGCCGGCTGCCGGAAGCAGTGTCATTCGATCCATACCAGTGATTTCTGTCAGTGCCTTTTCTGTGCGAGAAAGCACTTCCAAGCAGCCCTGTACAGAAGCTTCGTCCTGAAGCGGGTGAATATCCGTAAAACCGGGCAGCGCAGCGATTTCTTCGTTGATACGCGGATTATACTTCATCGTGCAGGAGCCAAGCGGATAAAAACCGTCATTGACACCATGCACCTGCTTGGCAAGTTCCGTATAATGTCTGCCCAGCTCAATTTCACTGACTTCTGGCAGATATGCGTTTTTTTCACGCTTCATGTTCTGCGGCAGGTCGTATACCGGCACATCGCAGGACGGAAGCAAGCTGCTGGTATGTCCTGTGCAGCTGCGTTCATATATCAGTTTCATGCGCCGCACACCTCCTTTACGATTGCAACCATACGGTCGATTTGCGCTTTACTGTTCGTCTCCGTGACACACCAGAGAATGCCGTTTTCTACCGGCAGACCGCCCAAAATGCCGTGCTCTGCCAGTGCTTCCTGTACTTTTTCCACGGATACCGGACAAGTCGTGACAAACTCATGGAAAAATGCACCGCTGTTGACAAGAGAAACGCCCGCAATCTGCGTCAGCTGCTGTGCTGCATAATGCGCTTTGCTGCAGCACAGGGACGCGCAATCCGCAAGTCCCTTCGGTCCCATGGCAGCTAGGTAAACGCTTGCCGTCAGCGCACAAAGTGCTTCATTGGAGCAGATGTTGCTGGATGCCTTCTCTCGACGGATATGCTGTTCTCTTGCCTGAAGCGTCAGAACAAAGGCTCTATTTCCATTTGCATCGGTTGTCTGGCCAACAATGCGACCCGGCAGCTTGCGCATCATGGCCTTTGTCGATGCCATAAATCCCAAGTATGGGCCGCCAAATGCCATCGGCAAGCCGAGCGGCTGCCCTTCTCCGACAGCGATGTCTGTCCCGCATTCACCCGGCGTCTTTAACATGCCCATGGCAATCGGATTGACCGACATGATGGCCTTTGCGCCTACTTCGTGCGCCGCCTGGCACAGTGCTTCTGCATCTTCAATCATGCCGTAATAGCTCGGTTGCTGAAACAAAATACACGCATTGCCAGCAGAAGCAGCAGCCTGCATTTCCTCTAAATCCGATGCACCGTTTTTGGCCGGAACAACGACAACCGGAATGCTGCGGCTCGCACAGTAGGTCTTGACAACTTCCTGTACCTGCGGATGTACAGCACCGGATACGACGACACCATGGTGCTTGCGATCCTGACACATCATCACAGCTTCAGCCGCTGCAACAGCACCGTCATATACCGACGCATTGGAAACATCCATGCCGGTCAGCTCACAAATCATGGTCTGATACTCAAAAATCGACTGCAATAATCCCTGGCTGATCTCTGCTTGATACGGTGTGTATGCTGTGACGAATTCTTCTCGCGATGTAACAGTCTTGACAATGGAAGGGATATAGTGATGATAGCTTCCTGCACCGCGAAAAATGGACGAATATTTCGTGTTTTTCTGTGCAAGTCCTTCCATGATTTCGCGGACTTCCAGCTCGCTCTTTCCACGTTCCAAATGCAGCTCAGACACGCGCATATCTTTCGGAATGGCTGCAAACAGTGGTTCCACAGAGGAAAGTCCCATCTCCTGCAGCATTTCCTTGCGCTGCTCTTTTGTGTTCGGGACATAGCTTCCCATGATTAACCCTCCTCAGCACAAACAGCTTCGTAATCGGCAGCTTCTAACAGTTCTTCGGTTTCCGTGACATCTTCTACACGAATCAGCCATGCTTCGTATGGTGCTTCGTTGATCTTTTCCGGTGCATCGAGCAGTTCCTCGTTGATTTCCGCTACCGTTCCACTGACCGGACAATAGACATCAGATACCGCCTTGACAGACTCTACATCGCCCAATGCTTCGCCTATCGTTACGTCATCGCCGACTTCCGGCAGATTGACAAATACCAAGCTGCCCAGTGCATCCTGTGCAAAATCAGTCAAACCGATTTCTACCAGTCCGCCATCCAGTTCCTTTACCCATTCATGTGTCTTGCTGTACTTCAGTTCCTTCGGTGTAGTCATTTTTCGTTCCTCCGTATAAAAATTTTTTAAGAATGCTTGTAAAATGGCAGGGCAACAACCTCGGCTGCGACCTTTCTTTTGCGCACCAAAACCTCTACGGTGTCACCGATCCGTACCGATCCATTTTGTACTAATGCCATCGCATAAGATCCGTTGAGATATGCACAGAACGTGCCGGATGTCGTCGTTCCGATTTTCTTTTCTCCCATATAGACATCCTGATGCTCACGAATGATGCCGCGTCCGGTTGCCTTCAAACCAATGCGCATTCGCGCCGGTGTTCCCAGTCGTTCCATTGCTTCCTTGCCAATAAATTCCTGCTTGTTCATCTTGACGCAGAACTTCAAATCGGTCTCCAACGGTGTGACGGTGTCATCCATCTCGTGACCGTACAACGGCATGGTAGCCTCCAGACGAAGGGTATCTCTTGCGCCCAGTCCACATGGAATTAAGCCATATTCTTTTCCTGCTTCCATCAGGGTATCCCACAATTTTGCAGCCTGTTCAGCTGGACAATACAGTTCATAGCCAAGCTCTCCGGTATATCCGGTCTGTGAGAGCAAACAAGGAATTCCATTGATTAAAACATCAGGAGTAAAGGAATAATACTTTACAGGTATTTTCTCCTTTTCTACGAGCTTTTGCAAGATTTCCGTGGACTTTGGTCCCTGCAAAGCGAGCTGTGCTACCTGACTCGAAATATTTTTCATTTCGGTATTTAGCAGCAGATTGGCACGAATGTGTGCATCGTCTTTTTCACAGTTTGCTGCATTGACAACGATCAGATATTCTTCCTCCCCTGTTCGGTAGATAATCAAATCATCCACGACACCGCCGTTCTCATTGCACATAGTAGAGTAGCGAACACGACCGATTTGCAAGCTCGTGTAATCATTGGTCATGAGGTGATTGATGCTTGCCAGTGCGCCGGAGCCCTTCAGGACAATTTCTCCCATATGGGAAACATCGAACAGGCCGCAGGCCGTGCGGACTGCCATGTGTTCCTTCAAAATTCCCGTACCGTATTCGACCGGAAGCAGATAACCGGCAAACGGTACAATCTTGCCGCCTGCGGCAACATGCGTGTCATAAAGTGGAGTTTTTAATTCCATGATGCAACCATCCTTTCTGAATTGGAGCAAAATATAAAATAAAGATTTTTTAACTGAATTACAGCTTTTCTATTGCATGAACTGCCTTTGTTCTGCGCTTCTGCGTGTTTTTCGCCTGCTTAGATGCAATCTTTTCCTTCTGAAAAACTTCCATATCCTTCACAAGCGGCCCGATCAGCAGCCACATGCAAATGGCATTCGGGATAATCATCAGGGCATTTAAAACATCTGAAATGTTCCACGCCAGATCAAATGCTGTGATGCATCCGAGAAACGCAACGAAGGAAAATAAAACACGATAAATCATCGTCATTTTCGTGGAGGAAGTCAAATATTCCAGTGCCTTTTCGCCGTAATATTCCCAACCAAGAATAGTGGAAAAGGCAAACAGAGCCAGTGAGCCTGCGACAAGCCATGCGCCGATCGGTCCAATAGTTGTCTCAAAGGCTGCGATGGTCAAATTGGCACCCGTCAAAACAACTTCACCGTTGACAATTGCCTGTTCCATCACGCCGGAAGTTAAGATGGCCAGTCCGGTAATCGAGCACACGATAAACGTATCCCAGAATGTACCTGTTCCGCTGATATAGCCCTGACGCACGTGATTATCTGTTGTTGCAGCAGCTGCTGTAAATGCCGCAGAACCCATACCGGCTTCGTTAGAAAAACATCCGCGTGCTACGCCCTTGCTCATCGCCTGCATCATAGAGGCGACAACACTTCCGGCGATGCCACCGCCGACTGCCTTGACAGAAAACGCCATGCGAAACATCGTAATCAATGCTGCCGGAACAGCGGTGATATGTGCCAGAACGACAATCAATGCGCTGACAAAATATAGAACAGCCATAATCGGCACCAAGAAAGAGGAAACCTTGGAAATGGTCTTTAAGCCGCCGAGAACAATCGAAAATGTAGCAATACCGACGATAACGCCGACAACGACCATCGGTGCGCCGCAAACAGAATGGAATGCTGCTGCAATCGAATTTCCCTGTGTCAGGTTGCCGATACCAAACGAAGCACCGACAGCAAATGTTGCAAACAAAACCGCCAGAATCTTTGCCGGCTTTACGGCTTTCTTTCCATACACTTCGGGAATGCCGCGCTCCATAGATACCATGGAGCCGCCGAGAACTTCTCCTTTTTCGTTGTATATGCGATATTTTGCTGCCAATGCACACTCCGTAAATTTAGAAGTGATGCCAAATCCGGCAGAAATCCACATCCAAACCAGTGCACCCGGGCCACCTGCTACTAGAGCAGACGCGACACCGGCAATATTGCCCGTACCGATGGTTGCCGCCAACGCTGTGCACAGAGAAGCGAACGGTGATACATCACCGGAACCGCTATCTGTCTGACGAGCTTCTTTTGACAACGTAGAGTGAATGGAAAAGGGTAAATTGCGCCAAACCAAAAACTTGGTTCGCAGCGTGAGATATATGCCTGTTCCCACCAGAATAACCAGCATGACAGGTCCCCACACATATCCGTCTATTCGTGCGATGAGATTGGAAAAAGCTTCTAACATATTCGTTCTCCTTCGTGATGTTTTTTCCGGCAAAGGGTGTCGGATGCCAAATCTATCATCAACTGCTGCCGCAGAAAAATGAGCGGGATGTTATCTATTTCGGCAACAAAAGCGAGAGTCGTTTTCTCGCCTTTGAAAAAACATATGGAAAGTTCGCTTTTACCCAAAAGTGTAATGAGTGGTAATACACTTCGCAAAAATAAGATAAAAAAATGAGACTCGACACGTTTTTGTGTCAAGCCCCGTTGCTCTACGCCATGCATTATAGCGAAGATTTCTTCTCTTTGTAAATAGATAATATCTATAAATAATTTGCATATTTTTGTATTTTTATGTGCATCATGCGAAAATATTGGCTTTTCTATGAATTTCCCCTTATTTTTTCTTGCAATTTTATTTTGTTCGTGCTAAAGTGAAATCAAACAGATACCACGTCAGGTATCATGCATAAAAGCGAAACGCTGGACGAAGAAAACGGGAGAGCCTGCAATCATGCAGCGCCGAAGGGGCATAAAACTCTCAGGCAAACAGGACCGTTTTTGGACAGCACTCTGGAAAGTCAATGGGGACACCGAAGAAGCAATTTCTCCATTGAGAAAGAATCTTTCAGGTTCATGAACAGAGACACATACACTTGAGTACATCAGGTGCATGTGTCTCTGTTTTTCATTTTTATTCAAACGTTATGGAGGTATTCACATGTACAGCGAAATGATCGATTCTATTGGTATGATTTCTACCGTTGATCCCGAACTTGGCGGCTTCATGCAGGAAGAATTAGGACGTCAGCGCGAAAATATCGAGCTGATTGCCAGCGAAAACATCGTCTCCCCTGCTGTTATGGCTGCGATGGGCAGCGTACTGACCAATAAATATGCCGAAGGCCTTCCGGGCAAGCGCTACTATGGCGGCTGTCAGTTTGTAGACAAGGTGGAAACGCTAGCTATTCAGCGTGCTTGTAAGCTGTTCGGTGCGAAGTACGCCAATGTTCAGCCGCATTCCGGTGCACAGGCCAATCTCGCCGTATATTTTGCTCTGTTAAATCTTGGTGACACCGTAATGGGCATGGATTTGTCGCAGGGTGGTCATCTGAGCCACGGCTCGCCGGTCAATATGTCCGGTAAAAACTATCATTTTGTCTCGTATGGCGTCAATGACGATGGATTGATCGACTACAAGGAATTGGAAAAGGCCGTAAAAAAGCATCGTCCGAAGCTGATCGTCGCCGGTGCCTCTGCGTATCCGCGCGCCATTGATTTTGAAAAGATGGCAGAAATTGCCCACGGATATGGTGCCTATCTCATGGTAGACATGGCACACATTGCCGGTCTTGTTGCTGCCGGACAGCATCAAAATCCGGTTCCTTACGCGGATGTTGTCACAACGACAACACATAAGACCCTTCGCGGCCCACGTGGCGGCTTGATTTTGACCAACAATGCAATTCTGGCAAAGCGCATCAATTCCGCAGTATTTCCGGGTACGCAGGGCGGCCCGCTGGAACATGTGATTGCAGCAAAGGCAGTATGCTTCGGAGAAGCACTCAAGCCGGAGTTCCAGACATATGCACGCCGCATCGTCGAAAATGCGAAGGCTTTGGCAGAGCAGTTACAGGCGCGAGGTGTCAAGCTGGTTTCCGGCGGCACGGACAATCATCTGTTACTCGTGGATTTAACCGATGAAGCTTGTACCGGCAAGGACTTGGAAGCGCGTCTGGATTCTGTCCATATTACAGCGAACAAAAACACCGTACCGGGCGAAAAGCGCAGTCCCTTTATTACATCCGGTGTCCGGTTGGGTACGCCAGCTGTCACAACGCGCGGCATGGGTGTTGCTGAGATGAAGATTATCGCAGACTGTATTGCTGACTGCATCTTCGATTATGAGGCAAAGAAAGACGAGGTTTCCGCTCGCGTTTTGGCACTGACCAAGCAGTTCCCTCTGTACGAATAAGCTGTATACATTATAATGTATATATAGTACAAGCAGGCAGGGACAATTGTCCCTGCCTGCCTTTTATCTTGCTTGTTTGGGTCTGCCTAACCGATATTTCACGGCGAGGAATACAACGAGAAGGCACAAAATTCCGCCATATATGATCCAATAATCCAACATAAAACCATCCGACAACCGATTCGGGCGAAACAATAACGGAATCATACTCTCTGCCATTGGTGCAGATACGCCGATATATGCTACTCCCACACCCATGTTAATGATAGGCGATCCGAACAGCTGTAAGGCTGCTGCAAAAAGGACTGCCGTGCACACTAGTTGAAACACTAAGATGCCGGAAATATACGAAAAATGCGGCAGGGATACATACGTCCAAATGTATAACGGCAAATAAATCATTTGCTGTATAAACAACAGAAGCAATGTCGCGGAAGTTATCGGATGACGCAGGGACTGCAAGACTTCTTTCGTACCGGATTGATATACCGGCAGGAAAAATTGAAACAGTGACCATAGCAGCAACAACGGCAAAAACAGCTGATCGGTTTTAAAAATTTCTCTGGAGGCCGACATCTCTCCCCATGTTTGCAAACGATGCATCTGATACGGCAGCAAAAACAGATATACCAGCGCAGCAGAGATTCCCTGCCGCACCAATATCTGCCGCTTCGGATACACGAGCAGAGAAAAAATTCGTCTCATATGGATTTCTCCTTTGCGAGTAAGTACAGATACCCATCTTCCAGCTGAGGAACGACCGGCTGAGCTAAAACGTCTTCCGGCAGCTGCTCTTTCAAAGAGAGAACCTTTAGCCAGCGTTTTCCGTCTCGATCTTCTACGTGACCGATTTGCTTAAACGCCCGAAAATGTTTGCTGTAATCCTGCTCAGACAGCTTCCATACATGCTGCTGCGCAAACTGCGTCAATTGTTCTACTTCTCCGGAATAAATCACCTTTCCCTTGTCCAGAACGATGGTTTGCAGGCAGGTTGACGCAATATCTTCCGCGATATGGCTGGAAATCATCATGGAGCAAGTGCCGCGCAGCTGCAGCAGCACATCTTTTAACCGTGCCCGTTCTTCGATGTCCAAACCGACTGTCGGTTCGTCCAGCAAAATCAAATCTGGCTTGCCCAAAATTGCCTGTGCGATTCCCAAACGCCGTACCATGCCGCCGGACAATTTTCCGCACTTTTTATCCTTTTCATCGGTCAAGTTGGTAAGCTCCAACGCGCGGTCAACCTCTTCTTCCCAGTTGATGTTGTCATGCTTGCGCTGTTTGAGTTTTGCAAAGTACAAGAGCTGTTCGCGAGCAGTTAAGGAACGAAAAGCACCGAATTTCTGCGGCAGATACCCAATAGACAATTCTTTTTCTCTGCCATCTATGGTAATGGTACCGCTGTTCGACGAAATCAGTCGCGTCATGATACGAAACAGCGTGGTTTTACCCGCTCCGTTCGGGCCTAAAAGGCCGTATGTCGAGCAGTCCAATTCAAAGGACACCTGATCCAATACTGTTGCTTTTCCGTATTTTTTGGTAATTCCATCAATTCGCACCATATTTTTGGTTCATCTCCTTTATAAATGCATCGTCGTTGCTCTCGTCATGGTCAGAAAATGCGTATTTTGCCAAATCCTTTACCAACTCAGACCCACGATCCACTTCATGCGCCGCCAAGATGAGAGAAATGATCTGTAGGTCTGTTTTGGAGTAATTTACCTGCTCTATATCCGAGGTATCTCCATAAAGCGCATACCAGTAATCCCAGGTATCTTGTGGAGACTCATCGAATCCAAATCCAGCTCCCAAACTGGTTGCCAAATTGCATGTGCCACATTTTTTCAATAAAATATTATCTGTAAGATCTTGGAACATGCAGTCAGGTGTATTGCCGTAAAGAATGTAGTCTGAAAAGATTCCGATATGATTATTTTGCGTTGTACGACTCATATCATAAGATGTTGTAATCATCTTTTTGTTGTCAATTACCGATTTATCAATTCCATACACATCAAATGCCGTATATACTCTTTGATAAAACTGTTTGTACTGAGCAATGTAGTCGTTGTCAGTCGGATAGCCATTATCAAAGAGCACAATATTCGCCAAAGGAGATTCATCTATTTTTTCGATATACCCACCGATCAATGTGATGCTATCGCTGGTTCCGCGATACGTGTTTTCGTCAATCTGTTCCAGATTTGTCACATAAGTAAACGGTGCATCGACTTGCAGTTGAATATTTGCCTGTTCAATGCGATTATAAGTGTTATATCCATAGATTATCGCTGCTGTTTCCTGACTGTTTTTCAACCAAACGGTATGTTCTCCTGCCATCGGATACCACGGCAGCCATCCGGGCAGCATAGCACCATTTCGATTGCTGTAGTAAATATCGTGATAGCCTGCGTATTCCATAGAAATAGCAAGCTGCGTGACCGGCTGCGCAGTGTGAATGGTAATATAGTCTCCGTCTACAGACCAATCCAGCGGTGTGCCATCTGCACATTGCAAATTTTTGACTGTATATCCACGATATAAAGTCAAGACAAACGCATCCATCTGTTTCTGCGCCTGCAGCTGCATCGTGCCGGAAACCTGTAATTGCCGATTGCAGGTCACTTGCAGTTGATAGTCCTTAATCGTATACCCAATATTCTTTAATTTTTCTGCTTGTGAAACTGCGGTCTCACTTGTGCTCGTTGCTTTTCTTCCGTAAGTGTATTCATCCGAAAGGAGTCTACTATTAAAATGATAGGTGCTTGCAGGTAAGCTGGTATAAACTAACAGCAGAACACTGACTGCCAGAGATATGACAGATATTGCTCTCTTCTTTTTATGGGTATTCCAGAACAGCAATCCGAGAAACAAAAAAATCCAGAAAAACTGCGAGGCAAATCGTGTCCATTCAGTCTGTAGTCCAATTTGTGCGTTATGTTCCCAAGAAGAACTTTCATAGAAAAAGCCGAATACGTGTCGAACGGCATAGATAATCCGCTCTACAATACTGTTGGGCTTATCTCCATTGACAAGAATTTCTGACAGAGGGCTGACCAAAACCAAAAAGATAATCAGACCGGTAACGCCTCGAATCTGGTTGTTCCAGCAAGCAAAAAAGCTCGCCGCCAGTAAACACACAAGAAAAGGCAGAAAAATATTGCAGATATACATGGTGAACAGTGCCGGAAACAGGTCGGCAAAGTGCTCCATCGTCCGAAATGCAAACCAGTATAAAGCCAGCATCAATAGCTGTAAAACAACTGCACCGACAATAAAATATTTGACGCAAAACCGCTGATAATATTTTCCGCCCTTATATGCTGCAATGGTCTCATCGACATCTCGTGTATGTGAATCCGCCAAACACAAATATGCAAAGATTGTTAGTGCAATGCAGATATACACCCAGTACTTGCAGAGTAAAAAGATGGCATACATAGATGCATATGTACTAACTCTATCTTCTGTAGCAAGAAAAATACACACTTGTGAGACAATCAATGACAAAAGAGAGCCTACAGCGAACAGAATAAAAAATGGCTTGCGGAATACTTCTTTCATTTGAATCTGATGCATAGAATCCCTCTCTTTCAAAATAATCACCAAAAAACAGTTGTTAAAATATTTATTTTTGTTGATTTTATAGTAGCATGTTTTGTTTTTATTTGTCAACAACTATTTCCTATTTTATGCACTTGACATTTTTTATCATTTAAAAACTTATTCCGAAGAACAGGATAGAGCGGTATCATTTTACTTGCGCGAATCATCAAACCACGCTATACTAAAAGAAAAAGGTGGATTGATTTGCATGATGTACACCACACAATATATATCTCCTCTAGGAAACATGCTGTTGGCTGCTGATGCCATCGGTTTAACCGGCGCTTGGTTTGAAGAGCAAAAGTATTTTGCTCGCTCTCTCGATGCAGAATACCAAGAACGAGAAACGTTCGTCTTGACAGATACAAAGCGCTGGCTGGATCTCTATTTTCGCGGGATGCGACCGGATTTTCTGCCGCCATTGCACCCGATCGGATCGGCGTTTCAGCAGTCTGTCTGGGAGATTCTATTACAGATTCCCTACGGACATACAACCACGTATGGAGAAATCGCACGACAAATTGCCCAGAAGCAAGGAATTTCCCGCATGTCTGCGCAGGCGGTCGGCGGTGCTGTCGGTCATAACCCGATTTCTATTCTCATCCCCTGCCATCGAGTTGTCGGCGCAAACGGAAGTCTAACAGGCTATGCGGGTGGAATAGAGAAAAAAATCCAGCTGTTAACGCTAGAAAAATGCGATATGCATTCGTATACCATACCAAAATAATCAAAACCACCGGTTGAACCGGTGGTTTGACCAGGCCCTATAAGGGCCCTAT
>CAVAJF010000031.1:0-85558 GCA_963588905.1 Eggerthellaceae bacterium
ACAGATTGAGATGCAGCTTGCGCAGGGACTCAATATACTGTTCTTTGGTCATCATGGGTATCATCCTCTTTCTTTGCAAATATCATATAATCATAAATTGACTATATTTTCTGTATTATACAACACTGACCGTCTTCTTAAAACATGGACACTCGCGGTATGCCTTTGGCGTCATACCAGTGACATTGTGAAAGGCTCGTGTAAATGTCGAATTGCTGCTGTATCCTACCATAACAGCAATTTCCATCACGCTGAAATTGGTCGTCACAAGCAGCTCCTTTGCCCGCTGAATGCGCGTATTGCGCAGATAAAAGCTCGGAGAAAGTCCTGTCTGCTGCTTAAACCAATCGCAATAATAGGTCACGTTGTAGTTTTCAATCTTAGCCAGCTGATCTACCGTAATCGGCAGATGATAATATTCATTGATGTACTGAATAGACGGTGCTGCACAGTTCTCCATCAGCTTGCTATACAAATACTTGTACAAATGCCGAACCGCTGTGCTCTCCGGATTTTGCTCCAGCTCGGCCTGAATCAGCTCCACGAGCTGCACAATCTGTCCGCGCATAGAGATAATGAGCGGATTGGAAATCAAGACAACTTCTCCGCTGTCCGCCATATCATCGGACAAATTGATCGCCAGCAGCTTGCCATAATAATTGCACTGATGCAGCATTCCCGTCGGGATAAAGCAAAGCTCCTGCGGCGTCACTTCATATTCCATTTTGCCGATGCTGATTTTCATCGGCTCCTGCAGGGGCACAAGGATCTGCGGATACTCGTGCGTGTGTTCTCCCTTGCATTCATAAAATACATGAATATTAACTTTCTGATCCATTATGCTCCACCATCCTAAATCAAAAAAAGTGTGTGTACAGCCGAGATAGACACTGTTCGACTCGCATACTTCGGTTCCGACGCGGCTGCATCTCCCAATGCGTGAACAGTGTCTATATCTGCTTATTAGAAAATGACATTTTCTACATATCGCTCGATAATCTTTACATAGCCTGCCATCTGATCCGGTGTCGGGCTTTTGATGTCCGGCAGCTGATAGGTTCTGCCCAGCTTATCATAGGTTGCCGTTCCGAGCTTATGATACGGCAGCAGCTGCACATAACTGAGTTTTTTCAGCTTGGTGCAGAACTCGCCGATCTTACATAGCTCTTCTTCCGAGTCATTGAGCCCCGGAATAATCGGTGTTCTGACAACGAGCTGGAACTTGTCCTCCACCTCATTGGTTGCCAGCAGGTTCTGTTTGATTAACTCATTGTCCACGCCGGTATACTGCTTGTGCAGGTCATTGGAGAAAAACTTCATATCGACAAACGCCAAATTGACATACGGCAAAATGCTCTTGACCGTCTCCCACGGCGCAAAGAACGACGTCTCAATCGCCGTGTGCATACATTCTGCGCGGCAGTTCCGAAGAACCGCCCGTGCGAAGTCCGGCTGTGCCAAAATCTCGCCGCCGGATAAGGTAATGCCGCCGGTGGAGATAAAGAAGAACAAGGAATCCTTGCGCAGCTCGCGCATCACGTCCTGTACGGTCATGACAGAGCCATACGAATAGGTATCACTCGTCTCAATCTCGAATTTCTGGCTTTCCGGTGTGGAACACCACTGGCACCGCAATGGGCATCCCTTCAAAAACAATACGGTACGAAGTCCCGGGCCGTCATGAACGGACGACCGCTCAATACGCAGCACGGTGCCTTTTCTATCTGCATCGTAAATGGTTGGAACGCTCATTGCGTGTGCCTCCTTGTGGTTTTTTCTCTAACTTGTTTTATGCGTGCTTAGCAGCCACAGCCGCCAGCCCAGTTATTGATCTCGGTACGACCGATAATTTCGTCCTGTGTCTCCTTGGACAGCTCAACGAAGAATGCCGTGTAGCCTGCTACGCGGATGAGCAGATCTCTGTGCTCCTTCGGATGTACCTGTGCGTCTACCAGCGTGTCGCGGTCAACGCAGTTGATCTGTGCGTGATAGACATCCAACATGCTCATGGTCTTAATCATGTTCATGCCGTGTGCAATGCCGTTTTCGCCCTTGAGCATTTCCGGCTCAAACTTCATGTTGAGCTGTGTGCCCTGCGTATAGCGTGCGTGCGGAATGCGGGAAACCGACTTGAGCAGTGCGGTCGGGCCATTGACGTCCGTGCCGCCGGTTGCGCCGATACCATCTGTCAACGGGGTCTTTGCATTTCTGCCGGACGGCAGAGCGCCTACCCACTGACCAATCGGTGTATTGCCGGATACCGGCAGCATACCGCAGGTCATCTTGCCAAAGGCGGTTTCATAGGTCTCAAACTGATCGACAACGTGAGAGAAGATCTCGCCGACACAGAAGTCTGCGCGCTCATCGTCGTTGCCGTACTTCGGTGCATCGAGGCACATTTTCTGAATATCTTCATATTCAACGAAGTCAGCGTCCAGAGCCTTGACCAGCTCATCCATCGTGCACTTCTTTTCATCGTATACCAGATACTTGACAGCAGCTACAGAGTTGACAATATCTGCCTGACCTACTGTGATAACGCCGCCGCCAACGGAATACTTGGCGCCGCCCGGCTGGCTGTAGTCCTTGCCAGCTTCCATGGTGTGCGGGAAGCCCATGGACAGAACCGGAACCGGACGATAGTTCATGGACAGATAATCAAGCAGCTGGTTGCCGGAGGTGATAACGTCTACTGCATAATCAATGTGCTTCATGACTGCCTGGAAGAAGTCATCAAAAGTCTTGAATTCACGCGGATCGCCGGTGTGAACGGATACCTGCTCGCCGGTGATGCGGCTCTTGCCGTCATTGAGTGCGAACTCTACCATAGCGCCCATGTTGATGTCGGCAATATCAGTGTACTCCTTGAGCTTGCCGGATACGTTAGTCTCTACGCAGCCGCACGGGTTCCAGTCCCAAGCCTCGGAGAGCGGAATGCCCTTGTTCAGAATCATGCGGATACCTACATCGTTGGAGTAAATCGCCGGCATGGTCAGACCCATCGAGATGGATTCTACTGCCTTGTGCAGCAGCGCATCCGGATTCTTTGCCATGCTGTAAGTGACAGCGAGGTTCGGCTCCTTGAACTTAACGTCCATCGTTGCCTGAATCATCATGTAAGACAGCTCGTTGGTTGCGTCATCGCCGTACTCGTTGATGCCGCCGCAGCTGGTCTGTACGGTGATGCAGTAGCCTGCTGCATACTGTGCGGTTACTTCGTCCTGGAACAGGGACATTTCTGCGATCTTAATCCACAGGCAGTCGAACAGCTCCTGTGCGTCATCGTCCGTGATGATGCCAGCTTCCTTATCTGCCTTGTAGTACGGATAGAAGTACTGATCCAGACGGCCGATGTTATACGAAGATGCATTCTGCTCCATGAAACATGCATATTCATACGTCAGCAGGGACTGCATTGCCTCATACAGGTTGCGTGCCGGGAACTCCGGAACATGGCGGTTTACTTCTGCAATCTTGAGCAGTTCTGCCTTGCGCTTCTCATCGGTGCAGGAAGCGGCCTGCTGTTCCGCCAGATCCGCGTGACGGTGTGCCAGATGAATGACCGCATCCGCTGCGATGATTTCCGAACGATAGAAGAAGCTCTTTTCCAGATCGCCCGGTACCGAATCGTCCAGAGCTGCGAGCTTTTCCTTTGCCTCGTCGCGAATTGCGCCAATGCCCTTGTTCAGAATCATGCGCCAATCCACGGTGGTCTCGCCGTAGCCGCGAACAGCCTTGCGGTCAATAAAGATCGCGCCGTTGTCCTTCATGGTCTGCATGTCCTTCGGCGTCATCTTCTTCCAGCGGTCGAGCAGACACTTGTTGGTCCAATAATCCTTGACCTCTTCGGTGTAGATCTTCTTGCCTTCCTCGCTCAGATAGAACGGGTCAAACTTACGGGTAGAGATGGTGTCCAGCTCGTCCGCAATGATGCCTGCGGAGCTGTCTGCACACAGGATGCCGGCACGCGGCTTGAAGCCTACGCCGCCAACGAGAAGCTCATTGTCCTGAATATATACGTTTTTCTTTTCACAGATGTGGCGGTAGCCGATTGCCTTCTGAATGATCCACGGCTCGCCTTCCGATTCCTTAAAGCCTTCGGTCAGATACTTGGCATTGTACACGTCCATGTCAACGCGGGTTGCCAGATACTGCTGACGCAGTGCTTCGATTCTCTTCATGTATTCCTTAGCCATAAAAAGTTCCTCCTTCGATTTTCTTCTCTGCTTTTCTTTGTCGTATCTCTTTACTGATATACATGCAAATCCCATGCCAATTCGAGAAATTGCACACAAAAACCTGATTTTTCGTGATTTTCTCCAAGAAAACGCATTGGTTTTTATGCAACTTCACCGCAAAATCTCGTTTTTGCAGGAATTCTCTATGAAATCTCTCCAATTGGCAGACACATGGATTTTGCAGGTTCTCATATCAATTGTTCAAAATTCCGCCGCTGAATTTATGGAATCTGACGACAAATCTTCTATTTTTTGTATAAAATAACCAACTTTCGGCAAAACTTCTCAGCACTTTACCCGCAAAATTTCATCCGCAAAATATTTTGCATACCATGCAAGTTTTTTTGCACACAGTATCCTTCGTCATTTTCCGCCGCCGCTCTCCGCCAGAAAAGTATCTGCGGAATGCAAAGGGTGTTACATTCCGCAGGGTACTTGAGATAGGTGGTTTTAAATTAAGAACGATACCATGGCAGCAAACCCGCCGATGTGCTTGCCAAATATCAAGTTTGGTTTCAATTGATGCGTTACGAACAAAATTTGTTTAAGATAAAGTATCTTTGGTTTTGATGAAAGTTGGTTTGTTTTACAGGTATCCGGACAGCGCACGCTGTCCGGATACCAAAATTCCTATGCAGAGAATCGACCGTCGATTATGCCTTCGGGGTGTAAGTGCCCTCGCGCAGGTAAGCCTGCAGCTGGTCGTGGGTCATATGGTCGATGTCGAGGTACTCCAGCGTCCACTTGGAATCGCCAGCCAGATCGCGCTTGAGCATGGTGGATGCCAGCAGGATCATGGAGTCGATGATCGGAGTCGGAACGTCGTACTTCTTGCCGAGCTGGCTCATCAGGTAGCAGCCAACCGGAACGTCCTCGGTGATGTAACGGTTCTCCAGATCGAACGGACCGTCGCCCCAGAAGTTCTGGTAGTTCTCTTCGTACGGTACTGCGAAGTCCGGACCCATGTATTCCTTGCCGTACATGGTGGTACGGGAGAAGAAGTCCTCATAGTTTACGGTGCACAGGCCAACTTCCATAGCCTTAGCCAGTGCCTTCTCTTCCTCCCAGAACTTAGCCTGAACCTCAGCGATTGCCGGGCAAGCGCCGAATGCGTACAGGGAGTAGTTTGCCTTGTTCTGACCCAGAACGGTGTCAAAGTTCTGCATGGTGGAAACTGCCAGGATGGTGCCCGGAACGTGGATAACCGGGTTTACGTTGGACAGGTTGATGTCGAGTACGGTGTTGCCTTCTACGAAGCCGTGGTGGAACTCTTCACCCTTCTTGGAGATGGTAACTTCGCCCTCAGCGTCGATGATTGCACCGAATGCCGGGATGTAGTAAGCGGAAGCCATGAATCTGTCGTTGTCCTTCATCGGCAGAGCGCAGCCACGGATGGTGGTGATACGGTCCTCTACCTTGCATTCGTTGGTGACAACGCCACCGCGGCGTACCACGCGGATGCCGTACGGAGCAGTGTACCATGCGCCGACAACAACGTCCTTGGTGCAGCCCATCTCACGCATCAGCTTGCGGAATACGAAGGTGCCACAGTTATCCGGCAGGATGTGAATGACCTGACCGTCTTCCAGCAACGGAATCAGCTCACGGAAAATTGCCTCATGGCCCAGAGCTACAGCAGCAACGATGATGATGCCTGCGCCCTTGACAGCCTTTGCCAGATCGTCGGTAGCCAGAGCAACGTGTGCGATGCCTCTGCGCTGATAACCGAAGAAGCTGAACTGGTTGCCGCTCAGGGTGATACCGGTCTTTTCAATGTTGAGGAAATTGGTCTTAGCAAATCTCGGCTGATCCCACAGGCGAACTTCCTTGCCAGCCAGTGCACAGTCAGCAGCCATCGTCTTGCCTACAGCGCCGCCGCCCAGAACCGCGATCGGCATGTCCTTCAGATAACTCATATCCATTGTTAGTTCCTCCTTCAAATTGCAGCCGGATGTTCCGGCCTCTCTACAACAATACAATGTTTGCAATGATCGGGTGCGCTCTCTTTCGTTGACCCTTGGTCATTGACCTGAGGTCATTATACTTTCCAACCCGCCAATTGTAAAGAGGTAAATTCCCACAAAAAAAGCCAAACTTTCTTGTGCATATCAACAAACACGTTTGAAATAATTCCGCATTTCCCGTAAAAAGCACCAAAAAGCAGCCTTCCAACACGGATTTTGGTTCCGTATCGGAAGGCTGTTCCATTTCTCAGGTATTATTTGCCGTTTGCGTCGCACACCATGCCCTTGGCGGTAATGCGGATGGCATTGACCATCATTTCGGCAAGACTGCGGTCTCTGTCATCGAAGCACCAGAGCACTTCAATGCCGATCATGGTGGACAGCAGAATCTTGACATAGCTGTCGCTGTCGGTCTCTTTATCCAGCACGCCCTCTTGCTTTCCGTGCTCGACGATCTGATACAGACATTTGTACAGCTCCCGGTCTTTGTTGTAAAACAGATTTTCATCTGTGTTGAAGTAATTGGAGATAATCGCGCGGATGATGCCCTTGCCGCGCTTCTCGTACTCTTCGTAACAGCATCCCACAAAGCATGGAAGTGTATCCAAAAAGCTGCGGTTTTGTACCTTCTGGTACGCCTCCTTGTACAGCTTGTCCGAGCGCTCAAACGTATAGAACACCAACGCTTCCTTGGACTCAAAGTGCGTGTAGAACGAGCCCTTTGCCACATTGGCCGCCGTTGTGATGTCCTCAATATTGACGTTGTTAAAGCCTTTTTTGTTGATTTCTTCTATTGCTGCTTTGTAAATCTTGTTTTTGGTCTCCATGGCCTGCAGCTGTCGCTTGGTCGGCTTTACCGCAACGGTCTTTGCTGCGCGCACAGACTTCTTTTTCCCCGTTTCCGCGTTGCCTTTCAAAGCGCATCACCCCTTTTCTTTTTATGCCAAAATGTAACATTTTTATCCGTTTCAAATGGTATTACCAATATACACCCTGTTCTGCGCGCTGTCAACCGGGATTTTTTCGTCCTCTGTTCTCTCCGCGCACAGATTATGCATCTTGCACAACAAAACAAAAAATATTTTGTCTGTTTTAGAGAAAAGGTGATTTATGCATTGACACAGTGACTGCAAGTCAGTATAATTCAGGCAATGAAACGTTGACTAAGAGTCAATGAATTGTAGTCAACTTAAATACCCTTTGTAATCAATATTGAATCCTGTTTGATTTTAGGAGATGAATTGTATGTCTAAGAAAATCGAAATTATGGACGGCAACCAGGCAGCTGCGTACATTTCTTACGCATTTACCGAAGTTGCGGGCATCTACCCGATCACCCCGTCCTCTCCGATGGCTGAGCACGTAGATGAGTGGGCAGCAAACGGCAAGAAGAACTTATTCGGTCAGCCGGTACACGTTGTAGAGATGCAGTCGGAAGGCGGCGCATCCGGTACCGTACATGGTTCTCTTCAGTCTGGTGCTCTGACCACCACGTACACGGCTTCGCAGGGTCTGCTGCTCATGATTCCGAACATGTACAAGATCGCAGGCGAGATGCTTCCGGGCGTATTCCACGTTTCCGCTCGTACCCTGTCCGCTCACGCACTGTCCATCTTCGGTGACCACTCCGACGTTATGGCAGTCCGCAACACCGGTTTTGCCATGCTGGCATCTTCCTCTCCTCAGGAGGTTATGGATCTCGGTGCTGTCGCTCATTTGACCGCCATTGACCAGCGCATGGCATTCCTGCACTTCTTCGATGGCTTCCGTACCTCTCACGAAATTCAGAAGATTGAGGCGCTGGACTATGAGGATCTGCGTCCGCTGGTCAACATGGACTCTCTCAAGGCATTCCGCAAGCACGCGCTGAATCCGGAGCATCCGGCAACCCGCGGCACCACCGTAAACCCGGACATCTTCTTCCAGTGTCGTGAAGCATGTAATACCAAGGTTGCTGCTATTCCGGACGCTGTTGAGCATTACATGAACGAGGTCGGCAAGATTACCGGCCGCCCGCACAAGCTGTTTGATTACTACGGCGCAGAGGATGCAGAACGCGTCATCATCCTGATGGGTTCCGGCGCAGAGACCGCTTCCGAAGCCGTTGATTTCCTGATGAGCAAGGGCGAAAAGATCGGTATGATTAACGTGCATCTGTACCGTCCGTTCTCCCCGAAGCACTTCTTCCAGGCTCTGCCGAAGACCGTCAAGAAGATCGCTGTTCTTGACCGCACTAAGGAGCCGGGCGCTATGGGCGAACCGCTGTATCAGGACGTCTGCTCCATCTTCAAGGAAATCGGCAGCGATATCCCGATTGTCGGCGGCCGTTACGGTCTGTCCTCCAAGGACACCACACCGGGCCAGATCGTTTCTGTATTTGAAAACCTGAAGCAGGACAAGCCGAAGAACAACTTCACCATCGGCATCGTGGATGATGTCACCCATACGTCCCTGCCGCGCGTAGAAGAGCCGAAGCTGTCCACCGACGGTCTGACCTCCGCAGTATTCTGGGGCATGGGCTCCGATGGTACTGTCGGCGCAAACAAGAACTCCATCAAGATCATCGGTCATGCGACAGACCTGTACTGCCAGGCATACTTCGTATACGACTCCAAGAAGTCCGGCGGTCTGACTCAGTCTCATCTGCGTTTCGGTAAGAACCCGATCCGCTCCCCATATCTGGTAACCGCAGCAGACTTTGTTGCATGTCATAATCCGTCTTACGTTCATCAGTACGACATGGTTGCAGGCCTCAAGGAAGGCGGTACCTTCCTGCTCAACTGCCAGTGGTCGGCAGACGAACTGGACGCACAGCTGCCAGCTACCATGAAGCGTGCTCTGTATGAGAAAAAGGCAAAGCTGTATATCATCAACGCCATTGACATCGCTCGCGGCTTGGGTCTGGGCAACCGCACCAACACCATCCTGCAGGCATCCTTCTTCAACCTGACCGGCGTTATTCCGATTGATCAGGCAGTTACCGAAATGAAGGAAGCGATCTACAAGTCCTACTTCAAGAAGAAGGGCCAGAAGGTCGTTGATATGAACAACGCATCCATCGACCACGGCATCAACGAGCTGGTTGCTGTTGAGATCCCAGAGTCTTGGGCTACCGCAGAGGATGCACCGAAGGAAGAAAATGTACCGGAATTCATCAAGGAGATCGTAGCTCCGATGAACCGCCAGCAGGGCGATGCTCTGACGGTCGGTCAGATGATGAAGTACGGTTTGGAAGACGGCACTTGGCCGGCAGGTACTTCTCAGTACGAGAAACGCGGCGCCGCAGTAGAGGTTCCGCAGTGGGATATGACCGCCTGCATCCAGTGTAACCAGTGTGCGTATGTTTGCCCGCACGCTGCCATCCGTCCGATTCTGCTCGACGAGGCAGAAGCTGCAAACAAGCCGGAAGGCTTCGATACCGTTACCGCAAAGGGCGCTGGTCTCGACAAGTACCAGTTCCGTATGCAGGTTTCCCCGTATGACTGCACCGGCTGTAAGAGCTGTGTCAATGTCTGCCCGATGAAGGACAAGGGCGCGCTAACTCTTGCACCGCTCGCTTCTCAGCTCAAGGAAGCTCCGAACTGGACCTACGCAGTAGACACTGTTACCATCAAGAAGGACGCTGTCAATGCCAAGTCCGTCAAGAATTCTCAGTTCGCTAAGCCGTACTTCGAGTTCTCCGGTGCCTGCGCAGGCTGCGGCGAGACGCCGTACATCAAGCTGGTAACCCAGCTGTTCGGCGACCGCATGTATGTTGCAAACGCATCCGGTTGTTCCTCCGCTTACGGCGGCTCCACTCCGTCCTCTCCGTACACCACCGACAAGAACGGCAACGGCCCGGCTTGGGCAATGTCTCTGTTCGAGGACAACGCAGAGTACGCATACGGCTATCTGCTCGGTCAGGAAGCTGTCAAGACACAGGTTCTGTCCTCTGTAGAATCTCTGGTTGAGCAGGGTATCGCTGTCGATGCAGCCAAGGCTTATCTGGAGAAGCACGACATTTCCGAGGAATCCCGCGCCGTTTCCGACGCACTGCTCGAGGCAATCAAGGACGACAACAGCGAAGCTGCTGCCTTCATCCGTCAGAACAAGGAATACCTGAGCAAGAAGTCTGTTTGGGCATTCGGCGGCGACGGTTGGGCTTACGACATCGGCTACGGTGGACTGGATCACGTTCTCGCTTCCGGCAAGAACATCAACGTTCTGGTTCTCGACACCGAAGTATACTCCAACACCGGCGGACAGGCTTCCAAGTCTACCGCAACCGGCGCAATCGCTAAGTTCCAGGCTGGCGGCAAGACCACCAGAAAGAAGGATCTCGGCATGATGGCTATGAGCTACGGCTATGTATACGTTGCTCAGGTCGCTATGGGTGCCGATCAGGCGCAGACGCTCAAGGCAATCCGCGAAGCAGAAGCATACGACGGTCCGTCTCTGGTTATCTGCTACTGCCCGTGCATCGAGCATGGCATGAAGCGCGGCATGGGTCTGTCTCAGGAAGCTGAGAAGGACGCTGTACAGTCCGGTTACTGGCAGCTGTACCGTTACAACCCGGATCTGGCAGAGCAGGGCAAGAACCCGTTCCAGCTGGATTACTCCAAGGAGCCGAACGGTGAGTTCCAGACCTTCATCAAGGGTCAGAACCGTTACGCATCCCTGAAGCTGTCCTTCCCGGAGAAGGCAGACGGTCTGTACGAAAAGGCAGAGGCAGATGCAAAGCATCGCTTCGAGACCTATAAGGAACTGGCTAACGACTAACATATCCTTTCAAAGAAACATCTCCAATATCACTTCTGGGTGGGCTGTCAGTGGCAGCCCACCCAGATGCATCTCTGCTTGCAATTGATGGGTTTATCCGATACAATACAGGCAGCTATTCAAGAAAAGGAGTTTTTGTCTATGGATCTCACTCGTTTACAAAAAAACTTTGAACTGCGCGGCTTTTCCTATCGGTATTTTGAGACCCGCAGCGAGGCTGCTGCCTATCTGGCACAGCAGACAGACGGAAAATCCGTCTCGTTCGGCGGCTCTATGACGCTGGATGAAATGAATCTGTACGACACCTTAAAGCCGCACGCGGATGTGCACTGGCACTGGAAGGGTGACGGCTATGTGCAGGACGCAGAGATATACATCACCTCCGCCAATGCCATTTCCGAGACCGGCGAAGTGGTCAACATCGACGGCGCAGGAAACCGTGTTTCTGCAACCCTGTACGGACCCAAACAGGTCTTTTTCGTGTGCGGCACCAACAAAATCGCACCGAATTTGGCTTCCGCCATCGACCGTGCGCAGAACATCGCCGCACCGAAAAACGCATGGCGTCTGTTCGGAAACACAGACGGCGACGCAGTCTGTGTCAATGCAGACGATCCGGTTCCGGCCTGTACCAAGGCTGGCGGAGACAAATGCTATCACTGCAAAGCACCGAACAGCATTTGCCGCGCCATTGTCATTCATCAAGGCCCGATGCGCTCGCAGGATCGCTGTGAGCTGATTCTCATCGGAGAAGATCTCGGTTATTAAGACAAAAAATCAGCCTCTCCACACAGAGAGGCTGATTCCACACTATTCCAAATCATCTCGCAGCTTTTGCACATCGATATGATACCGTTTGATGCGATACTGCAATTTTTGTCGGCTCATCTGTAAGATCCGTGCTGATTCCGAAATATTTCCGCCGGTCTCTTTGAGCACACGGCAAATCGTATTGTACTCAATACCTTCTATCGTGCTGCCTAACGAATCCTTTTGCTTCGCCGGTTTTGACGAAACATTCTGTTGCGCAGAACCGCCGATATGCTCCGGAATATATTCCGCCGTAATCATAGAATATTCATCTGGCAGAACATTCATAGCGTGTTCGACTGCGTGCTGCAATTCCCGAACATTTCCCGGCCAGTCATAGGCATAAAACAAGTCCAGTACCTGCCGGTCTGCGTCACGAATATTTCGCTCCAGCTTTTTATTGCACTGCATGATAAACGTCTTGACGAGCAGAGGAATATCTTCTTTTCTCTCGCGCAGCGGCGGAATCGTGATATTCACAACACCCAAACGATAGAATAAATCGCGGCGCAGTTTCTTTTCTTCCATTGCCTGATATGGCGGAATATTGGTATTGGACAGAACGCGCACATCGACCGAAATCTCCGTCGAGCCACCGACGCGGCGCACGGTTCCCTCCTGCAAAACGCGCAGCAGCTTCGCCTGCAATCCCATATTCATCGAATTGATTTCGTCGAGCAGAAGCGTGCCGCCATCCGCCTGTTCAAACAGTCCCGGACGGCGTTCCGCTCCGGTATACGCACCCTTTTCTGTACCAAACAGCAAGCTCTCCAGCAGATTTTCCGGAATCGCCGCGCAGTTGATTGCCAAGAACGATCCGTCTTTTCTTCGGCTGGCATTGTGAATGCTTTGTGCAAGCAGCTCTTTTCCGGTTCCGGTCTCTCCATATATCATAACCGAGGAATCAGATTTTGCCACCTGTTTGCAGCGCGACACCACACGATGCATGGGCTGGCTGATATGTACAATATCATCAAACGTGTATTTCGCTGTGAGCTTGCTCGCCGTATGACTCTTTCCCGGTTCCGCATGATTGCGCAGCTTTTCCTGTAACTCTAAAATCTGCTTATGCAGGCTGTCCATCCGGCTCCAGTCCTCCATCACGCTGAAGCCGCCGAGAATCTGTCCGTTTTGAACAATCGGATAATTATTAGACACGATGTCTACATCTTTTCCGTATCGCGTGGTATAATACTGTCTGTGGTTGAGCTTCGGCTTGCGCGTGCGAATGACCTCCGGCACATTGTTTTTGCTGCCGTCCCGCATTTGATAGACATCCTCTGTGCGCTCGCCGCGAATGTCTCGCAAATCCATGGATTCCATGCGAACACCGGCATCGTTCAAAAACAAAATGCGGTTCTCCGCATCACAGACAAACAGCGCTTCCGACAGCTGATTGACCACATGCAGCAAAATATCCTGCATCGCCTGTGCTGTCGCATTCCGAAATACAACAAACTGAGTGCCGGACGGCAAATGTTCTACCGCCGGTGTGGGACAGCGCAGCAGATATTCACCAAATACGATGTTTGCATAAATCGGCTTTTCCGATTCCATGCTGAGCGGCAGCGCAATTTCTGACAGCAGCTTTCCCTCCAACTGACCGTCTCCATGCAACAGCACATCTCCCGTTTGATTGACAGCTACAATGCGGCTGTCCGCCTCCATGACGAGTGCACCCAGCCCACACTGAGACAACATCTCCATGGTTTCTCGATATTCCATGTTTCTTGTTTCCTTTCTCTTTTGTGATCGTCTGATCTCTTGTTTTATTTTACAACAAAATCCTCTATTTTTCAATTCTTAAAGGAAAGGATGGTAGTATTTGTGGAACTTACCCTGACACAAAAGCAGGGATTATCCCCTGCCATGCAAACCTCGATGCACCTGCTGCAAATGAACAATTTGCAGCTTCGAACATATATCTCCGATCTCATGTACCGAAACCCCGTTGTTGAGCTGGAATGTCCGGAGATTGACTTTCAGGCCAACCCATTTGAACGAAGCCGCGGGGTGCGAAGCAATCATCTCTCTGACCAGCAGGACGAGCAGGATGACGCGCCCATGGAACGTTCCGCAGAGCAAGACCCACTGCATGATTTATTTCTGCAAAGTGCTGCTTTGGATCTCAAGCAGAGCGACGCCGAAATCCTTCGATACTTAATTCTTTCTCTCGACGAAAATGGCTTTTTGACAGAATCCATCTCCGAATCCGCAAGCATCTTGCACATTTCGGAATCGCAAGTACAGACCAATGTACAGCGGCTGCAATCCATGGAGCCTGCGGGCATCGGTGCTGCCAATCTGAGCGAATGTCTCGTGCTGCAGCTTGAACGTCTGACACCGGTCAATGCCGTCGCTGTACAAATTGCCACTTCCCATCTCGACGAGCTTGCCAAGCAGCAAACCGGCACCATTGCCAAAGCACTGGGCGTGACACGTACAGAAGTGCACGAAGCGTGCGAACTGATTCGCACCTTAAATCCCCGTCCTATGAACGGATTAGGCGCGTGCAGCGAAACGCCGTATATCTTACCGGATTTTTATATCACAGAGGAAAACGGCGAGCTGCATCTCATGATGAACGATTACTATCTGCCCAAAATTACGATTGATCCGGTGTATCAGCAGATTCTGCAATCGGATATGCTAGATAAATCTGACCAAGAATATATCCAGAAGAATTATAAAGAGGCGACAGAAGTCGTCAACTTTATTTCGTATAGAAAAAGCACCATGCAAAAAGTCATGCAGTATATCCTGCGTGCACAAAAGGCATTTTTCCTGTCCGGCCCCGGATACCGAACCGCGATGAACAATGCAGAAATTGCCGCCGCTTTGGATTTACACGAATCCACCATCAGCCGCGCTGTGACGGGAAAATTTTTCGAGTGCAAATGGGGTGTTTTTCCCCTGCGCTCCCTGTTTACTCACCGCATTCACGAATCGGATACCGACCAAGTGATGCTGCAGCTGCAGGAGCTCATCGCAGCCGAGCCAAAAGGCGCCGCCTACAGCGATCAGCAGCTCGCAGACATGCTGTCCAAGGAAGGGATGCAGATTGCTCGCCGCACCGTCGTCAAATATCGACAGAAGCTCGGCATCCCAACCTCTCGCCAGCGAAACGCACAAAAGCGCGCATAACATACATAGCAAAAAGCGCAGACAGGACTTGTCTGCGCTTTCCTTGTATATTTCTCGCCGTCACGTACCAAAATAGGAGAAATGCATATAATCCTTTGAATTTCTAAACGTGCCGCCCCACCGGAATCCGTATTTCTCAAAGGTCTTTACCACAATGCCGTCTGCCGGAATGGAATACGGATCTTCGTTCGGTTTCCAGTATTTTCCGACGATTGCCGTGCCGTCATTTTTGCACTGGTAGTTTTCATTTGGATTGATGTCCAGCGCTGTGCCTAAGCAATGCTCGGACGAGGAAGTATCTCCGCGCCAGTTGTATCCGCCGATAGAATAAATCGGGAATCGCTCACCGCTGTCATAAATTTCTTGGAAGATATGCTCCATGCTTCCTGCCAGCTCTTTATGTATTTGTACGTCTATCGTGCTGCTGTACTTTTTGCCGTTGGCATCCAATTTCCAAACCGGCACGCGCACCCACGTCTGATTCGCTTCCGCCGTCTGGCTGTTCGGATAACGATAGCTATCCACGATATGACCGAAGATACGGAATTCCCGCTCTTCCTCAGATTCCTCTGCACTGGTCAAATATGCGATAGTCGGTGTTGTCAAATAGTGCTGAAACATCGTTGCCGCTTCTGCCCGCAGGGCATTGCCGAGCGGATTGATGCAGTTGTTATCGGTTCCGCTCATGACTTTTTGATGTACTGCCCACAAAATCGCATTTTTTGCCCAGTCGTCCACTTGATCTGCATCGGAGAAGTACAGCTTGCCGCCGATATACGGCTGTCCGGCATCGCGGTACAAAAACATCGCCAGCTCTTCACGCGTCACCTCTCGTTCCGGCTCAAATTTTCCGTCTCCGACGCCGCTCGCCTTTCCGTTTGCATATGCCCACTGCACCGCTTCAAAATACCACTGATCCGGCTGTACATCGGAAAATACCGGCGTTTCACTGCCCATTGTTCCCAAATTATCCGTTTCTTTTGCCTGATTGTACAGAATCTGTGCCACCATGCCGCGCGTCATGGAATCATACGGCGAAAATGTTGTCTCCGATGTTCCCTGCATGATACCATTTTCATACGCATACTGCACAAACGGGCAGAACCAGTCCTGCGCACACACATCGTCAAAAACCTCTTCTGCTTTTCCCTTGCTCTGCTCTGTGCTCTGCGCAAATGCCGGTACGCCGCCTGCGAGCAGGCTCAGAGACAAAGCAACCGCCACACCTCTTTTTCTAAAGTTGTTCATAGCAAACACTCACTTTCTATTTTGCCTCTATGCAAACCTATAGCTTTATTATACGGGATTCTATATCACCTCACAAGCGAATCCTTCGTTATTTTTCCGATAGAAGCTGTTTTTTTTACCGAAACATGGTATAGTATAGGCAGGTGTATTGATTCATCAGAGGAGTATCATCGCATGTTAAAGAAAAACAGTTCCGCAAGACACGGACTTAAAATTATCATCGTTGGCTGCGGCAAAGTCGGCACGACTTTGGTTCAGCAGCTGTGCAAGGAAGGCCATGAAATCACGATTGTGGACAAAAACCCTTCCACCGTACAAGAGCTTACCAATCTGTATGACATTATGGGCATCATCGGAAACGGCGCAAGCTACAGCGTACAAATCGAAGCCGGCATCAACAGTGCCGATCTGTTTATCGCTGTCACGGCATCCGACGAATTAAACCTGCTGTGCTGTACGATCGCCAAGCGCGTCGGTGACTGCTCGGCAATCGCCCGCGTCCGCACACCGGATTACAGCAAGGAGGTCGGCTATCTGCGCGACCGATTGGGTCTTGCTATGATTATCAATCCGGAATTGGAAGCGGCGAGAGAAGCAGCCCGCATCCTCTATCTGCCGACTGCACTGGAAGTCAACTCCTTTGCACACGGACAGGCGGAGATGATTAAATTCAAAATTCCGGAGGGAAATATTCTCGATGGCATGACGGTAGCGCATTTGGGCCGTCACGTCACCAATGCCGTCCTGATCTGCGTCGTACAGCGCGGCTCCGAGCTGCATATCCCGGGCGGCGATTTTCAGCTCGCCAAGGGCGATATTATTTCGTTTGTCTGCCCGCGCCGCATGACGCGCTCCTTCTTGGAATGCATTGGCATCAAAACCAAGCGCGTCAACAACACCATGATTATCGGCGGCGGCAAGGGTGCCTATTATCTTGGCAACCAGCTCATTCAAATGGGCATTTCCGTCAAGATTATCGAAATCAACCGCGCGCGCTGTGAAGAGCTGAGCACGCTGCTCCCGAACGCCATCGTCATCAACGGTGACGGCACAGATGAAGAGCTGCTCAAGGAAGAAGGCATTGCATATGCGGAATCCGTCGTTGCTCTCACCGGCATTGACGAAGAAAATGTTCTGCTGACCCTGCACGCACGGCAGGTATCCAATGCCAAGGTCATCACCAAGCTCAACCGCATTTCCTTCCGCGATGTCATCAGTCAATTGGATTTGGGCAGTGTTATTTATCCGCGCTTCATCACTTCTGAGGCGATTATTGCTTATGTTCGCGCCAAGACCAACTCGAAAGACAGCAGCAACATTGAAACGCTGTATCATCTGTTTGATTCCCGCGTAGAGGCCATTGAATTCCGTGTAGAGGAAGAATCCGCAGTCATCGGCGTGCCGCTGCGCAAGCTGCCAATTCGCAAAAGCCTGCTCGTCGCATTTATCAATCGAAACGGACGCATCATCATCCCAAGCGGCAATGACTGCATTCAGGTCGGAGACACGGTTATGGTCGTCACGACACATGAAGAGCTGATGGACATCCGCGACATTTTGAGGTGACGGCACAGCATGAATACTTGTATGATTCGCTATATCTTGGGCAACGTCCTCAAGATTGAAGCTGTTCTTCTCCTGCTGCCCTGTCTGACAGCGGTATATTATCAGGAATTCCAAGGCGTATATTATCTGCTGACCGCGGCAATCTGCATCGTTCTCGGTTTTCTCATGACGTTTCGCAAACCAAAAAACAATGTTTTTTATCTCAAAGAGGGCTGTATTTCTACTGCCTTGAGCTGGATTTTTCTCAGTGTCTTTGGCTGTCTGCCCTTTGTGTTCAGCGGAGAGATCCCTTCGTTTACCAATGCGCTGTTTGAGACGATTTCCGGCTTCACAACGACCGGTGCCAGCATTTTAGAGGATGTAGAAGCCCTGTCGCATTGTGCGCTGCTGTGGCGCAGCTTTACGCACTGGATCGGCGGCATGGGCGTGCTGGTATTCCTGCTGGCAATTGTTCCGATGAGCGGCGGCTCCAACATCAATCTGATGCGCGCCGAAAGCCCCGGCCCATCGGTCGGTAAGCTGGTACCAAAAATGGTATCCTCTGCCCGTATTTTATACGGCATTTATTTCGGACTGACGCTGCTCGAAATTGTTCTGCTGATTCTCGGCGGTATGCCGCTGTTTGACAGCGTTGCAACCGGCTTCGGCACCGCCGGCACCGGTGGTTTCGGCATCAAAGCGGACAGCTTTGGCAGTTATGCGGTGCATCTGCAATGGATTGTCACCATTTTTATGATTTTATTCGGCGTCAATTTCAATGCGTATTATTTTATTCTGTTCCGTCAATTCCGCAAGGCATTCGGCATGGAAGAAGTGCGCACCTATTTTGTAATTATCATTGCCGCAGTTGCTTTTATCACCTGCAACATTCGCAGCATGTGTTCCGGTGTCTTTGACGCGCTGACACAGGCCGCCTTTCAGGTCGGCTCCATTATTACCACAACAGGCTTTGCGACGACGAATTTTGATCTATGGCCAAAAGCGAGCCAGACGATTCTCGTCATGCTGATGTTCTGCGGCGCCTGTGCAGGCAGCACCGGCGGCGGCATCAAGGTTTCTCGTTTTGTCATCGCAGGAAAAACCGTTGTCAAGGAGATGCGCTCGTATATTCACCCGAAAATTATCACCAAGGTAAAAATGGACGGAAAACCGATTGAACACGAGGTTGTCCGCGCAACAAACGTCTATGTCATGACGTTCGTTGTTATCTTCACCGCTTCGGTCTTTGCCATTTCGTTTGAGGGACATGATCTGGTCACGAACTTCACCGCCGTTGCCGCAACGGTAAACAACATCGGCCCGGGTCTTTCCATGGTAGGCCCTGCGGCGAACTTCAACTTCTTCAGCCCGTTTTCCAAATATGTGCTGATGTTTGATATGCTCGCGGGCAGACTGGAACTGTTTCCCTTGCTGATTCTGTTCCATCCGACGATCTGGCACGAGCTGTGTGCAAACAAAATACACCAGCACAGAACCGCCAAAGAGCGAAGAAGAGAAAAGAAGCAAAACTGACAATTGGACAAAACAAAAGCTCCGCCATGGCGGAGCTTTTGCTATGATTTCAAATACCAGCGGTCTGACCCCGCTTCAGTTCCGAATTCTTTGGAAATAACCGCCGTCCTATTGACTTTATCACTTTTATGTGATAAAGTATGTATCGTGCATATACTTTATTTATTAAAAGCGTCAAAGTATCTGCGCTACGTTTTGCAAAGGAAGGTTTACGTATGAAACTGATTGTTTTACTCGTGTACTTTGCCGTGCTCATTGGCATTGGCTTGTACTGCCGTCGGCACGCGACGGATGTCAACGGCTTCGTCCTCGGCGGACGCTCGGTCGGCCCGTGGCTGACCGCATTTGCTTACGGTACCTCGTATTTCTCCGCTGTTATCTTTGTCGGCTACGCCGGTCAGTTCGGCTGGAAATACGGCATCGCTTCGACATGGATCGGTATCGGCAATGCGTTAATCGGCTCGCTGCTCGCTTGGGTTGTTCTCGGACGCCGCACGCGCATCATGACACAGCATTTGGATTCCGCAACGATGCCGGCATTCTTCGGTTCTCGCTTTGACAGCAAGGCGCTCAAGGTTGGCTCCTCAGCGATTATCTTCGTGTTCCTGATTCCGTACACCGCTTCGCTGTACAACGGTCTGTCCCGCCTGTTCGGCATGGCATTTAACATTGATTACACCGTCTGTATCGTCCTCATGGCGATTTTGACCGCGATTTATGTTATCGCTGGCGGCTACATGGCAACAGCCATCAATGACTTTATTCAGGGCATTATCATGCTGTTTGGCATTGTGATTATTATTGCCGCTGTTCTGCTGAGCAAGGGCGGCTTTATGGAAGCGGTCAACGGTCTGGCACAGGTTTCCGATCCGGCAGCTTCTACCCAGCCGGGTGTCTTTGCTTCGTTCTTTGGCCCAGACCCGCTCAACCTGCTCGGCGTTGTCATCCTGACCAGCCTTGGCACCTGGGGTCTGCCGCAGATGGTACAGAAGTTCTATGCCATCAAGGACGAATCCTCGATTCACAAGGGTTCTGTCATTTCCACCCTGTTCGCGCTGGTTGTCTCGGGTGGATGCTACTTCTTGGGCGGTTTTGGTCGTCTGTTCTCGGATCAGGTCAACATCGAAGCAGATGGCTTTGATTCCATCATTCCGACCATGCTTTCCAATCTGGCACCGATTCTCATTGCATTGGTTGTCATCTTGGTTCTGTCCGCGTCTATGTCCACGCTGTCCTCTCTGGTTATCGCATCCAGCTCGACGCTGACGATTGATTTCCTCGGCGGCACGTTTATGAAGAACATGAGCCAGCGCAAGCTGCTCGTGACGATTCGCGTCTTTATCTTTGTATTCATCGCCATCTCTGCGATTATTGCGATTGTCCAGTACAAGAGCAACGTCACCTTTATTGCACAGCTGATGGGCATCTCGTGGGGTGCTCTGGCGGGCGCATTCCTCGCACCGTTCCTGTACGGTCTGTACTGGAAGCGCACGAGCCGTCTGGCGTGCTGGGTATGCTTCATCTTCGGCTGCGGTCTGATGATTGCAAACATGCTGTTCCGCACCAGCTTCCCGACTCTGCTTCAGTCCCCGATTAACTGCGGCGCTGTCGCTATGATCGTCGGCTTGATTCTGGTTCCGGTCATCAGCCTGATTTCTCCGGCACCGAAAAAGGAAATCGTAGACGATGCGTTCTCCTGCTACGACAAGGAGACCACCGTTCCGCAGAAAACTGCACTGGGAAAATAAACGCAAGAATATTTACACAACACAAAAGCCCCGCAATGCGGGGCTTTTGTGTTGTGCCGTTACATCATCGTTTTCATATAGTTGGTCAGGATTGCCGCAGCCTGTGCACGGGTTGCGCCGCCCTGCGGGTCAAGAACCAATCCGCCATCCGACGAGGTCGTACCGTTGATGATCTTGTTCTGGTATGCCCAGAGCATAGCGTTCTTTGCCCAGCCGGAAACCTTGTCTGCATCCGAGAATGGCAAATTGCCGGATACGCTCGGTTTGCCGTTGTAGTTATACAAGAACTGCGCCACCTGTTCACGAGTGACCGGTGTGTTCGGTTCAAAGTAACCGTCACCGACACCAGAAGCAATGCCGTTTGCACTTGCCCACTGAATCGCGTCATAGAACCAATCGCTCTTAGATACGTCCTTGAATGTCTTGCCGTTTGTAGCCCGATACGGGGAGTCTACACGCTTATCATAGTTGTACAGTACCTGTGCAACCATGGCACGGTTGAGCGTAGCCTGCGGAGCAAAGGTCGTCTTGCTCGTGCCGTTCATCAAACCGTTGTCGTATACGAACTGTACGCAGTCAACATACCAATCCGACGGATGAATATCAGAGAAGATTTCCGTAACCGGCGTGGTCGGCTTCGGATTCAGCTTTACGATGTCTGTCTCGTACTTGCCGTCACCGTCGGAATCCTGCTTGACGGAGAGACCATTCTGTTCTTCTGTAATCTGATAGCTGGTCTTGTCATTCAAATCATCGACAGATGTTACATCACCGTTGGTATCGGTAATATTCAGATCCTTTACACCGGAGATATTGATTGCATTATCCTTCATAGAAGATGTCACTTCACCATTGGAAGTGCCTGCAACCGTGACGCTTGCCAATTCGCTGTTCTTTTCGCCAAAGTATTCAATACCTACGGTTTCATTGGCACTGGACGAAACCTGTACCTTCTGTTCTGCGTTGGAATCCGCCGGAACATCAACAGAAACCGTTGCATTTGCCGGAACAGAAGCCGTTACGCCTTCCTTAGAACCGGCAACTGTAATATCGCTGTCATCCTGAATATCAGAGAAGGTCACAGCCTGATTTGTCTTTGCCCAGAATGCATTGTATACATCCTTCTTATCCGGTGCTTCTTCCCGATCCGGAACCGGTGATACACCATTACCAATCGGCAGTAAAATATCCGCGTTGTCGCTCTCTGTGCCGTTTGTTTTGATGGTATACTTGCCGTCTTTTACTGTAATAGAATCGGTATTGGCTGTAATCAGATATGGATATTCTGCATCTGCATCATCCTGTGCCGCAACCGACTGCGCATTTGCATTGTTTTCCTTGATAATGCCGCGTCTGGTCAAATCACGATATAAATTCTTTATTTCCGTCTTTTCATAAGTTATAACACCAAATTCAGAATCCTCATTATTCCATTGTTCAACTGTTTGTAATCCTATATTGTAACTCCAACCATTGAATGTTCCATTTTCATCTTTGTTCAAACGAAGTTCACGTTCTTCCCCCGGATGATTGCAGTCGTACACTTTAATAATACTATACCCATCATGATCTTCCACGCCCAACGCCAACAATTCATGTCCACCTTGCACATCATGTCCGTTATTTCCATAAACTCCAATTGCTACTGCATCTGCATGTTTTTCTTTATAATCCTTTACAGCATCATATAGCCCTTGTAAGTTATCTTCATTTTGACTTTTTTCTAACCGTCTGGATGGAAGTTCCTGACTAAGTTGACCATATTTAATATATTGCACACCATTTAAGTCCATCTGAGAACTACGATCCCTAAATTCTATTTGATTCAAATGGTCATATGTAGAATTAAATGTATTTACACTCGGCAAAGAATGCCAAATATTAATGGCTGTTGATACCATACCATAGCAATGTCCACCATTTTTTCCATCGGCTTCCTTTATAGCTGCTCCTTGCGTCACTCCAAATAACTTCTCGTAAAAAGTTATCGGAATATCATTAGCAAAATTCACCTGATTCCATGTATCATCCATGGTAATCAAACCGTCAGTTGGCTTCGGCGTCTCCCCCGGTGTCCACGGTGTCCACGTAATTGTACCGTAATATTGATTCCGAATCACATCTTCCCATCCGGAAGCATTGCGTGGATAATACGCCGTTGCAGTAATTTCATAAAAAGCTTGATCCTCAAAATGAGGAGCATCTCCTGTGAAATAAATTTTAGACAAATTTCCACATCCCGAAAACGGAGAATATCCAAGCCCCCTAATAATATTAACACTTCTGCCAAATATAATTTTCTCTAATTTCGTGCAATCTTTAAATGCATAGTTGTTAATCGTTGTCACATTGTCTGGTATTGTGATTTCTTTTAAACTGCTGCAGCCTTTCAATACTTCCTGACTTATTTCAGATAACTGTTCAGATAGTCTAATCTTTTGTAGATTGATGCAGCCTGCAAATGCACCATCATATATATGCCTAACACTATCCGGTATTTCCACTTCTTTCAAAGATGTACAATTAGTAAATGCATTATTATATATATTAATAACACTATTGGGAATAGAAACGCTTGACAATGCAGTACAGCTCTGAAAAGCACCACTAGAAATTGTCACGACGCTATCCGGAATTGTGACATTTCGCAAATTGGAACAACCCCCAAATGTAGAGCTATTAATGATCGTAATTCCGTCTGGAATATCTATATACGATATACTTGTACAGCCCCAGAAAGCACTGTCCCCAATCTCATTTACACTGCTTGGAATCTTTATCTCCGTAAGACTAGAATTCTCTTGGAGAGCAGACGTTCTAATGCAGGTCAACCCATCCGGCAATGAAACTTGGATAAGATTCTTGCAACCAGACAGTGTATACTTTCCAATCGTTGTAATTCCAGTTTCCACTACTATCTTTGTAATTGCATCTCGGCTATCTTTCCATGGTACACTATTATCATTGCTAGTACCATAATTATACATCTCGCCTTCGCCGCTAATGGTGAGGGTTCCGCCTGCCAGCTTCCAATTTACTTTCTCTCCGCAGGTACCCTCGGTCGGGGCTGCTGCCTTTTGATCCGACTGGGTAAGGTTCTGCTGCGGCGGATTTTCTTCCGCAAACGCTGTCGGCAGGCAGGATGCCAGCATACCAAATGCCAGAACCAAGCTGACAAGCCGTTTTCTTAATTTCATCTTCTTTCCTCCTTCAAGTCCGGTGTGTTACAACAAAAAACTGAATCTATTTTAATTTTTCACAAAAATATCCGTATAAATTCATCGTTTTTTGTCTATTTTACAGTCATATTATACTCTGCCCGTTTCTTTTTGTCTACCATAATTTTGATTTTTTTAACTCTTTCGGGTTGCCGCATAAATATGCACGCAAAATCCCCTCTGCACCCGCTGCATTTTTGTTGATGTTTGTATCTAACAGGAGGCGGGCAATCATGTTATACTAGACATGTTAAACACATCATATATTAGGAGGTTTTATCCCATGCCAATTTCATCGGAAACACTGAAACGTTATGCATTATGTATTTTGGGCCTGTTCTTCTCGGCGCAGGGCGTTGCTATCACGAAGCTGGGCGCATTGGGCGTTTCCCCGATTTCTTCGGTCGCCAATGTCATGAGCCTGCGTTTACCGGCGCTGTCTCTCGGCAACTGGCTGATTATCTGGAACTGCGTTTTGATTCTCGGTCAGATTCTCATTCTGCGCCGTAAATTCCAGCCGATTCAGCTGCTTCAGATTCCACTGTCTTTCCTCTTTGGTTATTTTACAGATTTCGGTATGTGGGCGTTCTCTTGGGCTTCTCCGGAGTTGTATCCGCTGCGTCTGGTCAATATCTGCTGCGGCACGATTATTCTGGGCTTTGGCATTGCGCTGTGTGTCATTGCCAATGCGGTCATGAATTCCGGCGAGGCATTTGTCAAGGCAATTTCCGACACCACCCACAAGGATTTCGGCACGCTGAAAATCTGCTTTGACGTCAGCTGCGTCGTGATCGCACTGGTTCTGTCTTTGATTTTCTTTGACTTTACCATTCAGGGCACCCGTGAGGGCACACTGATTGCCGCGCTGTGCACCGGTATGGTCATCAAGTTCTTCACTCCGCGTCTGCGTCAGCCGCTGGAGCGCTTTATTGGCTGCCATCACGCCCGCCAAGAGGAATTTTCCGCATGATTATTGATTTTCATACCCATACCTTTCCTGCGAAAATTGCCGGTTCCGTCATTGCCCATCTGCAAAGCAAATCGCGTTCTATGGCGTTCACTGACGCCACCAACGACGGCCTGCGCCGCTCCATGGACAATGCCGGCATTGATCTGTCGATTCTGCTGCCGGTCATGACCAATACGCATCAGGTACCCAAGCTCAACGAGCTTGCCGCCCGCACCAACGAGCATTGGGAAGAAACCGGTCTGCTGTCGTTCGGCGGTATGCATCCGGAATATACCAATTATAAAGAGGAACTGCGGCATGTTGCGGACATGGGCATCAAGGGCATCAAGCTGCATCCGGCATATCAAGGCTATGATTTTGATGACATTCGCTATCTGCGCATCATTGACAAGGCAACAGAACTGGGGCTGATCATCCTGACGCACGCCGGTATGGACATCGGCATTCCGGAACACAACTACTGCTCCACCGTGCACATTCGCCACGTGATGCAGGAGGTTGCACCGGACAAGCTGGTTCTCGCTCACATGGGCGGCTGGCAGGGCTGGCGCGATGTTGCGAACAATCTTGCCGGTCTGCCGCTGTATTATGACACCGCATTTGCGATGGGTGATATTCTCCCTGCACCGAACACCACACGCACCGAAGAAGAATCGCACAATATGAACAAGCAGCAATTCACCTTCCTTGCGCACACGCTGGGAACTGACAAATTGTTGTTTGCCACGGATTGCCCGTGGAGCAGTCAGTCGGAATCCCTGCAATTCCTCCGTGACTGTGAATTTACGCAACAAGAGCTGGCAGATATTTTGGGAAACAACGCACAAAAGCTGCTGCAAATTTAATTTACGCATGAAAAATCCCGTCTTTCGCGTGAAAGACGGGATTTTATTATGTAGCAACTTAGCTCTTGAACAGATTGCGCTTGTCGATAATACGAACAGCCTTGCCCTCGCTGCGTGCGATTGCCTTCGGCGGCAGCAGCTTGACATCAACCTTGATGCCGAGCATTGCCTTAAGAGCGGCAACCAGCTTCTTCTCGCGCTCTGCGTCGGAAATCTTCAGGTCATTGAACATTTCCAAAGACATCTCGACATTGACTTCAATCGTATCGCTGTTGTTGACGCGATCGACAATCAGTTCATAGTTTGCCGGATAGCCTTCGTTGAGCAGAACCGTCTCGATCTGGGACGGGAAGACATTGACGCCCTTGACAACCATCATATCATCGCTGCGGCCGAGCGGCTTAGACATGCGGATATGGGTGCGTCCGCACGGGCACTTTTCTCTGCTCAAAATGCAAATATCGCGGGTGCGATAGCGCATCAGCGGGAATGCTTCCTTGGTCAGGCAGGTGAATACCAGCTCACCGCGCTCACCATCCGGCAGCACCTCACCGGTATTGGGGTCAATGATTTCTGCAATGAAGTGATCCTCATTGACATGCATACCGTTCTGCTCCTCGCACTCGAAGGAAACGCCCGGGCCGGAAATCTCGGTCAGACCGTAAATGTCATACGCCTTGATGCCGAGGCTCTCCTCAATGCTGTGTCGCATCTCTTCCGTCCACGCCTCTGCGCCGAAAATGCCTGCCTTGAGCTTGATTTTATCGCGCAGACCGCGTTCGTTGACGCTCTCGCCCAGATACGCGGCATACGACGGCGTGCAGCACAAAATCGTGGAGCCAAGATCCGTCATAAATTGCAGCTGACGCTCGGTGTTGCCGGACGACATCGGCAGAGTCAGACAGCCGACCTTATGCGCGCCGCCGTTCAGACCCGCGCCGCCGGTGAACAGACCATAGCCATAGGCAACGTGGCAGACATCTTCATCCGATCCGCCTGCTGCGACAATCGCACGGGCGCAGCACTCTTCCCACAGATCAATGTCATGCTGGGTGTAGAACGCAACGACGCGACGGCCGGTCGTGCCGCTGGTGGACTGGATGCGCACGCAGTCCTTGAGCGGCTTCGCCAGCAGACCATACGGATACTGATCCTTCAGATCATCCTTGGTGATAAACGGCAGCAAATGCAAATCTTCAATGCCGTGAATGTCCTCCGGCTTGACGCCTGCCTCGTCCATCTTGCCTCGGTAAAATTCTACGTTGTCATATACATACTTGACCTGTGCGACCAGCCGCTCGCTCTGTAATGCCTGCAGCTGGTCAACCGGCATCGTCTCAATTTCCGGCTGATAATACTTGCTCATTTCCCATTAAACTCCTTGTTTTCGCATGAAATCATTCCTTCCCCGCTGCGCCTTCCTTCCGAAAAGGTGCTGCAGCGGGGACTTCGTTCTGATTTCTACAGAGAGCCTGCCTGCTCTCCGATTGAACTGCGTCTCTCTGAGGGACATTCCTCGTGTCCCTGCTCCCTGAGAGGGATTTCTCCCAAATGTATTTACTCTACTCTTCCGAGATGGAAAGCCTTTCTGTTCAGCTCCAGGAACTTCGCCGGAACGCTTGCTTCCAGTGCATCCAGCCAAGCCTGCTCGCTGATCTGATCGAAATAACGGGACAGTCTGCCCATCAGCGCGATGTTCACTGCCTTTGCAGAGCCTGCCTCGGTAGCAATTGCCAAGGCATCCATGGCATCAACCTTTGCGCCCAGCGCTTCCATCTTCTCTACCAAATCAGACGGATACTGTGCGGCACCGGTGATAACCGGCATCGGGTCGATTTCCTGCGTGTTGACGATAACGCGTCCGCCCGGCTTGAGGTATTCCATCCAACGGGCAGCCTCCAGCTTCTCAAACGAAACGATAAAATCTGCTTCGCCCTTGTCAATAATCGGGGAATACACGTGATCGCCAAAGCGAACATAGGTGACTACGCTGCCGCCGCGCTGGCTCATGCCGTGCACTTCGGAAACCTTTACATCATAATTTTGGTCGAGCAGCAGACGTCCGAGCAGCTTACTTGCCAACAGGGAGCCCTGACCGCCGACACCTACAATCATTACATTCGTTGTCATGTTCAGTACCTCCTTACGCCTTCAGCGCGTCAAACGCACACATCTGCTGGCAGACACCACAGCCCACGCAAAGGGTCACGTCAATGACTGCCTTGTTGTTCTTGATGCTGATTGCCGGACAGCCCAGCTTCATGCAGCTGCGGCAGCCGCGGCAGGCATCGGTATCTACCTTGAGCGGCGGATTGTGCTTGACGTACTTGAGCAGCGCACACGGACGGCGGCTGATGATAACAGACGGTGCTTCTGCTGCCAGCTCCTCCTTGAGGACGGTATCGCACTGCTTGAGGTCATACGGATCGACAACGCGGATGCGCTCGAAGCCCATAGCGCGGCACAGAGATTCCAAATCAATCTTGCCTGCCGGATCGCCCTTAATGTTATAGCCCGTCGTCGGATTCTGCTGATGGCCGGTCATACCGGTGATCGAGTTGTCCAGAATAATGACGGTAGAATTGCTCTGGTTATACGCAATGTTTGCCAGACCGGTCATACCGGAATGCATAAAGGTCGAGTCGCCGATAACAGCAACCGTCTTGCCCTCCGATTCCTTGCCCAGTGCCTTGTTAAAGCCATGAATCGAGGAAATCGAAGCACCCATGCACAGAGTCATCTCAATGGCGTTGAGCGGAGCGACAGCGCCCAGCGTATAACATCCAATATCACCGAGTACGGTGCACTTGTTCTTAGACAGCGTGTAGAACATGCCGCGGTGCGGACATCCGGCACACATAACCGGCGGACGTGCCGGCATGGTCTCATCCAGCTTCTTGCCTTCCGGAACCGGCAGACCCAGCTTTTCTGCAATCAGATTCTGGGAGAACTCGTCCTCAATCGGCAGAACGTCCTTGCCGGTGACGGTCAGACCCAGCTGCTTGCAGTGATTTTCAATAATCGGATCCAGCTCTTCAATGACAACCAGCTTGTCAACCTTTGCGGCGAAGTCCAGAATCAGCTTCTCCGGCAGCGGATTGACCATGCCCAGCTTGAGGATAGATGCCTTATCGCCGAATACTTCCTTTGCATACTGATAGCAGGTGCTGGAAGCAATGACACCGACAGAGGTATCGCCCCACTCGATGCGGTTGAACTCACAGTTTTCCGCAAAGGCAATCAGATCACGGGTGCGCTGCTCGACAATCGGATGACGCTTCTTCGCGTTGCCCGGCATCATAACATACTTGCCGATGTTCTTCTCATACGGCTTTACCGGCGGCTCTACGCGCTCGCCCGGCTCGACGATGCTCTGAGAATGCGCTACACGTGTGCACATCTTGATGATAAACGGCGTGTCAAACTGCTCAGACAGCTCAAATGCGCGCATGGTAAACGCACGTGCTTCCGCAGAATCCGACGGCTCCAGCATCGGGATCTTAGATGCAATCGCATGGTGGCGGGAATCCTGCTCATTCTGAGAGGAATGCATACCGGCATCATCTGCAACAACGATAACCATACCGGCGTTGACACCGGTATACGAAACGGTAAACAGCGGGTCAGCAGCTACGTTGAGACCCACGTGCTTCATGCCGCAGAAGCTGCGCTTGCCCGCCAGACAGGCGCCAAATGCGACTTCCATCGCTACCTTTTCATTCGGTGCCCATTCGCAGTAAATTTCATCATACTTTGCGGCTTCTTCGGTTACCTCGGTACTCGGCGTACCCGGATAGCTGGAAACGACCGCGCAGCCTGCTTCATACAGACCGCGAGCAACTGCCTTGTTGCCCAGCATAAGCTGTTTCATAAATCAGATTCCTTCCTTTGTATATAATTGGAGAGAGGAAATAAGAATTTCCCCTCTTACTTGTCCTCATCCTCTTTTGCAATCTGTTCGGTCATGCTGCGCAGCACACCTGTGCCGCCGGACAGCATCCGGCTGACGCGGCTGATCGTCGCGCTGCTCGCACCCGTGCATCCGAGAATCTCGTTATAAATTTTTCCCTCCGTCAGCAAAACCGCCACATCGAAGCGCTGTTCCATTGCCCGCGCTTCGGATACGGTGCACAGATCCTCAAAGAACTGTCTGCACTCATCAACGTTTTTCAGCTTCAGGATGTTCTCATACAGAGCCATACTCGGCTTCTTGTGGTCTAATCTTGCCATGCGGCTTCCTCCCCTGCTGCTGCCGCATCTCCGGCAGCTGGATTGTTGACGCTTTCAATAATCAGTTTAACACAATACTGCGCAACAGTAAATATTTTCACGAAAAAACGATCTCTGTCTGTAACAGAGACCGTTTCTTTCTATTTGTGCTGACTGTACTCAGCCTTCATTTTCTCTTGCTACCAGCTGTTCTACGCTGTACATCTGGCGCAGCTTCGGCTTTTCGATCTTGCCGGTCGGATTGCGCGGAATATCTGCAAAGATAATCTTGACCGGACGCTTGTAGCGCGGCAGCTTCATGCAGTAGTCGCGGATTTCCTCCTCCGAGCAGCTAAAACCTTCCTTGATTTCAATGATTGCAGCGGTGATCTCACCGAGACGCTGATCCGGCATACCAATGACCGCAACGTCCTTAATTGCCGGATGCGCACGCAGGAAGTCCTCGATCTGTACCGGATAGATATTCTCGCCGCCGCTGATGATGACGTCCTTCTTGCGGTCTACGAGGAAGTAGAAGCCATCCTCATCCTGACGCGCCATATCGCCGGTAAACAGCCAGCCATCCTTGAGTGTCTCTGCGGTTGCCTCTTCGTTGCGATAGTAGCAGGTCATGACACCAGGGCCCTTGACACACAACTCACCGACTTCACCCTGCTTGACTTCCTTGCCGTCCTCATCGACGATCTTTGCCTCCCAGCCAAAGCCCGGTACGCCGATAGCGCCGACCTTATGAATGTTTTCGACACCCAAATGCACACAGCCCGGTCCAATCGACTCACTCAAGCCATAGTTGGTGTCGTACTGATGATTCGGGAAATATGCCTTCCAGCGGCGAATCAGAGACGGCGGAACCGGCTGCGCACCGATGTGCATGAGTCTCCACTGATCCAGCTCATAATCCGACAGCTTCAAGTCGCCGCGATCCAAGGCGTCCAGAATATCCTGTGCCCACGGAACCAGCAGCCATACAATGCTGCAATGCTCCTTGGAAACTGCTTCGAGAATATATTTCGGCTTGGTGCCCTTGAGCAAAACGGCCTTGCCGCCGGAAATCAGGCTGCCGAACCAATGCATCTTTGCGCCGGTATGATACAGCGGCGGGATGCACAGGAACACATCCTCTTTGGTCTGGCCATGATGGTGCTGCTCGACACGAGCGGCGTGCATCAGCGATTCATGATTGTGCAGAATCGCCTTCGGGAAGCCCGTCGTGCCGGAAGAGAAATAAATCGCCGCATCATCTTCATCGGTAATATCAATGAGCGGTGCCTGGCTCGAACAATTGGCTGCCAAATGTGTGTAGTCCTCTGCCCAGCTCGGACATCCGCCCTCACCGAGATAGAACATCAGGCGATTTCGGCCCAGTTCATCGGCAATCGGCTCCAGACGGCCGATAAAGTTATTGCCGAATACAATCGCGTTGACCTCTGCCAATTCTGCGCAATACTTGATTTCATCGGTATCATAGCGGAAATTAAACGGCACTGCCAGCGCGCCGGTCTTGAGAATGCCGAAATAAACCGGCAGCCACTCCAAGCAGTTCATCAGCAGAATGGCAACCTTGTCGCCCTTCTTGATGCCGCGGCTGAGCAACAAATTGGCAAAGCGGTTTGCCTTCTCGTCAAAGACGTGCCAAGTAATCTCTCGGCGGTAATCCGAAGCCGGTGTCGGCTCCATCAGATCATATTCCTTCCATGTTACCCGTCGAATCTCTTTGATCTCCGGATTCAGCTCAACCAGTGCGACATCGTTGCCGTACAGCTTGCTGTTTTTTTCAAGTAAATCGGTAATTGGCATCGGGTATACCCTGTCCTTCCTCTAAAAAATCTCTATTCTGCGGGATTCTTTTCCCGTTTAAAGCGTAACTCTTTTACATATAAAAGTAACACAAACAGGGACAAATGTCAATTGATTTCTAACTATACCGCCGTCAGGAAGCCCTAATTCTTTTTTAAATATTCCTCGAGACAGAGATTCTTTTCTTTCATTTCTTTTGCCGCCTGTCTTCCCACATACCGATAATGCCACGGCTCATTGTCAATGCCGGTAATGTTGATTTTATCCGCCGGATAGCGCTGAATAAAGCCGTATTTGTATGCATTGGCATGTAGCCATGCATAAACCGCATCCGATGAGCACTTTTGGGTGTCCGCGTTAATATCTACACTGAGTCCCAGTTCATGTTCGCTGGTTCCGGGAATGGCAACCAACGCTTCCGCCCGTTTCTTCGCTTCCCATCTGGCAACGCCTTGATCCTCATACGTTTGAATCCGATTTTCCATAATTTCTTTCTGTTGGTCGTAGGTTCGATAGCCTTCCCGCACAAACAGAGATAATCCCGCCGCCCGCGCATCATTGAACATCTGCTGCAACGCCGGATAGATTCTTGTATCCACCTGCTTTCCATTCGACAGCGTCGTGAGGGCAACAGAGTAATCCTTCGGAACCGCATACGCTCTGTTGACAAGAATCAAATTCCAGTCACCGGAGGTGTCCGCCTGCTTTGTGTAAAAGGGCATCTGTCCATACGCCCGATAGGCCAGCGCACCGAGTACAAGAAATATCGCCAGCATGATGGTCTTTATCTGTTTTTTCATAAAACCCCGCCTTTGCATAAAAAAAGCCCGCCTCTTTATCAGGAGACGAGCTTTTTATTGTTTTGGTTTGTCATAAGGAGAAAATTGGCTGGTAACTGCTGTACAGCTTACTGCACGGCTGCCGCAGTGATCTGCTGTGCCATTTCCAGCATCTGTTCGGTGCTCAAGCTGCCGTTCATCTGGTACAGCGTATAGTGTACGCCGCCCACCGTCCAGTTGATGCCATGATACTGCTCGGTCTCTACGCCGTTATCCGACTGACCGGCGTGAATGGCATCGCTGTCACCGACATTGAACTCCACGTTGCCGGACGCTTCTTCCTTCTGATCCTCTTCAGTCATCTGATAAGAGTCCGACACATATTTTTCAGTCTTTGTTGTCTCGTAATAGGAGACACCGTCCTTCTGTGCGACACAGTTGCCTGTCTCCTCCTGAGAAGAACCGCTGTCCTGCACAAGCGAGGCGGTCTCGTCACCTTTCTGGTAGGTAAAATCGAGAGACGCATACTTGTTGACGGTCTGTCCGTCCTCGTTCTGCTCCTGATTGCTGACAACAGAACCGTCCTTGAAGGCAAAGCCGTTATCAAAGTTCTGTAACAGAGCCGGTGTAAATCCGACGTCCTGCTCACACTGCTGGGCACTCGGCAGGCTGGTGTAATCTGCCGCTGCGGAGCTGCTTGCAAAAATCTGGCTGATCGCCGTACCGCCAAACGCAAAGGCAGAACCGCCCACGACAACTGTTGCGGCAATCACAACCGCAGCCATTCTCTTTTTATTGTGTTTAAACATAGAAATCGGAACCTCCTTGTGTCCGTTCTCCTGTGCCATGCGATGCGCGATGCGCTCCCGCATCTCTTCCGGCATATGGATGTCTTGTATCGTCTTGATATAGTCGCTCTTTTTCATATCCCTTCGCTCCCTTTCAGCTTCATCTGTCCGCCCTCTTCCAGCTCAAATTTGAGCTTTTTTCGTCCATACTGCAGGCGTTTTCGCACAGCTGCGGCAGAAATCGAAAGCATGTCCGCAATTTCCTCCGATGTGTATCCTTCTATATAGTAGAGATAAATCACGGTTTTCAGCTTCTTTGGCAGCCGCATGACTTCTTCCAAGATGTCAACCTGCTGCTCGTCTGCGCACAGGTCATAGGCATCTTCCAAGGAAACATAGGTGTGACGCAAATGAAAGCGGTGCATGTCTCGGCAAATATTTGCCGCCACGCGCAGAAGCCATGCCTTTCGATGCTCCTCGCTGTCAAATGCGGGGGCTCGCGTGATATATCGAATCATGGTTTCCGACACAGCATCCTCTGCGTCTGCCTGATTGCCCGCGAGGGTAAAGCAAAAGCGGAACAAGGTATCTGCATACCTGCGAAAAATCTGTTCTGCATCCTCACCCGCCGGCCGTCCGGAATGATTCTGCATGGTTCTCAACCTCCCTTCACTATACACACGTTTCATCTCCTCTTTGTGTGACATGCACCGAAAAAAATTCAAAAAAACAGGGAGCGTTTCCGCTCCCTTGTCTATCCAGTTAGTATTTGTCATCGGTTCCGGTTTTCATGCGATCCAGCAAAGTCGCCCGCTCCTGCCGCGCATTGACCAAATCCATCACGTATGTGACCAATCGTTCTGAGGCATCGGGATGTCCCAGTGCGGTAATGGTCTCCTGCATGGTCCGAATGCGCACCGGATTGTTGAGCAGCGCATACAACACCTCATCCAGCGGAAATGTCTTAGTGACAAGCATCGCCATGCCATTATTGACCAAAAACTCCACATTGCGTTCTTCCTGTCCTGGAATCGGATTTGCTAAAATCATCGGCAATCGCTTGGCAATCGCCTCTGTCACCGTCAGACCGCCCGGCTTGGTGATAATGCAGTCCGCCGCGCTCATGAGTATATCTACATTATCCACAAAGCCCATCACGCGGATGCTGCACGAGCCGGTATACCGCTCGAGGAAATCCTGCAAATGCTGATAGGCTTTTTTATTGTTTCCGCACACGGCGAGAATCTGAAAATCCACGCCGGTATTGGTAATATGCTGCACGGTCTCTGCACAGTCGCCATATCCCATGCTTCCGCTCATGACGAGCAGCACCGGACGCTCTACGTCCAGTCCCAGCTGTCTGCGCGCCTCTTCCTTTTCGATGTGCCGATTGAATTTCGGGTGCACCGGAATGCCAAACGGCAGCAGGCGTTCCTCCGGAATGCCTCGCTTGACGGCGGTCTGGGTAATCAGCTCGCTCGCCGTGACCAACCCATCCATATACAGGACATCCTCCCAATACGGATGAATGCAGTAGTCTGTCGCAATGCCGATGCTCGGTGCCGTGACCATGCCGCGCTGCTTCATCTGGCTGACCAGATGGGCCGCCAGCACATGCGTGCACACAATCGCATCCGGCTCAAAATTCTCCACAAACGACTCAAATCGAAAAGCGCCCAGTGTATTAACCAGCTTGACGATGTTCATTTTATTGAGCTTTTCCTTGGTCTGTGAGGTCTTATCATAAAACAGTCGATACAGCTCCGGTGTGTACTTAGACGAAAGCAGGTAGCCCTTCGCCAGTGCCTGCTGAATCATTTTGCTGATATATTCGTATACATCGACGGTCTGAACCTCTGCGCCTTTTTCTTGAAACAGGTCGGCCAACGCCTTCGCTGTGGCATGGTGTCCATAGCCCGCCGTCACTGACAGTAATAATATCTTCATGTAATCCTCCACCTTATGGATTTCATTTTACCCTATTCCCCTCATAAGTGCAACGTATAGCGGGCGAAATCCATCATTTTTACCGTATTGTAACCATTTTTCTGCATTCTGACTATTTATCTTCTATGGGATTTGTCATATAATATATACGATGTATTTTGTAAGACAAGTCGAAATATATCCTATGAACAGAAAAATCTGCGAATCCATCGAATTCCCTGGATTCCGTCATTTTAATTGGAGGCATTTGATTCATGTCTGACTTTTCTTTAAAGTCCTATGTAAAAGACCATAAGACCATTCACCTCGTCGGTATTGGCGGCGTGTCCATGTCTGCGCTCGCTGAGCTGCTGCTGCATCTCGGTGCCAAGGTAACCGGCTCTGACCGCACCGAATCCGACGTCACGGACAAGCTGGCCAAGCTCGGCGCACACATTACATACGCACATCTGCCGGAAAACGTAGATCATGCAGATCTTGTGATCCGCACCGCTGCGGTACACGATGACAATCCGGAAATCGCACACGCTCGTGAGCTGGACATTCCGGTCATGGAGCGCGCACAGGCTTGGGGCAAAATCATGCTGGAATACAAGCACGCTGTCTGTGTATCCGGCACCCACGGCAAGACGACAACGACTTCTATGCTGACGATGATCGGCATGGAGTGCGGCTCTGACCCGACCGTCATGGTCGGCAGCAATCTGGATGCCATCGGCGGCACCCTGCGCATCGGCGCACATGATTACTTCATCGCAGAGTCCTGCGAGTACACCAATTCCTTCCTCAGCTTCCATCCGACGGTTGCTGTCGTTCTGAATGTCGATGCCGATCATCTGGACTTCTTCAAGGACATCAACGACATCATTCATTCGTTCCATCGTTTCTGTGAGCTGGTTCCGGAAAACGGTGCGATTGTTGTCAACCACGATTCTGCCAACGCGATGCAGGCTGTGCAGGGCATTGACCGCACCTGCATTACCTTCGGCACAACGCCGGAAGCAGACGTCTATCCGGAAAACGTCACCGACCGCCACGGCTACTACAGCTTTGACGTCATGCACAAGGGCAAATTCTTCACCCATGTCGATCTGTCCGTTCCTGGCCGCCACAACATGCTCAACGCATTGGCTTCCTGCGGCGTATGCCTCTTCCTCGGTCTGGACGCAGAAAAATCTGCGGCAGGCCTCAAGAAGTTCACGGGTTCTTCCCGTCGTTTCCAGCTGACCGGCCACATGGCAAACGGTGCTACCGTCATTGACGACTACGCACACCATCCGACCGAGATGATGGCAACGCTTAAGACCGCCCGCGAGATGGATTTTGACCGCATCATCTGTGTTTTCCAGTCGCACACGTATTCCCGCACCAAGGCACTGCTTCCGCAGTTTGTCGAAGCACTCAAGCTGTGCGACAAGGCCATTCTGGCGGACATCTACGCAGCCCGCGAGAAAAACACCTTTGGCATCAGCAGCAAGGACATTGCCGATCAGCTGGACGGCGGCGAATATTATCCGTCGTTTGAGCAGATTGAAGCGCGTGTCCGCGAAATCGCTCAGCCAAACGACCTCATCATTACCATGGGCGCAGGCAATATCAATACCATCGGCCCCAAGCTTTGTGTTGACGCAAAGTAACATCTTCTAAACAGCAAAAGACTGCATTTCATGTGAAATGCAGTCTTTTTTTATGCCAATCCCTGTCTCCGGCGCGCGAGGTTTATCGGCCCGTCATGCAGTTGCTTCAACCGGTTCAGCGTGCGGCGCGTGCCGAGAATCACGCAAGTCTCCGGATCATCGGAGGTATGTGCCTCCATTCCCAGCGACTGCGAGAGATATTCTGCCATGCCGTACAGCTTGGAGCCGCCACCCGCCAGCGCGATGCCGGTTTCCGTCAAATCTCCGACCAGCTCCGGCGGCGTGCGCTCCAGCAGCGCACACACGGCCTGCCGGATCAGATCCGCCTGTTCACGCAAAATCGGCATCAATTCCTCTGACGTCACGGTCTCACAGGCAGGCAAGCCTGTTGATACCCGCCGTCCGCGCACCGGCACCGAGCACAGCTCGTCTCTCGGCAGGACACTGCCGATGGTCTGTTTGATGCTCTCTGCGGCAGAAATGCCGATGAGCAAATCGTGCTGCTGTTTGACATGCTCCTGAATCGCCGCATCACAGCTGTCTCCGGCAATGCGGATGGACGCAGCACACACGACAGCTCCCAGCGAAATAACCGCCAAATCCGTCGTTCCGCCGCCAATATCGACAACTAGCGTCCCTTTCGGGCTGTCCGGATCGACGCCCGCACCGGCGGCAGCAGCGACCGGCTGCTCCATCAGATACACCCGCGATGCTCCTGCCTGTATCCCCGCATCAATGACCGCCCGTTCTTCTAGCTCGGACACCAGCGGCGGCACACAAATCAATAAATTCGGGCGCATCAAGCTGCCGCATCCTGCGCGCTTTAAGAATACTTTTGTCATGGCTCCGGCAATCGAACAATCGGTAATCACGCCGCCGCGCACCGGACGCACAGCAAGCAAATCCTCCGGTGTTCTGCCGAGCATGTCCCGCGCCTTTTTCCCGACACAGACAACACTGCCCGTGCTTCTGCGCATGGCCACGACAGACGGCTCACGCAAGACAATTCCTTTTCCTTCCCGATACAACAGCACCGATGATGTACCTAAATCCATTGCATAATCAAACATCCTGTGTTCCTCGCTTTCTGATTCCGAACGGCTATATCAAAGTATATGCCCGTCCGCCATGCGATGATACACAGGATGACTGATTTTTTATTCGACAAGTTGTCAGGCTTTTGCTGCGGCAAGCACCCAAACGGTTTCCGGTCTGCCTTCCCGCAGCAGTCTTGCACAGTTGCTCACGGTTGCGCCGGTTGTGACAATATCATCAATCAGCAAAATCCGTTTGCCGGAAAGATCCATGTCGTTTTTCCGCGCAAATGAATGCGAGGCATTTTCCTGCCGCTGTTTTGCCGATAATCTCGACTGCTTGTGCGAGAGCAATTTGCGCTTGAGCAGCGGCAGATACGGCACGCCCCATTTTTCCGAAAGATATTTGGCAAATTCCTCACTCTGATTGAATCCGCGCCGAAATTTGTGCCAGCCATGCATCGGCACGCAGGTAATCACATCCGGCAGCGGCATGTGATGCCAATCCCACGCCTGTGCCATCAATTCTGAAATCGGGTTGAGACGATAGGTCTGTTCGGCATATTTCAGCCGCAGCAGCGCGGTACGATAGCCGCCGCGATACCGTCCGGCGCAAACAACCTCACTGACATATTCCGGCGGATAGCAGGTCAGCGTCTGCATATCCGATTCCATCTGCTGGCGGCAGTCCCTGCACAAGCCGCCCTCTCTGTCTGTGATTTGTTGCCCGCACAGAATACAGCTGGTTGGAAACAGCAGAGACATGCTCATTCCTCCTCAAGGCTTGTCTAGGCATCTTCCGGCACTTGGCGAATAAGCCGTGCCCGCAGGGCACTATATCGCCGGTTGCGCGTATTGGTGTGCACCATGGTTTCCGTCACATCCGGATCTCCCACAAGAACAAGCAGCTTCTTGGCACGCGTAATCGCCGTATACAGAATATTTCTCGTCAGCAGACGTCTGCCAATTCCCGCAGGCAGAGCGACAATAACCGCATCAAATTCACTGCCCTGCGATTTATGTACGGTCATGGCATACGCCAGCTCCAGCTCTCCGAGCATATCAAACGTATAATGCGCCAGTTTATCATCAAACTGCACGCAGAGATTTTCATCCCGTAGAGAAATGCCGACAATTTTTCCGACATCCCCGTTAAACATGCCGGTTCCCTCTTCTTCCGGATCATACTCTTTTTCCCAAACAATATCATAATTGTTGCGCACCTGCATCACGCGGTCGCCCAACCGGAAAATCGTATCGCCATATCGCTTTTCCGGCTTCGCATCATCCGGCGGATTGAGGGCATCTTGCAGCATTCGATTGAGCTGCTGGGTTCCGGCAGCCTGTCGGCGCGACGGGGTGAGCACCTGAATCTGATCCGGCGAAAATCCATAATAATCCGGCAGCCGCTTGCGGCACAAATCAACAACTGTTTGCATGACCTCTTCTGCGCTGTGCTTGCGCATGATAAAGAAATCTCCCTCACGGCCGCCGCTGACCGGCATTTCTCCGCGATTGATCGCATGGGCATTGCGCACGATGGCGCTCTCCTGTGCCTGACGGAAAATTTCATCCAATTCTACCGTGTGGATGCGTTCGGAACTAATGCAGTCACGCAGAAAATTACCCGGACCAACCGGCGGCAGCTGATCCGCATCACCGACCAAAATCAATCGTGTTTCCGGCGGCATGGCTTCCAGCAGTGCCTGCATTAGAACAATATCAATCATGGATACTTCGTCCAAGATAACGACATCGCAGTCCAGCGGATTCATCTGATTGCGGGCAAATACTGCTTTGCCCTCTCCGTTTCGATAGCCGGATTCCAATAATCGATGAATAGTTTTCGCTTCGCGGTCACACAGCTCACTCAGGCGCTTGGCAGCGCGGCCTGTCGGCGCGGCTAAGACGACATCCAATCCCACGGCATCATAAAAATCCAGCATACCGCGGACGGTTGTAGTTTTACCGGTACCTGGACCGCCGGTCAAAATAACCAGACCATACCGCGCCGCCCACTCAATCGCCTGCCGCTGGCGCGGCGCATACACGACGGTACTGTTTTCCTCTAGGGTTGCGAGCAGCTCTTGCAGATTAAAATCATATGCATATTCAGTATCAGACAGTTCGGTCAAATAATCCGCAACAAAGACCTCTGCCTCATGCATCGGATTTAAATATACGGCATCGCGGCGGCAAATATATTCGCAGACCAATCTTCCGTTATCCTGTAGCTGCGTAAACTGATGGTCGAGAAGCTCCTGCTCCGGCAAATATCCATCTTCATCCTGCAGCAGCTGTGCCGCTGTGGCAAGCAGTTTTTCTTTCGGGATAAACGTATGACCATTGCTCAAATTAAATTGCAGCGTATACAAAATGCCTGCTTGAATCCGTTCCTCTGCATCCCAAGGCATTCCCTGTGATAATGCCAGATCATCTGCCTGCTGAAAATCGACAGCAAACTCCTCGCTGCACAGCAAATAGGGATTATCCAGCACATGATCGATGGCACTGTCCTTAAACCGCTTATACAATCGTGCGGCGAGCTGCGGCGGCAGCTCATGTTCCATTAAAAATTCCATCAAGCGGCGCATGGATGTCTGCTGACGAAATTGATCTCCAATTTGTTCGGCTTTTCGCGCCGTAATGCCGGAAATGTTTGCCAAGCGTTCCGGCTCATTTGCCATGACGGTAAACGTCTCCTCGCCAAAGCGATCCGCAATTTTCTTTGCCAGCTTTGGGCCAATACCCTTAATGATACCGGAGGACAGATAATCGGCGATGCCCTTGACGGTCGCCGGCATCCGACGTTCAAAATATTCCGTCAAAAACTGTTCGCCATAAGACGCATGGGTTGTCCAATGGCCGGTCAGCATCAACTCTTCTCCCAAGCAAATCTGCGGCATCGTGCCAACTGCTGTGACCTCTTCGCCGTCGTCTTCGATGAGCCGAATCACTGCATAGCCGTTGTCCTCGTTCTGATAAATGACAGCATCGACGGTGCCATTGATGCTTTGCAGTTCATTTTCCATGGTCTCTCCTCCTTTCTATTGCACGGTTCCTAACATTGAAACAAATCTATAGATATGGTATACTTGGTTCATGGGTACTGCCATAACGGTAGGCGGTTTGTCCTCTTCACGGAGGATTTTGTGACCCTCCGATTACATAGAAGTCTCACTTGAGAACTCTAAGGAAGGAGGGCTGAGCCACATGAGTATTGTTGATCTCATCGCAGTTTTGAGCTTCGGCTTATCCTGCTTTAGCATCGGATATTCCCTTGGCAAAGATAAAAATAACTCACAAAAATAGCCGCCCCTGTCTGGAAAACTAGGCGACTACTTTTGTTTGCTCATTAGTTTATAGGACAAACCGTCTATCGGCAGTGCCCTTTCTCTATCTTTATCATAGCATGGTTATATACAGATGTCAAAGACTTTTTCCGAACGCAAAAAGTCCCGTCCGGATTTCTCCAGACGGGACAAAATGCACTTCAATAAGCGATCGAGTGTGCGCCGAAATTATTCGTAGATCTCGGTAACAACGCCAGAACCAACGGTACGGCCACCCTCACGGATAGCGAAACGCAGGCCCTTCTCGATAGCGATCGGGGTGATCAGAGCTACGTCCATATCAACGTTGTCGCCCGGCATGCACATCTCAGTGCCTTCCGGCAGAGTGATAACGCCAGTAACGTCGGTGGTACGGAAGTAGAACTGCGGACGGTAGTTGTTGAAGAACGGAGTATGGCGGCCGCCCTCTTCCTTCTTCAGAACGTATACCTGACCCTTGAACTTGGTGTGCGGATGGATGGTGCCCGGCTTAGCCAGTACCTGACCACGCTCAACCTCGTTCTTCTGGATACCACGCAGCAGGGTGCCGATGTTGTCGCCAGCTTCAGCGTAATCCAGCAGCTTGCGGAACATCTCGATACCGGTAACAACGGTCTTGCGCGGAGCGTCCATCAGACCTACGATCTCGATTTCCTCGCCCATCTTGATCTGGCCACGCTCTACACGACCGGTAGCAACGGTACCACGACCGGTGATGGAGAATACGTCCTCGACCGGCATCAGGAACGGCTGGTCAGCCTTACGCTCCGGAGTCGGGATGTACTCGTCAACAGCGTCCATCAGCTCATGGATGCAAGCGTACTCCGGTGCATTCGGATCGGTAGAATCACACTCCAGAACAGCCAGAGCGGAACCACGGACGATCGGAACGTCGTCGCCCGGGAAGTCGTAGTCGTTCAGCAGCTCACGGATCTCCATCTCTACCAGATCCAGCAGCTCCTCGTCGTCTACCTGGTCAACCTTGTTCATGAAGACAACGATATACGGTACGCCTACCTGACGAGCCAGCAGGATGTGCTCGCGGGTCTGCGGCATCGGGCCGTCAGCAGAAGATACTACCAGGATAGCACCGTCCATCTGAGCAGCGCCAGTGATCATGTTCTTTACATAGTCAGCATGACCCGGGCAGTCAACGTGAGCATAGTGACGCTTAGCGGTCTTGTACTCTACGTGAGCGGTGTTGATGGTGATGCCGCGCTCCTTCTCTTCCGGAGCCTTATCGATCTCATCATACTTCATAACCTCAGCTTCGCCCTGCAGGCCGAGAACCTTGGTGATTGCAGCGGTAAGGGTGGTCTTGCCGTGGTCAACGTGGCCGATGGTGCCAATGTTAACATGAGGCAGGTCTCTTACGTACTTTTCCTTTGCCATTGTTGGAATCCTCCTTCAATATAATTGAACTAGCGTAGTAAAATACAGCTATATTTTATAATAATACCTACAAAATTGCAAGTATTACCTCACAGATTTCACAGAGAAATCTGCAAAATCCGAAATCAGGCTCTCTCTCTTGCGAAAGAGAGCCTGTATTTTTAGAAATTAGCCCTGAGCCTTGTTGCGGGTAGAGATAATCTTGTCCGCAATGCTCTTCGGGATTTCAGCATAGTGGCTCGGCTGCATTACGTACTGGCCACGGCCCTGAGAACGGGAGCGCAGGTCGGTAGCGTAACCGAACATCTCGGACAGCGGAACCTTTGCAGAGATAGCCTGTACAGCGCCTCTCGGCTCCATGCCCTGAATCTGGCCACGGCGGGAGTTCAGGTCGCCGATAACGTCGCCCATGTATTCCTCCGGAACCATAACGTCAACCTGCATGATCGGCTCGGTCAGAACCGGATCAGCCTTCTTCATAGCTTCCTTGAACGCCATAGAACCAGCGATCTTAAATGCCATTTCGGAAGAGTCGACTTCATGATAAGAACCATCATACAGAGTAACCTTGCAGTCAACTACCGGATAGCCTGCCAGAATACCATTCTGCATAGCGCCCTGGATACCCTGGTTAACCGGCTCGATGTATTCCTTCGGAATAGCACCGCCGACAACTGCATTTACGAACTCGTAACCAGCGCCCGGCTCGTTCGGCTCCAGCGTGATCTTAACATGACCATACTGGCCCTTACCACCAGACTGACGAGCGTACTTGGTCTCGACGTCTGCCTTGCGGCGGATGGTTTCCTTGTAAGCAACCTGCGGCTTGCCTACGTTAGCCTCAACCTTGAACTCGCGGAGCAGACGGTCAACGATGATCTCCAGATGGAGCTCGCCCATACCAGCAATGATGGTCTGACCGGTCTCTTCGTCGGTGTAGGTCTTGAAGGTCGGGTCTTCTTCTGCCAGCTTAGCCAGCGCGATACCCATCTTCTCCTGACCAGCCTTGGTCTTCGGCTCGATAGCAACACGGATAACCGGATCCGGGAAGTTCATGGACTCCAGGATGATCGGGTGCTTTTCGTCGCACAGCGTGTCGCCAGTAGTGGTGTTCTTGAAGCCTACAGCTGCTGCAATATCGCCGGAGTATACCTTGGTAATATCCTCACGATGGTTTGCGTGCATCAGCAGGATTCGACCCATTCTCTCGCGCTTGTCCTTGGTGGCGTTGAGTACAGAAGTACCAGCCTCCAGGGTACCGGAGTATACGCGGAAGAAGGACAGACGGCCAACGAACGGGTCGGTGGCAATCTTGAACGCCAGTGCAGAGAACGGAGCCTCGTCATCGGACGGACGCTCATCCTCTTCGTCGGTGTCCGGGTTGATACCCTTGATCGGCGGAATATCAATCGGAGCCGGCATGTAATCAACAATTGCATCCAGAAGCATCTGAACGCCCTTGTTGCGGTAAGCGGTACCACACAGTACCGGAACCAGCTTGTTTTCGATGGTAGCCTTGCGGAGTGCCTTCTTCAGATCCTCAACCGGAATCTCTTCGCCCTCCAGGTACATCATCATCAGATCTTCATCGGTATCGCAGATCAGCTCTACCATCTCATCATGGTACTGCTGAGCCTTCTCAACCATATCTGCCGGAATATCCTCATCGCGGACATCCTTGCCGAGGTCATCATAGTAAACCTCTGCGCGCATGGTCATCAGGTCGATGATGCCAACGAAATCGCTCTCAGCGCCAATCGGCAGCTGAATCGGAACCGGAACGCACTTCAGGCGATCCTTCATCATCTGGACTACATTGTAGAAGTTTGCGCCCATGATGTCCATCTTGTTGACGAACGCCATACGCGGAACCATGTAGTCGTTAGCCTGGTGCCATACAGTCTCGGACTGCGGCTCTACGCCACCCTTTGCGCAGAATACGCAAACGGAGCCGTCCAGTACACGCAGGGAACGCTGAACTTCTACAGTGAAGTCAACGTGGCCCGGGGTGTCGATGATGTTGATTCGATGACCCTTCCAGTGGCAGGTAGTAGCAGCGGAAGTAATGGTGATACCACGTTCCTTCTCCTGTACCATCCAGTCCATCTGGGAAGCGCCCTCATGGGTCTCACCGATCTTGTGGGTACGGCCAGTGTAGTACAGAATACGCTCTGTCGTCGTGGTCTTACCAGCATCGATGTGCGCCATGATACCAATGTTTCTAGTCTTTTCCAGTGAAAACTCTCTTGGCATGGTATTTCTCCTTTCGTAAAGTCACCCGGTTACAGATTAGTATCTGTAATGAGCAAATGCCTTGTTAGCCTCTGCCATCTTATGGGTATCTTCACGCTTCTTAACAGAACCGCCCAGATTGTTCACTGCATCCATAATCTCGCCAGCCAGTCTCTCTGCCATTGTTCTCTCAGAACGAGCACGGGAGTACTTGGTGATCCAGCGCAGACCCAGAGTCTGACGTCTCTCCGGACGAACTTCCATCGGAACCTGGTAGGTAGCACCGCCTACACGGCGAGCCTTAACTTCCAGGGACGGCATGATGTTATCCATAGCCTCGATAAATACTTCTAACGGATCGCGGCCAGACTTCTCCTTCACGATGTCAAAAGCACCGTAAACAACCTTCTGAGCAACACCCTTCTTGCCGTCCAGCATGATGGAGTTAATCAGCTTGGTAACGAGCTGGGAACCGTAGATCGGATCCGCCAGAACTTCTCTCTTGGGAACAAAACCTCTTCTTGGCACGATACTTCCCTCCTTCACAATAATGATTTCATAGGTACTTCAAAAGCCACCCCTGGCTTTTGTCATCGCCTGTCCGAGGTGTCTGAAATAAAATCTATCCAAACAACGCTCAGGACAAAGCTTTTTCTGCTTTGCTGAACTGTGTTCAAGTCAAACGCACGGGTGATGTGTGGGTTTTAGGCTCTTCGGCTTACTTGCCTGCCTTCGGACGCTTAGCGCCGTACTTAGAACGAGCCTGATTGCGGTTTGCAACGCCCTGGGTATCCAGAGTGCCGCGGATGATGTGGTAACGTACACCCGGAAGGTCCTTGACACGACCGCCGCGTACCATTACTACGGAATGCTCCTGCAGGTTGTGGCCGATACCCGGGATGTAAGCGGAAACTTCCATACCGTTGGTCAGCTTAACACGGGCTACCTTACGCAGTGCAGAGTTCGGCTTCTTCGGGGTCATAGTCTTAACAGTAGTGCAGACGCCTCTCTTCTGCGGAGAAGACTGCTTGGTCTCCTTCTTCTTCAGAGAGTTCAGACCTACCTGAAGTGCCGGGGCAGTGGACTTGTACTCAGTTTCCTTTCTACCCTTGCGAACGAGCTGGTTAAAGGTTGGCATTTAACTTGCACCTCCTTCAAAAGATTGAATAGATTTATTTCAGCGGGAGTTTGTCCCGTTAAAATCAATACATTAAATGACGGTGACGACTGCTGCGCCGACTGCAATGCCGACGGCGCTTCCCAGTTCCTTCATAGACGGAACCTCCGTCACCGGAACGCTGTGTGCTTCACACAGTTCGTAGATTGGAGCGGTAATCCGACGCTCTGCGTCCGCCGCAATGAATACCTGTTTGGCACTGCCGTCACGGATGACTTTTTTTGACTGCTTGACGCCGACGACCTTTGCCGCCGAAGACAGCTGAGAGAGCATAGATATACCTCCTTATCGCATACCCGTTTATTTTACCCCATAAGTCACATCCTGTCAATGCTTTTTTTCGGAATTCTACGAACCTGAAGACAGGATGTCCTTCTTTTCGGGATTTATGCGTAATATTGCACAAACGACAAAAAAATTCCTTTTGCGGGGCAAAACGTTCCGGTTTTTCTTCCATGCAGGATGTGCTCTCTGTTCCTGCATGTATCTATCGAAACAGGCTTTTTAAATCGTAAAAAAGGCCTTTTTCGTACAGCATTTGATATTTCTTCTGTGCAGATACGGTCGAACGCTGATAGACCTCTGCATGATAGTTCTGGTATCCCGCCGCCAAAAACGCGCACAGGCACACCGCCAGCACCGTGGTACAGAGAATCTGTTTTTTCTTGACGGTTTCGGCAACCCACAGCCACACGGCGTACAGCATCAACGCTGCCGCTATGAGACAAAACAGATACAATCCATACGTTGCAAACCGGCTGTGATGCAGCTGCTTTTTACAGGCGCCGCGCAGCACCGCATCAATCCGTGCCAAATAGACACCATACGTGACCAGTATCAGTGCCGCAAAAAAACAGCCGTATTTCCAAATTTTCTCGTGTTTCATCATAAGCTTCCCTTAGGGATTGTGTTTACTCGACACAGTATAGCACACCATACCAAAAATTTCATCTGTGAAAGTTGACAAAAATCCCCTCGGATTTCTCCGAGGGGATTTCCTATATCATGCGATGAAACTTAGTCCATGTTATGAATTTCTTCGTAGTGACCACTGCGGTATTCCTTCAGACCAGAGCCTGCCGGAATCAGCTTACCGATCAGAACGTTCTCCTTCAGACCGGTCAGCGGGTCAACCTTGCCCTTGATAGCAGCATCGGTCAGGACACGAGTGGTCTCCTGGAAGGATGCGGCAGACAGGAAGGACTCGGTTGCCAGAGCAGCCTTTGTGATACCCATCAGTACCGGAGAAGCGGTTGCGAAGGTCAAACCGGTCTCGCCTGCGTCGATGCGCTCCTGTACCTTCTCGTTTGCATCTTCCAGCTCGAGAATGGTCAGCATTGCGCCCGGCAGCAGATCGGTGTCGCCTGCGTCCTCAACCTTGATCTTGCGCATCATCTGACGAACGATAACTTCGATGTGCTTATCGTTCAGATCTACGCCCTGCTGACGGTATACCTTCTGAACTTCCTTCAGCAGGTAATCCTCAACGGCACGCGGATTCAGAATACGCAGAATGTCATGCGGGTTCAGAGCGCCCTCGTTGAGCTGGAAGCCCTGCGGAATCACATCGCCATCGTGTACGCGGATACCGGAAGAGGAAGCCAGCTGGTAGCTCTTGGTCTCGCCAGTCTGCTGGTTGACAACGTTTACGGTACGAACCGTGGTACGCTTGGACTCTTCGATGGTAACTACACCGCCGATTTCAGCCAGAGTCGCAACCTTCTTCGGCTTTCTCGCCTCGAACAGTTCCTCAACTCGCGGAAGACCCTGCGTAATATCGGAACCTGCGATGCCGCCGGAGTGGAACGTACGCATGGTAAGCTGGGTGCCCGGCTCGCCGATGGACTGTGCTGCGATAACGCCGACTGCTTCGCCCATTGCGCACTCTGCATTGAATGCCAGGTTAGAGCCGTAGCAGTGTGCACAAACACCCTTGCGTGCGCGGCACTGGAGCACGGTACGGATCTGTACCTTCTTGATGCCAGCGGCAACGATGCGCTCGGCATCCTGCTCGGTCATCATATCTTCCTTGTGCTGGAGAATCTCGCCGGTCTCCGGATGAACAACATCATCAACCGGATAACGACCAACCAGACGCTCAGCCAGCGGCTCGATGCAGGAATTGCCTTCCATGATGTCCTCGACCCAAATACCGATCTTCGCGCCGCAGTCCTCCTCGCGGATAATAACTTCCTGCGATACGTCAACCATTCGACGGGTCAGGTAACCGGAGTCAGCGGTACGCAGTGCGGTATCTGCCAAGCCCTTACGAGCGCCTCGAGCGGAGATAAAGTACTCCAATACGGACAGACCCTCACGGAAGTTCGACTTAACCGGGATCTCGATGGTACGGCCAGCTGCGTTTGCCATCAGACCACGCATACCTGCCAGCTGACGGATCTGGTTGATAGAACCTCGCGCACCGGACTGTGCCATCATGTGAATCGGGTTGAAGCGGTCGCTTTCCATCTTCTCCTGAAGAGCGTCGGTTACGACCTTGGTGGTTCCCTCCCACTCCTTAACAACCAGACGGTAACGCTCGGCGTCCGTGATAAAGCCGCGCTTGTACTTGCGGTCAATCGCTGCAACCTTCTTCTCAGAAGCCTCGATCAAGCTCTGCTTCTGCTCCGGAACGGCGATGTCAGAGAAGGATACGGTCAGCGCACCCTTTGTAGAGTATTTATAGCCCATTGCCTTGATGGCGTCCAGTACCTCAGCGGTAACGTTAAAGCCATGCTTGCGAATGCACTTGTCAATGATTTTACCAAGCTGCTTCTTGCCGCAAGTCTGCATGATTTCCAGCTTGAGCATATCTTCCTTGGTATGTCTCTCGATGAAGCCCAGATCCTGCGGAATCTTCTGGTTGAAGATCAGGCGGCCTGCGGTTGCATCGACGATGCCGGTAACGGTCTCGCCGTCTACGACAATGCTTCTGCGCACCTTGATCGGTGCATGAATGCCAATGACACCCTCATCGTATGCCATCAGAGCCTCGTCCTCATTGCGGAATACCTTGCCGGCACCCTTTTCGGTATCGCGGTCGATGGTCAGATAGTAGGAGCCAAGTACCATATCCTGAGACGGTACGGTTACCGGCTTGCCGTCCTGCGGCTTGAGCAGGTTGTTGGCAGACAGCATCAGCAGACGTGCCTCAGCCTGTGCCTCAACGGACAGCGGCAGATGCACAGCCATCTGGTCACCGTCGAAGTCGGCGTTAAATGCGGTACAAACCAGCGGATGCAGCTTGATTGCGCGGCCTTCTACGAGGATCGGCTCGAATGCTTCGATACCCAGACGGTGCAGCGTCGGGGCACGGTTCAACAGAACCGGATGACCCTTGATGACGGTCTCGAGTGCATCCCAAACCTCCGGCTTGCCGCGCTCTACCATCTTCTTGGCAGACTTGATGTTGGATGCAACACCGGTCTGAACCAGACGCTTCATGATAAACGGCTTAAACAGCTCAATGGCCATTTCCTTCGGCAGGCCGCACTGATAAATCTTCAGATCCGGACCTACGACGATTACGGAACGGCCAGAGTAGTCAACACGCTTGCCGAGCAGGTTCTGACGGAAACGTCCCTGCTTGCCCTTCAGCATATCGGAGAGGGACTTGAGCGGGCGGTTGTTCGGGCCGGTTACCGGACGGCCGCGGCGGCCGTTGTCGATCAGCGCGTCAACTGCTTCCTGCAGCATACGCTTCTCGTTGCGAACAATGATGTCCGGTGCGCCCAGCTCCAGCAGGCGCTTCAGACGGTTATTTCTGTTGATGACACGACGATACAGATCGTTCAGGTCGGAGGTCGCAAAACGACCGCCGTCCAGCTGTACCATCGGACGGATTTCCGGCGGGATGACCGGAACAACGTCCATAATCATCCACTCCGGACGGTTGCCGGACTGACGGAATGCCTCGACAACCTCCAGACGCTTGATAATGCGCACGCGCTTCTGGCCCGTTGCATTCTTCAGCTCAGCCTTGAGCTCTACGCTCAGCTGTTCCAGATCCAGCTCCTTCAGCAGCTTCTGGATTGCCTCAGCGCCCATAGCAGCCTCAAAGTCGTCCTCGAACTTCTCGCGCATGTCGCGGTACTCGCGCTCGGTCAGAATCTGCTTCTTAATCAGGCCGGTACCCTCGCCCGGATCGGTGACGATATACGCGGCAAAGTACAGAACCTTCTCCAGAAGGCGCGGGGACATATCCAGAATCAGGCCCATGCGGGACGGAATGCCCTTGAAGTACCAGATATGAGATACCGGCGCTGCCAGTTCGATATGACCCATACGCTCGCGGCGTACCTTGGACTTGGTAACTTCAACACCGCAGCGCTCACAGATCTTGCCCTTGTAGCGAACCTTCTTATAGCGTCCGCAGTGGCACTCCCAGTCCTTCTGCGGTCCAAAGATGCGCTCACAGAACAGACCGTCGCGCTCCGGCTTCAGTGTTCTATAGTTGATGGTTTCCGGCTTCTTGACCTCGCCGTAAGACCATTCGCGGATGAGCTCCGGCGAAGCAAGGCCGATTTTAATTGCATTAAACGTATTGTATCCCATGCTTACTCCTCCGTATCGCTGTCAAAACCGTCATCGCTGCCGAACAGATCGTCTGCCTCTGCGCTGGTGTCGGTGTAAGCTGCGTCATCCTCCATCAGCGGATGATCGCCGTCTTCTGCATCCGAAACACCATAGCCGGCTGCTTCAAACTCTTCAGCGGTTGCATGCGAGCGGTTCTCGCGCTCAACCTGGCTGAAGTTGGTGGTTTCATCATCGTCGTCGGTCAGAATGATTTCCTCACCCTGCTCGTCCAGGACGCGAATATCCAAGCACAGGGACTGCAGTTCCTTGATGAGTACCTTGAAGGACTCCGGAATGCCGGCTGCCGGAATGTTGTGACCCTTGACAATTGCCTCGTAGGTCTTGACACGGCCGACAATATCGTCGGACTTGACGGTCAGGATTTCCTGCAGCGTGTAAGCTGCGCCGTATGCCTCGAGGGCCCAAACTTCCATCTCGCCGAAACGCTGGCCGCCGAACTGTGCCTTACCGCCGAGCGGCTGCTGGGTTACCAGAGAGTACGGACCAGTAGAACGTGCATGAATCTTATCATCAACCAGATGATGCAGCTTCAGGTAATACATGTAACCAACGGTTACTTCGTTGTCAAACTTCTCACCGGTACGTCCATCATACAGAACGGACTTACCGTTCGGGTTCTTGCCTGCTGCCTTGAGGGCATCGGCAATATCCTGCTCGCTTGCGCCGTCAAATACCGGCGTTGCAATCTTCCAGCCCATGCTCATGGCAGCATAGCCCAGATGTACTTCCAGTACCTGTCCGATGTTCATTCGAGACGGCACGCCCAACGGGTTCAGTACGATGTCCAGCGGAGTACCGTCTTCGAGGAACGGCATATCCTCCTGCGGCAGAATGCGGGAAACGACACCCTTGTTACCATGGCGGCCTGCCATCTTATCGCCGACAGAGATCTTTCTCTTCTGTGCGATATAAACGCGAACCGTCATGTTTACACCAGGAGACATGTCGTCTCCGCCCTCACGGGTGAATACCTTGACATCGACAACAATGCCGGCCTCACCGTGCGGTGCACGCAGGGACGTATCACGTACTTCGCGTGCCTTTTCGCCGAAGATGGCGCGCAGCAGGCGCTCTTCTGCGGTCAGCTCGGTCTCGCCCTTCGGGGTAACCTTACCAACCAGAATATCACCGGAGTGAACTTCTGCACCGATGCGGATAATGCCGCGCTCGTCCAGATCACGCAGGGCGTCATCGCCGACGTTCGGAATGTCACGGGTGATTTCTTCCGGTCCCAGCTTGGTATCGCGGGATTCGGATTCGTATTCTTCAATATGAATCGAGGTGTATACGTCGTCACGAACCAGACGCTCGTTGAGCAGTACAGCATCCTCGTAGTTATAACCTTCCCAAGTCATGAAGCCGATCAGCGCATTCTTGCCCAGCGCAACCTCGCCGTTGCAGGTAGCCGGACCGTCAGCCAGTACATCGCCCTTCTTGACGCGCTCCCCCAGATTGACAATCGGACGCTGGTTGATACAGGTGGACTGGTTGGAACGCAGGAACTTGGTCAGACGATAGGTCTTTTCACCCATCGTGTCGTAGTTTACGGTAACTTCACGCGCGGTAACGCGGGTAACAGTGCCGTCACCCTCTGCCAGCGGAACAATACCGGAGTCTACACAAGCCTTGTACTCCATACCGGTACCAACAGCCGGAGCCTCGGTCTTGAGCAGCGGCACAGCCTGACGCTGCATGTTCGCGCCCATCAGTGCACGGTTTGCGTCATCGTGATCCAGGAACGGGATCATCGCGGTAGCAACCGATACCATCATGCGCGGGGATACGTCCATCAGATCGACATCCTGACGATCTACTTCGACGATTTCTTCGCGGCAGCGGCAGGTGATACGCGGGTTTGCGAGGCAGCCGTTTTCATCCAGCGGCTCGTATGCCTGGCATACGGTGTATTCATCCTCGACATCAGCGGTCATGTACTGAATCTTATCGGTAACACGGCCGGTTTCCTTATCAATGAAACGATACGGTGCTTCTACGAAGCCGAAATCGTTGATGCGTGCGTAGGTTGCGAGGTAAGAGATCAGACCGATGTTCGGACCTTCTGGGGTCTCAATCGGGCACATACGGCCATAATGGCTGTAATGTACGTCTCGAACTTCGAAGGATGCACGGTCACGGGACAGACCGCCAGGGCCCAATGCAGACATACGACGCTTGTGCGTCAGCTCAGACAGCGGGTTGTTCTGGTCCATGAACTGGGACAGCGGAGAAGATCCGAAGAACTCCTTGATTGCCGCAGTGACCGGACGAATGTTAATCAGGGACTGCGGGGTAACGATGTCCAGATCCTGAATGGTCATGCGCTCACGAATAACGCGCTCCATACGGGAGAAGCCAATGCGGAACTGGTTCTGCAGCAGCTCGCCGACACAACGCAGACGACGGTTGCCCAGATGGTCGATGTCGTCGGTGTTGCCGATGTCGTGACCCAGACCCAGCAGATAGCAGATGGATGCCAGCATGTCATCGACGATGATGTGCTTCGGAACCAGATCATCCTTGGCAGCCTTGATGTCGTCGATCAGCTCGTCCTCGCTCTTGCCCTCGGTCTTTGCGTTTTCCAGCAGATCCTTCAGGACAACGAAACGAACCTTTTCCTTGATGCCGCACTTTTCCTGCGGGTCAAAGGAAACAAAGTCCTTCATGTCAACCATGCCATTGCCGAATACCTTGACCTTGGTGCCATCGTTTGCTTCGATGATGGTGCCATGTACGCCGCGGCGTGCAATCTCATTTGCCAGCTCGCGGGAGCAGATGGTGCCTTCCTCTGCGATCACTTCACCGGTCATCGGATCGGTAACGGTCTCGCACAGCTTATGGCCAGCCAGGCGGCGGGCAATGTTCAGCTTTTTGTTGTACTTGTAACGACCTACCGCGGAAATATCATAGCGGCGGGTGTCGAAGAACAGCGCATTGAGCAGGCTGCGGGAAGAATCCACCGTTGGCGGCTCGCCCGGACGCAGCTTCTTGTAGATCTCAATCAGCGCTTCCTCAACGGTCTTGGACGGATCCTTGTCGAGGGTAGCGAGAATGCGCTCGTCCTCACCGAACATCTCAATGATCTCTGCATCGGTCTCTACGCCGATAGCGCGGATGAAAGAGGTAATCGGGATTTTTCTATTCTTATCAATGCGGACATAGAATACATCGTTGCTGTCGGTCTCGTACTCCAGCCAAGCGCCGCGGTACGGGATAACCGTTGCGGACAGCAGCGGCTTGTCGGTCTTGTCCAGCGTCATGCCGTAGTATACGCCCGGGGAACGGACGATCTGGGATACGATAACGCGCTCTGCGCCGTTGATAATGAAGGTGCCGGAATCTGTCATCTTCGGGAAGTCGCCCATGAACAGCTCCTGCTCCTTGATTTCGCCCGTCTCGCGGTAACGCAGACGCATACGGACGCGCAGCGGGCAGGCATACGTTGCATCGCGTGCCTTGCACTCCTCTACGCTGTATTTCGGCTCGTCATCGAGCTTATAGTCGATGAACGACAGTTCCAGATTGCCTGTATAGTCGGTGATGCAAGCGACGTCCTCAAAGACCTCGCGCAGACCATCGGTCAGGAACCATTCGTAGGATTTTTTCTGAACCTCGATCAGGTTCGGCATTTCCAGAACTTCCGGAATTCTGGCAAAGCTCTTTCTGGTGGTGCGTCCATATTGCACATCATGAACGTGTACGCCATTGATCGTTGCTTCATTTGCCATATTGTACCCATCACTCCGTTTCTCAAGTATTCGATACGCCCGGCTGCGTAGTGATTATTGCTTCTTCGTTTCTTGCATCTTCGGTGAAAAAATGCTAGAATGTTTGTAGTGAATGTTTCCACCGTTCTATGTGGAAACTAATTTATAATACCACAAAACACCCATTTTGTCAAGATTCGGATAGGTGTGGCATCCCGTCGCTTCCGCCAGTTTTCGGCGAAATGCGGCGTTTTCTTTTATCCACATTGTCAGATGTGTACCAAAATCAGAAAAAATTTTGCCCCGCCTTTGCTTCGCGCAGAGAGCGGGGCGTTCTTGTTTGTGACGGAGCCTTGCAAAAATTTATACCCAAAAGAAAGCGATTCGGTCATCAGACGTCCGTGCCCGATTTATTTTGTCTCGGCTTCCTTCCAAAACGGGGAGTGAAATTGCAGCTCTTCCGGCAAATGACTCTGGTCGTTCCAGCACACAATTTGATACCCGCCATCGGTATCAAATTGTACGCAGCTGACCGAAGCGTTCGCCAAAATGCGCGGCGGGAGCTGCTCAAACGGAATGCCCAAGCTGCCAATGCTGCACAGCAGCGCAAAGCCGTGCGACACAATCGCAATGGTTTTTCCCTGTTCTTTCCTAACAATTTCTTTAATCGCACCCATCACGCGATCATGCACCTGCGCCGCGCTCTCGCCGTTCGGCGGACTAAATTGCGCCGGCTGTTCCCGAAAGGTGCGCATGACCTCGGGATATTCGCGGATATTCTCCTCGTTTGTTCTGCCCTCCAGCGCACCGCCGTCTATCTCGCGCAGCCCGTCACAGCACATCGGCTCCAGCGGCAGCTGGGCGCACACGCCCTGCGCGGTCTGATAGGCGCGCTGAAGCGGGCTGGTGTACACGGCATCCAGCGGAATATGGGCAAATCGTTCGCCCAAGCACGCCGCCTGTCTGCGTCCCTTTTCTCCCAGCGGGATGTCTGACCGTCCCTGAAATCGCCCAGCGATATTATTCTCTGTCGTGCCATGTCGAATAAAATACACAGTCGTCATACAATCTCCTCCTTCTTGCACAAAAGGCGGCCTCACGGCCGCCTTTGTCCAGTTATTTCTGTTCTTTTTTGATCGGTACCGGCATACACTGCAAATACTGTCCATACAGCGTCTTGCTCAGCTCATCGCCGAGGGCGTGTACCTGCTCGACGGAAATCAAGCCCTGCTCGCAGGCAATTTCCTCCGGGCACGCAACATACCGTCCGGTACGCACCTGCACCTCGCGGATGCGGTTGCCAGCCTCCAGCAGATTCTCAGCGGTTCCGGCATCCAGCCAGACAAAATCGTTGTCCAGCGGCGCCACCTTCAGCTTGCCGCGGCGCAAATATTCCAAATTGACATCGGTAATTTCCAGCTCTCCGCGTGCCGACGGCTTGAGATTGCGGGCAATGTCCAGCACCTCGCTGTCGTAAAAATACAGACCCGGAATGATGTAATTGGACTTCGGGAAGCGCGGCTTCTCCTCAATGCTCAGCGCATTGCCCTTCTCATCAAATTCAACGACGCCAAACGGGCGCGGATCGTCTACATAATAGCCGAATACTAGTGCGCCCTCCTGCAGCTCTCTGCCCTTCTTGAGAAACAGATAGTCGCGGCTCTCATCATAAAAGATGTTGTCGCCCAGCACCAGGCAAACCGAATCGCCCTGAATAAAGTCCTCTGCAACGAGGAAGGCATCCGCAATGCCGCGCGGCACCTTCTGTACCGCATACGAAATATGTACGCCCCATGCGCTGCCGTCTCCGAGCAGCTTGGTAAAGGTTTCTTCTTCTCCTTCCGGAATAATGACCATAATATCCGTGATCCCTGCCTGCAGCAAAACGCTGAGCGGGTAATAAATCAACGGCTTGTCATATACCGGCAGCAGCGGCTTACAAATCATGCGGGTCATCGGATACAGCCGTGTGCCCTTGCCAGCTGCCAGAATCAATCCTTTCATATACTAACTCCTTCTAACGCCTATTCTTCCCAATGGTTTTCTCTGAGATACGCATTTTTCTATGTATATGCGCAAATATCTCCATTTTTATTATGGCACTGGTCTTACCACTTGTCAAGGCGGCACGGAGCTTTTGGCGTGATATTTCCTACATCAGTCCCATACTGCGCAGCAGGAAAATCCAGCCCGTCAACGTGACGGACGAAAGCAAGGTTGTCAGCACAATGATACTTGTAGAAAGTTCTCCGTCGTTTCCCATATTCGTCGCCATGACATAGCAGGAAACCGTCGTCGGAGATCCCAGCATAATCAGCACGGCGACAAGCTCCGCACCCTGAAATCCTAGTGCGATGGCGAGCGGCAAAAACACCGCCGGCAAAATCACCAGCTTGGTCGCGGTCGCCCACAGCGTCGGCTTGATCTTTGCCAGCGCCTTGGTGCCCTCAAAGCCTGCACCGACAACGAGCAGTGCGAGCGGCGTTGCCGTCGCGCCGACGCTCTCAATCATCTTGAGCGGAATCGTCGGAATATCAATGCGCAGCAAAGAAAACGGCAAACCGAGCACGATACCGATAATAATCGGATTTTTCAGCACATTGATGCACGCCTTGCGAATCGCCTCCGCGCCATGCTGCCCGCCATCGGCGGAAAAGGTCAAAATGATAACCGAATAAATATTAAACAGCGGCACGGCAGACACAATCATCAGCGGCGCCAAACCCGCATTGCCATACATATTCTCGACAAACGCAATGCCCAAAATCGCCGCGCTGCTTCGCACAGACGCCTGTGCAAACGCGCCGACCAAGCGTTTATCCTTGAGAATATGCGCCGCCAAAAACCAAACGCCCAAAAAGACAACCGTCGTCACACCGGCACAATACAGGACAAACGACAGCTTAAAATCCGTATACAAATTGGTCTGGGCAATATCTCGAAACAGCAGCACCGGCAGGGCAACCAAAAAGACATATTTATTGCCCACGCGGCAAAATTCCTCGGTAAACAGTCCGAGCTGTTTGAGAATATAGCCGAGCACAATGACCAAGAACACCGGCATCGTGGCGTTCAAGCTAAAAATAAAACTATCCATGATATGCTTCCCACTTCTTTTTTAATACGACAAGCAAGCCTGCCATCGGCAAATAGCGAAACACAGCCGCTTTTAGCAAATGCTTTCCATCGCGACACACATTTCGCACCGCAATCAAGCCAAACAGGCCCAGAATCGCAGCTCCCAACGCCCTGTATTCGCGCTCCTTCCAGTCTTTCATCGTAATACACCTCCGAAACCGACAATTTTTGTTCCCGTCCAGTATAGCATATTTCCGCCAGCCCGTACAACTCTGCTTGATACGCGCCACATTTTCAACAGATTTCTAGCAAGTGATTAAAAAATTACTGTATCCGCCCGCATCAGCTATTTGCACAAAAAAGTTGTTGTTATTTTGGCTGTTTTACCACTATAAATCAAGAGCAAGTTGTGATATATTTACAATTGTACTTTTTAGCAGGAGTACTGCATGACCCGCCTTATACAGAAGGCGGGAGTGAAATGCCATACAGAGAAGAGAGAGAAACGAGACGGTTGGGTGAACCGTCTCGTTTCGTTTTTATCAGGATATTTCAAAAGAGGTTTTGCCAAATGGCAAAACCTCTTTTTTTCACGCGTCTTGCGACTCTTTCGTATCCTCTGTTTGATTCTTGTGGTCTGTGTAAGTTCGCAGCAGATGCAGCGTCAAGATAATAAATGTCGCACCGATGACGGCGTCCGTCATCGCTTCAAACAGCTGTCCGCCCTGCACAAAGAAAGCAATCGCATCGTACAGGCGGCGCACAGCGAGCACGGCAAATCCAAATGCCGCCAAGCGATACCGCTCTGCCAGATACATACAGAAGCACAGCGCCAGCAGCACTTCTACATGCTGTACGCCGAGTGCCGCAAACACGATAGAAGCCGCAACCACCACGACAGCAAATACTGCGGTCAGTGCCTTCTGTTTTCTCTGTTCTCTCTGCTCTGGCGTCAGTTCCGGCTTTTCTTTCTTCGCCTTTTTGCGTTCTTCTGCCTGTTTGATGGCATTGGTGTCTTCATCGCACGCATCCAGCAGCTCTTCCAACGAGAATTTTTCCGCAGGCTGTACCGGTCTGTCCTCTGCCAAAACAGGAGATGCCTCCGGCTCGTCTGGCGATTCGCTGTGTTCCGGCTGTTCTTCTTCCGCTTCTTCTTTATTTAAAATCAAATCAAAGATAGATTTCTTTTCGTCCTGCTTGACAGGCTGAACAGGCTCTGGCTCCGACTGCGGCAGCACCACCGTGCTGCTGTCCACCTGTTCCGGCTCGTCCGGTTCCTGCTGCGAAACCTCTGCTTGTTCTTCTTGTTCGGTTTCTTCTTTCGGTTCTTCTTGATGCTCCGGAAAGACAAATGGCGGAGCAGCCGGTGCAGACAAATCAATATGCTGCGCCACGGTATCCGAAATCGTATCAATCGTGTCTGGTTCCTCCGGCTCCTGTTGGATAGGCAAATGCGGATCGGTATCCTGCATGGCTTCCTCTGTCTGTCTCAGCTTTTCCGCAGCACGGCGCGGCAGAACAATCTGTACAGCCAGTCCGGCAATGGTCAGAATGACACCAAGCAGCAGCTGTACCGGTACGGATGCAATGCCCAGCAGTTGGGACACAACGATACCCGCCAACATACCGGACAAGCCGGTGGCAATCACATATGCCGGTGCATAAAACAGCACGCCGGTCACACCAAACAGCACAAAGCAGACGAGCAGCACAAGGACAAAACCGCCCTTGAACATCTCGCCGGCAAATGCGCCCGGCACATAGCCGACCAATGCGCCAATCGTGCCGCACGCCAAGAAAATGCCTAAGCGAGTCTCACGATATGCCACCACACCGAGCACGATGCCCAGCACCAGCATAGCCGCCGAAGACAATGCCAATCCGCTGTTGGTGACACCCAGAGAACCGAGCACACCGGTCAGACCCACGCCCAAGCACACCCCAGCGAGCGCGCCATACAGCGCACTGGCCCAGTGCAGCAGGCGGTATCCTGCAAAGCACAAAACAACCAGTACCAGCAGCAGTACCAGCTTCGCCAGCACGCCTTCATATAGGGAAGTGGCTGTTTGCAGTGCAATTCCAAAGGCACTGTTTATGCTAACATTCATAGTACATCAAACCTCTTTATTCTCTATTCTGACTCGATTCCATGCTCTGTTTCCACTGGCACACGCCGTCCGCAATGCCTACGGCAATCTTTTGCCGGTACTCCTGCGCCTGAAGCCGCGCATTCTCCTCCGTGTTGCTCAAAAAGCCCATTTCCAGCAGAACACACGGCACTTCCGACCAATTAAATCCAGTCAAATCACTGCGCGGGGTCAAGCCGCGATTTTGTGCACCGGTTTCCTGTGTCACGGCCTGCAAAATGATCTGTGCCGCCTGTGCACTCGGCTGTTCAATAGCCGGTGTGCCCAGCAAACTGCCGGACGGCACCTGCATCGACATACCGGACGGCTGGCCGCTCTCCGCATCATCTGCGTGAATGCGAATGCACAAGTCCACATGGGCATCATTTGCCATGCGGGCGCGTTCTTGGTTGCTGACCGTCGCTTCATGGCTTTGCCGCGTCATCACAACCTGTGCGCCGCGCGCTTCCAACTGCGCTCGCGTCAGCTCCGCCACAGCGAGATTCAGCTCTTCCTCCGTCTGTCCTTCGCCCTCTGCGCCGCTGACATAGGCAGGCTTGGTCTCCTGTGACAGCGGAGAGATGCGCTCTGTCGCGCTGGCACTCGTGATGCCGTGTCCCGGGTCCAGACAAATCATTACCCCTGCAAGCGGTTGTGTTTGTTTTTCCTGTACCGCGGCGTCTGTTTGCTGGGTATCCGCAGTCTGTGTCTGCGGCGATGCACTGCCGACAGGTGCCGAGCCGGTTTCTCCGCCGCGCGGACTGCCGCAGCCGCTGAGCAGCAATGCTGCTGCCAGCGTGCCCGCCATGAGCTGTCTTATCGCCATCCCTTGCTTTCCTCATAGGAAACCAACGTCGCAATGTTGGCACGTTCTACATCGGACAGGCGGGAGTCAATAGTATTTGCCGTGCACGTACTGTCCCGATGATACCAGGTTTTGCTGGAAAAATAATTCTGCCAGCGCGTGCTGTGAAAGTCATATCCATGGCGCGCATAAATCTCATTGCGAATCGCCGCCACGGTATCCTGATTGAACCCGCTCAGGTCACTGGCGGAAATATATTCGCTGTCCGACGGCCACAAATAGCCGTTGCTGCCCACCTGATTGTAGTAATCATTGGCGTGTTCTGTATCAGATCCATAATAATAGTAATTATTGGTGACCCCAGAATCCGACGAGGATTCTTCCTGTTTCGTTGTATCTTCTGCGTCGCTGTTTGCCGAGTCTGTGCTGTGCTTCGGCTGTTCTTCCTGTTGAGTCTGGCTCTGCTGGGACGCTTCCAGCTGTGCCTGTTGATTTCCTCTGGTCACAATCGTCAGGCAGATGATGCAGACGATGAGAACAGCCGCCACCGCAAGAATCGCGCCAAAAATAATGGAATTGCTGCGGTGTGCCCGACGAATCGGAATGCCTTCCTGCATCTGCGCCTGTGCTGCCCGCCGAGACACACGACTTCCGCACTGTGGGCAGAAATCCGCATCTTCGGGGATATATGCGCCGCACCGGTTGCAATACATATGCGCTTCCTCCTATATTTTTTATTTCATACAATCGTATCTATTATATCATGCTGTACGGTTTCTGTCACGCGTTTCCTATTTTTCACATAAAAACCGGCCGATACCGCATACAAACGGTACCAGCCGGTTATTTCGTGACATTATTTTCCTACATTGATACGGGTCAGAGCACGCTTGAGTCTTGCCTGCGCTAACTCTTGATCGCGTGCATCTGCGTGCTGCTGAAGCATCTGCTCGGCACGCTGACGCGCGCGTTCCGCGCGGCTGACGTCAATGTCTTCCGCCCACTCAAACGTGGTCGCTGCGAGATTGACTTCGTTGTCCCGTACAGACAGCATACCACCGATGCAGGCTGCCCGGCGCGTCTCACCATTCTCCCCGGTCACGCGGCATTCACCCATGCCGAGCGCGGTCAGATATGGGATATGATTCGCCAGAATACTGACATCGCCGTCAATTGTCCGGACAAGCACGCGCTGTGCTTCGCCGTTAAAGAACTCACCGTCTGCCGTCACAATGCGAAGATGGAATACACTCATGCGTTATTCCCCCTTCTTGGCTTTTTCCACGGCCTCCTCGATGGTTCCGACAAACAGGAACGCAGACTCCGGCAGATCATCGTGCTTGCCTTCCAGAATTTCACGGAAGCCGCGAATGGTCTCCTTGAGCGGAACATACTTGCCCTTGATGCCGGTAAACTGCTCGCCGACAGTAAACGGCTGCGACAGGAAGCGCTGAATCTTACGCGCACGGGCTACCGTGAGCTTATCTTCCTCAGACAGCTCGTCCATACCCATGATCGCAATAATATCCTGCAGCTCTTTATAGCGCTGCAAGACGCGCTGTACCTGGCGTGCGACATCATAGTGCTCCTGACCGAGAATTTCCGGTGTCAGAATGCGGCTGGTGGATTCCAGCGGATCAACGGCCGGATAAATGCCCTGCGAAGCAATGCCGCGGTCAAGTACCGTCGTTGCATCCAGATGCGTAAACGTCGTCGCCGGAGCCGGGTCAGTCAAGTCATCCGCCGGCACATAGACAGCCTGTACGGACGTGATAGAGCCGCGCTTGGTGGATGTAATACGTTCCTGCAATGCACCCATTTCGGTTGCCAGCGTCGGCTGGTAGCCTACTGCGGACGGCATACGGCCGAGCAGCGCGGATACCTCCGAGCCTGCCTGCGTGAAACGGAAAATGTTGTCGATAAACAGCAGCACATCCTGATTCTCGCGGTCACGGAAATACTCTGCCATCGTCAGACCGGACAGAGCGACACGCATACGTGCTCCTGGCGGCTCGTTCATCTGGCCGTACACCAGTGCGGTCTTGTTCAGAACGCCGGACTCTGCCATTTCGCCGTACAGGTCATTGCCCTCACGGGTGCGCTCGCCGACACCGGAGAATACCGAGATGCCGCCGTGCTCCTTTGCGACGTTGTTAATCAGCTCCTGAATCAGGACGGTCTTGCCTACACCGGCGCCGCCGAACAGACCGATCTTGCCGCCCTTTGCATACGGGCAAATCAGGTCAACGACTTTGATGCCGGTTTCCAAAATATTTACCGCACCTTCCTGCTCCTCAAAGGTCGGAGCCGGACGATGAATTTCCCACTTTTCTTCGGTCTTTACCGGTTCGCCGTTGTCAATCGGCTGACCGAGCAGATTGAACATGCGTCCCAGCGTCTCTTCGCCGACTGGCACGCGGATGGATCCGCCGGTATCGACTGCCTTTGCACCGCGAACCAGACCATCTGTCGAGCTCATGGCGATGCAGCGGGCCGTGTTGTCGCCGATATGCTGTGCCACCTCAGCGATAATGGTTTCGCCGTGGTTATCTACTTCCAGTGCATTGAGAAGGTTAGGAAGCTGTCCGTCTGCAAATTTCACATCAAGTACCGGGCCGATAACCTGCGACACGGTACCCACGTTTTGCTCGTTCATGCACATTTCTCCTTCTTAGTTTCTTTGCTTGCGCGGCGGAAGGGCGATCACTCTTCGCCCTCCGCACCTGCTACAATCTCCGTAATCTCCTGCGTAATCGCGCCCTGACGAGCACGGTTATACTTCAGGCTCAGATCTTCTATCATATCGTCCGCATTCTTGCTTGCAGAATCCATCGCCGTGCGGCGTGCCGCCTGCTCCGATGCATAGGACTGACACAGCGCGCCATAAAAGATACCGGCGATGTACTCCGGCACAATCGCATTGAACACGGTCTCCGGACTCGGCTCATACAGCGTCATCGCGCCGCTTTCGTTTTTCGCCTCGCTCTTTTCATACGGTACCGGCAATACCTGCATGACCGTCGCGTGCTGGGTCAGCATGGACACGAAATTGGTGTACACGATATAAATCGCATCAAAGGAACCTTTGACAAATTCGCTGGAGAGAAAATGCGCCGCAGTATGACAGTTGCCAATGCTCGCATCCTCTGCCACGGTATACGCCTCGGTCAAAATTTCCATATTTCGTCTCTTGCAGTATTCCATTGCCTTTTTGCCAACCGGCACGGTGCACACCTGCGCCCCGTTCTGCTGCGCGATATGGCTCTCAAGCAGCTTCATGACATTGCTGTTGTAGCCGCCCGCGAGTCCTCTGTCACCGGCAATGATGACATAGCAGACTTTTTTGATCTCCTCCCGCGGCTCCACGAACGGAGACTTGAAATCTCGTTTTCCATACGCAATCCCCGTCATGGTTTCATACAGGATATTGAAAAACGGCTCCGTGCGTTCAATGCGTTCTCGTGCGCGGCGCACCTTAGATGAAGCTACCAGTTCCATCGCCTTGGTGATCTGCCGCGTGCTCTGCACGCTCTTGATGCGGTTTTTGATCTCCTTCATAGAGGCTCCCATGTTTCAGCCTCCTTATCTTGTCTTGAGAAAAGCAGTCTTGACCGTTGTGATTGCATCTTTCAGCTTTTCTGTGGTCTCATCGCCCATCGTGCCCTTCTCGCGGATCTCTGCCAGCACATCCGGATTGGCATCCAAATGGGCATACAGCTCGCGCTCGAAGTCCAGAATATCCTCGACTTTGACATCATCGAGCATATTATTGGTGACGGCATAAATGATAGCAACCTGATTTTCTACCGCAATCGGTGCGGTGCGGTTCTGCTTGAGCACCTCTACGATGCGTTCGCCCTGTGCCAGACGGCGCTTGGTGTCATCATCGAGGTCAGAACCGAACTGTGCGAACGACTGCAACTCGCGGTACTGCGAATATGCCAGCTTCAACGTACCGGATACCTTCTTCATTGCCTTGATCTGCGCGTTGCCGCCGACTCGGCTGACGGAAATACCCGGGTTTACTGCCGGCATAATACCGGAATGGAACAGCTCTGTCTCCAAGAAAATCTGACCGTCTGTAATCGAGATAACATTGGTCGGAATATAAGCGGAGACGTCGCCCGCCTGCGTCTCGATAATCGGCAGGGCAGTCAGAGAACCGCCGCCGTTGTCATCGTTGAGACGTGCTGCGCGCTCCAGCAGTCTGGAGTGCAGATAAAAGACATCGCCCGGATATGCTTCACGTCCTGGCGGTCTGCGAATCAAAAGAGAAAGCGCACGGTACGCCACTGCGTGCTTGGACAGGTCATCATATACCACAAGGACGTCCTTGCCCTTGTTCATGAAATACTCGCCCATCGCACAGCCGGAGTACGGTGCAATATACTGAAGCGGTGCCAGCTCCGACGCGGTCGATGCCACGACAATCGTGTAATCCATCGCGCCCGCCTTGGTCAAATCCTCGACCAGCGTCGCTACCGTCGAATTTTTCTGACCGATGGCAACATAGATGCAGATCACATCTTTTCCGCGCTGGTTGATAATCGTATCGACTGCCAGCGTGGTCTTACCGGTCTGGCGGTCACCGATAATCAGCTCTCGCTGACCTCTGCCAATCGGAATCATGGAGTCAATCGCCTTGATACCGGTCTGCAGCGGTACATTTACCGGCTGACGCTCAATAATGCCCGGTGCCGGAGACTCGATCGGGCGGGTTTCTGTCGCTTCAATCGGGCCCTTGCCGTCTATCGGCTGACCCAGTGCATTGACAACGCGTCCGAGAAGCGCCTCACCAACCGGCACGGAAACAACCTTGCCCGTGCGCTTGACGGTATCGCCTTCACGAACACCCTTGTCAGAACCCAGCATAACGATGGAGACCGAGTTCTCTTCAAGGTTCATCGCCATGCCGTATTCGCCATTGGCAAACGATACCAGCTCGTTTGCCATGACATTTTCCAGACCGTCTGCACGCGCGATGCCGTCACCAATCAAGATAATGGTGCCGGTCTCGCTCTGCTCGATCTTTGTATCATAATTTTTTATCTGTGCTTTAATTACACTGCTGATTTCTTCTGGACGTAACTGCATAGTCTCACCAACTCTCCCAACTTATGCGATAGAGTGCAGCAGCTTGCTGCGGATCGCATCCAGTTTATTCTTTACGGTGCCGTCCATCTGGAGTCCTTCCATTTGCAGGCGCACGCCGCCCAATACAGACGGATCGACGCGCTTTTCCAGATGAATTTTCTTGCCGGTCAGACTGCGCAGCTTGGCAGTCAGCTCGGCCTCTTGCTCGGCATCGAGCGCAACGGCGGATACCACCGTCACGGTTTCAATCCCATTTTCCCAGTTGTACTCTTTGCGGAACTGCTTGGCGGCGTCCATAAATTCGTGCACCGCGTTGTTCTCGATGAGCACCTTGAGAAAATTGAGCAGATACATATGGAGCTTCCCGTCAAACGCCTCATCGACGAGGGCGATGCGCTCTTCTTTCTTGAGCGTCGGCGCACCCATCAGTGTGAGATACTTGGGATTCTCCTCAAAAGCCTGTCGAAGGACGGTGATCTGATCAAGGATCTCCTCGGTCGCTTCACACTCTGTTGCCAAACTGTACAGCGTCTTGCCGTATGCTTCTGCAATATCCGTCATGAAGCCTCACCTACACCCTTAATGAACTCCGAGATCAGCTCTTCGTGATCCTTTTCGTCGATTTCGCGCTCTACAACCTTGGATGCAATATCCACGGCGATACCGGAAATCTCGTCCTTGAGTTCGTTCATGGCCTTCTTCTTTTCCTGCTCAATCTGCGCCTCTGCCTTCTCACGCAGGCGGGCTGCATCAGACTTGGCGGTTCCTACGACCTCGTCATAATGCGCCTGTGCCTTGCGGCTGGCAGCCTTGGTGATGTCCGCAGCTTCTGCCTTGGCATCATCAATGCGCTTTTCATATTCGTCACGCAATGCTTCCGCGCGGGTCTGCGCGGTCTCTGCGTCGGCATAGGTCTTGTCGATCTCCGCCTGACGCGCGTTGAGAATATTCTGTACGGGTTTGAAAAGAAAGTGTTTGAGCAGCAGGAACAACAGCAGCAGGTTAATCAGCTGTGTAACAATTTCCCATGGTACGATGGAAACCAGATCTAAAGTACCCAAATTCATTCTCCTTTCCTGAAAATGTCCCCTGTTTTACGCAAAACAGGAATCCCGGCTGTCTCTTAGAGCTTGCCGAGGAAAGGATTAACGAACATCAGGATCAGGGCTACAACGAAGCCATACAGACCGGTGGTCTCTGCCAGTGCACAGCCCAGAATCAGGGTAGAGGTTACCTTGCCCTGCGACTCCGGCTGACGGCCGATTGCTTCACACGCCTTGCCGGCAGCGTAGCCTTCACCGATACCAGGGCCGATGCCGGCGATCATTGCCAGGCCAGCGCCGATTGCAGATCCTGCGAGTACAATTGCCTTTTCCATAATTATTTCCTCCTGAATTTCCTAATACATAGTCGTGTCAGTCGCGGTATTTTGCTCTCTCCTTATGAAAATACCGCTTTCAGTCTTACTCCTCGGTTCCCGCAGCCTGTGCGACGAACTGCATCGTCAGCATACAGAAGATATACGGCTGCACGCAGCCGGAGAAAACAGAGAAATACACGTTGAGCACAGCCGGAATACCGACCTGCAAGAACGGAATCGCGCTCAACGAGCCGGGCAGCCAGAAAAAGAGAATCTGGCTGACTGCTCCCAGTGCGGCATACAGCAGCAGGCCGATGACGTAGCCGGAGCAGATGTTAGCAAAATGACGCAGTGACATCGAGACCGGCGTTGCGATCTCGCTGATGATGTTCATCGGCGTCATGACAACAATCGGTTCCGTGAAGCTCTTGAGATAGCCTCCGAAGCCATTCGCCTTGATTTTGTGGTATGTGATGAGGACAAACACCAGAATACCCCAAGCAAGGAATGTGTTGAGATCATTGGTCGGGGAATACGCGCCGGTCAGACCCATCAGGGAGCTGACGACAGACATCGACAAAATCGCTGCGATAAACGGGACAAAGCTATCCCACTTTGCTCCCATATTGCCGCGGACGAGCTTCTGTGCCATCTGCACAAGCATTTCCGCCACGACCTGCCGCTTGGTGCGCGCGTGTACCTGCATCCCTCGTGTCAGCCAGATACACAGTCCCACAATGACAACCATTGCGATCCAAGCATTGACGACGGTCTGTGTGATCGGGTAGTTAATGCCGGGAATGACGTAGTATATCTTGGCGCCGGTGATGGATACTTCCATGAATCATTCTTCCTCCTTTCGACGAAAGATAGGCAATTTCATGAGTCCAATGGTGATTCGCGGGAAGAACATCGGAATAACGACGGCAACCCAATTGAAATAGTCCACCTTAAAGCCGATGAGCAAAATCGCCACCATCGCCAAAAGCCGCTTGGTATACGAATTTTGCAGCACGAGCTTCGCTTCCTCCGGCAATTCCTTTTTCACGGATTTCTGGACAGCCAGACCCATGATAAAGAAATTCAAAATCGCCCAGCCGCCGCCGAGCAGATTACCGAACAAAACGGTACTGTCAAACCGCCCCAGAGCGAGAAACACAATCTCCATCACGACGCTCATCGCCACGACGCTGACCGCGATCCGCTTGGTTTCTGTTTTGACTGCCGGTTCAATCTTGATATGTCTCACCACCTGTCTCATAAATTCCACCCGTGACACGCTCACTTCTTCGTATCTCTCTCCTCACGCTTTTCGAGCTGCTTCCAAAACTTCCACACGTTGGAGGCTGATCCTCCGAGTCCCAGCACGAGCGCGACAATCATGATCCATAAGCCGAGTCCCAGCTTCCCGCGCAGCCAATTCGCAGCCAGCAGGCACAAAATCGGCGGCACGGCAATAGAGACTCCCAGCTGTGTCAGCAGTGCCAAATTTTCCATGCATTCCTTTAGGATCTGATGCTTGTCCATCCTGTCCTTCATCCTTTCCAGCAGCGCACAAAAAATTCGCACCATCTCAGGTGTTTCCATTATAACAATTTACGCACGGGAATACAACCATCATTTGTACAGTTTACCCTGTTTAAAATATAACAAACACCAAAACACGCGCATTTTATGACGCAAGTTCACGCTAACTCGACCAAAACATGACCATTTCTTCCTGTTTCTCCACCTATTTCCAATATTTTTGATGACTCTTACGAAAATATTGCACATTTCATGCTGATTTTATGCGAAATCCGGCAAAATCCTGCAAAAAACCAGATTTGCACAAAAAAGCCCTTCCCGCCAGAACTTGGCAGAAAGGGCAGATATTGCATGGATATGGTTTAGAATACGCAGTACTTGTCCATATAGGACTCCATCAGCGGCAGGATGTCCTTGTACTGCTCCTGACCCTGAAGGTACTCGTGAATGTCGCGTACATCAATCAGAGAGTGGACATGAATGCCAAATTCTTCACCGACTTCCATAACGGCGGTCTTGCCAGGGGTCTGGCCGACCTCGCAGCGGTTGACGGAAATGAACATATCGGTTACCTTGACGTCAGCGGCGTTGAACAGAACCGGCAGGGTCTCGCGGATGGCAGTACCGGCGGTGATAACATCCTCAATGATAATCACGCGGTCGCCGTCCTGCGGCTTGTAGCCGACCAGATTGCCGCCCTCGCCGTGATCCTTCGCTTCCTTGCGGTTAAAGAAGAACGGCTTGTCAATGCCGTAGTTTCTAGCCAGCGCACCGGCAACAGAGGTAGCCAGCGGAATGCCCTTGTATGCCGGGCCGAACATCGCGTCGAAGTCCTCACCGATGGTCTCCTTGACCATAGCGGCATAGAACTCGCCCAGCTTGGAGGACTGGAGACCGGTCTTGTAGTTGCCCGTGTTGACAAAGTACGGCGTGTTTCTGCCGGACTTGGTAACAAAATCACCGAAACGCAGTACGTCTGCGCTCATCATAAACTCAATAAATTCCTTCTTTGCAGGAGTCAGCATCAGAAATCTTCCTTCCTTGTTTTAGGTTACGTTCAGTATAACAGAAAGTCATAGATTGGACAAGAGGTCTCTATGTTTGAAGAATGTTAAGTAAGCGGTTAATATCTGGTGAGTCAATTGGATCACCATCCTTATCACACCAAATAATGCCATGTGCATCAGGATTTTTTAAGCCGAGATTGTCTCTTTCATAGAACAAAATCTTGCAGCCTGTCCAATCAGCTACTAGCGTGCAATCACACATATCTAAATTTTTAGCCCTTCGTAAATCTGCTCCGCTTAAATCTGCTCCGCTTAAATCTGCTCTGCTTAAATCTGCTTCCCTTAAATCTGCTCCGCTTAGATTTGTTGTGCTCAAAATTGCTCCGCTTAAATTTGCTCCGACTAGATCCGCTTTAACTAGATTTGCTCCGCTTAAATGTGTATTAATTAAGGCTGCACCAATCAACTTCGCATCTTTTAACCACGCGATATTTAATTCTGCCCTATTTAAAACTGCAATATTTAAATCTGCATTTTCCAACCAAGCCCCACTACAATCATACCTTTGCATTAGCCAATGAATATTCTTTTTTCCATATAACGAAATAGCAAATTCGCTCTCCCCAACTGTTGCAACAGCACAGTAAATACTCAATGCATTGACAAAAATATTATTGCATCTTCGCAGCTGATGTTTTTCTGCATTTCCATTTTTATTCTCTGCTGATAAAGCATCTGTTATAATCGCATCTGTTTGCTCAATTGCATTCAGTATGCATTCGCATTTTTCCGATGTAATGTCCATCTTCTTTTCTTGAATCTGCTGGATGTAATTCAATACATCGTTATCTATCTGTCGTTCTGCCAGGCAACACAGAAACGCTTCTGCACTCGCTTCATCTTCCACCTCAGACATCTTTCGATACAGGAAATGTGCCAAGAAATACTGATAAAAAGAACGATGTATAAATTCTACGTGCTGTTTGCCCTCGCCCTTGAGATGAAACATGTACAAAAATTCATCTGCCCGTTGTTCATCTTGAATATCCGCAAATTGTTCGTCATTGCAGTAAATCTCATAGGCAAACTGTTCGTATTTTCCACGCCAATACCTCATTTCCGCACTGTCCGCTGCGCGTCGTTCCATTGTCGCTTCAAACAACATGTCATACAAACCAACAACATTTTGGGCAGTCGTACTTTTTAGTCCTGCTTTTATAACCATACGAAACAAAATCGGAATACCCAGCATCTCTTTCATTTCTTTAGAAGATGCACGTAATACTTCAAAATCTTCTTTGTAATCAGGGGCATTTTTCTCAATCCATGCATCTTGTTCGTCTTCGGATATAGGAGCAAATTGTAAAGATGGAATATTCAGCCTTCCTTCATCCGATAAGCTCCTCGTGCGCGTTGTAATTACAATGTGCATATCATAGTCTTGCGCCATTTGTTTAGCCACTGTGATAAAATCTTGTAGATTTTTATTTACATCGTGTAGCTGTGCTTTTAATTCATCATATCCATCCAAGAATATCACACTGTCCTGATACTCTTCTTCATTCTTTTCAAGTGGAATTTCTCCGAACTTAGCCGCAGGATTTCCCCAGCGAAACGCATTTTTTAAGGCAAACCTACCGCCTTCGATAATATCTTCCGCAAAAGCCGGATTTAAGCGAAACCAAAAGACATTTTTCTTATCCGGACAGAACTGTTTTAAAACATGTTCACAGACTGCCTTGCGGCACAAAGTGGTCTTACCATGTCCCGGCTCGCCGTGAATCAACATAACACCGAACGTGTCTTCATGGCTCCATTCTTGAATGATGCTCAAAACCTTTTTGTCCTTAAATTTATCATCAGTAGAAGTAGAATACGCATCCATATAAATATCATTATGTGATAGCGCGTCTTCACCTACCAGATCAGAATCTTTTTCCCTATAGATTTTTTGTACTGCATTTTTATAGTACTGTCCAACCTGTGTGTTTCCTCTTATTTTCTTAACAAAAAAATCCAATCTATCTTTTAAGCTATCCTTTAATTCATCTTTAATAAGCTCGCCAAGAATAGCCTGTGCCGTCACCGCTCCCAGTAAAGGTTCCAATATCGCCAACGCTGCTGCTATTGTTACCATCTCTATCCCCCATTTCTTTCGATATTTTTCGATGCTTTTATTATAGCAATTCGACAGTTGGTTGTAAATGGAAACGAGCGGCAAAAGCCTTCCTCCCTGAGGAAGGTGGCGCGGCGCAAGCCGTGACGGAAGGAGCAGCACGCGGGCAAGTGCGCATCAAAGTCCCCCTGATTCGTCAGGCTCCCAATTCGCACCGACTTCTTGGCTCTCCCTCTGGGAGAGCTGGCATTTGCGAAGCAAATGACTGAGAGGGCGAATCTCGCAAGTTCGTATGAGAGTAAACCTTCAAAAAAACATGCTAGGCTGGTATTAGCCCTCTCTGTCGCTGCGCGACATCTCTCCCAAAGGGAGAGACAAGTTTAGTTTGTGCGTAAGGGCAAAAAAACGCCAGAACCGGAGATGTTCCGATTCTGACGTTTTCTGTATTTTCCTCGAATTACTTGTTCGGGTTCTTGATGGTGGTGATACCGTCTGCGCCTGCGGAGATGATGAGGTCGGTGCAGTTGAGGAAGAAGCCGGTCTCCAGAACACCGAGGGTGCCCTTGAGGAATGCTTCCATTGCTGCATAGTCCTTGCCAAACTTCGAGTTGGTGTACTTGGTATCCAGAATATAGTTATGGTTGTTGGTCTCGTAGATGGAACCGTCCTTGTTCATGCGGAGTACCGGCTCAAAGCCTGCCTCTTCCATCTTCTTGACAACATGCTTATAGCCAAACGGCAGAACCTCTACCGGCAGACCGAAATCGCCGATTTCTTCTACCAGCTTTGCGCTGTGGCAAACCCAGATGTTGTACTTTGCGCTGCGTGCAACGATCTTCTCGCGGAACAGCGCACCGCCGCCGCCCTTGATGCCGTTGAACTGCGGATCCACTTCGTCTACACCGTCAATGCAGATGTCCAGCTCCGGGGCATCGTTGGTGTCGAGCAGCGGAATGCCCAGGCTCTTTGCCTGCTCGGTGGAAGCATCAGACGTGGACACGCACTTGATGTTCAGTCCCTCTTCCTTTACGCGTTGACCCAGCTTTTCAATCAGATAATATGCAGTAGAACCGGTACCAATACCTACCAGCATACCGTCCTTGACATATTTTGCAGCTTCATATCCTGCCATCTGTTTCTCATTCATGATTCATTCACCTCAGTTGTCAATTTTCAAACCTAAATTTCTCATGCTTGATATTCTTATTGTAATACAGGCGGCAGGTAAAACGCAATATCTTTTATTGTTTTTTCTATGGATAAATATCAGTCATCCTCTACTTCAATGACACTGACCGGACAGCTCTCCGCTGCCATCTGCACAACCGCATCCAAGCCGGACTCCGGCTGCTGCTCGACGCGCGCCAATCCATCCGCCGCCAAGCAAAACACCTGCGGGCAAATTTCCGCGCACTGACCGCATCCAATACATCCATCCCGAATAACTTTTACATACATAAGACCAGCTCCTTTTCTTACAGATACGGAAAGTTTCTCCTATTTTTTGTGGCATTATGCACAGAGTTTCAATTTTTTCGCCTGATTTGTTACTTTTCTCTTTCTTTTTACGTCCAAGTATAGTATAACTATTAAGAATAACTGGTGCCCTGTACGGGCACACGGAGTTTAAAGAAGGGAGTATTATCATGAACAAAAAGCGCGGCAGTTTCTCCAGCCGCATCGGTTTTGTCTTGGCAGCAGCAGGTTCCGCTGTTGGTCTTGGCAATCTTTGGAGATTCCCGTACCTCGCAGCAAAATACGGCGGCGGTACATTCTTACTCATTTATATCATTCTGGCAGTGACCTTCGGTTACTCTCTGATGACAGCAGAAATCACGCTGGGACGTTCCACCCGCCTGAGCGCTGTCGGTGCGTATGACAAGCTCAACAAAAAATTCCACTTTATTGGATTATTGACGTGTCTTGTCCCGATTATCATCGTTCCGTATTACGGTGTAATTGGCGGATGGATTGTCAAGTACATGGTTGTCTTTATCAAGGACGGCGCGGCAACCGCGGCGGCAGATAACTACTTTAACAATTTCATCACCAATCCCTGGCAGCCGTTCTTCTTCCTTGTCGTCTTTATTACCATCACCGCTGTGATTGTCTCGATGGGTGTCAAGGGCGGCGTAGAAAAGGCCAGCACATTGATGATGCCATTGCTCATCGTTCTGTCCATCGTCATCGCAGTTTACTCTGTTACCCGTCCGGGCGCATGGGAAGGCGTAAAGTATTACTTCATCCCGCATCTGTCTGATGTATCTCCAAACACATTGCTCGGTGCTATGGGTCAGATGTTCTATTCGATGTCTCTTGCCATGGGTATTATGGTCACATATGGCTCGTATATGCCGGAGGGCGAGGACATTGAGAAGTCCGTCGGACAGATTGAGCTGTTCGACACCGGTGTTGCTCTGCTGGCTGGTCTGATGATTATTCCGGCAGTCTTTGCTTTCTCCGGCGGCGACCGCGACGCGCTGAATGCAGGTCCTGGTCTGATGTTTGTCACCATGCCGAAGGTATTTGCAAGTATGCAGCTCGGTACCCTGATTGGCATTGTATTCTTTGTTCTGGTATTCTTTGCCGCACTGACCTCTTGCATTTCCCTGTACGAGACGGTTGTTTCGATTCTGGGTGACCGTTTCCAGATGAACCGCCGCACAGCCTGCATCGTAACGTATATCATCTGCATTGGTCTGGGTCTGCTCAGCGCGATGGGTTACGGCGCTCTGTCCGGCATCCAGCCGCTCGGCATGGCATTCCTGGACTTCTTCGATTTCATCTCGAACAGTGTTCTGATGCCAATTGTTGCTCTGCTGTCCTGCCTGTTCCTCGGTTGGGTTGTTGGTTTGGATTATATTGCCAAGGAAATCAAGAAGAATTCCGCATTCAAGCGCGAACCGATGTTCCGCGTCATGATTCGCTGGATTGCTCCGATTTTCCTCGTTGCTATCCTCATCAGCTCTGTCCTGAGCGCTATGGGAATCATCTCGATCTAATATCTGTGAAGATACTGCAAAAGCCGCCTGAAAAGGCGGCTTTTGTTGTAGGCAAACGATTCTTTCCGGCTTCTTGGCTCTCCCTTTGGGAGAGCTGGCATTTGCGCAGCAAATGACTGAGAGGGCAGGCACGCGGGCAAATTCGTATCAGGGTAAACCTTCAAAAAACATGCTAGCTGATATTAGCCCTCTCTGTCGCTGCGCGACATCTCTCCCAAAGGGAGAGACAAGTTGGATGGTGCGTGAGATGTAGGGAGCCTGCCCTCTCTGTCGCTCCGCGACATCTCTCCCAGAGGGAGAGACGCGTTTGGCTCGTGCGCAGCACGAAGCTCTTCACCAAAAGAACATTGAAATCACTAGGTAAAGAGATTATAATAGTTCCATATCGTAAAATGAGGAGCAATCAAATGAAATTCAGCATAGTGATTCCTGTCTATAATGTAAAAGAATATCTGGAACGATGTGTCAATTCCGTACTGAACCAGCCGTGCGAGGATTACGAGATGATTCTCGTCGATGACGGATCAACCGACGGCAGCGGCGCGCTGTGTGACCGCCTCGCCCTGCGCAGCAAAAAAATCCGCGTCATTCACCAGAAAAACGGCGGACTGGGTGCGGCACGAAACACCGGCATCGAACATGCCTTGGGTGATTATCTCGTATTTATCGACAGCGATGACTATATTGACGCGTCAATGCTGCCGGAGCTTGCGGCAAAAGTAGACGAAACCCATGCTGACATCATCACGTTTGGTTTCCGAACCGACAACAGCGGCGATACCTCTGCGATTTTTACCGATCCGTTGCCGGAAGACCGCATGTTCACGTTATCAGACACGCCAACGCTCTTACTCGCACTTCCCAATGCATGGAATCGTATTTATACGCGCAAATTGTTTTTAGAAACCGGCATCCGCTATCCCGGCCGCGTTTGGTATGAGGACATTCGCACGACAACCAAGCTGTTTGCCAAGGCGCAAAGCGTGGTTTGCATCCAAAAGCCGTATTATTATTATGTCGTGCGCGAAAACTCCATCACGCGCAACAGTAATGTGGATCGAAATCATGAAATTGTCGATGCCTTTGACGATTTACTCGGTTGGTATCGGGAAAACGGTCTGTACGAAACCTATCGGGACGAGCTGTGCCGTCTCGCCATCGACCATCTATTTATCGCCGCTTCGGTTCGCGTGCTGATGGCCAATCCGAAGCATCCGCTTCTCAAAGAATTTCACCAGTATATGCAGCAGCATTTCCCACAGTTCCAGAGCAATCGTTATTTGTCTCAACTGCCGCGCGCCAAAAAGCTCGCATTTGATTTGCTGTGCAAAAAGCACTATCGCATTCTGCGCACACTATTTTTGATGAAAAACCGTCTGTAAACAGACAGAAAGGACCCCAATTTGAAACTGAACAAAAAAGCCCTCAGCTCCAAAAAAGGCGTGCTGCTGAAAAATACCATCATGCTGTATATCATGCAGTTTTCCACGTACTTTCTCAGCTTTATCGTTGTGCCGTATGAGACCCGTGTGCTCGGCGCAACGGTATATGGCAAGGTCGGCGTTGCAACAGCCATCATGGTGTATTTTCAGCTCGTCATTGATTTTGGATTTATTCTCAGTGCCACGGAAGAAGTTTCGCTGCACCGAGACGATAAACAGCATGTTTCCCGCATTTTCACCTCTGTCACCATCAACAAAATTCTCTTAACGATAGGCTCCGTCATTGTTCTGGCCGTCCTGTGTCAGGTGATGCCGAGCTGGCGCGAGGATCGCACGTTCTATATGCTGTTTCTCGTGGCGACTGCTGTCAACTCGATGATGCCGGACTATCTGTACCGCGGTCTGGAGCAAATGGAGACCATTACCATTCGTGCGGTCGTCATCAAGGCATTTTTCACGATTATGATTGTCTTGCTGCTCAAAAAGCCGGAGCAGTATTGCCTGATTCCGATTTTGAACATCATCGGCTATGCGGCGACGCTTTTGTTCGTTTACGCGCATCTGTCCCGCAAGTTGGATATTCATTTCACGCGCGTAAACATCAAGGACGTCTGGAACAATTTCCGTCGGTCGAGCACGTTTTTCTACTCCCGCATCGCAACGTCCATCTACACCGCCAGCAACACGGTCATTCTGAGCATTATCGCGGCGGGAACCTCTACGGTCGGTTATTATTCTCTGTCTGACAAGCTCGTAACCACTGCAAAGAGCGGCTTGTCTCCGATCTCCGACAGTATGTATCCGTACATGACCAAAAACAAGGATTTTAAGCTGGTTTGGAAAATTCTCAAGATTTTCATGCCGATTATTGTCATCGGCTGTGCTGTCGTTGCCGTTTTCGCTCGTCCGCTGCTGACGCTGGTCTTTGGCGCAGGATATGGTGACGCAGCACCGGTACTGCGCGCGATGCTGCCCGTTGTCATTGTCATTCTGCCGAGCTATATTCTCGGCTTCCCGACACTCAGCGCCATGGGCTTATCCAAATATGCAAACTATTCTGTTGTATTCGGCTCTGCACTGCACGTGTTGAATCTGCTCGTGCTGTATTTTACCGGACATATGAATATGGTTACGCTGGGTGCCTTGGTATCCATCGCAGAATGTGCGATTTTAGCGTTCCGTATTGTCGTGATCTGGTGCCACAGAGACCGCCTCAATCCATCGAAGGGAGCATAACCTCATGTCAATCGCACAAAAGCTCAAGAAGGGAGCGGCATGGACAATCGGTCGTGCCCTGCCTATCCAGAAAAACAAAGTGGTATTTTCCAGCTTCTACGGCCGCGGTGCGTCTGACAATCCCAAAGCCATTGTCGATGCGCTGGCGCAGCGGCCGGAAAAGCTCGATATTGTTTGGCTGGCAAAAGATCCTGCACACGCCGGTGTACCGGACAATGTCCGTGTCGTTCCCTATGACACAGCAGCTGCCATTCGAGAGCTGTCCACCGCGCGGGTTTGGGTAGATAACTGCCGCAAGGGCGCGCATGTCAAAAAAGCCGGTCAGTATTATATGCAGACATGGCATGGCTTTGCGCTTAAGCGCATCGAACGCGATGTCGCAGACAAGCTCAACACGCCGGAAAATGCCGCATACGCCGAGTATGCCAAGCGCGACTCCGCGCAAATTGACGCCATTATTTCCAACAGCACCTTTATGACCAAGATTTATCAGAATTCGTTCTGGTATCACGGCACGGTGCTGGAATATGGTTCCGCCCGCAATGACATTCTCGTAAATCCGCCAGCAGATGCAAAACAGCAGGTACAGCAAGCGCTGCACTTACCAAAGGATTGCCAGATGATCATGTATGCGCCGACCTTCCGCGCTGACCACTCTCTAGACGCCTATCAGCTGGATTATCACGCGGTATGCCGCGCCTGTGCGCAGCGATTCGGCGGCAATTGGGTCATGCTGGTTCGTCTGCATCCCAATGTCATGAAGCTCGCCAAGGATTTACACTTTGACAATCAAACGACCTTTGATGCCACGGCATTTGATGATATGCAGCTGCTGCTCGCAGGCTGTGATGCCGTCATCACCGACTATTCCTCTCTGATGTTTGATTTCGCTCTGACGCGCCGCCCCTGCTTCCAGTTTGCCATGGACATCGAAGCATACAAAGGCGACCGCAATTTCTATTTCCCGATTGATGAGACGCCATTCCCGCTCGCTGTCAGCAACGAGGAAATGGTACAAAAGATCGCGCAATTTGACGAGGCTTCCTATCAGGCAGATTGGGACGCTTTCTATCAAAAGATGGGGTTCTGCGAGGACGGAAACGCATCCGAACGCTGCGTGCAGTGGATTTTGGAAAAAACAAAATAAAAACAAGGATAAACGCACAAAAGCCTCCCGAAAGGGAGGCTTTTGTTGTATTTGCATCTGTACGGATTATTTTCCAAACAGACCCTTGATCTTATCCCACAGGTTTTCCTTCGGCTGCTCTTCCTGCTTGACTTCCTTCTTCTCCTGCTTTTCCTCTACGGAGGTGCGCATGATGAACTTGGTCGAAGTTTCCGTTGCAGACTTCGGTGCGCCGGTATAGCATTCGCTGTCCTTCGCATAATCCTTCTGCTTTTCGTACAGCTTTGCCGCGGTGCGAATATTGGTCAGATCTTCGTTATCGGTAATCTTGCTGATGCCCTCTTCGTTGTACTTAACGATACCGTCGCGCAGCTCGCCGGAACCGTCCTTGAGCTGTGTGCCCGCATCATTAAACTGCTGGATGGCATCGAGCACCTGTCCGCTCGCCGAATTCAAGGACTTCATACCGGCAGACAAATCGCCGGTGCCGTCCTTGAGGCTGGACGCGCCGCTGTTGAGCTGATTGATACCGTCTGTCAGCGTCGGTACCTGTCCGCTCAGCTGAGAGATACCGCCGGACAAGGTTGCCGCGCCATCTGCCAGTGTGCCGGTACCCTTTGCCAAGTCCGCTGCACCGGATGCCGCAGAGCTGACACCAGCGGTATACTTTGCAATGCCGCTGTCCAGCGATGTTGCACCTTCCTGCAGCTGAGAAACCGAGGAGCCCAGCGTGCCTGCCAAGCTCTGCAAGCCGGCATTCATCGTGGAATACTTGTCGGATGCCTCGTTGAGACCCGCATCAATCTGGTTCAGTGCCGAGCTGAGCTTGCTCATCTGTGCCGCGGTCTCATCCAGTCCATCGCTGACCTGTCCGGCTGCGCTGGCAATGCTGTCCAGATTATCTGCCAGAGCTTCCATCTTGTCGATGAGAGCCGCATTGGTCTGGAACTTCTGAATAATGGATGCGCCGCTCTCCAGCGTCTGAAGCTCTGCCATCTCGGATTCCGACAGCGACTGCTTATTGGACGCAATGGAATGCAGACCGCTGCCTACCTGCTTTGCGCCGCTCTGAATCTGTGCCAGCGCGCTCTTCGCGCTGGAAATATCGCCAGAGCTCATGGAATTCACAACCTGATCCATGCTGGAGGACAGCTTTTGCAGGCTGCTCTCCATCTTGTTGGAGCCGGAGAACAGTGCCTGTACATCATCGGACTCCAGCGCTCCCGCCAGCGAATTCAAGCCGCTTGCCAGCTTCTTAGAGCCGGAGGACAGGCTGGACGAATTTTCATCCAGGGTGCTCAGACCGCCGGACAGCTTCTTTGCACCGGCATTGGCGGAATTGGCACCGTCTGCCAGCTTCTGTGCGCCGCTGTCCAGCTGACCGACGCCGCTCGCCAGCTTCTGTGCGCCGAGCGTCAGCGTGCGCATACCGGATGCCAGCTGTGCTGCGCCGTTGTCCAGCATACCTGCGCCGGATGTCGCATCAATGATACCGTTGTTGAACACAATATAATTGGAAGACAGCTCGCCGAGCTTGTCATCCAGTGTTGCACAGCCGTCTGCCAAGTCATTGGCGCCGTCAATCAGCTCTTGCGTGGCATCTTTCAGCTCATCCAGCTGGTCAAACTCCTCATCGAGATCAAAATCAGATTCCTTGATGTCATTTAAATTGCTCGCACAAGCAAAATACAGCGTCGGCATAGAGCCGTCCTTCATATCGCACTCGATGGTCACATCATCCAGCATCATGTCGGTCAAATCGGAGAATTTATCTCCCAGCAGATCAGCGTAGGTCTGCTTCATGCCCGGCAGGGCGAGGAAAGCAACGACCTGATTGGTGCTGTCTGTCTCCACCTTGCCGTTCTCTGCCTTTACATTGGAGAAGTTATCGGTAGACAGGTTGGTGCCGATAGCGGTGAAGTACGGACGGCAAATCGTGTAGCTCTTGCCGTCTACGGTAACTTCCTTGGTGTCTTTATTGGTCAGCGCAACATGCATCACCAAATGGCCGCTTGCGCCGTCCAGATCCTTTGCCTCTACCTGCTTGCCGTCCAGCTCATAGGTAATCTTTGCCTGTACCGGCATCTCCTGATCCGTCGTGCCCTGATAATACACGTCATTGCCCTCTACATTCCAGGTCAGTGCCTCGCCATTCTGCGCCGGCTCCTCCTCGCCCTTCAGGTTCTTGATGTCCTTCAGCGAGCTGACATCAGCAAAATTGCTGAGGCCGTTGTCCGAATGCAGCCAATCGCTGACGGTCTGATGCTGAACGGTGCCGTCGCCGTTCAGCGTTGCATATACGGTTTCATCCTTGCTGATCGATGCAGCAAACGCCGGTGTCAATGCGCTGCACGCTACAACGGCGCTGAGCACACAAGCGGTAATCTTATGATTCTTTTTGAACTTCAATGTCAACACTCTCCTTGGAATTATCTAACCAGTGATACGTTGTCTTGCGAATAAGCGGTGCGAACAAAATCAGCATAGCTGGCAGAACAAACAGAATAACCAGCATGGAGATAATGGCGCCACGGCTGATGAGCAGACATAAGCCGCGAATCAAATCAATGCGGGAGACAAAATACAGACCGATTGTCGCCGCAAAGAAGCTCAGACCGCTTGTGATAATACTCGGTGCGCAGGTCTCGATAGCGGTTGCCGCCGCATCATGCGGGCTGAGACCATTGAGCCGTTCCTCATGGAATCGTGTTGTCATGAGAATCGCATAGTCAACCGTCGCGCCAAGCTGAATGGTTCCGAGCACGATACTTGCGATAAACGGAATGGTCGAACCGGTAAAATACGGAATGCCCAGATTCACCATAATCGCTCCCTCAATCGCCAGAACGAGCAGGAACGGAATCGAAATCGAACGGAATGTAATGAGAATAATCACAAATACCGCCAAAATAGAGAAGACGGACGTGGAATTAAAGTCGTGCGCGGACGTGGTAATCAAATCCTTGGTCATTGCGCCCTCACCGGTCAGCAAACCATCCGGATCATATCTCTTGATGATCTTATTCATCTGCCGTACCTGTGCGTTCATCTCATCGGTGCCCGGCTTGTATTCTGTGGTAATCATCATCAGCTCATGTCCATCTGCACGGAATACCTCTGCAATGTCATCCGGAATTGCAGCCTCCGGAATGCCGCCGCCGACAAATTTTTCATAGCACAGCGTCGATTTGATGCCGTCTACCTTATCCAGCTCATCCGCCAGATTCTTTTTCTGCGCGGAGCTCATCTCATCATTGATGACGACGAAATGGAAGCTCGGCATACCAAAGTCTTCATCCAGCTTATTGGTACCGGCGATGCCCGTCAAATTCTGCGGCAGCGAATCGGTCAGCGTATAATAGACACTGGTCAGTCCCTGTGCACGGAAGAATACCAGCGCTACGACAACAAAAATCAACAAAATACGCTTTGGATGCTTGGTGACAACCCCAGCTACCTTGTGCATCTTCGGTGTGATGACCGGATGCACGCTCTTCTCAATGATTTTGTCAAAATACATAATGAGTGCCGGCAGGATCGTCAGCGTGCTGATAACGCCGAGCGCAACGCCCTTCGCCATTACGATGCCAATATCCGAACCCAGCTTCAGCGACATGGCACACATGGCCAGGAAGCCTGCGATTGTCGTCAGAGACGAAGATACAATAGATGTACTGGTCAGACAAATCGCGGATACCATCGCATCACTATTGGATTTATATTCCTTTTCCTCTTGATACCGGTGCAGCAGGAAAATACTAAAGTCCATGGTAACGCCCAGCTGCAATACCGCGGCGAGTGCCTGCGTAATATAGGATATTTCTCCCAAGAAAACATTGCTGCCGAAGTTATAGACAACCGGGAACAGCACGCCCAGCATAAAGATAAACGGGACAGCCGTATTTTCCAAGAACAGGAACAGGACAATCAAGCTGAAGATAACGGCACACAGCACGTACTTCGGCAGCTCCTGATTGACGAGCTCCTTGGTGTCCTCCAAAATGGTGGACATACCGCCGAGGAAGCAGTCCTTTTTCATAATGCTCTTAATTTCTACAATCGCATTGATGGTTTTGTCCGATGCGCTGGACTGCTCAAAGCGCACCATCATCATGGTCGAGTCGTTTTTGCCGTACAGCATGTCCTGTACGTTGTCCGGCAGCATTTCCTTCGGTACCGTGACGTCTACCACATCACTGATCCAGAAGCAGCTTGTTACGCCGTCCACGCTCTCCACATCGTCTTTTAGCTTGAGCAATTGCGCCGTGGGCATATCCCCCTCCACGGTAATCATTGCTGTAGATGCCAAGTTGAAATCCTCATCGAGGTATCGTTCGCCCTCCATAGATTCCAGCTCTTCCGGCAGGTAGCTCAGAATATCATAGTTGATTCTTGTGTTGATGTAGCCAAACACCGACAGCACCAGCAGCACACACGCCACTGCCAGCACAAAGCCGCGCCGCTTGACCACAAAACGGGCTACACGCTCCATAATTGATGCCTTACTCCTTTCCTTGTCTGTCCGGCTTATTGCCGAAATACATAAAAATAGACAATCGCCATTTTATAGCATTCTTAGTATAGTCCAAAAATGACCATTGGTCAATGTTTATCCTACAAACAATTTTCTTTGTTTTGAAACTGACGTTTAGTCATTTTTCCGAAATTTATTTTTTCCGTTTCCGATTCTTGTCAATCCGAGCACTTCAAGCTATACTAATATACACATGCTGTTTACACGAAGGGAGATTGTTATGGGGCACATTTTGCATCAGAAGAAAGAAGAAAAAAAGAAAAATCTACTGGATGCTGCCCATATTCTCTTTCTTCAAAAGGGCTTTTCCAAAACCAGCATCAGCGAGATTGCCAAGCAGGCAAAGGTTGCCAAGGGCACGTTCTATCTTTATTTTAAGGATAAGGACGAGCTGTTGGAGCACTTGATTTTACAGATCGGGCGGCATATTCTGACGCTCGCTTACGAGCACACCGAGCAGCATCGCACGGAGGATTTCACCGAAAACGTCATTCTCTTTGTCGATTATATCATCACGTATTTCTCTGCCCACAAGGACAGTCTGCGCCTCATCCAGCGCAATTTTTCCTGGTCTATGGTACAGCACAGTCTGGAGCAAGAGGAAAGCGATGACCTGCGTCAGCAGCTGCTCGAACGATTGCAGGCATCTCCTGCTTCGCAAAATCGTACACAACAAGAGCTATTTAATCTGGTATATATTATTGTTGAGCTGTGCGGCTCTGTCTGTTATTCCAGTATTATCGAACAAATTCCCGACACGATTGACCACATGAAACCCCTGCTTTACACCATGATTCGGAGGATTTTGAACAATGAACCAAACCAATCCAACGCTGATCTTTGATATGGACGGCATCATTCTCGACACCGAGCAGGTCGTTCGGCGGTGTTGGCATGATATTGCCCCGCATTTTCACGCGGACGACATTGATCCGGTCTTTCTCGCAACGGTCGGCACAACGCGCGTACACACCTGCGAGATTCTGCGTGAGCGCTATGGGGCAGAGTTTCCGGCAGAAGAATTTAACAGCGCCGCCAGCCGCCGCTATCATGAAATTGATGACGCCGAGGGCGTGCCGGTTAAGACCGGCGCACGGGAGCTGCTGCACTGGGCCAAAGAGAGCGGCTATGCACTCGGTCTCGCCTCTTCCACCAGACAGGCGGTTGTCGAAAAAGAGTTATCTGAGAGAGGGCTTCTTTCGTATTTTGACTATGTGCTCGGCGGCGACAAAATCACGCGCAGCAAGCCTGCCCCGGATATTTATGCGACAGCCTGCCGCGCCATGCACGCAGATCCTGCCAAGACCTACGCCATTGAGGACTCCTACAACGGCATCCGCTCTGCACACGCCGCAGGCATGATGCCAATCATGGTGCCGGATCTGCTGCCGCCGACCGAAGAAATGCAGCAGCTCGCCGTTCACATCTTTTCCGATCTCACGGAATTTCACGAATTTTTAAAGCGATAACACAAAATCGTCAGCGCCGGAAACATCGGCTCTGACGATTTTTTACTCTTACGCACAAACCAAACTTGTCTCTCCCTTTGGGAGAGATGTCGCACAGCGACAGAGAGGGCTGGCTCCCTCGTGAGGGAGCTGGCTTGCCGCCTTGCGGCAAGACTGAGGGAGTAACCAGCTGACAGTGACGAATCAGGGAAACTCTGATACAGACTTGCTCGCGTGCTGCTCCTTCCGTCACGGCTTGCGCCGCACCACCTTCCTCAAAGAGGAAGGCTTTTTCTTACGCACAAACCAAACTCGTCTCTCCCTTTGGGAGAGATGTCGCGCAGCGACAGAGAGGGCTGGCTCCCTCGTGAGGGAGCTGGATTGCCGCCTTGCGGCAAGACTGAGGGAGTAACCAGCTGGCCCTGACGAATCAGGGAAACTCTGATACAGACTTGCTCGCGTGCTGCTCCTTCCGTCACGGCTTGCGCCGCACCACCTTCCTCAAAGAGGAAGGCTTTTGCCCTCTCAGTCATTTGCTTCGCAAATGCCAGCTCTCCCGAAGGGAGAGCCAAGAAGCCGGTGCGAACGTGCACGTGCCAATTGCAAAATCTTGTCCCAAAATTGCACAATTTTTCACCGAAAAAGAAAATTGTTTATCATTCTTGCTCTCCGAAGTCTAGACCATTTGGCTTTCAAAATGACAGTGTTCGCTTTTGTACCTTCAATTTCCATGTTTTGTAAATTTTTTCTATTCGATTATTTTTTCCTTCTTTATCCATTTAAATCAAGTAATTCGTGTTATTTTCGTATTTTTACTAAACTTTCCTACTTTTTAACTGAAACTTTTCCCTCGTTTCTTAACACAAACTTTACATTGCAATGTGAATGATTCGTTATTTTTGCTCTCATACGACTGTGCAAGTCTGCGATGTCGAATAGAGGTGCGGACAGAATCCTGGACTAAGTTGCTATTCCTAGACTTCGTCTATAC
>CAVAJF010000032.1:0-74187 GCA_963588905.1 Eggerthellaceae bacterium
ACCCACGGCCTCTGCGTCCCGAACGCAGCGCTCTACCAAACTGAGCCACACCTCGTTTTTGCTGTTGCACTTCTTCGCTGCAACGTTTGTTATTATAGCAGGGAATTCGTGTTGTGTCAACAAGAAATTTTCATTTTTTTCAAAATTTATTTGAAAAATTTTGAAATCTCTGTTTGGGCAGTGCAGACAAACCAAATAAAAGGTGATAGAATAGGAGAGGATTGGAGGGGACGCTGTGACAGGCTTGGGAACAGACATTATTGAAATTGCAAGAATTGCGCGCGCGATCCAGCGGGACAGCTTTGTCCGGCACACATTTACCGTGTGTGAACAAGAATGGCTGGACACCAAGGGCAGGAATAAAGCAGAATCCGCCGCAGGACTGTTTTGTGCCAAGGAAGCGGTCGCTAAGGCCTTGGGAACAGGCTTTCAGCGTGGTCTCAATCTCAAGGATATTGAAATTACCCATGATAAACTGGGGGCACCACAGGTGAACAAACCACAAAAAAATTTTCTGCTGAGCATTTCGCATTGTCGAGAGTATGCGACAGCGACGGCGATTTTGCTGGAAGAAACACACGTGGAGGCAAAGCATGAAAACGATTGACTGGGCGTATTTGACGCAGCATATCCAGCCGCGCGCGCCGGAGAGTGATAAAAATACATATGGGCGTGTACTCGCCATTTGTGGCTGTCGAGATTATATCGGCGCTCCGTTTTTTGCCGCGCAGGCAGCTGTGCGCACCGGCTCCGGCATTGTCACATTGGCATTGCCTGCTTGTATTTATCCGATTCTGGCGGCAAAGCTCAATGAGCCAACGTTTCTGCCGCTGGAAACCGGCGCAGACGGAAAAATTTCGGCGGATTGTCTGCCGCCGCTAGCTCGCCGCGCGGCAATTCTGGCAGGGCCGGGACTCGGCATCAGTGAAGGCGTAACACAAGCAATCATAAAAATCATTGAGCGAGCGGATTGTCCGTTAATTCTCGACGCCGATGGCATAAATGCGCTGGCGGGACATATAGATATAGTGGAGAAAGCAAAGCATCCTGTGATTTTGACCCCACACAAGCATGAATTTGCGCGGATCTGTGATGTTCCGTCGATGGAAAATCAGGAGGAAATGATATCCGCCTTTGCCAGAAAGCACCGCTGTGTGCTGCTGCTCAAAGGACATCGGACGATTATCGCGGGAGCGCAAGGCGAGCTGTATCAAAATGTGCATGGCAACCCCGGCATGTCTAAGGGCGGTAGCGGTGATGTCTTGTCCGGCATCATTTTGTCTCTGTTGGGACAAGGATTGGAACCGCTTGCGGCGGCAGCCTGCGGCGCGTATATTCACAGCCGCGCAGGCGATTTGTGTGCCAATGCCATCGGGGAATTCGGCATGACACCGACGGATATGTTGGGATATATTCCACAGGTGCTGAAACCGCTGAACTCTAGGGAGTGGTAAGATCGCTTGAAACGAGTATGGAGCGGCTTGCTGGCTGTATGGCTGCTGTGCGGCTGTTCTGCGGTCAGTAATCCGGCACAGTTGGCAGCGAGTGTGCAGAAAGCCTATGCCAGTGCACAGACCATAGAGCTTGTATCCAATATTACGTCTTATCTGGACGAATATACGATGGACTATCAAATACGATACTCGTATCATGCAGACACGCAGACCGGTGAGCTGGAAATTCAAAAACCGGCATCTGTGGCAGGAATTCGAGCATCAGTACAGGGAGAAGATTTTATTTTTTCCTATGAGGATGCGGAATTGGAGACTGCCATGCCGGACAAAAAGGGATTGACACCGGCGGATGTCACAACCTATTTGTTACACGATCTGCAAACCAAGGAACCAAAGCAGGTTTGGCAGGAAAATGGACGGATTGCCCTTCGCTATGAAGATACCAGTGAAGAGGGCAATGTCGTAAAAGAAGTGTATCTGCATCCGGACAGCTTTGCGCTGGCGGAGGCTCATATATATAACAATGGAAAACAAATCATGGACTGCACCGTGCAAAGCTGTACCTTGCAGCCGTGAAGGAAAGTGGGAAAGACAATCATGGCAACAACAAACGAGACCGGCAGATGCTGGGCAGAAATCAATTTAGACAATCTGAAGTACAATTTTATACAGATTCGTGACCATGTAAAGACGGTGATGCCGAAAGCTAAGGTATTGGGTGTCGTCAAAGCGGATGCCTATGGACACGGCGCGGTACAGGTTGCGACGGTTCTGCAACAGGAAGGCGTGGACTTCTTCGCTGTGGCAACGGTTGCGGAGGGCGTAGAGCTGCGCGAGGCGGGCTTTACGCTTCCGATTTTGGTACTGGGTTATGTGGGTGATGCAGACGCAACGCTGCTGGCAGAATATGACATTGCGGCAGCACTGTGTGATACCGACACGGCAAAGGCGTTTTCTGCAGCAGCACAGGCTGCTGGAAAGCCGATCCGTGTACATATTGCGCTGAATACCGGCATGACACGCATTGGCTTTGAGACGCGTTCTACGAAGGAAAATGTACAGGAAATTTTGCAGGCAGTTTCCCTGCCGGGACTGGAAGCCGAAGGCGCATTTACACACTTTGCGGTTGCCGATGTCAATGGCGGTGAAGAATTTACCGAACTGCAATACCGTCGCTTTGTAGATATGTGTCTGGAGCTGGAGAAGCACGGCGTAAACCTGCAATACCGCCATTGCTCGAACAGTGCCGCCATTTTGCAGCACACGCAGACCTTTACCACAGATCTGTATCGTGAGGGCACATTCAACATGGTGCGCGCTGGCATCATTCTGTACGGTTACTATCCGGATGCCGACACCAAGAAAACCGTGCCGCTCAAGCCGGTTATGACGGTAAAGGCTCGCGTGGCGCAGGTACGTGACATTCCGGCGGGCGATTCTATTGGATATGGCCGCACCTTTACGGCGGACAAGCCGATGCGCGTGGCTGTCTTTACGATTGGCTATGCGGATGGCTATCCGCGTGTGGCGAGCAACCATATTTCGGTTGTTATCCATGACAAGGTCGTTCCGACGATTGGACGCATTTGCATGGATATGGCTTGGGCGGATGTCACCGGCATGGATGTCAAGCGCGGCGATGTAGTGACTGTATTTGGCGATTGTCCGATTACTGCGGATACGCTGGCAGCTGCAGCAGGCACGATTTCTTATGAGGTCACCTGCGACATCAGCAAGCGCGTTCCGCGTATCTATCTTGGCGCATAATGCATAGAATGAGGCAAAGAGAAAATATTCCTAAGGTGCATGATTAAATAACCGGATTGCTGGGGAAAGTAACAGTATCAGGGTGATACCTGAAATCTTTCCTACGGAGTGTGATTGTTTTGGAGCATCATGTCAAACGCGGCGATATTTACTATGCGGATTTGTCACCAGTGGTCGGCAGTGAACAGGGCGGTATGCGTCCGGTTTTGATTATACAGAACAATGTTGGAAACCGATATAGCCCGACTGTCATCGCAGCTGCGATCACCTCACAGGTCAATAAAGCGAAGATGCCGACACATATTTCTCTCGGCGCTCGCACATTTGGCTTGACGCGGGATTCTGTAATTTTGACAGAACAAATCCGCACGCTGGATAAGCGCAGGCTCAGAGAAAAAATGGGCACGCTGGATGCCTCTCATATGGATGAAGTAGATCGCGCATTAGCAGTGAGCTTTGGTCTGAACGCAAGAGACTGAGAAAAAGGTCAATGCTTACATAGAACATTGACCGAAAGCATGATTTTCCCCTTGTGCAGCATATGCTGTGCAGGGGGATTGTTTTACGAAGGGGAGTCGTGTATGGAAATCAGCCGCCAGCAGGTACATTGGGGAGAGATGCAGCTTACACAGACAGCTACACAGGTTCGCTTTCGCGCGGCAGGTGCACTGCCGCAGTACGGTGAGGTACTGCGCGTGTGGGGGACACGGGCGGATGCGCAGCCGCTTCTTATCGGTGTAGCTGAACCAGACGGCGATCGTCTGGCGATTGACCGGACGATGAGCAAACAATATTTATCTTCGTTGGGCTATTGGCCGCATTTGCCGGAACAGTACACCGCTGATACACAGCCGCCGAAAGGGCAGACATTTGTCAGTCGGGACGCCTGTTTTTGCCAGCTGCTGCTGCAGAAAGAGGTTCAAATGCAGGAACAACCCATGTATATCATCGCATCCTGCACCTTTTCACCACAGAAAGAATTTCTATTTTCCGGTGTGTTCTCTTTTTGCCGAGTAGAAAATGGCATGGCACAGCTGATTTGGGATAAAAAAAGGGACTGCCCTGTGTGGACAGTCCCGAAAGAGACAAGCGGACTTACTTGACAATCATTTTGGATTCCATATAATATCTCTTCTCGTGTGCTTCGCCCATCGAGAAGGTCTTGCGCGGCAGAACGCCATCAATGATAACGCCGCGGAACAGATCATTCTTTTCGATTTCCGGCAGGAAGAAGCCCATATTGTCTTTGTCATTGCCCAGCTTGGACACAACATCCTCGCCGTGAATATAGTCAATTTTCGCTTCGCTGTGCTGTGCCAGATAATCATCCAAGAAGGCCTGCAGGGTGCCAAGCGGAATGCCCCACTTCGGATGAATAACCGTCATCGTACCGGTTTTGCCGCCAAAGCAGTAACGAACGGTATGATTTTCCAGATTGGCAGCGGCCTTCTCGTCCGAGAAGATGCACTGGCTGCCGTTTTTCGTATAGAAATCGACTGCGGCATGGAGCAGCTGCTCCGCATCGACATGGAACATCACGCGGTGAATCGGCTCAATAATCAGGCTCTCATCGTGAATATTGACAATCTCACACAGGGCATAGCGTGCCGGATGGTTTTCCTGCTCTTCCGGTGTCAGAGTCTTTTTGACATCTTCCCAGTATGCCTTTGCGGTTGCCATCGAGTGATTGCCATCGCCGACAGCAAACGGCAGCAGCGGCAGATCTTTCGTCAGGCGATACTTCTTGTTAAAGGTCTCACGGTCATTGAGTTTTTCCATCTGGGCAATCAGATGGTCGGTCAGATCGCCTTCCGGAATAAACCAACCGTTAATATGTCCGCCGTTCTGCATGAGATCCGTGTCATAGACCTTCTCCAGCTGTGCCGTCTTTTCAAACATCGGTTCAATGACCGTGCGGTCTGGGTCATCGATGAGCAGCATGATGTGCGGGACTTCGATAGAAGCGTTTTTACGAACAGCCAGACGCGGCGGAATGCGCTCGACAACCGTCTTTTCTGTCGGGCGAACGAGAGAACGGGAGCCTGCGGTGTATTCGTAGCACTCCAGATCAATAGCAGCAACCAGGCCACGGCGCGGAGACGTGCCGCCGGAATATCTCTCGGTCAGGATAAAGCCAGCCGGCAGTTCGGTCAGTGTGCCATCAGACAAATACTGCTTCATGGTCTCGTTGATGTTTGCAATGCGCGTTTCGACGTCAGCATCTTCCAGATATACTTCCGGCAAGGTCAGGCGCAAAGTAGACGGAGCATCGCCAACGATGTGGTCGGTCTCAGCCCAATATTCTTTCTGAGAAGTATACTGGTCACAAGCGACAACAGCCCATTTTTTCAAATCAATGCCGTTTTTCGGCATCAGGATCTTTGGTACGGATACACAAGACATGTTTCTTAGAGCCTCCCAATGAAAATTTAAAATCCAGCTAATTTCTAGCATCTTCTTTTATTATAGCGGACATTCCCGCGTGATTCAAAGAAAACTGCATCTATTTGGCAAATACCGGCATAGTTCATAAAAAATGATGTAGGAATCTGGACAATGGAGCGATATTTGACGAATCAGGCAGAAAATGCTATTGCGAAATTCACATAGAATGCGTGAAAATTCATATACTGTTAGCACAGAGATCGGACAGACAAAGGAGAGAAGTATATGAACCGCAATTCTAACAAGCTGAATGTACCGGAAGCCAAGGCAGCCATGGATCGCTTCAAGATGGAAGCAGCCCGCGAGGTCGGCATCGACCTGAAGGATGGATATAACGGAGATCTGACAGCGCGTCAGGCGGGTTCTATCGGCGGACAGATGGTAAAGCAGATGATTGAGGCTTACGAGCAGAATATGAAGTAAATCATATTCTTTGTCCCATAAACGCAACCCAGCCGCTCTCACGCCGTAATTGGCGCGGAGCGGCTGGCTATTTTCTATCTGATTTTTTTACAGCTTAGAATATCCGAACGAATTGACAATTGCCTCGACAGGAACATTCTTCTGACAGAACGGACAATTGTGGCGGTCATACGAAGCGTATCCGGGGATGTCTTCTGAGGTAAAGATCGTGTTGACATGAATGCCATCCATCTGACCGACTGCACTAAACAGGGTAGCGACGCCGCGAATCAGACCGCCGTAATATCCCATGCACTCAATGCCGCGGCGAATGCTGATACCGGTCGTAACCGACGCCATGAGCAGAATGACATTTTTGCCGCGTACCATGGGCTCTACATTTTCGCGGAAGAACAGCTGGCTGTTTGCTGTGCGTTCCGGTGTGATGACATAGATAGACTGATGGGCATTGTGGATGGAATGTCCCGCATCCTCCAGCTCTCGTGCCAGAAAAGCGCCGATGATTTCTGTGCCGTCCAAGCACACGATGGTGTCAATCGGAATCGTGGTGTGCGCGTACTGCTGTGCCAGCACATGTGCACACTGCTTTACTTCGCTCAAACGGGACTTCATTGTCGTCAGATCAATATAATAATTGATATGCGAATGATTGGTGACGAAGTGTCCCGGAATTGCCTTCATAGGAACAACAGATCCGTATTTTTTGGACGGAAACTTCACGATTCTGGACTCAAACGTACTCATAGGCTCCTCCTTTTCAAACACACAATATATTTTCTGGAATAATTGCACATTTTTATCAAATGACATGCGAGTTAAACTATACATAGTATACAACATCGTTACAAAATATGCAAGTTTTATCTTGGGATATTTTTACTGAACAAAAATAACATTTTGTTCAGTAAAAACGCGTATAGACAGAAAGAGAGAAGCAGTTTATAATGTGTATGTTAAAAAATATCGGAGAAAGAAGGAGATTGTTTGACCAAACGTTCTTATGAAATCGACATGTGCAACGGACCGCTGTTTCGCAGTTTGCTGTTGTTTGCTTTGCCGCTGCTGGCGTCCAATTTGCTCCAGTTGTTGTTCAATGCCGTAGACCTGATGGTTGCGGGAAACTTCGTCGGCAGTCACGCTCTGGCAGCAGTGGGAGCGACGACTTCGCTGATTACCGTCTGCACGACGTTGTTTGTCGGCATTGCGTTGGGTGCCAATGTGCTTGCGGGACGATTTTACGCGCAAAAAGATGATGAAGACATGTCAGAAGTTGTACATACTGCCATCACGTTGGCAATTATCGGTGGTATTTGTGTCTTGTTTATCGGCATCATTCTGTGCAGACCGGCGTTGGAGCTGGTTTCTACACCGGAGGAAGTCATTGACCAATCCACGCTGTATATGCGCATTTATTTTCTTGGTATGCCGTTTTTCATGTGCTATAATTTCGGCGCTGCCATTTTGCGCTCGATTGGTGATACGCGCAGACCGTTATATTATTTGATTTTTGCCGGTGTGTGCAATGTAGTTCTGAATTTGATTTTGGTGCTGATTTTTCACTTGGGCGTTGCCGGTGTTGCCATTGGCACAGTGATGTCGCAGTTTATCTCTTCCGTACTCGTATTGACGACTCTGCACAGAGAACAAACATCCTATCATTTGGATGTCAGAAAGCTGCATTTGAACGCGCATATTATGAAAAATATGCTGCGTATTGGCGTTCCGGCGGGACTGCAGTCCATGCTCATCAATGTTTCCAATGTATTGATTCAATCTTCTGTCAATACATTTGGCACGCTGGCAATTGCCGGAAACACAGCGGGCTTTAACATCAATGGATTTTTATATTTTGCCTGCAATTCTGTGACGCAGGCGGCATTGAGCTTTTCCAGCCAAAACAGCGGTGTGGGAAACTATAAACGAATCAATAAGATTTTGTTCCAGTGCGGCATCCTAGAGTGCATCATTGGATTTGGACTCGGCAATCTGTGCTATCTGTTTGGACATCAGATTCTTGGTTTGTATGCCTCTGATCCGCAGGTGATTGCCTATGGTCTCATCAATGTTGCTATTATCTGTGTGCCGTATGGTTTGTGCGGCCTGATGGATATGATTCCGGGCTGTATCCGCGGCATGGGATATTCTACCGTTCCGATGTTGTTGTCGCTGATTGGCGTCGTCTGCCTGCGGTTTTTCTGGATTTTTATTATTTTCCCAAGCCATCGCAGCTTGGAGACCCTGTATATTTCGTATCCGGTATCGTGGATTCTTACCATTGGTATGCAGGCAATTTGTTATGCGTGGGTCTGGCGGCATTGCGCGAAAGAGAGCAAGTGAGGATAAATCATGGATAAATCAACACGTTCCCGTCTGATAAAAGGGTACATTATCACAATATGCGGTGGATTGGGATGGGCAATCGGCGGCGCCTGCGGACAGGTCACGTTTCGCGACTGCGGCGCCGATGCCAATTGGCTGGTGCCGATTCGCATGTTTATTGCAGGCATTTTGGTCTTAGCGCTCGCCAAGATGCGCGGAAAACCGATTGGAGCGGTCTGGAAAGATAAACATTCCATTTTTCCATTGCTGATCTTTGCGCTGATTGGCACAGCCATGTGCCAATACAGCTATTATGCTGCCATTCAATACACCAATGTTGCCTTTGCGACGGTCATGACGTACATGAGTCCGATTGTTATTTTACTCTTCGTGTTATTGCACAGCAGAAGATTGCCCAAACTGTATGAACTGATAAGTGTTATACTGGTTGCAGCCGGTGCCGTGTTGTGTGCAACACATGGCGATTTGTCTGCGTTGGCGGTTCCGCCGATTGGTCTGGTATGGGGATTGGTCAGCGCGGTATGCTTTGCGTTTTATACCTTGTGCCCGCGCCGGCTGATGCAAAAATTTGATGTCATGAGTATTGTCGGCTGGGGCATGGCGATTGGCGGCGGCATGATGATGCTGATCTTTCATCCGTGGACGATTCAAGGCGTTACCTATAATGCAGAATTATTTCTCCTGATGGCGGCTGTCATTGTGTTTGGTACTATTCTGGCGTTTAATTTGTATCAGACCGGCTGCAATATCGTCGGCAGTATGGTCGGAGGCGTGCTGTCCTCGGTAGAACCTGTGGCATCTGTGATGATTTCTGCCTTTTTACTGCATACGAGCTTTGTTGCACAGGATTTTATCGGCTTTGCACTGATTCTCATCACAATACCGATTATGGCCGTTGGAGATTATCGGGAGATTCAGACACAGCAGGCAGTGAAATAAGTGGTAGCACATATAGAAAAAAGAGCGTATAATAACAAGTATAGAAGACAAAATGACGAGAAAGGAGACGAGCATATGAAAGCATATCGTCGAATTTTTGTAGTTGTATTGGATTCACTGGGAGCGGGCGCCATGGATGATGCCGCACAGTATGGTGATGCCGGAACGGATACACTGGGGCATATCTCGGCATCTGTTGAGCAGTTTCACATTCCCCATTTGCAAGCGTTAGGACTTGCCAATCTGCATCCGCTCAAACAGGTTGCACCGGTGCAGCATCCCATGGCGCGGTATACGACACTGCGTGAGGCAAGCTGTGCCAAGGACACGATGACCGGTCACTGGGAAATGATGGGCTTGCGGACGACGGTTCCGTTTAAAACGTTTACGGATACCGGTTTTCCGCCGGAACTGATTGCGGAGCTGGAAAAGCAAACGGGACATAAGTGTATCGGAAATAAGAGTGCGAGCGGCACGGTCATTTTGGACGAGTTGGGCGAGGAAGAAATCGCTACCGGCCATATGATTGTGTATACGTCTGCGGACTCCGTGCTGCAAATCTGCGGCAATGAGGAAACCTTTGATTTAAAGGAATTGTATCGCTGCTGTGAGATTGCTCGTAAAATTACCATGCGCGACGAATGGAAGGTAGGGCGTGTCATCGCTCGGCCGTATGTCGGCAAAAAACGCGGCGAATTTGTGCGCACAAGCAATCGGCATGATTATGCGGTGAAGCCGACAGGGCGCACAGCTCTCAATGTTTTGAAAGATGCCGGATTCGATGTGATTTCGATTGGAAAGATCAATGACATTTTTGTCGGAGAAGGCATTACCGAGGCACAGAAGTCTAAAAGCTCTGTACATGGCATGGAACAGACCATCGCTATGGCACAGCGCGACTTTACCGGCTTGTGTTTTGTCAATCTCGTGGATTTTGATGCCTTGTGGGGGCATCGGCGCAATCCGGTTGGATATGCACAGGAGATTGAACGATTTGATGTAAAATTGGGTGAGCTGCTGCCGCTGCTCCGAGATGATGACCTGTTGATTTTGACCGCAGATCACGGAAATGATCCAACGCACACCGGAACAGACCATACCCGTGAGCGTGTACCATTTCTTGCTTACTCTCCGTCTATGAAAGAGGGAAGAAAGTTGCAGGAACAGCCGACATTTGCTGTGATAGGCGCGTCTATTCTGGATAATTTCGACCTGAAAATGCCAGAAAATACAATTGGAACCTCTATTTTATCGGAATTGTTATAACCATCACAGAGAGGGGGAGAACGCTTGCAGAAAAATTTTATTACCGTATTGACAGAAGAGGATGTCAATATTGTAACAGATGAGACACTTCAGGAGATGAAGCAGCATGGAACAGAGCGTTTTCCGTTCCAATATTACAAGGAACATTTTAACTGGAGCAGATTAGAAACAGTGGAATGGCATTGGCACAGAGAGTTAGAATTTGTTGAAATTTTACAAGGTGCGATAGAATGCCATATTGGAGACGAAACCATCGTGCTGCACGAAGGGGATACCTTTTTCATCAATAGTGGTGTCATTCATAAGTATCAGGCTCCACAAGAATATCGTGAAAAGCAATGTATCTTTTCGGATATTTTGTTTTTGCCAGAGATGATTGCGCCAAGTTCTTCTTTGATTTATGAAAGATATATCCGTCCCATTGTGCAGCATGGAAAACCGTTCCTCGTCATACATCAGGCAGACGATTGGGAACGAGCGGTGCGCGAATTATATCACCATATTGTAGCTATTTGTCTGGCTGGGGATGATTTGACAGAATTGCGTATCCAAGCGGGAATTTCAGAACTGTGGGCGAAGTTGTTCCACGTGTTGTATCGAGAAGAGACAGAACAACGGGAAGATAAAAATGTCTTGGCGCAGGCGCGGCTGCGAAAGATGATGCAGTTCATTTGGGATCATTTTGCCGAAAAAATCACATTAGATGATATTGCTGATTCAGCAAATATCAGCAAAAGTGTCGCGCTGCGTTGTTTCCGTTCGGGTATGCAGACGTCACCGGTCGGTTATTTAAACGATTATCGCCTGCATCGAGCAAAAGAACTGCTATTGTCCTCGCACGGAACGGTATCGGATATTGCGGCTTCTGTAGGATTTGATAATGTGGGATATTTTGACCGCGTATTTCGCCGAGCCTTTGGCTTGACACCGAAGCAGTTCGCCAAGCAAGGGAAAACAGAAGGGAGCATCTGACATGACGCAGGAAGAATACAGCAAAGCTGCCAAGTATTGGACAGAAAAAGAAATGACATCCAAACGGATGGACAAAGATGCTCTGTGGAAAGCCATGGAGGCGTATATTCAGGCAAATAATACCTGTGCACTGGCGACGGGAAGCGGTGAATTTGTGCGTTGTACACCGATTGAATATGCGTATTATGACGGGGCATTTTGGATGTTTTCAGAGGGCGGCTTGAAGTTTCAGGCCTTAGCACACAACAAACAGGTATGCCTAGCGATTTTTGACAGCTATCAAGGGTTTGGAAAGCTCAACGGAATGCAGATTTCCGGTATCGCGCAGCTGATTGATTCGGATTCGGAGGCATTTCGCAAGGCGACCCGGCACAAAAACATCCCTGATGCAGCATTGGAAAAAATTGCGCATCTGCTGCATTTAATTAAGGTCACGCCGACACGCATTGATTTTCTCAGTTCCAGCTTTCAAAAAGAAGGATATGACAGCAGACAGTTTTTGACTTTCGAGAGCGAATGATGCCGCACACATAGACATATAGTTCTTAGAGAACCTTTGGGGGAAAGAGCTATGTGGAGAAAAAAACGGGCAATCTTAGCAGCAGTGTTGGTATTGGCAATTGCATCTGTGCTCATGCCGTATGGAGAGAGCTTGCCGCTGTATGGTGTTTTTGCGTCGCATAATTATCAGCATACATTGGTGTTGGACGCGGGACACGGCGGTATAGATGGCGGAGCAGTAGCAGAGGATGGAACGGCAGAGCAGGACATCAATTTGGCAATCGTCAAAAAATGTCAGGCATTCGCTGGATTTTTCGGCATTCGCACAGTTTTGACGCGGACAGATCAGCAATCCCTGCATTACGATCCGGCAAGCACGGTTCGGCAGAACAAAGTGGCGGATATTCATGCGCGGGAAGAAATCACCAATCGAGCAGAAAATCCAATTTTTGTATCTGTGCATCTCAATAAGTTTTCGGACAGTCAATATACGGGCGCACAGGTATTTTGGTCAAAAAACAACCCAGAAGGACAATTGCTCGCAGAATCCGTCCAAGATCAATTGACACTGGGATTACACCCGGTTCGGCAGCGCACAGCAAAGCAGGCACCGGACAGTGTGTATTTGATGAAGCATTTGACCTGCCCGGCGATTATTGTGGAATGTGGTTTTTTGTCCAATCAGCAGGAAACCGAACAGTTAAAGCAAGACGGTTATCAGAAAAAGTTATCTGTTTGTATGATACAGGGATACTTGAATTACTTAGAAGGATAAACAATTTATGAAGCAAAAAACAGTGTTTTTATGCAACGAATGCGGCTATGAAAGCCCTAAATGGTATGGAAAATGTCCATCCTGCGGCGCGTGGAATTCCATGGATGAATTCAAAGAGGCAAAAACCACAGCGGCACCGCGCGGCGTCCTGCCAAAGACCGAACGCAAACGCAACAAACCGCTGGAAATTGGAAAAATTGAAACTAATGAGGAGACTCGATTTCGTACCGGCATTTCGGAATTAGACCGTGTATTGGGCGGCGGTGCGGTGCACGGGAGCTTTGTTCTCGTCGGTGGTGAGCCGGGCATTGGCAAATCGACGCTGCTGCTCCAGATGTGTCAGGAGATGAGCAGACAGGCAAAGATTTTATATGTATCCGGAGAGGAATCGCTGCGGCAGATTCGCCTGCGTGCCGATCGGCTGCACATTTCCTCACCGGAATTATTTGTACTGGCGGAGACGGATTTGGAAGAAATTTTGGCGGAAACAGAGTTGCTTTTACCAGATGTTCTGATTGTGGACTCCATTCAGACCATTTACAAATCCGATCTTAACAGTGCACCGGGAAATACCACGCAGATTAAAGAGTGCGCTATGACACTCATGCAGTATGCCAAGCGGCATAATGTCACGATTTTTATTGTCGGTCATGTCAACAAAGAGGGTACATTGGCAGGCCCGAAAATCCTGGAACACATGGTTGATTGTGTGTTGTACTTTGAGGGCGAAAAGCAGGTTTCGTTTCGCTGCCTGCGTGCGGCGAAGAACCGTTTTGGTTCAACGAATGAAATTGGCGTATTTGAGATGAGCGATTGCGGCTTAGTTGAAGTGCCGAATCCATCAGCAGCGATGCTGTCTGGGCATCCGATGGACGCTTCGGGCAATTGTATTGCCTGTACCATGGAAGGCAGCCGCCCCATCTTGGCAGAAATTCAGGCGCTGGTGACAAAAACGGCTTATGGCACACCGCGCCGTATGTCTGCCGGTGTCGATTACAATCGCATGGTGCTGTTGCTTGCTATTTTGGAAAAGCGTGTGGGACTGTATTTATCCTCCAGCGATGCGTATATCAATGTTATTGGCGGTATGCGGCTGGATGAACCGGCGATTGATTTGCCGATTGCATTGGCTGTGGCGTCCAGTTATCGAGATCAGCCGCTTCCAGAGGGTGTTATGTCATTTGGAGAGGTTGGCTTGACGGGAGAATTGCGTGCAGTCACGGCGGTGAGCCAGCGCATACACGAGGCCATTCGATTGGGCTTTACGACTTGTATCATGCCAAAGCAGGACATCGGACGCATGGAAATTCCGGATAGCTTCCGCATTGTCCAGGTGGAAAATATTGCTCAGGCCATCGGCGCAGCATTTGGCAGAAAATAAGAGAGAATAGATGCGGTTTTCATAATGATCTGTTATAATAAAACTATTGTATCGTATTACAAAGAAAACGGAGGAAATACATATGGAATTACAGCTTCCATTGATTTTGGATGGTGCGACCGGCACACAGTTGCAAAAGCGCGGATACACCAATGAGCAGTGCGCAGAACAGTGGGTTTTAGAGCATCCGGAAGCCATTCAGGACATTCAAAAAAACTATGTTGCGGCGGGCAGCAATATCGTCTATGCCAGCACCTTTGGTGCAAACCGAATCAAATTGGAAGGCAATGGCATTCATGGACAGACGGCGGAATACAATACGCGATTGGTTGGTCTGTCCCGTGAAGCAGTGGGACAGAAAGCAATGGTTGCCGGAGACGTTGCACCGACCGGTAAGTTTTTGTATCCAATTGGCGATTTGAGCTTTGATGATCTGCTGAACGTCTATACAGAACAGGCAAAAGCGTTGGAAGATGCTGGTGTGGATGTCTTTGTCATTGAGACAACGATGACGATTCCGGAAGCGCGTGCGGCCATTCTCGCCGTAAAGAGCGTCAGCGATAAGCCGGTATTTGTCACCTTTACCTGTGATGAAAACGGTAAGACACTGACAGGCACCGATGTTACCGCAGCGCTGGTGATTATGCAGAGCATGGGCGCAGATGCATTTGGCCTAAATTGCTCTGTAGGACCGGACAAGATGTTGATTCAGCTCGAACGCATGGCGGAATATGCACAGGTTCCGCTCATTGCCAAGCCAAATGCAGGTATTCCGGAAATGGTAGACGGAAAGGCTGTATATACCTGCACACCGGAAGAATTTGCGGCACTTGTACCGGAAATGGCGGCGGCAGGTGTTGGAATTTTTGGCGGATGTTGCGGCTCAGAGCCAGCGCACATTGCGGCATTGGCACAGGCTGTTCAGCAGGCAAACATAAAAAAGCCAGAACCGAAACACACAGAAGAGCTGGTAGCGGCTACAGAACGCGATGTATTTGTTTTGCCAACAGATGTTGACTGCGGAGAAGTATTCCCGTGCGATGAAGATGTCATGGATGCCATTGAAGAAGCAGAGGACAGTGAAGATGCTGTTCTGTCCATTCGGATTGACGAAGAGGACGAGCTGGAAAACTTCGCAGAAGGTCAGTATGCGATTGTTAAGCCGCTGTGCCTGCACTGTGACGATGCAGCGCTGTTAGAGCAGGCTTTGCGTCTGTATCAGGGTCGTGCGCTGTACGCAGGCTCTCTGACAAAGGAAGAATTACAGCCGCTTTGCGATAAGTATGGCTTACTGGTTCGATAAACACAAAGATCTTGACAGCAGACGCGATATACGCGCCTGCTGTTTTTTACGCCAATATGTTGACACGATGTCAGAATACAAACAAGGAACAGATGACAATGAAGAAAAATATTGGCTCGCAGCTGGCGCTGTATCCGACACCGGTAACAGTCATTGGTGCTATGAATCAGGAACAGCCGACCTGGACATTGGTGGCACACGTAGGAATTATTGGGCACGATCATGTGTTGGTTAGCCTTGCGTCCGCACATTTTATCAATGGATGCATCAAGAAAAATCAAAAGCTGTCTATCAATTTGGTTAATGAAGAGATGCTTCCGAAAGCAGATGTGGCAGGCTCTGTCAGCGGCGCACAAGAGAGCAAGGCGCAGTTGTTTTCGTATACCATGGGCGAAAATGGCACACCAATCATTGAGGCATCTCCGCTGACGATGGAATACACTGTGCAGGATATTTACGAGACAAATGGTTTCGAGAGCTTTATCTGCACGATTGATGCGACGTATGTAGAAGAAACGCAGCTGGATGAACAGAATAAGATTAACTATCAGACCCTCAAGCCGGTGCTGTTTGAGTTTCCAACCTATCAGTATTTGAAAACCGGCGATGTGTTGGGAAAATGCTTGTCGTTTAAGCAGAACGACTGAGGAAGACATCATGGAATATACCACGTTAGGAAAGACAGATATTACCGTTTCCAAGCTGTGTGTGGGCTGCATGAGCTTTGGAAAAGCCGGAACCATGCACGATTGGACGCTGGATGAGTCTGCGAGCGAGCAGGTCATCAACCATGCGCTTGACTTGGGAATCAATTTTTTTGATACGGCAAACGGATATTCTGCCGGAACCAGCGAAGAATACTTAGGACGCGCCATCAAACGGAATGTTGCCAGAGATAAAGTTGTCATAGCTTCTAAAGTCTATTTCAATGAAGGTCGTTTGTCCAGAAAGGCCATTCTGCGAGAAATTGACGGCACATTATCGCGGCTGGGTACGGATTATTTGGATCTATATATCATTCATCGGTTTGATTACGACACCCCGATAGAGGAAACCATGGAAGCGCTGCACGATTTGGTCAAAGCGGGAAAAGTTCGCGCTTTGGGTGCATCGGCTATGTACGGCTATCAGTTTTATAACATGCAGCTGGCAGCGAAAGAACATGGATGGACGCCGTTTTCTGCCATGGAAAACCATTATAATTTGCTGTATCGGGAAGATGAACGCGAGTTGATTCCAATTTGTAAGCAGATGGGTGTCTCGTTGATGCCGTACAGCCCGCTTGCCGCAGGACATCTTGCGCGCGCTTCTTGGACATCCGAGACCTTGCGCGGACGAACGGATCGCGTCGCGCGGGGCAAATATGATCGCATGGAGCAGCAGGATATGCAGATTGTCAAGCGTGTCAGCGAATTGGCACAAAAATATACCTGTAACATGCCACAGATTGCCATTGCATGGCAGTGGGCAAAGGGAATTGCATCTCCGATTATCGGTGCGACAAAGGCACGGTATTTTGATGATGCCGTGGGCGCGTTTGACCTTCATTTGACACCGAAAGATATTGCTTATTTGGAGGAACCGTATGTTCCGCATCCGATTGTCGGTGCGATTAACGCAAATCCGCCGCAGGGCGTGATGCTGCTTGATGAAAAGAAATAATAGGAGGACGAAAATCATGCGCAAGACATTGGTTGCTTATTTTTCTGCCAGCGGTGTAACTGGCAGCGTAGCAAAGGAAATTGCAAAGGCGACAGGGGCAGACCTGCACGAAATTGAGCCAGCCACTCCGTATACTGATGCGGATTTAAACTGGATGAACAAGAATAGCCGCAGCTCGGTAGAAATGAACGATGAGAACAGCCGTCCAGGTATTGCAAATGCCGTGACAAATTGGCAATTCTATGATACAATATTTGTCGGTTTCCCGATCTGGTGGTATGTAGAACCGCGTATCATTGATACCTTTATGGAGAGCGGCGATTTTACTGGAAAGACCGTTATTCCATTTGCAACTTCTGGCGGCAGTGGCATTGAGCGGGCACAGCAGCATCTGAAGCAGTTATATCCGCAGGTGGATTGGAAACCGGGAAAACTGGTCAATCGCCGCAATGCAGCAGATTGGGCATCCAAACAGTAACAACAAAAGAGGAATCTATATGCCGAAAGGGTCAGAACAATTAACCAATGCAAGAAAAGAAGAGATTATCAATGCCTGTGCGAAGCTGTATGAGACGATGAGCTTTAAAGAAATCACCATCAAGGAGATTGGAAAGGTGACCTCGTTTACACGCACATCCATTTATAATTATTTTCAGACGAAGGAAGAAATTTTTCTGGCTCTGTTACAGCGGGAATACGATTGGTGGAGCGATGATCTGTGCCGTATCATGGACACGCAGGAAACGATGACGGTGCAGGAATTTGCGGACGCTATGGCGCGCTCGCTGCAAAAACGGGAACGCATGTTAAAGTTGCTTTCCATGAATCACTATGACATGGAGAGCAGCAGTCGTATGGAAAATCTGGTGGAATTCAAGCAGTCTTACGGACGTTCGATACATGCCGTGACGAAGTGTGTCACGAAATATTTCCCGTGTATGACAGTGCATGATGTACAGGATTTTATCTATGCGTTCTTTCCGTTTTTATTCGGTGTGTATCCGTATACTGTTGTGACAGAAAAGCAGATAGACGCTATGAAGCAAGCGCATACAGAATATGTTCAGCTGACGCAGTATGAAATTGTATCGGCCGGTGTCAAACGATTGCTGTCTGCTTTTGATAAAACAGAATAAGAAAAAGAGATGTGTTGCCTCGTTTGAGACAAACACATCTCTTTCTTGTTTTTGAGGATTTATCCGAGCGGCAATTCGCGGAATTTTCGCGGTGATACGCCGATTTTATCCGTGAATGCGCCGGTAAAACTGGCCTCTGTTCGATAGCCGACCTCTGCGCCGATTGCTTTGATGGGAAGTTCCGTCGATTTGAGCAGATACTTTGCACGATCCATGCGCATACAAATAATGAATTCATGCGGAGAGTAGTGCAGGCGGGCGCGAAACAAACGAATCAAGTGGGATGGACTGAGATGTACCTGTTTGGCGAGCTGCTTCAGCCGCAAATCTTCACCCAAATGCGTTTGGATGTACGCAACGGCCTGCTGCACGGGATCGTCATTTGGCAGCTCAGTAAAATCAGCCTCTTGATTGACATTCAGATAACACAGAGCGTTGTACAGTAGACGCGAATGTTCGGTTTCGTTGACGAGCTGATGGTTGGCAAATTGCCGCACAAGCGTGCGAATTTGCGTGGCAGAACCGGCGTGCTTTTGCCCTGTGTATAATATACCGCCGTTTTCGCGGGTCAAATGCTGATACAGCTCCAGAGAATTGACGCCGGAAAAGTGAACCCAATAAAATTCAACATATTCTGTCGTATGATAGGCGTGATGATCGTTTCCATCGAACAGGAGAATATCGCCGGGATGCGCGGTGGTAGTTTTTCCATGATATTGCAAATCCAATGTACCCTTTTCAATCAGCATCAGCATAAAGCAGCCCAGACCCTGCCGGTCGATACTGTACCGCTTATCACAATAGTAATGTCCGCACATATGTACAGAGTAAAAAAGCGCCTGCTTTTGCATGGCGATGGTTCCGAAAAAGTATTCTGAACCGGAGAGAACACCGAATTCTTTTTGTCGAAGCATATAAATCACCTTAATCTTTAACTTTTAATTATAGCGATTGCCGTGTAAAAGCGCAATAGGAAAGAATGAGAAATACTTTCGAAAAATTATCATATTTTTCTCATGAAAATAAAGAAAAAAGGATGTGATCCTTTTTATCCTATCATGAAATGATAAAAATTCAAAAGTTTTTTGCGAAAAATGTGCAGGGCACTTGAAAAACACAAGAAATATAACCAAAATATGAGTATATTGTGGAGATACTTGGACGATTTTGTACCATAAAAACTGCACAAAAATGATTTTTAGGACGATATTGCACCGATTGTAAAGCGCACTTTTCTGTGGTAAGATACAAATAGAAAGAAAAGTATGTAGGAAAGATAGTTTTTCTATGATATAAAGATTCAAATAATTTCGGAAAATAATCATGTGGAGGGAATTCTATGAGATTCGATCAGTGTACCAACGGCAATATCTTTATGCATGGCTGGACAAAGGAACAGGCTGTGATGAGCGAGCACGATAAGGCGATCTTGCAAGAGCTGGCAAAGAAAATGGCGGCGTACGCGGCAAAGCCGGAGGAAGAGGCGCGCATTCAGCTGTGGCGCGATCACAATGACCTCAAAGATACTCGTCCGTTGATTTATGTGGATCTGGAAAACGGCTGGAATGAGCTGCTGCCAATGGAATTTACCTGCCAGTGCGAAGGCGAAATGGCACAGGAGTGGGAAATGTGGCTGCACAAAGAGCTCATTTACGCAGAGAAGATCAAATGCGATAAGCCGATTGAAGCAAAATTTTATATTCCGTATCAGGCACATAATACCATGTGGGGCGTTGAAAAAAAGGTCATCGGCGATGTTAAGGGCGGCGAAGCGATTACATGGGAAAGCCCGATTACCGATGACATGATGGAAGACGATTTCGATGTCAAAGAGCTGATTCAGATTCCGAAGATTACGATTGACTGGGAAGCAACCGAAGCCTATACGGCTATTGCACACGATGTTTTTGATGGCATTCTGACCGTAGAACGCCGCCACTGGTGGTGGTGGGGTCTGGAGCTTACCCATCCGTATGCCGATCTGCGTGGTCTGGAAAATATGCTGTATGATTTTTATGATTACGACGAGAAGATGCATGAAATTTTGGGACGCTTCACAGAAGGCTACATGGCGATGATTGATTTCCTGGAGGAAAACAAGCTGTTCACGCCGAACACAGGAAACTGCTATGTTGGTTCCGGCGGATTGGGTATTACCGGAGATTTAAACCCGACTGCCGCTGTTCCAAACAGTGCAATGGATATTTGGGGATTCCACGAAAGCCAGGAGACCAGTGAGGTATCTCCGGAGATGTTTGCTGAATTTGTTTTGCCGTATCAGATGAAGCTGGCAGAGCGGTTCGGTTTGAATTATTATGGCTGCTGTGAAGGCTTGGATCGCCGTTGGGATTATGTCAAGAATCTGCCGCGTCTGCGCCGTGTATCGGTATCGCAGTGGGCGGATATTCCGAAGATGAGTGAATTGCTCGGCGGCGACTATGTATTCTGCCACAAGGTAAGCCCGACGGATATTGCTGTTCCGGTCATTGATGAGGATCACATTCGCACCCGTCTGCATCAGGTGCTGACCGACTGCAAGCGCTGTGGCAATCATGTTGAGTTAATTATGAAGGACAATCACACCATTGCCAATAAACCGGAAAATGTATATCGCTGGGTACAGATTGCCAAGGAAGAAATCGCCAAGGTATATTGATTTTTATGGATTGAATGAACGGGAGAGGAGGAACAGCTGTGACAGATTGGCGAGAGCAGCTTCGGCATATCTGCGACAATATCACTGTCTTAACGGGGATTCCCTGCGTTGCAGCGTGGGAGTATCAAAAAAATACAGCTGTTCTCTCCTGCCTTTGTGCCAGGGATGAGAGCCATTCCTTAGCGAAGCAAAAACTGCATCAGCAGGCCTTGGAACAGGCGCTCCGGCAGCAAGGTAAAGGTATGTCAGTGTATCGCTGCGCCTGTGGGTGCTGCTTTGCCATAGCACTGCCTCGGCAAGTGGAAACCACTTGGATGAGCAGTCTGATTGCCGGACCATTTCTGATGGAACCGCGCGAAGATGTACAGCTTCCGGTTTTGACGAAACGACAGACAGATGCGTTGACAGAGACAATGCGGACCCTGTGCAGTGAACTGGAAAGCGCCAGCACGATGTCTGCACGGGACTGTGAGATTCAGGAAGAAATGCTGCAAGAGATGTATCTGACCGTGCGCAAGGAAAATAAAACCTTTTATTCACTCAAGGAAGAACGAAAATTACAACAATTGATTCGAACAGGAAGCAAGCAGGAGGCTCAGCAGCAGCTCAACCACTTGTTACTAGATTTGTATTCGGTAGTTGGTACAGATTTGGTGCTGCTCAAGCAGCGCATTCGTGAACTGATTACCTTGATGTCACGCGCGGCAGCGGACGGCGGCGCAGATGCTGCTGCGATCTTTGCCCTGTGTGATCGCAGCGCAAAAGAGCTCGACCATCTGATGGATTTTGATACGGTAGATGCATGGCTCGGCGCGATGCTGCACACGTTTTTTGATATGCTGTTTGATTTTCCGGATGCACGGCATCAGAGTATCATTCAGCAGGCGGCAGCCTATATCAAAGAACATTTGTCCGAAAAGGTGAGCTTGGAGCAGGTGGCGAGCGAAGTGCATCTGTCGAAATCGTATTTGTGCCGGATTTTGAAGGAAGAGCTTGGCTGTACGTTTACTGAATACACCAATCGTCTGCGCGTAGAAAAGAGCAAACTGTATCTGCACTGCGGAGACATGTCGCTGTCAGAAATCGCCTGTGCCGTTGGGTTTGATGACCAAAGCTATTTTACCCGTGTTTTTCGGCGGCAGGTAGGTGTTCCGCCCGGAAAATATCGCGCGGGAGCATCCAGCGCCTGATTTTTATCAGCATAAAAGTTTTAAAACGCAACATTGCGCAACACAGGAAGGAGAATATATCATGAAAAGAAATATGGATCAATGGACAAAGGAATTATTAGATGCTCCGGTGAAGAAGGCGTTGCCGGTATTGTCTTTCCCGTCAATTCAGCTGATGGGCATTACCGTAAAGGAACTGATTAACGACAGTGATTTGCAGGCGAAAGGCATGAAAGCGGTAGCTGACCGCACGCCGAATGCAGGCGGCGCGGTATCCTTGATGGATCTGTCTGTAGAGGCAGAATGCTTCGGCGCACCGATTCGCGTATCTGATGATGAAGTTCCAACGGTCATCGGCCCGGTTCTCGACACAGAGATTGACGAAGATGAGCGCATGGAAGCGGCAGAGGCTCTGGAAGTACCGGAAATCGGTGCAGGCCGCACGCAGATTTACATTGATGCCATTGAGAAAGCGCTGGATCTGATTACCGACCGTCCAGTATTTGCGGGCGTTATTGGACCATTTTCTCTGGCTGGCCGCTTAATGGACGTAACTTCTTCGCTGATTTATTGCTATGATGAGCCGGATATGGCGCATGTTGTGCTGGAAAAGGCAACGGAGTTTATCATCAAGTATATTCAGGCATACAAGGCAATCGGCGCCAATGGTGTTGTCATTGCGGAACCGCTGGCAGGTCTGCTGTCCCCGTCGCTGGCAGTTGAATTTTCCGGCGATTACTGCAAGCGCATTGTAGAAGCGGTAAAGGACGAGAATTTTGCGGTGATCTATCACAACTGCGGCAATACCGCCAATGTCACATTGGATTCTATCCTGAGCGCACATGCCAATGCCTATCATTTTGGCAATGCGGTTGACATGGAAGAAATCCTGTCTAAGGTTCCGGCAGATGTCATCTGTATGGGCAATGTTGATCCGGCCGGTCAGTTCCGCAACGGCACACCGGAATCGGTTCGGGAAGCAACACTGTCCGTTATGGAAAAGTGCTGCAAGTATCCGAATTATGTCATTTCTTCCGGTTGTGATATTCCGCCGATGTCCAGCTGGGATAACATTGACGCGTTCTTCCACGCGGTAGATGAGTTCTATACAAAGTAACAGGAAAGACAAAGCGGCTGAATCGTATAGATTCAGCCGCTTTTATCATGCATATATAGTATTTACGATGGTTGGAATTGACTGTTGTACAGCTTGTTGTAAAAACCACCGGCAGCCAGAAGCTCTTGATGGGTGCCCTGTTCAATGATTTTGCCGTCACGCATGACGAGAATCAAGGAGGCATTGCGAATGGTAGACAAGCGATGCGCAACAACAAAGCTTGTTCTGCCTTCCATGAGCGTATCAAATGCCTGCTGCACAAGAAACTCTGTGCGAGTATCAATGCTGGAGGTAGCTTCATCTAAGATCAGCATCGGCGGCAGGCACAGCATGACGCGAGCGATACACAGCAGCTGTTTTTGCCCTTGGCTGACGCTTTCTTCTGTCAAAACAGTATCCAATCCCTTTGGCAATCGGCGAATAAAGTCCCAGCAGTGTGCAGATTTTGCCGCCTGAATCACTTCTTCTTCACTGGCATCCGGACGGCCGAAGCGAATGTTATCACGTACGGTACCGCTCTTGAGCCATGTTTCCTGTAAGACCATGCCAAAGCTGCTGCGCAGTGCATGGCGGGAGATGCTGTCAATCGGAACGCCGTCAATGGAAATCGTACCGCTGTTTATATCATAGAAACGCATCAACAGATTGATAAATGTCGTCTTGCCGCAGCCGGTCGGACCGACAATCGCGATGCGCATACCCGGCTTTGCCTGCAAGTTGAATTGTTCAATCAGCGGATGAGAAGCATCATAGCAGAAGGATACATCGCGAATGTCAACCTGGCCGCGCACAGCATCCAATTGCTGCTTGGCGTCCGGCTTTTCTTCAGGTTCTTCCATCAGGGCAAAGACACGGGATGCGCAGGCGAGTGCATTTTGCAGCTCTGTGACCACAGAACTAATATCATTAAATGGTTTCATATACTGATTTGCGTAAGCAAGCAGGACGGACAGTCCGCCGACCGTTAAGCTGCCGAGCGGAATGAGCAGGACACCGACCAAGGCAACACCGGCATAAATGATGCTGTTGACAAATCGCGTGCACGGGTTGGTCAGACTGCTGTAAAAGGTTGCCTGCTGGCTGTATTTCATCAGCTCTTTGTTGATCTCGGCAAAACGAGCAGAAGCGCGGTCTTCATAGCCAAAGGCCTTTACGACGGTCTGACCGCCCATCATTTCATCAATCAGGGCTGTTTGGTGGCCGCGGACTTCGCTCTGCTTTTGGAACAGTCGATAGGAACGGCTGGAAATAAACCGCGCGACAAGAAAGCTCAACGGTGTCAGCACGATAACCATTAAAGAAATCCAAAAGTTTTTGGAGAACATAAAGATCAGAGTGACCAAAATCGTCATGATACCGGAAAACAATTGGGTGAATCCGAGCAGCAGACCGTCGGATAATACATCGGTATCTGTGATAATACGGCTGACAATATCACCGGAACTGTGCTTGTCCAGATAGGAGAGCGGCAGCTTTTGAATGTGCCGAATCGCGCGCGAACGAATGTCTTGTACGATGTGATAGGTCATGCGGTTGTTCAGCAGATTCATCAGCCAAGTACACAGCGCGGATGCGGCGGCAACGATGAGAATCAGACGCAAGTAGCTCCACATCAGTGCGAAGTTGACGCGGTGTGCGGCAATGGTTTGGTCAATGGCATCGCCAAATAAAATCGGCACATACAGCTGAAGAATGACGGATGCTGCCGCAAGAACAATGCTCAACGTCAGCGCAAATCCATGTGCCTTGACATAGGGGAGCAGCTGGCGGAGAGAAGCAGATGTGGTGTTTTTGTTTTGCTTTTTCATGCGTTCTCATCCTCCTTTTTGGATTCTTCCGGGAACTGAGATTCATAAATGCCTTGATATACCGGACAATCGCGCAACAGCTGCTCGTGCGTTCCGATACCGACGAGTGCACCGTTATCCAGCACGAGAATCTTGTCGGCTTGCCGCACGGCGGCAATGCGCTGCGATACCAAGAAGGTAGTCACGCTGTCACCGAGCTGACGGATGGCCTTGCGCAGAGCGGCATCTGTCGCAAAATCCAGTGCGCTGGAGCTGTCGTCAAGAATGAGAATTTCCGGCTTTTTCACCAGTGCACGAGCGATGGTCAACCGCTGTTTCTGACCACCGGACAGATTGCGTCCGTTCTGTTCCAGATGGAAATCCAGCTTGTCCGGCTTGCCCTCGACGACTTCCCGCGCTTGTGCACAGGTCAATGCCTGCCAAAGCTCTGCATCGGATGCGTGTTCATTGCCCCATTTCATGTTTTCTCGAATGCTGCCCTGAAACAGCAGTGCACGCTGGGGAACGATGCCGATTTTCTGGCACAGCAGATCATGCGGAAGCTCCTTGATGGCATATCCACCCAAAGAGACGCTGCCCTCTGTGGCATCATAAAAGCGCGGAATCAGATTGACCAAAGTAGATTTGCCGCTGCCGGTACCGCCGATAATGCCGACGGTTTCTCCGGGCATCGCGGAAAAACTGATGTGCGTCAGACTCGGCGCACCAGCCCCCTGATAGGTAAACGACACGTCATCAAAAGATACCGCTGGCGCAGTCGGGCGCTCCATATGGAACGAAGGCTTGTGTTCAGGATATGTCATGCTTGTCTTGACATCCAATACGCTGGAGACACGTTTGGCACAAGCCAAAGACTTGTTCAGAGTAATAATCAATGCCGCCAATTTAATGACCTCAACGATGATTTGCAGCATGTAGTTGTACAGAGCGACGACTTGACCCTGCGGTAAGCTGCCGAGATTGACCTGTATGCCTGCCTGCTGGATCAGTACAACTGTAGCGATATTGATGAGTACATAGGTCAGTGGATTGAGCAGAGCAGACAGTCTGCCGACAAATAAGTTCAGGCGGGTGAGTGCCTGGTTGCTCTCTTCAAATTCCTCTACGGAACGCTGCTCGCGGCAAAACGCGCGAATGACACGAACGCCGGTCAAATTTTCGCGGGTGAGTGCTGTCACGCGATCCAGACCAGCCTGTACTTTTCCGAACAGCGGAATGCTCAGTTTCATGATGAGAAATGTCACGCCGAACAAAATCGGAATGGTGACAACGAAGACCAGCGCACAGCGCACATTGATGGTAAACGCCATGACCATGGCGCCCAGAACAATAAACGGACTGCGAAGCAGCAGACGCAGGCCCATGTTCACACCGGTTTGTACCTGATTGACATCGTCGGACAGGCGGGTAATCAGCGTGTCACTGCCGATAGCGTCCAGTTCTGTGAACGAGAATGTTTGAATGTGGTCAAATACCGCTTGCCGCAGTGCACCGGCGAAGCCAACACTGGCTTTTGCGGAAAAGAACTGCGCGACAATGCTGAATCCTAAGCCGACGACAGCCAACAGAAGCAGCACACCGAAATACAGAAAGATCAAGTGTCGGTTCGAGACTGCGTCTGTATCGATCATGCGAGCGATGACCAACGGAACAAACAGATCAAACAGTGCTTCGAGCAGTTTGAACAACGGCGCAAGAATGCTTTCCTTTCGGTATTTTTTTAAATAAACAGCAAGATTTTGCATTTGATTCCTTCCTTTCTGTTTCTTGACAAGATATAGTATAGTCCATTATGATAAATATAAAAAGTATTGTTTTTGTTTTAGCACGATATTTATTTTCTATCATCGGGAGGGAGAAGAAATGGAACTGCGGCAGCTGGAATATTTTTGTCGCATTGCCGAATCCGGCAGCATTCATGAAGCGGCGCGGCGACTCAATATGTCACAGCCGCCGTTGAGCTATCAGCTCAAGCAATTGGAACAGGAATTCCATACGACACTGCTTGTGCGCACGAGCAAGGGCGTAGAACTGACCGAGGCGGGACAAATGCTGTATCGGCGAGCGAATAGTCTATTGGAATATGCTCGTTCTACAAGCCGAGAGGTGTCAGAAGCCGGAAAAAAACGAGTGCTGCGTTTAGGAATTACATCCACAACGGTTCCGACGATATTGCCGGATATTTCACGATTTGTACATCAATATCCGGATGTTAATTTTGAGGTGCGGGACGGCACGACGTTTACATTGCTGCAGCTATTATTGGACGGCATCATTGATGTCTCGGTTGCGCGAACGCCGCTGCGGCTGGAAAACGTGGAATCTATGTTGTTGTGCACTGAACCGATGATTGCGGTGTTTCCACCGCAATCCCGCACAGAAAAAGAGGGTACATTGGGACTGCGGCATTTACTCGGTCGACCGTTGATTCTGTATCGCCGATACGAGAGTCTGATTTTAGAAGAATTTTCTCGGCAAAATATTCAGCCGGACATCTTTTGCGTGTGTGATGACGCGAGAGATGCCATGCTGTGGGTTGAAGCAGGGCTTGCCACAGCGATTTTTCCACAGTCTATGCGCAGCTTGTGCGCTGGCTTGCAGATGCAGACGCTGGAAGAACCGGCACTGGAAACACAGACCGTATTGATTTGGAAAAAGGGCGGACAAGTATCTCCGGTTGTACAAGAGTTCTTGCAGATTTGCAGAGCGCATCACTAAAAAAGAGGGCACATTATGTGCCCTCTTTTTCGTATGAACAGCAAATCATTTAGAATGTGTCAAATGCCATGCAGTCAATGTAATAATCCATGAATGCCGGACTGGTAGACAAGGACAGCTCTTCCGCTTGCTGCGCCATTTGCTCGGTTTTTTCTCGCAGAGAATGATTGAGTAACAGCATAGCGGCGCCGCCCAACGCGCCATTGCCGATAAAGACGGTTTTTTCCTGCAAGTCAGCGGGGAATAAGCCGATTTTTGCCGCGGAAGCATGATTCATCGTGTTGCCAAAGCCGCCAGCAACGACAAAGCGCTGGATGTCCGCTGGCTCCATGCCTTCTTCGTCTAACAGGGTGAGCAGACCGCCGCAAATCGCGGATTTTGCCAGCTGAATCTGTCGAATGTCCTTTTGCGTGATAGAAATGCCGCTGTTGCCAATTTCCCAAGCTTCTTCCTCATCATCTTCCAGCTCTAAATAGCCGGAATCATCCATTTCGCCGGTTTCCAACAGGACGGCCAATGCGTCAAGAATGCCGGAACCGCAGATGCCCACAGCGAGTGCATCTTGAACCGTTTGATACTGCACGGTGTCATTCTGCAAAGATACCGTGCGGATGGCGCCGGAAGCTGCCGGCATACCGGCACTGATTCCGGCGCCTTCAAATGCCGGACCTGCCGCTGTTGCACAGCATAGCAGCTTATCTGCGTGAAACAGCGCCATTTCGCCGTTTGTGCCGATGTCAGCAAGCAACTGCGTGCCGCCGTGCTCCAAATCGGCGGCGAGAATGGCACATACAATATCTGCACCGACATACGCGCCGATACAGCGCGGCAGATACACAGGCGCACCGGCTAGAGTGCGGCGGCTGAAACAACCGAAATACGACTGTACGTCAAACGGAGATACCGCCAGAGAAGATGGATCCAAGCCTTCGTAGATATGCAGCATGGTTGCGTTTCCGGTCACAACCGATTCTTCAATGGAAGAAATATCGGTCTCTTGCAGGCATTCCTGTGCCAGTTTTTCGATTTGTTCAGCAATGCGGTCAGAAAGGACAGAAAGACCGGATGTTTTGCACGCCTCAATGCGGGAGATGACATCGGCACCATAGCTGCGCTGTGCATTTTCTGCCAGTCGTTCCGCAAGGATACGGCCGGTCTCCCGCTCGATGAGCTGTACAGCGACAGTGGTCGTACCAATATCAACAGCAAAGCCGTATCCGGTTTCTGTTTTCTCAAAAGGCGGGGTCTGATACCAAGAGATGATGCGGGCGTGTTGTTCCGTCTGGACGGAAACTGTGGCATTTCCCTCTATCGTGCAGTCGCAAGCAAGGCGAATGCCGGATGCAATGTCCGCTTCGCTGAGAAGGGTCTGTTCCGCACGCGATAGCGGAGACAGTGCACCGGATGCCTGCACACGGCATTTGCCGCAGGTGTGGTTTCCGGCACAGGGAAGAGCAAAAGCCGGAACATACTGTTGCAGCAGTTCACTCATGCGTTGTCCTGCTGTAACGGGAATAATCTGTGTCTGATTGTCAAGATGAAGAGTAAGTTCAAACATGTTCGATTTCTCCTTTTTTTGCCGTCAGCTGTAAGCTGGATTCGGCAGTTACATAGATACAGGTAGAGATTTTGATGACGCCGCTGTATGCAGGAGCGGTCAGATCCTTTTGCTGAACCTGGAAGGTGATTGTACCTGTTGCACCCTGCGCACGGAGATCCGCGGCGGCATCCTGTTTCATGCGTTCGGTTAGCCAATCAATAGCCTGCGGTTCCTTGGCAAAGTATTTGGTATGTCCCGCGTACAAAACTTCAAAATCTCCGATTTCATCTGTGTCTGTATCCTCTGCGATTGACATGCCGTGCGGTCGAATTTCTGCGGACAGTGTTCGTGCCATACGACCGGTAACAGCGCCCAACGCATTGGCAACCGGTGCACAATCTGGAATGATGCATTTCGCGTCCAACGCTTTGGCGGCAGTCGGCAAAAACAAATGCACAGGGCCGCCGATGCCGACGAGAACCGCTTTGGACTGGAAACAGTATTGCAGCATAGAAGAGCCTTTCGTGGCTTGGTTGCTCCATTGCAGCTCAAGAAGCTGCTGCATTCCATCGTCTATACCGGACTTTTGATAATAGGGCGAGGCATGTTCTAACAGCATCTGGGATACAGCTAGGAAAATACGATGAGAAATCTCGGTATACACACGCTCACACAGCTGTTCTAGGCTGCACTGCATAGAAGCAGAGACAAATCGTGCGCCGAGAACGGATGCGCGCCGGTCATATCGCGTATAATCACCGCGCAAATGCATGATGTCTGTCGGCGTCAGTCCGGCGCGAAGGATGACGCCTGTGCGTTCTAATCCTTCTGTATGGAGATTGTATTTGTCAATTCCAAGCGTCTGGGCTGCCTGCTCTACGCTCATGGCACCGTGTTCTAAGTGAGTACACAGCTGGCGTTCCTGCTCTGTCAGAGATAACGTGTGCCAGTCCTTGCGGTTGAGCGTGAGAAATTCGTGCAGAGGTAATGTGTGACACGGTGTCCGTTGCAGCAAATCTTCCAAGCAGGTAAGTATCTGTGGCTCATGAGATGCCAATACACACAGCGGAATCATTCGCGCAGGACCGATCGTCATCTGTCCCTGTTTGTCCCAGCGAATGCCGCTGTCTCCGCCGAGAGCAAATGAATGGGCGAATAAGCCTTTGACCATGGTTCGCCATTTTCCGACGCGAATGCCGTCTTCAGACAGCAGAGGCAATCCGTTTTCCATCAGAGCAATATCTGTGGTTGTACCGCCCATATCTACGATGACGGCTTGATTTGCCTGCGCGAGGGTGCTGCCGCCGAGTGCCGACGCGGCAGGGCCGGACAGAAGCGTTTCCACCGCGTGATGTGCGGCATAATCCAAGCCCATCAGGCTGCTGTCTGAGCGGACAAGGTACATATCTGCGTGAATGTTTCGCTCTTGAAATGCACGGCTGACGGCATCGAGAAAGCTGCAAGTAAGCGGCAGGAGTCCGGCGTTGAGAACGGCGCTGGCAGCGCGCTCCAGACTGGACAGACCGGAAAACAGGGCGCTGGCACAGACGACCGGCAAGCCGGTTTCCTGCTGAATGATAGCAGCCGCTTGCTTTTCCAACACGCCATGATTGCGCATTCCATAAATTTCACAGATTGCGCAGCCCTCTGCGTCATGAAACCATTCCTTGGCCTGTGTGCGCAATAGTTGCCAGTCTGGCTCTTGGATAATTTCTCTGGTGATGGTCGTTTTGCAGGGAAGATACACAATATCATCGGGATCTGTAAAGCCGTAATCGGCACCGAACCGCGCAATTCCCTTGCGATCAATGCCCATAAGCAGCAGTTTGGGGCGGCGAAATTTGTTTTCCACACAGGCGTTGGTTGCCAGCGTCGTGGAAAGTCCGGCGGCACACGCCTGCTGGCACAGAGAAAGATCTAAGCCGTCCAGTGCTTCTAAGATGCCGCGCGTCAAATCATCGTATGTCGTCAATGCCTTATTGGAACACAGAACGGTTCTGGTGTCAAAATCATATAAAACAGCATCTGTACAGGTACCGCCGGTATCAATGCCGATTGCGTATTTCATGGTGTATGCCTCATTTCCTTGTATAATCATTTATAGTATACCATGGTACCGTGCAGGAAGATAGAACGATTGTATGCATCCGACTTTGCCTCGATGGTACAATCTTGCCCAACTGACAAAAATACTTGCGAATAAAACACAGAAACGATATACTGATACCAATACCAGTGAAAAATGGGGAGGATAAAACATGCGCATTGCAATGATTGGATGCATGGTCATGAATCGAGAGATTAATTTGCTGGCATCAAAGAGTGAAAATATCATACGAATCTGGTGGCTGCGGCAGGGATTGCATGACACACCGGATATTTTGCGTGCACAATTGCAGAAAACCATTGATGATATTGAGAGAGAAAATCAGGAACTGCGCGAGAGCCAGCGGTTTGATGCGATTGTCTTGGCATATGGTCTGTGCTCTAACGGTGTTATCGGTTTGCGCAGCCGCACGCTGCCGATTGTCGTGCCGCGGTGCGATGATTGTATTTCTCTGTTTTTAGGCTCTGCGGAGCGGTATCGTATGCTGTTTCGAGAGATGCAGGGGGTATATTGGTACAATCGCGGCTGGATTGAGCAGGCGTTTACCCCGTCAAGAGAAAATTATCAAAAACAAAGAGCAGAGTATGCCCGGGATTATGGTGAGGAAAACGCGGATTATCTGATGGAATGTACCAACAGTTGGATGGCAAACTATCGATGCTGTGCGTATATCACCAGTCCGCTCGGCGATGATCCGAAGGTGGAAGCCTATGTCAAACGAGCTTCGGAGGACTTCGGCTGGGAATATCGGCGCGTGCCGGGCAGCATGATGTATTTGGAATCCTTGGTCAATGGCCCGTGGAGCGATGAACAGTTTTTGATTTGTCTGCCGGAAAGCCAGATTGAGGCGGATTATACGGATAGAAAATTCCATTGTGTGCCGTGCAATGTAGACGATTGGTCGGCGAGCACAATTTAAGCAATTTCGTCCTAAAAAGAACAATTGGGTACAAGATTTCACGCAGGGAATGTCGTACAATACTCTCAGAGGAAAACATAAAACCAAAGGAGAGATTTTGTATGAATGAGACATTGAATGAAATCAGCGAGTGGCTGCAGAAGGGCCGCGCACCGAAGGTAAAGGCTGCTGTCACCAAGGCACTGGAGGAAGGCATTCCGGCAAGCGAGATTCTGGAAAATGGTCTGCTGGCAGGCATGGATATTATCGGTCAGAAGTTTAAGAACAACGAAGTATTCGTGCCGGAGGTTCTGGTGGCTGCACGTGCAATGAACCGCGGTGTAGAAATTCTGCGTCCGTATCTGGTAGAAGACGGTGTAGAAACCAAGGGTACCGTGATTCTGGGTACCGTAAAGGGCGATATGCATGACATCGGCAAGAACTTGGTTCGCATGATGATGGAAGGCAAGGGTCTGGAGGTTATCGACCTCGGCGTCGATGTGCCGACAGAAAAGTTCTTGGATGCTGCGCGAGAGCACAATGCAAAGCTGATTTGCTGCTCTGCTCTGCTGACGACGACCATGGGCGAGATGAAGAACGTGGTAGACGCCGTACAGGCTTCCGAGATGAATGGCAAGGTAAAGATCATGATCGGCGGTGCTCCGATTACGCAGACCTTCTGCGAGCAGATCGGCGCAGATTGCTACACACCGGACGCAGCAAGTGCAGCAGAAGCAGCACTGAAGTTCTGCGAGGAAATGGCATAAACAAAAAGAACATGAAAAAGTCCCGAAGCAATGCTTCGGGACTTTTATGTTGGAAATAAACGCAAATTTATACTTGTTTTCGGTTGTAGAAGAACATTACAACGGATGTACCGCAGATAATAATATAGCCGATGACGCTGAGAAAATCCGGAATCTGCTGCAAAAATAGGAAACCAAATAATGCGGCAAAGACAATCTGAGAGTAATCAAAGACAGAAATTTCTCGCGCCGGAGCGTTGGAGTATGCAGCAGTAATGGAGAACTGTCCGCCGGCAGCGGAAAGTCCTGCGAGAAGCAAAAAGCCCAATTGCTGCCATGTCATCGGATGATAGGCAAACAGCAGATACGGCAGGCAGAACAAACAGGAGAAGGCGGAAAAGAAGAACACGATAAATGGCCCGCGCTCGCCATTTAAGCTCAGCTTGCGTACCATCGTATAGGCTGTGCCTGCGCCCAAACCGCCTAAGGCGCCAATGAATGCCGGAAGAGAGCTCATCGACGAAAAGCCCGGCTTAATGATACACAGCGCACCGAGAAATGCGATGATAACAGCGGAAATCTGCACCGGTGTTACTTTTTCTTTCAGATAAAAATACGAAACGATAATTGCAAAAAACGGCGACAGCTTGTTGAGCATGGAAGCATCCGAGAGTACCAAATGGTCAATGGCATAATAATTGCACAAGATGCCCAACGTGCCAAAGGTAGCTCGCGCGATGAGCTGCGGGAGATTTTTATGATTGAACCGGAATTTTTCCTCCGTGCGAAGCAGGACAATAACGGCGAATACCAGTGCGACGAGATTGCGGAAAAAGCTCTTTTGCATCGGCGGCAAATCGCCGGACAGCCGGACAAATAAATTCATGAGCGCGAAGAAAAACGCGGATAAGATAATAAAGCAAATGCCTTTGGTTTTGTTGTTTGTCATAGTATATCGTTCCATTCTGTAGTAATTTTATGGCACGAAAAAAGACGAAGGTCATTCGTCTTTTTGTGCCGGAAGCTCATATTCGCTTGTCATAGCGGACAGTAGCTGCTGATACATGTCTTCTGCATGTTTTTGGAAATGTGATTCCAGATATGAAGCCTGTGCCGGACTGACCACGTGCATTTGGACGGAAAAAACATCCTGCATCGTCAGATGTACAACATAGTCCTTTTCTCCGCACTGTTCCGTCGAGGTGGAAATCTGCGCATCATGGCGGATTTTGCGCACAACGCGCAGGGCGGACAGCTCAGCGGCTTCCCGAACGGTAAACGGCAGGCGATTGCGAAATGCCTGCGCCGTTTGGCGGCCTTTTTCTGTGATGGAGAACACTTCCGATTCTCCTTCCAGCGATTTTTCTATGTGATGCGTACTTTGCAGCTCAGAAAATGCTTCGGATAACTCGAAATAACCAAAGCCATCGTCGCACCAAGTACAAAGATCAACAATCGCAGCGAAAGAAACCGGAAATGGCAGATAAGCCATACAGGTTAAAATCAGAAATTTGATTTCCTCTTTTGTGCGAATAAAGCCGAAACGAACCATAGGTACACCTCAAATCTTCCAATAATCATGTTAAGTATACCACAAACGTGGAAAAAAGCAACGAAAAACCTGCTAAATCTGCGCGGTTATCTTGTTCTGCATGGGAAAATATAGTACAATAAAATCAATCAATTTCGGATAAGGATATGAATTATGAACTATGAATTTTGTTGTCCGACGCTGTTCGGACTGGAAGGAATTGTCGGCGATGAGCTGCGCCACAATGGTGGTTTGACCGATGTTCGCGTAGAAAATGGTCGCGTCTTTTTCTCTGGCGACGAGCATACCTTGGCATGGGCGAATCTGTGGCTGCGCTGCGCAGAGCGCGTACTCATCAAAGTGGGAGAATTCCCGGCTCGCACGTTTGAAGAGCTGTTTGAAGGCGTATACGAGCTGCCATGGCTGGACTATATTGAGAAAGACTGTGCGTTTCCTGTCAAGGGCTATGCGCTGGATTCTCAGCTGCACAGCATTCCGGACTGCCAGAGTATTGTTAAGAAGGCGATTGTCAAGAGCTTGTCAGAATCGTATGGTATCACATGGTTTGAAGAGACCGGTGCACGCTGTCAGGTACAGTTTTCCATCGTACACGATGTAGCGACTCTGTATTTGGATACCTCCGGTGCCGGGCTGCATAAGCGCGGCTATCGCGCCAATGCCAATGAAGCACCGCTGCGCGAGACGCTGGCGGCTGCAATGGTACAGATTTCCCGGTTCCGCGGCAGAGGAGAGTTCTTTGATCCATTCTGCGGCTCCGGCACGATCCCGATTGAAGCGGCTATGATTGCCATGAACCGCGCACCGGGTCTCATGCGTTCTTTTGATGCGGAAAAATGGGACTTTGTTGCACCGGAAATCTGGAGACAGGAACGGGAACGGGCATTAGATGTCATTTATCGAGATCGAACCTATGATATTCACGGCTGCGATATTGACCCGGCATGTGTGGAACTGTCGATAGAAAACGCCAAAAAGGCGGGTGTAGATCACACGGTTCACTTTGAAGAAAAAGATGCCTGCGCGTGCCGATTGAAAAACCGTGAGGGCACGTTGATCGCCAATCCGCCGTATGGAGAACGCATGATGGATGTCAATGCGGCGCGAAAATTGCTGCGAAATTTTGGCACAGCGGCAGCTTTATCGCCAATGAAGCAGTATATTATCAGCTCTGATGAGAAATTTGAGGAGTTTTACGGGGTAAAAGCGGATAAAAAGCGCAAATTGTACAACGGTATGCTGCGCTGTAATCTGTTTATGTACTATCAGCCGCCGGAGAAGCGCAAGAAGTTCCGCTCGGCGCAGCCGATGAACAAAGCACGTAAAAATGTTGCAAAAAACCGCAAAAATTACCAAAATAAACGAGATAAATAATATTCATAATTTATTTACAAAAAACTTTGAAATTTTGGAAAAAAATACTTGCGTATTTCGGAAAAATGATTTAATATATAGCTGTTGGCACTCGAAGGTATGGAGTGCTAACCTCTGAATTTGTATTTTATCATCTTAGGAGGATTTTATTATGAAGCTCAAGCCTTTATCTGACCGCGTTGTCATCAAGATGGTCGAAGCAGAAGAGACCACCGCAGGCGGAATCATTCTGGCAGGTTCTGCTAAGGAGAAGCCGCAGATCGCAGAAGTTTTGGCTGTAGGCCCTGGCGGCGTTGTAGACGGCAAGGAAGTCGTTATGCAGGTCAAGGTTGGCGATAAGGTTATCACCAGCAAGTACTCCGGCACGGAAGTAAAGATTGACGGCGAGGAACTGATTATTGTTCGTCAGAACGATATTCTGGCTGTTGTAGACTAATTGCAAATTAACTCAATAATTAGGAGGCTATTGTATTATGGCAAAGCAGATTCTTTTCGGCGAGGAAGCTCGCCGTGCACTAGGCCGCGGCGTAGACCAGCTGGCTGATACAGTAAAGGTAACTCTGGGACCGAAGGGCCGCAACGTTGTTCTGGACAAGAAGTTCGGCGCTCCGCTCATCACTAACGACGGCGTAACTATCGCAAAGGACATCGAGCTGGACGATCCGTTTGAGAACATGGGCGCACAGCTGGTAAAGGAAGTTGCTACCAAGACCAACGATCTGGCAGGCGACGGCACCACTACCGCTACCGTTCTGGCTCAGGCTATCATCCGCGAGGGCATGAAGAACGTTGCTGCTGGCGCAAATCCGATGATTATGCGTAAGGGCATCGCAAAGGGCGTTGAGACCGCAATCAATGCTATCAAGGAGAACTCTGAGAACATCAAGGGCTCTGATGACATTGCTCGTGTTGCTGCTATTTCTTCCGGCGATGAGACCATCGGCGAACTGATTGCTGAGGCTATGGAGAAGGTTTCTGCTGACGGCGTTATCACCGTTGAGGAGTCCAAGACCGCTGAGACTTACTCCGAAATCGTAGAAGGTATGCAGTTTGACCGTGGCTACATCACGCCGTACATGGTAACAGATACCGAAAAGATGGAAGCTGTTCTGGATGACGCTGTTATCCTGATTACCGATAAGAAGATTTCCAACATTCAGGATCTCCTGCCGTTGCTGGAGCAGATTGTCAAGACCGGCAAGAAGCTGCTCATCATCGCAGAGGATCTGGAAGGCGAAGCACTGTCTACTCTGCTGCTCAACAAGCTGCGCGGCACCTTCACCTGTGTTGCTGTTAAGGCTCCGGGCTTTGGCGATCGCCGCAAGGAAATGCTGAAGGACATCGCTGTTCTGACCGGCGGCGAAGTGATCTCCGAAGAGATCGGTCTGGAACTGAAGGACACCACCATGGCTATGCTGGGTCGTGCTCGTCAGGTAAAGGTCAACAAGGAAGGCACTGTTATTGTTGACGGTCAGGGCGACGCGGAAGCAATCAAGGCTCGCGTTGAGAACATCCGTCATGCAATCGAGACCACCACTTCCGATTTCGACCGTGAGAAGCTGCAGGAGCGTCTGGCTAAGCTGGCTGGCGGCGTTGCAGTTATCAAGGTTGGCGCTGCTACTGAGACCGAAATGAAGGAAAAGAAGCTGCGCGTAGAGGACGCTCTGAACGCTACTCGTGCTGCTGTTGAGGAAGGCATCGTAGCAGGCGGCGGTGTTGCCTATGTAAACGCTGTTCCGGCTGTTGAGGCTGTTGCTGCTGACGTAGCAGGCGATGAGAAGACCGGTGTTAACATCGTTGTCAAGGCTCTGCAGGAGCCGATCCGCCAGATCGCTGCAAATGCTGGTATTGATGGCGCTGTTGTTCTGGAGAAGATTCGTGAGTCCGGCAAGGTTGGCTATGGCTTCGATGCTTACTCTGAGACCTACTGCGAGATGATCGCATCTGGTATCGTAGACCCGACCAAGGTAAACCGTTCTGCCCTGCAGAACGCTGCATCGGTTGCTTCTACCGTACTGACCACCGAGTCCATTGTAACCGACATCAAGGAGCCGGCTCCGGCAGCAGCTCCGGCAGCTCCGGATATGGGCGGCATGTACTAATCGTATCGTAGTCGTTCAATCGAATATTTCTGACTTTCTTACAAATCAGGCATCGACTTTCGGGTTGATGCCTGATTTTTTGCTTTTTCTGTTTCTATTGTGTTAAAAATGTGGTAGAATAGAACCAATTTATTTCTATTTAAGAATGGAGCTATGAGATGAGAGGGATAGAAAACCAATTTTGGAAAAAACACCGCAGGGAAGGCCAGAAAATCCTGCTATTGAGTGCAAAAATTGCATTGGGCAGTACGTTGGCAATTTTTGTGGCGCGACAGCTGGAATTGTCACATGACGTTTCTGCGGGAACGATTACCATGCTGACACTGATGACGACAAAATGGCAGACCGTCAAGCTGTCTGTGTCCCGTGTGCTAACGTTTGTACTGGCCATTTTCATTGCATGGGTCATTTTTCTGCATGTCGGCAATGCCTATGCGGCGTATGGCGTGTTTATGTTCCTGCTAGTCTGTATTTCCGCTATGCTGGGCTTGACAGCGACCGTATCTGTCAATGCGGTCATCGGCGCACATCTGTTTACCGGGCAGGATTTTTCCATGCAGACAATTGGAAACGAATTCAAGCTGGTCTGTATTGGCATTGTCATTGCCTTGGTACTCAATCTGTATCATGACAATGGCCAGCGCAAAAAAGAGTTGGTTGCCAATATGCGCGCCGTGGAGCAACAGTTGCAGAAAATTATCTTGGAACTTGCTGCCTATTTGATTCAGTTTCAGATGTCACATAACCTGTGGGGACATATTCGCACGCTGGAACGCCAACTGGAAACCTATATCCAAGACGCACACGAGTATCAAGACAATACTTTTCACTTCCATCCGGAGTATTATATTGATTATTTTGAAATGCGGCACGCACAATGTCAGGTGCTGGATAGTTTGCACAATGAGATGCGTCGCGTGCGCAGCAGACCCAAGCAAGCGCAGATTATTGCAGAATATCTGCTGTATGTGGCGGATTATGTCGTGGAGATCAACAGTCCGGAAAAGCAGCTCAATCGTCTGCATGAAATCTTTGCAGACATGAAGAGAGAAGAACTGCCAAAAACGCGGGAGGAATTTGAGAGCCGCGCCATGCTGTATCATATCCTGATGGATATGGAAGAGTTCCTACTGTATAAAAAGCGATTTGTCTGCCGATTGGACAAGCAACAGCGAGAAATTTATTGGAAGAAATGATGAGGTGTGCAACGCTTTTTTTGTTCACAGATTTTTTCGAAGAACGACACGATTCCAACGACAAAATTTGCGGTCGTGCGGGTATACTATACAAGTATATTTCCGAAAAGGATGTGTCGCGCTATGTTTTGGTATCGTTTTATGTTGTTTCTGACAGCAACGATTTTGGCATGTATGTTGCTGTTTTCATTCCAATACTAGAAAATCCGAAATTTTTCGGCAAGAAAAAATGCATGGGCTTTTCAAGAGGGGGAATTTGTGCTACAATAAAAAAAATACAAGGAGGAACGCATGTATGCGACATATTATCGACCTCAGTGATCTGACAATGGAAGAGTTTCATGAGCTGTATAAGCTCACTTCAAATATCATCGACCGACCGGAAGGCTATACCGATGCCTGCCGCGGCAAGGTTTTGGGCAGCTTGTTCTATGAACCGAGTACACGTACCAATCTTTCTTTCTCCACGGCAATGATGCGTTTGGGCGGTAGTGTGGTTGGATTCTCGAATCCGAATTCTTCCTCTGCGGCGAAGGGCGAGACGCTGAAAGATACCATTACTATGGTATCAAATTATGCAGATATGATCGTCATGCGTAATCCGCACGAGGGCGCAGCAAAGGCGGCGTCTATGTTCTCAGAAGTTCCGATTATCAATGCCGGTGATGGCGGACATCTGCATCCGACACAGACGCTGGCAGATATGACAACAATTCTGCGTCTGCGTGGCTCGGCGGACAATATGAAGATCGGTTTGTGCGGTGACTTGAAGTATGGACGCACCGTGCATTCGCTGATTCATTTCCTCGCAAACTTTAAAAATGTACAGTTTTACCTGATTGCACCACGTGAGTTGGCGATTCCGGAATATCTGCGTCAGTTCATGGTAGAGCATAAGATGAAATTTTATGAGGTATCCGGCTTGGAACCGGTCATTCCGATGCTGGATGTGCTGTATATGACACGCATTCAGAGAGAACGCTTTGCAGATCTCAATGTTTATAACAGTCTCAAAGGCACGTATTGTTTGACAAAGGCTAAGCTGCGCGATGCCAAGAAAGATCTGCTCATTATGCATCCGCTGCCGCGTGTTGACGAGATTGCACAGGATGTCGATGATGATCCACGCGCCGTTTACTTCGATCAGGCACGATTTGGTATGTATGCGCGCATGGCACTGTTGCTGACGCTGAGCAAACAGCCGCGTGTGCATATGCCGAAAAATATTCTGGGTCTGCCAAATCTGCGCTGTACCAATCCGAAGTGTATCACACATTCCGAGACATATTTGCCGATGGAAATCGTGCATACAAAGGACGGAGAACGTTGCGTGTACTGCGACCATTTGGTTGAGCATGTACCGGAACCGGAGCCGGAAGAACAAGAGTAATACGTCAAATATACTGGCGAGATATAAAAAACAGCAGAGGCTTTTGCCTCTGCTGTTTTCATGTTCGTCAATTGGAAGAATTCCGTGTAAGCGTAATTTTGACGCTGTAATTGCCGTTGACAGTCGTGCCGTCCGGGCTGCTTACCGTGACACCAATGGTGTGTTCACCGTCTGACAGCTCCTTAGAGGATAGCTCAGCAACCGCTTGGATGTCCGATGCGTCTATCGCATCCAACTGCTTCTGAGAACCTGTCAGCGTGACAGTCAGTGATTGCGTATTAAGTGTAACCGTGGCGTCAGCATCCTTGTCTGTATCGTTCAGCGTAATATCGGTAATCGTATAGGACTTTGTCGTATTTTTATCGACAGAGACTGTGACGGTTGCCGATGTCGGCTGTCCATCGTACAGAGAAACACCGGTCGGAGCTTCAATATCAAATTCGTGCGTGTCACCATTTTCTGCTGTCGTTGCATTGATAGCGCCTAATGCAATGGAATCAATGGTGTCCACCGTTGCTGGATCACCGATAATCTTGACAGATTTTGGCGAAATCGTCGTCGAAATGCCAGATGCATCTTCATCGGGAGAAACCGTCACTGCCAGCGGAACCGATTTAACTTCTTTGACGGGGAGTGTGACGGTGACACTGGATACTTCGCGAGAAATATTGGTGGTGTCTACCTGCGTACCCTTGCTGTTGACCAGCTTGTAAGAGAAATTATCGGTCAGCGTCTGTTTCAGTCCGTCTGTGTCCACGTCAACGACAGCGGTTGCAATTTCATCCACAACAGTTGCCGGCCCAGAGACCTTAACAGTTTTGGTGGATAGCTGCGGGTCGCCAAAAATGTAATTTTTAGCAGCTTCCTTGCTCAATTTGACGGAAACCGGTATTTTTTTCGTCTCGATTTCGTCTACGACAACCGTGATGCTGTCTGGTGTTTTACTTTCGCAAGTCATACCGCTTTCCGGTAAGATGACAGTGTACGGCAACTGATACGTGCCCGGAGCAGTGATCGATTCTGAGACATCTGCCTGCACCTTGATTTGAGAGGCAGTCAGGGTTGCCAACCGATTGGTAGAACCGGAAACCTTGACATCGACGGTTGAATCCGCGCCTTCGATGATGCGCAGATTATAGTTGTTGTACAGTTGATCGACACCGGTCATCTGTACAGCTATATCTTTGTATTCTAGGGTGCGGCTTGGATTTTGAGAGCCCATAAAGTAACTCCACAAAATAAACGCAGCGACAACCGATAAAAGTTTGGTCAGCACGTCATGCTGCACAATCCATTTTCTCATTTTTTTCGCCTCCCGAAGCCCGGAAGCTTGTCTAACAAATTATCAAAAAAATGCGGCGAGTTTTCTTCTTGTTTGGATTCTTCTTCCTGCAGGTCATGCACAAGAAGCTCTGCGCGCAGAATCTCTTCCAGCTGTTCCGGCACGAGATGCCGCTGCAATTCACCGTCTATCGCGATGGAAATGGAACCGGTTTCTTCTGAAACAACTAGACTGAGCGAATCAAACTTTTCGCTCATACCAACAGCGGCTCGATGCCGCGTGCCGAGTTCCTTGGAGAGATTTGGGTTAGGAGACAGCGGAAGCACACAACCAGCTGCATGAATGCGGCCATCTCGGATAATCATTGCGCCGTCGTGCAGCGGAGCGCCTTCATAAAAGATATTGCGAATCAGCTCATCTTTGACATCTGCGTTGATGACTGTGCCCGTGTGAATAATATCACTGAGGTTTTCTTTGCGCTCAAAGATAATCAGCGCACCTGTGCGTGACCATGACATCTCAGAGCAGGCATGTACCATCTCACGGATAACGGATTCCTCCATAGGAATCGCATCGTTGCGAATCATGAGAGTAGACAGCTTGCTCTTGCCGACGCGCTCCAAAATGCGGCGGAGCTCCGGCTGAAAGACAATAGCCACGACGACAATGCCCCATGTCAGTACCCCACGGAACAAATAATTGACCATTGTCAGCTGCAAGATGCTGGACAGCCACATGGCGGCAATGAGAATAATCACACCGCGAATAATGCGGGTAGAACTCGTTTCCCGTACCAATTTGACAATTTGGTAGATGAGAAACGAGACCACCGCAATATCTATCACGTCTGAAATTGTCAGAGACATTAAATTTTGCATAATCATTTGGATATAATCCATATAGTTTTTCAATCCCTTGGTTCTGCGAAATACACAATTTTCAGCATGAAAAATTCTATGCTTGTTATTATCTTACCACAATTTTTTCAGCGTGTGAACACTTCCTCACAAATTTGGTCAGATTCTTTTCCGCAGATATGCGCCAGTGCGTCACAGAATTTTCGCATCTGGCGTGTTGATTGAAACCATCCCGGCGAAAGACGCACGGTTCCGGTTTCAAGTGTTCCTGCTGTACGATGAGCAAGCGGCGCACAGTGCAATCCCGCACGGACACAGATGTTTTGCTCGGCCAATCGCTGTGCAATAGTCTCACACGGCAGCTGACGACACGTAAAAGACAGGACGCCGGTTTGCTGTTGTGGTTTTGGTGAGAGATATAGCGTAATACCGGGGATTTCCCGCAGCCTTTCCACAGCTGCATCGCGCAGGCGGCACTCCCAAGCGGCAATTTCCGTCTCACCTAATTTGGATATAAACTGCAACCCTTCAAACAATCCGGCAATCCCTGCGAGATTGACAGTGCCGGCTTCCAGCCGATCCGGCAAAAAGTCTGGCATGTCCGTCTGCTCGGACAGACTGCCAGTGCCGCCGAGCAGCAGCGGTGCAGGAAGATCCTGTGACAGCCATAACAAAATTCCTGTTCCTGGTGGAGCATATAAGCCCTTGTGGCCGGGCATTCCGACAGCCGCGAGGCTGTGCAGCTGCGAGACAGAAAGAGGAATCACACCGGCGGATTGTGAAGCATCTAAAATAAGAGGAATTCCATGCTTCGTCAATAGCGCATCCAGTGGCTCCAGCGGCTGAATATAACCAAATACATTGGAAACATGACATAACACGAAACAATCTGCGCCGTCTGCAATTGCCTTTTGCGCCTGTTCTAACAGCAGATCATCATTCCACAGTTCGCTTTTGAGTATCGTGAGTTTGATATTTTGACGTTTGACCAGATCCAATACAGGGCGATACACCGCGTTGTGTTCCAAACCGGAAATGGCAATATGGCGACAGGTTTGCGCCATGGCATACAGTGCCATATTGAGTGCTTGTGTGGCGTTTGCGGTAAAAATCACACGGCGCGGATCGGAAACATCAAATAGCTGCGCCGCCAGCCGTCGGGTATCATATACAATATCTGCGCCCAGCATCGCAGGCGGATGAGCACTTCTGCCGACGCCTCCGGCGTGCCGCATTGCCCAGCGCATCGCGTGGGCTACCGCAGGCGGCTTTTCCAGTGTTGTCGCTGCATTATCCAGATAAATCATCAGAATTCCCCCAGCACCACTCGATGTCCGTCACATGTTTCAAGCAGGACTTTGCTCGTGCAGTATCTTTGTCATCTATGGCAATCGCCCAGGCACACGATGGCAGTTGCTTGGAACGTGGCGGGCGCGTTGGATTGTTGGCAATGCCGCAGGCGGACAGAGTATGAGAGAGCTGCCATGCCTCGCTCTGCGACCGACTTAAAATCAGACGTTTGGATTTCATATTCCGCACCTCCGAAAAGTTTCCTCTCTATCAGTATAAGAAAATGGTGCAGGATTTGTGCCTGTCCCTTGCAAATATTCGCTGATTGTGATAGGATTAAAAAATTGAAAGCAATTGAAAAGGGTGAATCACACATGAATAGTACAACACTTCGCCTGCGCATGGAGTCGCTGACGGTTCTCAGTAATCTGCGCAACACAGAAGTATATAAGGCCTATGAAGACACCATGTCTGCTCTGTACACTACACCGGTAGACTTTTGTCAGAAATATGCAAAGCTTTGCCGGTTTCATTTTGAAAATCGCGATCTTGGCAAGCTGCTTGCGCAAGAGATTCATTTTGATACCAACGTACTGACCAAGCAGCTCAACGAGCCGCTGTCGGCAGAGATCCGTAAGGCGATTGATTTTGATCTATATACTGTCAATACGCTGATTTCTCTGTCCGGCGCAGACTTTTTAGAGTTTGCAGGCAAGGCATATCCGAAGCTGAGCGGTGCACTGAATGAACTGCCGACTTTTGCAGCAGGCTCTCCGCTGCCGTTTGGCAATTGTGAAGGCTTGTGCCAGCTGTACCGCAAGCAGGGATATGGCTACTTTGCCCGCGCCAATGCATACCAGATTGTGGACAATCAGTTCCAGCCGATTGAGCATCCGGATCCGATCCGTTTGACCGACTTGAAGGGTTATGCACTGGAGAAAAAGACCATTCGTGATAATACACTGGCTTTGCTGGCTGGCAGAACGTCCAATAACATTCTGCTGTATGGCGATAAGGGCTGCGGCAAATCATCTACCGTCAAGGCGATTGCCAATGAATATGCAGACCGCGGTTTGAAAATTATTGAGATGCCGATGTCGGAAATTCAGGCATTCCCAATGATTTGCGAACGCATTGCGCACAGCCCATTCAAGTTTATTCTGTTCTTGGATGACTTGACCTTCAATTCGGAAGATGAACGATTTGTCGCGTTGAAAGCCTTTATTGAGGGCGGCGTTGCCGGTAAGCCGAATAATTTGGTTATCTATGCGACGTCCAACCGCAGACATATTATCCGCGAAAAGTTCTCCGAGCGCGAAGGCGACGATATTCATCGCCGTGACGCAATGGAGTCCGCAGCATCTCTGTCCGATCGTTTTGGCATTCAGATTACGTTCTCCAAGCCGGTAAAGAACGAATATCTGTCCATTGTCGAACAGCTCGCAGAGGATTACGGCTTGACCCTCCCGCAGGACAAGCTGCATTTGCTTGCAGAGCGTTTTGCGACGCGCAGAGGCGGACGCTCCCCGCGTACAGCTCGCCAGTTCATCATGCATCAGCTTGCGCTGGAAAACGGCGAAGCAGAGGACGGAAAGGAAGAGCAGGAATAAAACTATGGACTCTCAGCAGATGCTTCTGCTGGGAGTTTTTTATCCCATTGTCGTTTTGAACGGTATAGATACGCGGGTGATTTACTTTTTCTGCATCTTGCGGTATAATAAGCGACACAAGGGAGCAAGCTCCCTCGGATGGATTGGAAAGTTTGTGAACGCAAAGGAATAATACATGTCAATTTTAGTTGGAAATATCAGACTGCCGTTGGAGGCTGCGGATGCAGAGGCCTTGGAAGCGGCGGCAAAAAAGTGCGGACTTTCTATGCGAGAGCTTCGTGGTGCACACATTTATCGCTCGTCTATTGACGCGCGACGCGGCAGAATCACCCGTGTTTTGTCTGTTATGCTTGATTTGGCGGAACCGGCACAGGAACAAGCGGTGATTGATCGCGTCGGAAAGTCGGATGTCCGGCTGAAAACGCCTGCGCAGAAACCTGTTCCGACGGGTACCGAGCAGATGATGCATCGCCCGATTGTCGTAGGATTTGGCCCTGGCGGCTTGTTTGCTGCCTATGTTTTGGCAAAGAATGGCTATCGTCCGCGCGTTTTTGAGCGCGGACAGGCGATAGACAGTCGTGACCGCGCGGTTGATGCCTTTTTTTCCGGCGGCGCTTTTGATCCGGCCAGCAATATTCAGTTCGGTGAAGGCGGCGCGGGCGCTTATTCTGACGGCAAATTAACAACGCGCATCAATGACCCGATGAGCGAGTGGGTTTTGCGGACGTTTGTCGAGCATGGAGCCCCGAAAGAAATTTTGTATCAGGCGAAGCCGCATATCGGCACAGACATTCTCAAGCGCGTGGTGCGCTCCATGCGCGAAGAAATCATTCGCTTAGGCGGAGAGGTTCAGTTTGGCTGTACGCTGACTGGCGTGCGCAGTCAGAACGGCACACTCACGGCCGCGGTCATTGATGGACAGGAGATTGCCTGTGAGCGTTTGATTTTGGCGATTGGCCACAGTGCACGCGACACCTTTGAACAGCTGCTGCACAATGGCGTGTATCTGGAACCGAAGCCGTTTTCCGTTGGCGCACGTATCGAACACTTGCAGGAGGATTTGAATGCCAGTCTGTATGGCAAGCTGGCGGGACATCCCGCTCTGCCGCCGGCGGAATATACGCTGTCACATCGAGAAAACGGACGAGCATGTTATTCGTTTTGCATGTGTCCGGGAGGCCATGTCGTTGCGGCACAGAGTGAGCCGGATTCCATCGTGACGAATGGCATGAGCTATCATGCGCGGGATGGACGCAATGCGAACGCAGCTATTGTCGTCTCGGTCAATCCTTCGGATTTCCCGACTGCTGACGCTTTAGGCGGCGTGGCTTTTCAGCGAGAAATCGAACGCAAAGCCTTTGCGTTGACTGGCGGCTACCGTGCGCCGTGCCAGAAAGTCGGTGACTTTTTGGCTGGAAACCCTTCCCGCAAGCACGGACGGGTTGCACCGACTTACCCAATTGGTGTACAATATACCTCACTGACAGGCGTACTGCCGGAGTTTGTAATCCAGCACATGCAGGTGGGACTGCGGCAATTTGGCAGAAAAATTCGCGGATTTGATGCGCCGGATGCACTTTTGACCGCACCGGAAACCCGCACAAGCTCGCCGGTTCGCATCACGCGGCAGGACAACCGACACAGCGTGCAGCTTGTCGGTCTTATTCCGTGCGGTGAGGGTGCAGGCTATGCTGGCGGCATTATGAGTGCTGCTGTAGATGGCATTGGCTGTGCCAAGGAAATTTTACAAACATTTCGTCCTCTCGAAGAAAGGAGAGATTGATTTTATGCAGCAAACAGCGACAGTGACAAAGCTGTTGTCCGGCAATCAAGCGGAGCTTACCGTACATCGGCAGACTGCTTGCGGACATGATTGTTCTAAATGTGGAGGCTGTGGGGAGCTGGTGACGAAGCCGATTACCGTCATTGCAGATAACTCCATCGGTGCGGACATCGGAGACACGGTTGTGATTACAGGCAGCTCAAAACAAGTGCTCGGCTTGGCAACCGTGGTATATGTCATTCCGATTGTCTTGTTTTTTGCTCTGTATGCGATTGCAGCAGTTGCTGCACTTCCAATTCCGGAACTGTGGGGCGGCGTAGGCTTTTTCCTCGGTATTGCCGGTGCGCTTCTGATGAACAAGCACCAGAAGAACAAAAAGCCGATTTACACTATTTCTAAACTGTAAATTTTCAAGGCTGGCGCGTGCGTCAGCCTTGTATTCTGGGCAAAGATACAGTAAAATGGTATTTGAGGTGAAGAAATACCATGTTCGGATTTGTTCGACCGCTGCGCGGAGAACTTAAGGTGCGGGAGTGGGAGCGCTTTCAGAGCGTTTACTGCGGCCTGTGCCACACCATTCGCCGCCGGTACGGCTTTGCGCAAACGCTGATGCTCAGCTATGACTGCACCTATCTCGCACTGGTGCTGGATGCGTTGGAACCATGCGGCGGCGAACAGAGCAAGTGCCGGTGTATCATGCACCCCTTTCGCCGCAGAACCTGTGCCAAGCAAAGCGATGGCATGATTCGGGCGGCAGCTGTCAGTGTGATTTTGTGCTGGCATAAACTGGCGGATACTATTGCCGATGAGCGCGGCATCAAGAAACTTGCTGCGCGGATGTTTCGGCTCTTTCTTCGTCGGGGATACAGAAAGGCGGCGGCAGAGCTGCCCGCTTTTGATCGAGAGACGCGGGACTGTTTGGAAAGCCTGAACGCGCTGGAACGACAGAAAACGTCGTCACTTGACCGCCCTGCTGATGCTTTCGCGTCGATTTTGCGGGCAGCGGTTGCAGATTGGCATACAGACAGCCGTATTTTACAGGAAATATTTTACCATGTGGGCAGATGGATTTATCTTGTCGATGCCTGCGATGACATACAAGAAGATTTTGCGTCCGGCAGCTACAATCCGGTGCTGTTGCGCTGGGAGATGACACAGCCGACTTTGCTGCCGCCGGTGAAAGACGCGATGCAGCATACACTGCTGCAGTCGCTCGCAGCGGCATATCACGCATATATTTTATTGCATCCATTGCGCGATGCGGGGATTATAGAGAATATTTTGTGCCAAGGACTGCCTGAGGTAACACGGCTGGTCTTGGACGGCACATTTTCAAATCATGGAGGAAAGAACAGGCATGGATCCTTATAAGGTACTCGGCGTTTCGCCGTCTGCGTCAGAAGATGAGATTAAACGCGCTTATCGAGACTTAGCGCGGAAATATCATCCGGACAATTATATCAATAATCCGTTGGCGGATTTGGCAAAAGAAAAGATGCAGGAAATCAATGACGCCTACGACACGGTGATGAAACAGCGGCAGAATGGCGGCGGCAGCTCGTATACACGCAGCTCAGGCTCTGCCGGCAGCGGCTATACTAACGGGTACAACAATGCCGGTGGCTATAACGGCTATTCCTCCAGCTATACCGGCTCCAATGCCGGTGTATACGTGCAGGTACGCAACGCGATTAACGTAGGCAATATTGGTATGGCAGAAGAACTGCTGTCACGAATCTCCAATCGAGATGCCGAGTGGCATTTCCTGCGGTCGAATATCTGCTATCGTAAGGGATGGTTTGACGAAGCAGTGCAGGAAATCAATCAGGCATGCGCGATGGCACCGAATAATATGGAGTATCGTCGGATGCAAAATGTCCTGAGCAACAGCTCTGCATATGGCGGCTATCGCCCGATGCAGCAAAATGACGCAGCAGACTGCTGTATGCAGCTGGCGTGTCTAAACTGCCTGTGTAGCTGCTGTGGAGGCGGCAGCTGTTAAAGAAAACGAGGCGAGAACCATGGAAAAACACAACAATACATTGACATTCTGCGCGATGATGGTTGCGCTCAGTGTAGTCGTGATGCTGCTCGGCTCACTGCTGCCGGGAATGCGTTTGACAGTAGCGGCACTGGCGGGCGTGATTGCGGTGCTCGCTGTGATACGCGGCAATTTGGGTTATGGCGTCCTCACAGTACTTGCTACAGCGATACTGTCATTTCTGCTGCTCCCATCCAAAGAAGTCGCGTTGATTTATGCGGCATTTTTTGGCCCGTATACCATTGTCAAAAATCTCATCGAGCGTATACACCGTCAGCCTGTCGAATGGATTCTCAAGCTGCTGTTTTGCGGTGTGATGACGATTTTACTGCTTGTTGTGTCCAGCTCGTTGTTGAATCTTGTGCCAGCTGTGCTGGCAAAGCACACCTGGATGCTGCTGCCGATCATTTTGGTCGTTTTTGTTTTGTATGATATTGCATTTTCTAAAATCATTGCGTATTTATTTGAACGCATACGCTGGTGAAATTATACAAAGATATAAATCTGATTTAAAAAATATTTAGATAATTATCATGAAAATGGCCCGTTTTGCTTGAACAAAAGCAAGGCGGGCTGTTACAATATACTAGAGAACCCTTTTCGAGCGTATAGCGAACAGAAAAAGGGACGCTAAAATCATCAAATAGGAGGAATTTCCTTGAAAAGCATGACTGGATACGGACGAGCACGACAGATGCTGCATGACCGCGACATCACCGTTGAGCTTCGTTCTGTCAACCACCGCTATCTGGATGTCAATGTAAAGGCCCCGCGCATGTACGGCTTTTTGGAAGAAGCGGTTAAGACTGCTGTCGGCAAGATGATTGCCCGCGGCAAAGTGGATGTGTATGTCACAATTGATGCTAGTGCATCCGATGATGTGAAAATTTCGCTCAATCACAAGCTGCTGGAGAATTATCTGGAGCTGCTGCATGAGATGCGCGACACGTATCAGATGCAGGACGACATCAGTGTGATGGCAGCATCTCGTCTGCCGGATGTTTTTTCTACAGAAAAGCAGGAAGCAGATGCGGATGAGCTGACAGCGGATGTCTTGCAGGTACTCGAAGCCGCAGGCGCAGATTTCTGCGAAATGCGTGCGCGTGAAGGCGAAAAGATGAAGGAAGATGTGCTGTCCCGCGAGCAGACCATTCTCGGCTATGTCGCTGAGATTGAAAAGCGTTCGCCGCAGGCAGTCGAGGAATATCGCGCGAAGCTGACCGCTCGCATGAATGAAATTCTGGCAGATACGACGATTGATCCGCAGCGGATTTTGGCAGAGGCAGCTATTTATGCTGACCGTACCGCGGTAGACGAAGAATCCGTGCGTTTGCGCAGCCACATGCATCAGCTGGAAATCATGGCAGCGGAAGAAAAGCCGGTGGGACGCAAGCTGGACTTCTTGGTACAGGAGATGAACCGCGAAGCCAACACAATTGGTTCCAAGGCAAATGACATGGAAATGGCAAAGATTGTCGTGGACATCAAGGCTGAAATTGAAAAGATCCGCGAGCAGATCCAGAATATTGAGTAACGGAGGCTTTCCATGAAGCTCATTAACATTGGATTTGGCAATATGATTTCTGCGGATCGTCTTATTGCGATTGTCTCGCCGGATTCTGCGCCGATTAAGCGCACGGTACAGGAGGCGCGTGACCGCAATATGCTGATCGATGCGACCTATGGCAGACGAACCCGCGCAGTCATTATTATGGACAGCGATCATGTTGTGCTGTCTGCGATTCTTCCGGAGACGATTTCGGGCAGAATGGACAGCCGCAGCACAGAGGAGGAGAAAAACGATGTCTGAAAAAGGAATTCTGTTTGTGCTCACAGGACCGTCCGGTGTCGGCAAGGGCACCGTCCTCAAGCAAGTACGCGAGCACAAGCCGTTGTTTTATTCGATTTCTGCGACCACCCGTAAGCCGCGTGAGGGCGAACAGGATGGCGTACACTATCATTTTATGACCCGTGAGAAGTTCCAGCAGCTCGTCGAAGAAGGCGGATTTTTGGAACATGCGGAGTTTAGCAAGAATTGCTATGGCACACCAGCCGCACCGGTAGATGCAGAACTGCAAGCGGGAAGAGATGTCCTGTTGGAAATTGAGGTGCAGGGTGCCATGCAGGTCAAGCAGGCGCGTCCGGAGGCTGTTCGTATTTTCCTCGCTCCACCGAGCTTTGAAGAACTGGAGCGAAGATTGGTAGGCCGCGGCACAGAGGAACCGGAAGTAGTGCAGCGTCGTCTAAACGCTGCGAAGCACGAACTGACACTCGCACCGGAATTTGATTATATTGTCGTAAACAACACAGTGGAACAGGCCGTCAGCGATGTGCTGGCAATTATGCAGGCAGAGACATGCCGTTCATCCCGTGTCACACTGAAATAATAAGAACAAGCGTTTATTAAAGGAGTATATTGTTATGTTAAAGCCATCTATGCAGGATTTGATGAAGAAAGTCAACAACCGCTATCTATTGGTCAATTTAGCCGCACAGCGTGCCCGTGATCTGTGCGCAGAAGAAGAAACAACTGGAAAAGAACTGCCGGATAAGCCGGTAAAGCTCGCATTAGACGAAATCAGCGATGGTGAGATTGAATATCGTGAGGGACCGAAGCCGGAGCCGGAAAAGCAGCCGGAGGATCTGGTTGCTGCTGCCAATAAAGAAGAGGATGTAGATCTGTTTGCAGATGATAGAGACGAGCAGCCGGTAGAACTGGCGGACGACACGGACACTGAAGAAGGAACCAGCGATGAACTTTTCCGGTAAAACTGTCGTTCTCGGCGTAACCGGTGGCATTGCAGCATATAAGGCCTGTGACTTGGTCAGCCGTCTGCACAAGAAGGGCATCAATATTCGAATCATTATGACCGAACACGCTTGTGAATTTGTTCAGCCGTTGACATTGGAAGTATTGTCCGGCAATCGCGTGGTGACGGATATGTTTAACCGCGATTTTCCGTGGGAAGTCGAGCATATTTCTCTTGCCAAAGCGGCGGATGTCTTTGCTGTTGTTCCGGCGACTGCCAATATTCTGGGCAAATATGCCCATGGCATTGCGGATGATATGCTGTCCACAACGCTGCTGGCAACCCGCGCACCCGTGCTGTTTGCTCCGGCGATGAATACAAATATGTATGAGCATCCGGCCGTACAGGAGAATATTGCCACACTCAAGCAGCGTGGATGTCTGTTTGTCGAACCGGCGTCTGGCCATCTGGCGTGCGGAGACACCGGAAAAGGCAAGCTGGCGGATGTAGAAACCATTGAACAGGCGATTCTCGATGCATTGACGGAAAAGGACATGGAGGGAATGCATGTCACGGTGACTGCGGGTCCGACGCGCGAAGCCATGGATCCGGTTCGCTTCTTGTCCAACCATTCCACGGGCAAAATGGGCTATGCGATTGCCCGCAGCGCGAAAATGCGTGGCGCACAGGTTACACTGATTACCGGCCCTGTTTCGCTTGCACCGCTGGATGGCGTGCGCATGGTGCCGATTACCTCGGCTTGCGAGATGCGCGAGGCAGTCATGGAAGCCCTGCCGCAGTCTGATTTGGTCATTAAGGCGGCCGCTGTCGGAGACTATCGTCCGGCGCAGTTCCAAGATGACAAGATCAAAAAACATGACGAAGACATGTCGATTTCTCTCGTTCGCAATCCGGATATTTTGGCAGAAATCGGTGAAAACAGACGGGATGACCAGGTGATTTGTGGTTTTTCGATGGAGACACGCGATTTGCTGGAGAATTCTACAAAGAAACTGAAAAAGAAAAACTGTGATGTCATTGTCGCCAATAATTTGAAAGTAAAAGGTGCGGGCTTTGCCGGTGATACCAATGTGGTCACACTGTTATATAGAGACGGAACTGTGGAGCCGCTGGAGCTGATGGAAAAAGACAGCGTAGCGGATATTTTGCTCGAACGTCTCGTCACCTTGCATCGGAAGAAACAGGCATGAGATCCGACGTTTGCCGTGTAGCGATTTCCGATGCGACATATGCATTTGATAAGCTGTACGACTATGACATTCCGCCGGCGCTGATGGGAGCCGTTATGCCGGGTGTGCGTGTGCTTCTCCCGTTCGGGCGTGGCGACCGCACCCGTGAGGCGATTGTTGTGCGCATGGGGTGTGATCCGCAGGCGCAGTACGAGCGCAAAAGCATTTTAGAGGTGTTGGATGCGCAGCCAGTGCTGGATGCACACGCGCTGTCTCTGGCGGCGCATCTGTGTTCCACCTTGTTCTGCACGTTTTATGACTGCGCGCGCGCAATGCTTCCGGCGGGACTATGGTTTCGCAAAACCGAGCAATACGTGCTGACGCAAGCGATAACGGAAGGAAAACGGCAGCAATTGGCGCAGCAATATCCGGTATTGCAGCACTTTTCCAAGAGAAAACGTGCGATTGCAGTCAAAACGTTGACCGAACTGTGCGGCGGTACGCTGCCGGAACAACAGATCCATGAGCTGCTGCAAGCACAGATTCTGGAACAGACCAGCGCTTTTGATCGGCGCATCAATGACAAAACCGTCACGATGTATCGGCTGGGAATACCGCGCGATGACGCGATGGCGATGGCAGAACGCGGACGCAGTCATGTTCGTATGGACATTGTCAGTGTGCTGGCACAGGAAGGACGTATGAGCCGCCCGGATCTCAAATATATGACCGGTGCAAGTGACGGTGTTCTTCGGGCGATGGTCAAAAGCGGTATGCTAGAGCGATGGGAAGAGGAAACCTTTCGGCTGCCGGAACAGCCGAGTCCATCGGAACGACAAGGATTTGTTCTGAATTCGGCGCAGCAAACCGCATATGATCGCATGGAACCAATGTTGCTGTCCGGTCATCCCGAAGCGGCGCTGCTGTTTGGTGTCACAGGAAGCGGTAAGACGCAGGTATATATGAAGCTGATCGACCGCGCCTTACAAGCGGGCAAAAGTGCAATTGTGCTCGTGCCGGAAATCGGATTGACACCGCAGCTGATTCGGAAATTTATGGCACAGTTTGGTGACTGCACCGCTGTGCTGCACTCGGCGCTGTCCGTTGGTGAACGATATGACAGCTGGAAACGCATTCGCGCCGGTGAGGCGCGGGTGATTGTCGGCACACGGTCAGCGGTTTTTGCACCTGCACAAAATTTGGGGCTTATTATTTTGGATGAAGAGCAGGATGACGCCTATAAATCAGAAACTAGTCCACGGTATCATGCGCGAGATGTAGCAAAATACCGCGCCATGCAAGAGAATGCCTTTGTCTTATTCGGCTCCGCGACACCGGCAATCGAGACGTTTTACGGTGCAGAGACGGGAAAATATCCTGTGTTATTTCTGCGTGAACGCTATTCTGGAGCGGCACTGCCGCGTGTCACGATTGCAGATATGCGTGGCTTGACCCGACAGGGATATATCAGTGCAATTGGGCCTGTCCTGCGACAGGAGATGGAGCAGTGCTTTGCCGAAGGACACCAATGCATTTTGTTTTTAAACCGACGCGGCGCGGCCAAACAGGTTACCTGTACAGCGTGCGGCTGGACACCGGAATGCCCGTCGTGCAGCGTTTCCATGACCTATCATTCCGTCAATCACCGGCTGATGTGTCATTATTGTGGAAAGAGTATTCCTGTGAAACGCACATGCCCCAATTGCGGCAGTACGCATCTCAAATGGGAGGGAATCGGCACGCAGAGACTGGAAACCGAGCTGCAAGAGCTGTTTCCGGAGCGTAAGATTCTTCGCATGGATGCGGATACAACGAGCACGAAGGGAGCTCATGCCAAGCTGTTGGAGGCATTTGAAGAGGAGAAGGCAGATATTTTGCTCGGCACACAAATGGTCACAAAAGGCTTGGACTTTGACCGCGTGACGCTGGTTGGCATTGTCGATGCAGATCAATCTCTGTTTGCGCAGGACTATCGCGCCAGAGAACGTACCTTTTCGCTGCTCACGCAGGTTGTGGGGCGTGCCGGACGCAGGCAGGCGCAGGGACATGCGGTCATTCAGACGTACCATCCGGGAGATACCGTGATTTTAAACGCCGCACGGCAGGATTATGAGCAGTTTTATGAGGAAGAGTTGGAGCATCGAAGATTGCTGCAATGTCCACCGATTGCACAGCTTGTGGTTCTGACCGCTGTAGGAGAGAATGAACGAGACGTGCTGACAGCTTTATCTGCTGTCAAGCAGCGCATAGAAAGTCTGATGGCAGGCGTATTTTCCGATTTCTGTTATCCGGTATTGGGTCCCGCGCCAGCGAATATTGTGCGCGTACAAAACCGATACCGCTATCATTTGACTATCCGCTGTCCAGACAGCAAGCGCAGACGCGCCTTGATAGATGGCGTGCTGCGCGAGACAGGTGTTGACCGCCGGTTTCGCGGTGTCACCGTATATGCAGACGTCAATCCTATGCAAATATAAAAAGAAATGAAAATGAAGAGGAGTTTATTATGGCTGTAAGACCAATTATTTATGATCCGGATCCGATTCTGTACAAAAAGTGTCATCCGGTGACAAAATTTGATAAGAAGCTGGGGAATATCCTGACAGATATGACGCAGACGATGTTGGACGCCAACGGCGTCGGTCTGGCAGGTCCGCAGATCGGCTATATGCGCCGTGTCTGTGTCGTGCTGGATACGTTGGACAATGACAGAATCATTGAGATGGTCAATCCGGAAGTGGTAGAAACCGAAGGTGAGCAGACCGGCTCAGAGGGCTGTCTCAGCTTCCCAAATAAATTTGGTATGGTTACTCGTCCGCGCATTGTAACGGTTCGTGCGCAGGATAGAAACGGCGAATGGTTTACGGTCAAGTCTCAGGATTTGACGGCACGTGCTTTCCTGCACGAAATTGACCATCTCGACGGACATGTCTTTACCGAAAAGGTGACGGAGTATATCCACTATGATGAAGAAGAGGACGAGGCAGAATGAGACTGGTCTTTATGGGTACGCCGGACTTCGCGGTAAACTCGCTCGAACGCTTAATTGCAGATAAACATGAGATCGTCGGTGTATTTACGCAGCCAGACAAGCCACAGGGGCGCAAAATGAAGCTGACACCGCCACCTGTAAAGCAACTTGCCTTGATACATAATATCCCGGTATATCAGCCGGATTCCTTCAAGAATGAAAGCCAGCTGGAGCTGCTGCGTGAGCTAAATCCGGAGGTTATCATCGTTGTGGCGTATGGCAAGCTGCTGCCGGGTTATGTGCTGGATTTGCCGAAGTACGGCTGCATCAATGTACACGGCTCTTTGCTGCCGAAATACCGCGGCGCGGCACCGATTCAATGGATGGTGCTCGACGGCGAAGAAACTGCAGGCGTGACAACCATGTATATGGATCGCGGGCTGGACACCGGTGATATTCTGCTGACGAAGGAAACACCGATTGGCGAAAATGAAACTGCCGGTGAGCTGTTTGACCGGCTGGCAGCGATGGGTGCAGGTCTGCTGGCAGAGACGCTGGAGCAGTTGCCGCAGGGCATCCAGCGCAAGCCGCAGGATGACGCGCAGGCAACCTATGTATCTGTCCTGAGCAAGAATATGTCTGTAGTCGATTGGAGCAAACCGGCGCAGCAGGTGCATAACCAGATTCGCGGATTGGATCCGTGGCCGGTTGCCGTGACGAATCGCGGCGATGTGCGTCTCAAGCTGTTTCAGTCTCGCTTGACTGACCAGACGGCACAGGTTCCGGCAGGCACAGTGACGACTGCTGATCCGAAAAAGGGTCTGTTTGTTGCGTGCGGCGATGGACGTGTATTGCAGATTACAGAAATTCAGATGGTCGGCAAAAAGCGCATGGCAGCTGGTGATTATCTGCGCGGCCATGCCATGGAGATTGGAACGGTTCTTGGCTGATGAGAGACGAAAGGAGGAATGAAATGCGTGAGAACACATCTGCCCGCGAGGCGGCAGCACGCGCGCTGTTTGCGATTCGAGAAGAAGATGCATGGAGCGCTCCGGCACTGAAAAAATATGCGGCAGGTCTTTCCAAACGAGATGCCGCACTCGCAACGGCGTTGGTCGGCGGTGTCCTGCAAAACCAAGCGATGTGCGATTTTTATCTCGCGCATTACTCCAAAGTTCGCCTAAAAAAGGTCAAACCGCGCATTTTAGACGTTTTACGTCTGGCTGTCTATCAGATGGTCTGGATGGATCGGATTCCCAACTCGGCAGCGGTCAATGAAAGCGTACGTTTGGCGCGTTCCCTGTGTCGGGCAGATCCGCGCACAGCAAGCTATGTCAATGGCCTGCTGCGGACCATTGCGCGAAATATTGATGCACTCCCGCAGCCAAATTGTGAGACCAAGGCGGAGTATTATTCGCTGCGGTATAGTCATCCGCGCTGGCTGACGGAGTTGTATTTGGAGCAGTTTGGCGTCAAGCAGACGCGATTGCTGTTGGAGGCGGATAATGAACCGGCTCCAACCGTTTTGCGCGTCAATACGCTGAAAACGAATACAGATACCGTGCGGGAGCGCTTGGAAGCACAGGGCGTTTGCGTCCACATGCATGAGACCATTCCAAACTGTCTGACGGTTTCCGGAACCGGCAGCTTGGAACAGCTGGATGTCTTTCAGGAGGGTCTCGTCACGGTGCAGGACGGTGCAAGTCAAATGAGTGTGTATGCACTGGACCCGAAGCCGAACAGCCGTGTGCTGGATTGCTGTGCTGCGCCGGGCGGCAAAAGCTTTTTCGCTGCTGAGCGGATGAAAAATACCGGATCTGTGACTTCGTGTGATATTTACGCGCACAAATTGAATAAGATCCGAGAGGGCGCACGGCGTCTGGGACTTACCAATATTGACACCCAGCTGCAAGATGCGGCACAGTTTCGTCCGGAATGGGAGGAAGCGTTTGATTACGTGTTGTGCGATGTACCGTGTTCCGGCTTGGGTATTATTCGTAAAAAGCCGGAAATTCGGTATAAAGACGCGGCGGCGCTGGAGTCCCTGCCGGAGATTCAGCTGGCAATCTTAAAAAATGCCGCGCGATATGTAAAAAAAGATGGAATTTTGGTTTATTCAACCTGTACGGTGCTGCGCCGAGAAAACGAAGAAATTGTGAAAGCATTTTTGCAGAGCACTCAACAGTTTGAAAAACAGACATTTTCGCTTCCGGTATGTGAACAGCCTGTGGATGGGTCTGTCACTCTCCTGCCACAGGTACATCATACGGATGGATTTTTTGTTGCAAAATTCCGTAAAATGGCTTACTATGAAAAGGATGAGAGCACATCTGTGCTTTCATCGGAGATTTGACATATGACAAAACCTGAGATTAAATGCCGGACACTGCCGGAGCTGAAGGAAGAATTGCGCGCGATGGGTGAGAAACCGTTTCGTGCGGGACAAATTTTTCAATGGCTGCATCAGGGCGTTTCTTCGTTTGATGAGATGACCAATGTTTCCAAACCGCTTCGCGCCAAGCTGTCCGAACAATATCTGTTGACGGCACCAAAGATTCTGCGCAAGCAGGTTTCCAAGGTGGATGGAACCATTAAATATCTGTGGGAGCTGCACGACGGCAACTGCATTGAGAGCGTATTCATGCGGTATCATCACGGCAATTCCGCCTGTGTGTCGTCTCAGGTGGGTTGCCGCATGGGATGCAAGTTCTGCGCATCGGGTCTGGGCGGACTGGTCAGAAGCTTGTCCGCGGGTGAAATTCTTGACCAGATCCTATTTATGCAAAAAGACACCGGCGAGCGCATTTCCAATATTGTTTTGATGGGAACCGGCGAGCCGTTGGATAACTATGATAACGTCCTGCGCTTCATTCATCTCGTCGGCGCACCGGAGGGCTTGCATATCGGGCAGCGACATATTTCTCTGTCCACATCGGGACTGGTGCCGCAGATTCGTCGGCTTGCCGAGGAAAAATTGCAGATTACGCTGTCAATTTCTCTGCATTCTCCGGATAACGAGAGCCGCAGCGCCACGATGCCAGTCAACAAGAGCTTCCCGGTGGAACAGCTGATTGCAGCCTGTCGTGATTATTTTGACATGACGGGACGCAGAATCTCGTATGAATATACGATGATTGACGGCGTCAGTGACCGCCCATGGCAGGCAAAAAAGCTGGCAGAGCTGCTGCGCGGCCGTCCGGCGCATGTAAATCTAATCCCTTTAAATCACGTTACGGAGAGCGGACTGCGCACTTCCTCGAAGGAGCATGTCGCGGCTTTTCAAAATATATTGGAAAAGAACGGAGTCACTGCGACAGTTCGGCGCACATTAGGGCCGGATATTGACGCATCCTGCGGACAGCTGCGCCGCAGGCACATTGGTGAGACGTTCGGGAAAGAGTGATACAATGAAAGCATATGGCAAAACCGACAAGGGTCTGGTTCGAGCGAACAATCAGGACACCTTTCGCCTAGACGTTCCGGAAACGGGAATGGGATTTATCGTTCTCTGCGATGGAATGGGCGGCGCACGCGCCGGAAATATTGCCAGTGAACGCGCAGCAAATCGCTTCTTAGAGACCATCAAAACAGCAGATCCTTCTGAGACCAACGCAGATGTGCTGGCGGATTTAGTGGAAAAGGCTGTGCGTATGGCAAACAAAGAGGTGTTTGAGCTGTCTCAGTCGTCTCCGGCATACAACGGCATGGGCACGACATTGGTCGGCGGTATCTGCGTGGATGACCGCGTGATTCTCGCCAACGTCGGCGATTCCCGCGCGTATCTGATTGACACAGACAAAATCGCACAGATGAGTACCGATCATTCACTGGTCGCGGAAATGGTTCGCAGCGGACGATTGACCCAAGCGGAGGCCAAAACATATCCGGGACGAAACCTCATTACTCGCGCCGTTGGCGTGGATAGCGAAGTGGAAGCGGATGTGTATGAAATCAAAATGCACGAAGGGCAGACATTGCTGCTGTGTTCGGATGGTCTGAGCGGTCCGGTGACGGACGCAGAGATCGTTGCGACTGTCTCACAGGCAGAGAGCATGGAACAGGCGTGCACACAATTGATTGAGCTGGCTTGCAAAGCCGGTGGAAATGACAATATTACGGTTGTATTGTACACCAAGTAGGAGACATGGGAATGGAAAATTTAGTTGGACAGACACTCGGCGGGCGATACGAAGTCCGCGAGGTGATTGGAACCGGTGGTATGGCGATTGTTTACAAGGCATACTGCACCGTTCTCCATCGTTATGTTGCCATTAAGGTCCTGAAAGAAGAATTTTCTCAGGATGAAGAGTTCCGCAAGCGCTTTTACAACGAAGCACAGGCGGTAGCTAAGCTCTCGCAGAACAACATTGTTTCCATTTACGATGTATGTCACACGGAAAATTGTCCGGAATACATCGTCATGGAGCTGTGTGAGGGCGTCACACTGAAGGATTATCTTCGCAAGAAGCATCACCTGACATGGCAGGAAACCCTGTATTTTGCACAGCAGGTGGCGCGTGCACTGGATCACGCGCACAGCCGCGGCATCATCCATCAGGACATCAAGCCGCAGAATATTATGCTGCTGCGCGACGGCACGGCAAAAGTCATGGACTTTGGCATTGCCAGCTTCGCCAACAGCCAGGAAACACGCAAGGTATCGTCTGAGGCGATTGGCTCCGTGCATTACATCTCGCCGGAGCAGGCAAAGGGCATCAAGGTAGATTTCCGCACGGATTTGTACTCGTTGGGCGTCGTGATGTATGAGATGCTGACCGGTACACTGCCGTTCCGCGGAGATACTGCTGTTGCTGTCGTCATGCAGCACTTAAACACAGTACCGCCGGTACCGAGCAGTATCGTGCCGGACATTCCGAAGGCAATGGATGAAATTGTCATGCACGCTATGTGCGCCAATGCTAACCAGCGGTACAGCTCTGCTATGGATATGTTCCGCGATATGGAGCGTCTGCGCTCGAATCCAAATCTGGTGCTGAATTATTCGTCGCACAACAGCGATTTGGATGAGACACGTGCGATTTCGTACAACCGTGACGAGGACGCAACCCAGTATATTCCGCACACACCAGCGGTAGAGACAGACGAAGATGCAACGCAGTATGTACCGCGCGCAACAGAGAGTCAGAGTCGGCCGCAGCGGCAGCAGACTAGCAAGCGCACACAGCAACCGGATGAAGAGGACAACGAAGTATATGAAGCTCCGGTCAAGCAGCGTGCAGCCAGCAGCAAGAAAAAGGGCGGCACCGGCAAGGTGATTGTCGGCGCGGTGATTGTTGTGCTTCTTGCCGTTGTGGCGTTCTTTGCGATGCGCACGGTGGGCAACAACAATGAGACCCAGACGTTAACGGTTCCGCAGTTTGTTGGCTTGAACTATACGAAGGACATCAAGGGCAACAAGGATTATTCGGATTTCAATTTCCAGATTACAGAGCAGGAATTCTCTCAGGATGAAGCGGACAGCAAGGGCTACGCAGATGGCGATGTCATTGACCAGAATCCGAGAGCCAAGACAACGATAGATGTCGGCACGGAAGTGGCGCTGACGCTTGCTTCGGTTGTCGATAAGGCAGATGAAGAGACCAATACGGTTTCGGTTCCGTCTCTGGCAGGCAAGAGCTACGAGGATGCACAGAGTGCACTGCGCGCCAAGGGCTTAAAGGCGAAGCGCACAGAAAAAACCTCGGAGAGCGTCGCACAGGGCTACGTCATTGGCAGTGATCCGGATGCCGGTGAGGATGTAGAGGTTGGCTCTACCGTTACGGTTGTTGTTTCTTCCGGTTCTGCGAACACGAATAAGACGGTTCCGAACCTCAAGGGTATGACTACAGAGCAGGCTTCTGCCGCCTTGGAAAAGGCAGGTCTGTCGCTGGGTTCTGTCCACGAGCAGGAGAGCACAGAGACCGCAGGCACCGTTATCAGCCAGACTGTACCGTATGGCACAGAGGTTGCAAAGGGCACCAGCGTTGGCATCACCATTGCCAAGGAGTCCACAACAACGGATGACCAGCCAAATAACGGTAATGATAATAACGGAGATGACAATAATGGCGGCAACAACGGCGGAACAGGCTCCGCTTCCGTCAGCGTGACTTCTTCAAGAATTACAGTTAGCCTTCCGACGGATCGCGACACATGCAGTGTCGCGATCTCCGTCGGTGGCTCTACGCTGTATAGCAGCACGGTAAAGACAAGCCGTGGTTCTGTCGGCTGTAGTGTTCGTTACAGCAGCACACAGCATGTTGTTGTGACAGTTGATGGTTCGGCAGTTTACGAGCAGGATGTTGATTTCAGCAAGCTGTAAGCAAAAAAGGAATACAAAGTTATGAAACAGGAGAATGGATTCATTCTCAAAGGAATCGGCGGTTTTTATTATATCCGCACAGATTCTGGAGTTGTAGAATGCAAAGCACGCGGAAAATTCCGCAAATCATCACAAAAACCCGTAATCGGTGACCGCGTTACAATTGAAGTACAAGATGACGGAACCGGTTACATTATGTCAATTGAACCAAGAAAAAACAGACTGATTCGGCCTGCGGTCTCGAATATCGATCAACTTGTCATTGTATGCAGCGCGGCACCACCGGTGACAGAAACGCTGTTGATTGATAAGGTGACGGCGATTGCAGAACACAAAGGAATGGATGTCCTGATTGTCATCAATAAGTGTGACATCAATCTGGGAGATCGTCTGTATGCCATTTACACACAGGCAGGCTTTCAGGTTTTCCGCGTCAGCGCACAGACCGGCGAGGGTGTGGAAGCACTTCGAGACCAGCTGACGGGGAAAATTTCTGCATTCGCAGGAAATTCCGGCGTCGGAAAATCCAGTTTGCTTAATGCTATTGATCCAAAGTTCCAGATGGAAACCGGCACAATCAGCCCGAAGACCGAACGCGGCCGCCATACGACACGGCATGTGGAGCTGGTTGAACTGGAAAACGGTGGATTTATTGCAGATACGCCGGGATTTTCCGCTTTTGATGCGGAACGCATGGATCTCATCCTCAAGGATGACTTGCAGTATGCTTTCCGCGAATTTGAACCATATCTCAACCAGTGCCAGTTTACCGGCTGTGCGCATGTCAAGGAAAAAGGATGTGCGATTCGACAGGCGGTTGCGGATGGAAAGATTGCGAGAGAACGACACGAAAGCTATTGCCAGCTGTATGAAAGTGTCCGAAATCTAAAGGAGTGGGAATTGAAATGAACGTGCTCATGATTGCTGCTGCACCGGAGAGCGATTACGACTATATCAAACCGCTGGCAGAGCAGGCAGACTATATTATCTGTGCAGATGGCGGCGTGCGTCATGCGCAGACCTGTGGCATTCAGCCGGATTTGGTTGTCGGAGATTTTGATTCAGGAACCTATCCGGATTTTGATGTCGAAGTCGTACAGCTCAAGCCGGAAAAGGATGATACCGATTTGCTCAGCTGTACGCGGGAAGCGCTGCGGCGCGGTGCAGATCAAATCACCTATGTTTGTGCATCGGGCGGCAGAATTGACCACTTTCTTTCCAATCTTTCTCTGCTGGAATTTTTATATGAGCACGACTGTGAGGGAATACTCATAGATAGCCGAAACCGCGTGACATTTCACGGCGGCGGCACGTTGATCTATTCGGCAAATCCGACGTACAAGTATGTCGGAATTATCCCATTGGATAGCAAGTTAACCGGTTTAACGCTGTGCGGCACCAAATATGTTGTGACAGACGCAGAGGTGTCCCGCTTTGAGCCGTACACCACATCCAATGAGCCGGTAGAGCCGGAGTATTCCATTACCATCGGGAGCGGCCGTGCACTGGTGATTGAGAGCAAAGATAAATAAAAACACAGGAGGATATTGAAATGAATGTATACAAGACAAAGGGAACCTGTTCCCGCGAAATTCACTACAGCGTCAAGGACGGCGTGGTAGAAAGCATCGAAGTGATTGGCGGCTGCAACGGCAACCTCAAGGGCATTTGCCGCCTGATTACCGGTATGCCGGTAGAGCAGGTTATCAAGGCATTTAAGGGCGTTGACTGTGGCGGACGCGGAACCTCATGTCCAGACCAGATCGCGCAGGCTTTGGAGCAGGCTAAGTAAGCACCAAAACGAAATACGAGCAGGGCTGTGAAAATCAGTCCTGCTTTTTCATGGAGTGGTAAAAATGCAGTATGCATGACTGTAAAAATTCATTTTGACTAAATTTTACAAGAAAATGAAATGCAAGCTGCATTCTCGAAACTTTCATTTGTGCAAAATGCCACGATATGAGAAAACATGGATTTGTTTTTGTTCAAAGTATGGAAATTTTCAATTTTATCAAAGAGAAATACCAATTTTAGTTGCAAAAATGGTAAGAAATCACTATAATATCAGATAGTTAAGTGAAAAAGATACATGCGGAATTCAAGCCGCAGAGGCGAGGAACTTCGGAAGGGGATTCGCCCCAGAAAGGAACACAGTATGGTTAAACCGATTTCTAAAATTGCAGCTGCAATCGCTCCGTCCGCCACTCTAGCAATCAGCGCACTGGCAAAGCAGATGAAGGCTGACGGCATTGACGTTGTTAGCTTCGGCGCAGGCGAGCCGGACTTCAATACACCGGAAAACATCAAGGAAGCAGGCATTGCTGCTATTCAGGCAAACAAGACGAGATATACTCCGGCTGCCGGCATCATGGAGCTGAGAAAGGCAATTTGCAATCGAATGAAGGAAGATCTCGGTCTGGAATACGAGCCGAGTCAGGTTGTCGTTGCATCCGGCGCGAAGCACAATGTTTATCTGGCAATCATGGCTTGCTGTGATCCGGGAGATGAGGTCGTTGTAGCAGCTCCGTACTGGCTGAGCTATGCAGAGATGATTCGCATGGCTGGCGCTGTTCCGGTAGAAGTTCGCGCTACTGCTGAGCATCATTTCAAGATTACTGCGGAAGAGCTGGAAGCAGCGATCACCGAAAAGACCAAGATGTTCATGCTCAACTCCCCGTCCAACCCGACTGGCATGGTATATACCAGAGAAGAGCTGGAAGCACTGGCTGCTGTCTGTGAGAAGCACGGCATCTATGTTCTGAGCGACGATATTTACTACAAGCTCGTATATGATGGACTGGAGTACACCTCTATTGCATCGGTTTCTCCGGCAATGAAGGAGCAGTGCATTGTAATCAACGGTGTATCTAAGACCTACGCAATGACCGGTTGGCGTGTCGGCTATGCACTGGCAAATCCGACGGTTGCCAAGGCAATGTCCAGCTATGTCAGCCATTCCACCGGCGCTCCGGCAACTATGGCACAGTGGGCAGCTCTGGAAGCACTGGAAGGCGATCAGTCCTCTGTTGAGGAAATGCGTCAGCAGTTCGAGAAGCGCCGCAACCATCTGGTAGAGCGTATGAACAAGATTGAAGGCGTTTCCTGCATCAAGCCTCAGGGCGCATTCTATGTCATGATGGATATGTCCAGCTTTGTCGGCAAGACCATGTATGGCAAGAAGATCGAGAACGACGGCGATTTTGCTTCTCTGTTCTTGGAGAAGGCACTCGTAGCAACCGTTCCGTGCACCTCTTTCGCTGCACCGAACTATCTGCGCTGGTCCTATGCAACTTCGATGGAAAACATTGATAAGGGTCTCGACCGTCTGGAGAAGTTCATCGCTGAGGCGTAAACAGAAAATAGAAGTTTTTAACAAGAAAGGAGTTATCAGCATCAACTGATAGCTTCTTTTTTTCTCCAAAATTGTCTATTATCTACACAGGCAATTTTGTATACAAAGTACCTTGCCTTTTGGTCGATTTTCGCCTAAAATAAAAGAAACACTGTTTTGTATGTGGCGCAGGGAAAACCCGGCGCCAGGAAAGGAATTTAATGAGTATGAGCAACGTATACGAAAGTCCGTTTTGTTCCCGTTATGCCAGCCCGGAGATGCTGTACATCTTCTCTCCGGATATGAAGTTCTCCACCTGGCGCCGTCTGTGGGTTTCTCTCGCAAAGGCTGAGAAGGAGCTTGGTCTGCCGATTACCCAAGAGCAGATCGACGAGATGGAAGCCAACATCAACAACATTGATTATGAAGTAGCCAAGAAGCGCGAGAAGGAAGTTCGCCATGATGTTATGGCACATGTATACACCTTCGGCAAGGTGGCTCCGAAGGCTGCCGGTATCATCCATCTGGGCGCAACTTCTGCGTATGTAGGCGACAACACCGACATCATTCAGATGCAGGAAGGTATGAAGCTGGTTCGCAAGAAGCTGGTTGCTGTCATTCATCGTCTGTCTGATTTTGCTGCAAAGTACAAGGATATGCCGACTTTGGGATTCACGCATTTCCAGCCGGCACAGCTGACCACAGTTGGCAAGCGTGCTACGCTGTGGATCAATGAGCTGCTGATGGATCTGGACGAGCTGGAGTTCCGTATTGCCAATATGCGTATGCTCGGCTCGAAGGGCACTACCGGTACACAGGCAAGCTTTATGGAACTGTTTGACGGTGACCATGAAAAGATTCGCAAGATGGAGCAGAGGATTGCCGCTGACTTCGGCTTTGACGGTGTTGTTCCGGTATCCGGCCAGACCTATTCCAGAAAGATTGACGCGCAGGTTGTTGCAACGCTGGGCGGCATTGCACAGTCTGCAAGCAAGTTTGCTACAGATATGCGTCTGCTTCAGCATCTGAAGGAGCTGGAAGAGCCGTTTGAAGCACATCAGATCGGTTCCTCTGCGATGCCGTACAAGCGCAATCCGATGCGTTCGGAGCGTATCTGCTCGCTGGCTCGCTATGTCATGATTGATACACTCAATCCGGCTGTTACCTCTGCAACACAGTGGTTCGAGCGTACGCTGGATGACTCCGCAAACAAGCGTATTTCTGTTCCGGAAGCATTCCTCGGTATTGATGCTATCCTGAATATTATGATTAACATCTCTGAGGGCATCGTGGTTTATCCGAAGTCCATCGAGAAGCGCGTGATGAGCGAGCTGCCGTTTATGGCAACCGAAAACATCATGATGAGTGCTGTAAAGCGCGGCGGCAACCGTCAGGAGCTGCATGAGCGCATTCGTGAGCACTCTATCACTGCCGGCAAGCGCGTGAAGGAAGAGGGTCTGGACAACAATATGGTAGACCTGATTGCTGCTGATCCGATGTTCGGTCTGACCAAGGAAGAGATTCTGGCAGAGATGGACCCGAAGGCATACATTGGCCGCGCACCGCAGCAGGTAGAGGACTTCATCAAGAATGATGTCATGCCGCGCATTGAGAAGTATCTGGCTGATGACAACATCAAGGTAGAGATCAATCTGTAATTTCTATTCAATAGAATAATCTTGGCCCGCAGAACATGGTGTTCTGCGGGCTTTTTTCGCGCAATTCGTATAAAATGACATCTTGACTTGTTCTGGCAATAAGCATATACTGATTAGAGATTGCTAACTGCTAGAAAGTGGAGAATGACATATGTTTTTGGAAATTCATCATATTCGGAAATCCTTCGGAGAAGGAGAAAATCATGTAGAAGTGCTAAAAGGAATCGATCTTGCGATTGAAAAAGGGGAATTTTGTGTGCTTTTGGGTGCGTCCGGTTCAGGAAAATCGACGCTGTTGAATATTATCGGCGGCATTGACGAAGCGGACAGCGGAGATATTTGCATTCGAGAGACAAAATTGGCAGATATGAATGAGAAAGCACTAACTTTATATCGCAGAAATCATCTGGGATATATTTTTCAAATGTACAATTTGATTCCTAATTTGACGGTGCAGGAAAATATTGAAGTCGGTGCCTATTTGTCTGCACGTCCGTTGGATGTGGAGGAACTGCTGCATACGTTAGGACTGTATGAGCATCGAAACAAGCTGCCGAATCAATTGTCTGGCGGTCAGCAGCAGCGCACGGCAATTGGACGAGCTGTAGTAAAAAATCCGGATCTGTTATTATGCGATGAACCGACCGGCGCGCTGGATTATCACACATCCAAAGAGATTCTCAAGCTCATTGAAACCGTCAACCAGAAATACGGCAATACGGTTATTATGGTGACACATAATGATGCCATCAAGGATATGGCCGACCGCGTGATCCGTCTGCGCGATGGTATGATTGTAAAAAGCTATACCAATACATCCCGCGTTCCGGCGGAGAGACTGGAATGGTGAAGCACATGAAAAATCCTCTGAGAAGACGATATTGGCGCGATTTTAAGCAGGAAATCGGCAAATATCTGGTCATTTTTCTGCTGATGACTGCGAGCATTGGATTTGTTTCCGGCTTTTTGGTTGCCGACGGCAGTCTGTTGCAGGCGTATCATGACAGCTTTGAAACCTATCATGTGGAAGACGGCAATTTTACCGTACAGAGACAGCTCAACCAAACACAAATCCGCGACATAGAAGCGCAGGGTGTCACACTGTACGATTTGTTTTACACACAGAAACAGATGACCAATGACAGCAAGCTGCGCATCTTTCCCAAACGAGAGCAAGTCAATTTGGAATGCCTGATGGAAGGAGAAATGCCGAAACATGCCAATGAAATTGCCATTGACCGCATGTATGCCGACAACAATGCACTTTCTGTCGGAGATACGCTGACGAGTGACAATCAGACTTGGACGATTACCGGCCTGCTGGCCTTATCCGATTACAGCTGTTTGTTTGAGAACAACAGCGATACCATGTTTGACGCGACAAAATTTGGTGTTGCCATTGTGACGCAGGATGCCTTTGCTGCTGTCTCGATGGAGGACAAAACGTTTTGTTATGCCTGGACATACCAGCAGACACCCGTCGATGAGACGGAAGAACATACACGTGCGGAGGATTTTTTGGAATTCTTGAGCGGGGAAGTTTCTCTGGATGAATTTATTCCGCGTTATACCAATCAGGCAATTGTCTTTGCAGGAAATGATATGGGCAGTGACCGCGGCATGATGATTATGCTGCTGTATATGGTCATTGCTATTATGGCGTTTGTTTTTTGCTTGATTATCAGCGACACCATTGCCAAAGAAGCCGCTGTCATTGGCACATTGCGGGCATCCGGATACACCAAACAGGAGTTAATCAGGCATTATATGACCATGCCAATGATCGTCACGGTGGTGAGTGCTCTGCTGGGCAATATTATTGGCTATTCGTTCATGAAGGATTATTGTGCAGGCATGTATTATGGAAGCTATAGCTTGCCGACTTATGTGACGATCTGGAATGGAGAGGCATTTGTCCTCACAACGATTATTCCTGTGTGTATGATGGTGATTTTGACTTGGTTGATTCTGCGGCGCAAGTTAACCTTGTCTCCGCTTAAATTTTTGCGCAGAGATCTGCGGAGAAAACAGCAGAAAAAGCCGTTGTGGCTGCCAAAGAGTCTTCCGTTTTTCCATCGGTTTCGCCTGCGCATTATTTCTCAAAACATCGGAAACTACCTCATCTTGTTTATCGGTATTTTGTTTGCCAATTTGCTGCTGATGTTTGGCTTGGCTCTTCCGGATGTGTTGGATGTGTATCAAGAAAATTTGGAGCACAACATGTTGTGTCAGTATCAGTATGTTTTGAAAATGCCATATGACGCGATAGATGATGATCCGTCAATTGGAACGATGGTGTCTATGCTGCTGTTTCAGCTTGACGTACAGACGAATAATGAACAGGCAGAGAAATTTACGGCATACACGTTGAAAACAGTAGATACTGGTTATGACAGCGAAGAGATTACTATGTATGGTGTCCAGCCGAGCAGTCAGTATGTGCATTGGAAGCATACTGACGGAGGGGTGGCGATTTCCTCTCTTTACGCAGACAAATACGGATTACAGGTAGGAGATACAATCACACTCAAAGAGCCGTATAAAGATACGCGCTATACACTTTCTGTATCGGATATTTCTTCCTATCAGGGTGCCTTGTGTGTATTTATGAATCAAGAGGACTTAAATGCGATGCTGGACTATGACAGTGCATATTTTAGCGGCTATTTATCCGACACGCCAATCACGGATATACCGGACAAATATATTTCTTCGGTTATTGATATTGATGCCTTGACCAAGGTATCCAGACAGCTGGATGTCTCTATGGGAAGCATGATGTATTTGGTAGACGGTTTTGGCATTGCTGTTTTTGTGATTTTGATTTATTTGTTGTCCAAAATCATTATTGAAAAAAATGCACAGGCTATTTCTATGACGAAAATCCTTGGATACAGTAATCGAGAAATTAGCAGCTTATATATCCTATCAACATCACTTGTCGTCGTTATCTTCCTGTTCCTCAGTCTCCCGATTGAAACGAATTGGCTTACGGCACTGTTTGGCGTGGTTATGCGTTCGGAAATGACGGGCTGGATTCCGTTGGTCATTCGCACGAGAATCTATGTGCAGATGATTGTTATCGGTATTATCACATATGCTGCCGTGGCAACTTTGGAGTATCGAAAGATTCGGAACATTCCGATGGACGAGGCTCTGAAGCATGTAGAATGAGAAAGACATCGTGGCAACGTGAGTTTTAATTGTGAAATTGTACAAAAAAATTGACTTTAGATGCGCAATCAGCTATAATAAATTTGCTTATTGTCAACTAGGAGGCGAATGATTTTGAAAAAAAGTATTCTGTCCTTTGTTGCTGTGCTCGCAGTGATTGCGCTGCTTTCGTGCACAGCGGCATTTGGACTCAATGTGGGGCCGCTGTCCATTGCAAGTGTCATGGACGAAGAGGACGGCATCCGGCGAGGCTTGGACTTGGTCGGCGGTTCGTCCATTACCTTTGAGGCGATTTTGAAAGACGACTACAACAAGGATAATTTGTCGTCTGATATGGCGTCTGTACAGGCAATGCTCCAGAAGCGTCTGGATTCTCTGGGATACACAGAGGCAACCGTTGAGCTGGTCGGTGACAACCGTGTAACGGTTGATATTCCGTCTATCAACAATCCAGAAGAAGCGGTATCCGTGCTCGGTGCGACAGCACAGCTGACCTTTGAGGACGCAGACGGAAACGTTATTCTTGATGGCTCCGGCATCAAGTCGGCGACCTCTGGCTATGGTCAGATTTCGCAGTCCAGCATGGCGAGTGAACACTATGTGCAGGTGACATTCACCGATGAAGCACAGGAAAAGTGGACAGAGGCTACAAAGGCTGCAGCGAATGCGGCAAGTGGTAAGAACTACATTGCCATTAAGATGGATGATGAGGTACTGTCTCAGCCGTCTGTCAGCAGCGAATATGCACAGACCGGCATCACCGGTGACAGCTGTGTCATTTCCGGCAGCTTTACCGCAGATACCGCAAAGACACTGGCGGAGCAGATCAACATTGGTCAGCTGCCGTTCTCTCTGGAAGAGGTCAGCATGAGCTCTGTAGGCCCGCAGCTGGGCGAAAAGGCATTGTCTACCAGTGTTATGGCGGGCGGCATTGGCGTCCTGCTCGTTATGCTGTTTATGATTCTGATTTATCGTCTGCCGGGCTTTGTGGCATCTATTGCGCTGGTGTTCTATACCGCACTGGATCTGGTCATTCTGTCTGTTGCACACGTGAATCTGTCCCTGCCGGGCATTGCAGGTATTATTTTGTCCATTGGTATGGCGGTTGATGCGAACGTCATCATCTTTGAGCGTCTGAAGGACGAGCTGAAGAACGGCAAGACCATTCGAGGCGCCATTGACGCCGGCTTCCATCGCGCATTCTCGGCAATTTTGGACTCCAACGTCACAACATTGATTGCTGCATTTGTCCTGTACTTTATGGGTACCGGCACGGTTAAGGGCTTCGCTATCACGCTGGGCATCGGCGTTGTTCTGTCTATGTTTACGGCAATCACCGTAACAAAGTTCCTACTCCAGCGCATGGCAGATTTCCGCATCACCAATCCGAAATGGTATGGTGTGAAGAAAGAAAAGAAGGAGGAGGTGTAAGACGATGAAACAGGGCAAGTTTTCGATTATCAAAAGATTCCCGATTTTCGCATTGATTGCACTGATTGCAATCGCGCCAGGTCTCGTCGGCTTGGTCACTCTTCCGTTTGGCATGAACCTGTTTAACATGGATGTCGATTTCATCGGCGGCACCAGCATGACCTTTGATATTCATGAAGAAGTAACCAGCGATATTTCCAGCAAGACGATTCCGGAACTGGTTCAGGAAGCTGTTGGCGTAGAGCCGTCTTCGGTACAGAAGACCGGCGATGACGGCGAAGAGGTTTTGATTAAGTGCACTCGTCTGGACAGCAACCAGCAGAAGCAGGTTGTACAGGCGATGCAGAAGCAGTTCAATCTGTCCGATGACGATACACAGAATATTTCTGACGTCAATGCGACGATTGGTAAAGAGACGCAGGGCAAGGCGATTACCGCCGCTTTGGTTGCTGTTGTGCTCATGATGATCTACATCACCATTCGCTTTGAGTTGACTTCCGGCTTGGCAGCTATCACCTGTTTGGCACATGACCTGCTTGTTGTATTGTCTGCGTATGTCATTTTCCGTATTCCGTTCAACACGACCTTTATTGCGGTTGCACTGACAATTCTCGGCTATTCTATCAACGCAAGTATCATCGTGTTTGACCGTATCCGTGAAAATCGAAAGTTTGCACGCCGCGAGTTGTTTGAAGATACCGTAGAAAAGAGTATCTGGCAGACGGTTGGTCGTACCGTTAATACATCGATTACAACGCTGCTCACGGTTGGCATGATCTTTATCTTTGGTGTCACCAGCCTGCGTCAGTTCACGCTGCCGATGATTATTGGTATCATCGCAGGTGCATATTCGTCTATGTTCCTGTCCGGTGCATTCTGGTCCAAGTACCGCGGTATGGTGCGCAAGAACAGAAAGGAAAAGGCACAAAAAAAGGTTTCTAAGACCTCGGAAAAGAAGGCTGTAAAGCCGCAGCCGGAAAAGACAGAAGAGGCACCGAAGGCGGAAGAAGAGAAGGCAGAGCCGGTTGCTGCACCGCAGCCAGCACCTGCAAAGAAAGTTACGCCGAAGAAAACCTCGAGAAAGCAGAGAAAAAAGAAGCATTGATTGCGATTCCGGACAGATTTTATCTGTCCGGTCTTTTTTTTCATGCGAAAATATGGTATTCTTTATAAAGAAAGCGTTTCTGAGGAATTGAAGGAGTGAATAGGATATGAAGTGCCCATATTGCAAATATACAGAGAGCAAGGTCATTGATTCCCGTCCGACTGTCGATGGGGAGAGCATTCGCCGCCGCCGTATCTGCCAAAAATGCGGCAAGCGATTTACGACATATGAGACTATCGAATCTCGTTCACTCATGGTGATAAAAAAAGATGGTTCGCGCCAGCAATACGACCGAGAAAAGCTCATGCGTGGCATTCTCAAAGCCTGTCAAAAGCGCCCGGTCACAAAGGCACAGATGGATGATTTGCTCAGCAACATTGAAAAAGAGTTATACGACCAATTGGAAGATGAAGTGTCCTCCATGACCATCGGCGAGATGGTAGTGGAACGTCTGATTGATATTGACGAGGTGGCATATATCCGGTTTGCCTCTGTCTATCGAGATTTCGACGATGTCGATTCATTTATGGCAGAACTGAAGCGCATTCGCCCACACCATACGTAAAAAATCCCGTATCTATGATATAAACCATAGATACGGGATTTTCTTGGCGCCGAATAGGCATGATAAAAACCACTCGTTCAACGAGTGGTAGGT
>CAVAJF010000033.1:0-32344 GCA_963588905.1 Eggerthellaceae bacterium
GCCGGAGATTCTCGTATGCATGGCTATTTGGATACGCTGCAGCGAAATCAAATGGAGCTGTTGGAGCGTCGTGTGACGTATTCGGAATTTACGCTGGAATCCGGCTATGATGCTGCACAAAAGCTGTTGGAACAAGCACCGGAGATTGACGGCATTGTGTGTGCCACAGATACCATTGCCATCGGTGCTATGCAGTATTTGAAGGGAATTGGCAAACGCATTCCGGAAGACATCGGTATTACCGGTATCGGACACTCACGCATGACGGAAATTGTGGAGCCAAATCTCACAACCGCTCATCTGTTTTATAAATCCACCGGCATGGAGGGCGCGGATATGCTGGTCAAGATGATAGAGAGCGGCATTGATATGAAGAAAAAATTAAAAATGGGTTTTGAAGTCATTGAACAGGAAACCTGTTAAGACAGAAAGACATTTTCTCGGTATGAGAGGGTGTCTTTTGTTTTACTTCTGTGTGAAACTTAGTTTCATATAGGAAAATTTCTCAAAATTGCATCAAAAAAGCCAAACAAGTCGACAGAATAGGGCTAAAACCGCACAATTTGAAAAGTATTTGGGCAATATGCACGAAAAAATATGAAATTTTTGTGAAAACAACCGCTTGAAAAGCTGGAAAAATCTGATATACTGTGTAACAGAAAGATGAAACATTTCATATAAAGTTTCATAAGAGTTTCACAAAGAGATAGGATGAATGGAGGTTCGCTTGATGGATTACAAAAAAGCGGCAGCCGAGACGATACAGTATATCGGCGGCAAAGACAACATTGTGTCCGCGGCACACTGCGCAACGCGCTTGCGTCTGGTCATCGCAGACAATACCAAGGTAAACAAAGAAGCGCTGGAGGACGCAGAGGGCGTGAAGGGTGTTTTTGAGGCATCCGGTCAGCTGCAAATTATCTTTGGCACAGGCGTTGTAAACAAAGTATACGATGAGTTCATTGCGATAGCAGGTATCACAGCGGCATCGAAGGAAGAGGTCAAGCAGGCAGCAGCCAGCAAAGCCAATCCGTTCCAGCGGTTTATCAAGACACTGGGCGATATTTTCGTACCGATTATTCCGGCCATTGTAGCCTCCGGCTTCTTGATGGGCATTATGGAATCGCTGAACTTCTTGATTAACAACGGTTATATCCATATGTCCAATGAAAGCTCGCTGTTCGTGCTGGCCAGTATGTTCTCGAACACAGCGTATGTGTTCCTGCCGGTGCTGATTGGCTTCTCCGGTGCGAAGGTATTTGGCGGCAATCCGTTCCTTGGCGGCGTCATCGGTATGATTATGGTGCATCCGAATCTGCAAAATGCATGGACGATGACGGGCGGCGTAAACGAATACCTAGACGTATTTGGACTGTGGAAAGTACCGCTTATTGGCTATCAGGGACATGTCATTTCGGTTATCATCGCTGTATTTGTCATGGCGAATATTGAAAAGTGGCTGCACAAGCGTGTGCCGGCAATGCTGGACTTGTTTGTCACCCCGCTGGTATCCGTCTTTGTGACCGGTTTCCTGACCATGACCATGATCGGACCGGCATTCAATATTGTAGAAAGCAGCATTATCAATGGTATTCAGACTTTGATTTCTCTGCCGTTTGGCATTGGTTCTCTGGTTATGGGTGCGCTGTACGCCCCGACGGTTGTCACAGGTATTCATCACATGTATACCATTATCGACCTTGGACAGATTAAGGAATTTGGTTGTACTTACTGGCTGCCGCTGGCATCCTCTGCAAATATCGCACAGGGCGCAGCTGCACTGGCTGTTGCACTGAAAACCCGCGATCAGAAGCTCAAGGCAATGGCACTGCCGTCCTCTCTGTCTGCGTTTATGGGCATTACAGAACCGGCAATCTTTGGTGTCAATCTGCGATTCTTCCGCCCGTTCGTGTGTGCATGTATCGGCGGCGGCTGCGGCGCGATGTTTGCATCCATTACTTCTCTGGGTGCTACCGGCACCGGCGTGACAGGTATTTTTGGCATCCTGCTGTGCCTCAATGCACCGGTCAAGTACATTCTGATGTTTGCAATCTCCGCAGGCGTAGCCTTTGCGCTGTCTTGGATGTTTGGCTATAAGAACGCACCGCAGACGGTAAACGGTGCACCGGAAACAACAGAAAAAACACCGGAAGCAGCACCGGTATTCACAGAACCGAAGGAAGCACAGGGCGAGCTGAATATTCTGTCTCCGATGCAGGGCAAGGCAGTCAGCTTGGCAGATACTGGTGATGACACATTTGCCGCAGAGATTCTCGGCAAGGGCGCGGCAATTGAGCCGAGCGAAGGCAAGGTATACGCACCGTTTGATGCAACCGTGGAAACGCTGATGGGCCATGCTGTTGGCTTGACCGGCGAAAACGGCGTGGAAATGCTCATTCACATCGGTATTGATACGGTTCAGCTGAATGGCAAGCATTATACCCCACATTGCACAGAGGGACAGCGCGTAAAGGCTGGCGATTTGCTGATGGAATTTGACATGGCGGCCATTCAGGCAGAAGGCTTTAAAACCATTACGCCGGTTATCGTGACCAATGCCGATGACTATGCAGACGTTTTGACACACATTGGCAAGCAGACAAAAGCAGGTGAAACCCTGCTGACAGTGAAAAAATAATTTCAATCCATACTTTAGGAGGCAATCATATGCAGACAAAGCGAGAGGAACTCAAGCAGAAAATTCTCAAGGCAGAGGCAGAAGCGGGTGCAAAGAGAGCGAAGGATCCCTATCGTTTCGGTTTTCATTTGATGCCTCCTTCCGGTTGGATGAATGACCCAAATGGTCTGTGCTGGTATCAGGGTGAATATCATGTCTTTTATCAGTACAGCCCGTTGGATGCCCACAGAGGGCAGATTTTCTGGGGACATTGGAGCAGCCCGGATATGCTCTCGTGGACACAGCATCCGGTCTTTCTGTATCCGACCGATACTTGGGATAAAAACGGCGTGTATTCCGGTTCCGGATTGGCAGAAGAAGACGGCTTGTATCTGTATTACACCGGCAATGTCAAGCATCCCGGCAATTATGATTATATCTATGAGGGACGCGGACACAATGTCGGCCTGGCAATTACGCGCGATGGCATCACGGCGGACAGCAATCGTTGTATTTTAGAAAATAAGGATTACCCGCAAAATCTCAGCTGTCATGTGCGAGATCCAAAGGTATGGAAACAGGACGGCGCGTATTATCTGGTGCTCGGTGCACGCACCAGGCAGGATGTCGGTGAAATTCTCGTATTCACCTCCGAGGATAAACTGCACTGGAAGCATTTGAATACGATTCAGACCCCACAGCCGTTCGGATTTATGTGGGAATGCCCGGATTTGTTCTGTGTCGATGGACAATGGATTGTCATGACCTCTCCACAAGGCATTGCGCACGAGAAGTATCGGTATCAAAATGTGTACTCCTGCGGATACTTCCCGCTGCATGGTGATTTTCGTTCCGAATACACCTTAGGCGACTATCAGGAATTGGATGCCGGTTTTGATTTCTATGCACCACAGACCTTTGAGGCGCCGGACGGCCGCCGGATTTTGCTCGGCTGGATGGGTATGCCGGATGCGGACTATACCAATCCGACGGCAGATTGGAGCGGTTGGCAGCACGGCATGAGCGTACCGCGTGAGCTGCATTGGAATGGCGAACGACTGACAGCGCAGCCGATCAAAGAATTACAGCAGCTGCGGACGGACAGCAAACGGCAAACGCTGCAGGGAACTGCAACAGTAGAGACTGGTGCCATGGCTGAACTGCGCATCCGCAATACAGGCGAACATCTGCGCATTGCGATGGGAAGCAGCGCTGTGATAGAATGGTCACAGGGACTGCTGTCTTTGACGCTCAGCGAGCAGGCGGGATATGGCAGAACCAAACGATATATCCAGACTCAGAAATTGGACACCCTGCATCTCTTGATGGACGCCTCTTCGTTGGAACTGTTTGTCAATGGCGGCGAACAGACCATGACGACGCGCTTTTATCCGCAGGGCGAGGAACAGAAAAACAGAACAATTACCCTGCACGGCGAGGGAGAAGTGCAAAGCAATACACTTCAGCCGATGACATTTCACTGGGCGCAGGCATAACGGGAGGAAACAGATATGAAAAAAGTCACAGCGATTGGCGAATTGCTCATTGATTTTGTGCCGCAGCAAAAGGGCTGCGCACTCAAAGAAGTCACCCATTTTGAGCGTGTAGCAGGCGGTGCTCCTGCCAATGTCGTCACAGCGGTCAGCCGTCTCGGCGGATGCGGCGCTATGATCTCTCAGGTCGGAGAAGATGCGTTTGGCGAACATATTTGTGATGTGTTGACCGGCAACGGCGTAGATACCTCGTATGTCTTTCACACAAAAAAAGCGAATACCGGTCTGGCATTTGTCTCTCTGGATGCCACTGGAAATCGGGAATTTTCCTTTTTCCGCAATCCGAGTGCGGATCTGTTCCTCTCTCCAGAGCAGATTACACAGGATATGCTGGAAGATACTGCGATTGTCCATTTTTGTTCGGTCGATTTGGTAGACTGGCCGGTGAAGAAAGCGCACGAAAAGCTCATTCAGCTGGCACAGGAAAGAAATTTACTTGTCAGCTTTGACCCCAATGTACGGCTTCCGCTGTGGGATTCTGCCGAAGCATGTCAGAAAACCATTCGGGAATTTTTGCCGATGGCGGATATTATCAAGCTGTCTGATGATGAAGTAGAGTTTGTCACGGGCTGCCGCAGCGAATTGGAAGCAGTGCATCAGCTGCTTCAAGGCAAGTGCCGTATGGTCATTCTGACCAAGGGCGCGAACGGCTCCAGTGTATATACGCGCACGACTTCTGCCCACACGCCGGCGCGAAAAGTCGAAAACGTCGTGGATACGACCGGCGCAGGCGATTCATTTGCCGGTTCCTTCCTGTTTCAGCTTGCACGGGCTGGCTATGGTGTGAATGATTTGGATGCCATCAGCGAACAGGAATTGACAGAATTTTTGAACTTCTCTGCGGACTATGCTGCTTTGACCATTGGAAAGATGGGCGCGGCGATGGCGAGCATGGAAGAAATGGAGCAAGTGTACGGGAAATAAACCAGCGATAGAAAAAACACACCAAAAAAACCAGCACCTTTTGCCGCATTGTGCGGTGGAGGTGCTGGTTGTGTTATTGAGAAAGTTGTTTTTGCAGCTGTTGAAAGACGCGGAGATAATCGGTACAAATCCGGGAAAAAATCATTCTCGCAGTATCTTCATTATATGTATGAGAGGTTAGATTGCGGTCGCGGAGTAAATCACTCCATGTTTGTTCTTCGGATACGATACCGGCGGCATAGGCCTCTCGCATGACAGCCTTTGGTGAATTGATATTGACAAACCCTTCTTCTATCAGATATTCCCGCACGGTTTTCCAAGCAAGTTCTGTGCAGAACTCAAAACGCTGGATAACACCATCGCGCATCGTGTCATTGGGATAATCGTTGTAGGCTGCAATTGATTCGCTCAGACGTTCTACGGCAGAGACAAATTTGCTGTATTTTTCGCTGTATTTTGTCATAAGATCAATACCATCTCTTTCAATATTTGCGCGCAATTCCGGCGAAATGGAATGGTTCATGTCGATAAGATCAAACGAAAGCAGGGTGGGAAGGGCATCTATGGCATCTTCAAAATCTGACCAAGTGCCCGCCGGAAGATCGTATACAGCGAGGTCAATATCACTGCGTTCCTGTGCATCGCCGCGTGCGCGCGAGCCGAATAATACGATGCGCGAAGCACCGAATTTTCGTCCCAAAGCGGCAATCTGGCGGTATAATTCATTGAGTTGAGACATTGGTTTCCGCCTCCCTGCATGGTATCTTTTGATGAAAAAAGACCTGATTTCGTAATAAAATCAAGTCTTTTGCTTGGAGCAGGTAACGGGAGTCGAACCCGCTTATGCAGCTTGGGAAGCTGCCGTTCTACCGGTGAACTATACCTGCGTACCATATGTATGATAGCACAGGGACAGGGCGATTGCAAGCGAAAAATGGGTGTTGATTTAGGACATGCTGTATAGTATAATACATTTATAGAGTATTTGCAAAGAAACCGTGCATGTACAGGAGGATGGGAACATGGCAGCACAGAAGGAAGACCGCAGAATCCGAAGAACCAAGCGGCTGCTGCGTCAGGCGCTGGCGGAGATTATGAACGAGAAGGAATTCAAAGATATTACCGTCAAGGAAATTACAGATCGGGCAGATCTCAACCGCGGTACGTTCTATTTCCATTATACTGACACCTATGACCTGCGCAATCAGATCGAAGATGAGCTGGTCGAGGAGTTGAAGGAAGCGATTGCAGAGTTTCAGCCGACCAAGGCGGAGTTTTCGCTGCGTCCGATGCTGAAAAAGGTCTTTGATTATGTACAGAGTCAGAGATTTTTGTTCCGCACGTTTTTTCGCAGCAGCTCAAACAGCGGGCTGCAAAATAAAGTCATGACCGTTATAGAAGAGGTCATTGACAACACGCGCAATGTGCTGGAAATCAACGAGAGCGAAAAAAGCAGACATTACCACAGCCGCTTTATGTCGAGCGGTGTCATGGGCTGCGTCAATCTTTGGCTGGAGGACAGCAATGAAATGGCAGTAGATGTTCTTGTCGATGAGCTGGACGAGATGTTCCAGTGCGTTCTCAAGGCATAAATAGGGGAGGCGGCAATATTTGCCGCCTCTTTGCGTGTCTGTGTCAGTCGGAGACCATGCGGTCTACCGTGTCTGCTGCCTCGTGCGCGGCGCGGCTGACCATGCCGGCGGTGTGATGGGCGGTGCGGGAGACCGAACGGCCAAGATCGGTTCCGGCAAGACGATAATTGACCGCCATGACAGCGGCGGCCGCTCCGGCAAGTCCGGTGACAACGCCGACGGCAAACATTCCAGAGTTCATAACATGCAACCACCTTTCCTTGCGTTTTGTCGAAAGTTTGCCCAGAAATTCGCAAAAATATGCGAGAAATCGCTGGAAAAACTTGCTTTTGAACAAGATTTGACACATGAACAAAATTTTTTGGAAAAAAAGTGCCATCCTGTGCATTCCGACGGGAAGTTTGACGAAGAATCCGGTTTACAAAAATTTAAAGAAGGTATATAATAAATAGCAGAGAATATGCACCTTTAAGCTGTCCCTGTGAGTTCAGCAAGGCGTTTGGATAAAGTTGATTGAGAGCACACGGTAGCTATACCCATACTCGCTCTGTAGATTTTCGGTTTCCCGCCACAGGTGCGAGAAGCCGTTTTTTGTTGTTCGACAGAAGGAAGGGCAGCGATGGAGCAGAAAAAAGCCGAGATTATGGACGAGGGCGCGATGCGGCGAGCAATTAACCGCATTTCGTATGAAGTCATTGAGCGCAATCATGGTGCCGTCGATTTGGTGCTCGCTGGGATTCGCACGCGCGGCGTGTATCTGGCGGAGCGCATGGCGGATAAAATGGCAGAGGTGGAAGGCACACGGCCGCAGGTGGTCTCGCTGGATATTACCGGCTTTCGAGATGACCATCCGGAGGATGCTATCGCCTGTCAGCTGCCGGAAATCGACGATATTTCCAAAAAAACAGTGCTGATTGTCGATGATGTCCTGTCCACAGGACGCACGGTTCGCGCGGCGATGGAAGCGGTGCTGCATATGGGACGCGCCCAGCGCATTCAGCTGGCAGCCCTCATAGACCGTGGACATCGGGAGCTGCCGATTCGTCCGGACTTTGTCGGAAAAAATTTACCGACTTCCCGATCCGAATTGGTGCGGGTATATGTAAAAGAATATGACGGAAAAGACAGCGTGGTTATTTTGACCGGCGCACAATCCGTTGAATGAGTAAGATACGAACACAGGAGGAAAAGAGTCATGTCCGTAAATACACTGGTTCGCAAGATCCGTGAGAAGAATAATCCGACCGTTGCCGGTCTGGATGCACGTCTGGAGTATATTCCGGCGTATATCACCGAAAAGTACACCGCACAGTATGGCAAGACACTCAAGGCTGCTGCTGCCAGCATGATGGAGTTCAACAAGGGTCTGATTGATGCCCTGCACGACATCGTACCGGCAATCAAGCCGCAGGCGGCATATTATGAGCTGCTGGGACCGGAAGGTGCGATTGTTCTGCGCGATACCATCGCGTATGCACACGAGAAGGGCATGTACGTCATCGCGGACATCAAGCGAAATGATATCGGCGCAACCGCAACCGCCTATGCACAGGCATATCTGGGCGAGAGCGAAGTGTGCGGTGAGAGCCTGCCGGTATATAACTGTGATTCGTGCACCGTCAATGCCTATCTGGGTACCGACGGCATCACGCCGTTTCTCAATGAGTGCGAAGCGCGTGACCGCGGCATCTATGTCCTGGTCAAGACCTCGAACAAGTCCTCCGGCGAGTTCCAGAACAAGCTGATGGGCGATCAGCCGCTGTACGTTCGCATGGCAGAAAAGGTTGCTGAGTGGGGCGAAGGTCTGATGACCGAATGCGGCTATTCGCAGGTCGGTGCGGTTGTCGGCGCGACCTATCCGGAAGAGCAAAAGATCATCCGTCAGATTATCCCGCACAGCTATTTCCTTGTACCGGGCTACGGCGCACAGGGCGCAACCGCTAAGGACATTGCCAATGCATTTAATGACGACGGTCTGGGTGCGATTGTCAATTCTTCCCGCGGCATCATGTGTGCTTGGAAGAAGTGCGATTTGGATTATCAGGAAGCAGCACGCAAGGAAGCCATTCGTATGCGTGATGACATTGTAAGTGCAATTAAGTAAGTCAAAATTTTTTTGATATAGATAGTAGAAACAACATCGTTTGAATAGAAGAGGAGTGTTTGGAACTTGAAGAAGGCCTATCTCCTGCTGGCTGACGGCACGCTGTTTGAAGGCGTCAGCGTCGGTGCAGAGGGCGCATCTATTGCGGAAATCGTATTCAATACCGGCATGGCAGGCTACCAGGAAGTCCTGACTGACCCGTCCTACTATGGACAGTCTGTCTGCATGACCTATCCGCTCATCGGCAACTATGGTCTCAATGCAGAGGACTTTGAGTCGCGCAAGTGCTGGGTTTCCGGCTTTATTATGCGTGAAGCATGTGCATATCCGTCTAACTGGCGCTGTGACCGCTCGCTGGATGAATACCTCAAGAGCGAGGGCATCGTTGGTCTGGCTGGCATTGACACCCGCCGCCTGACCCGCATTCTGAGAAACAGCGGCGTTATGAACGGCATTCTGTACTCTGAGGGCTATGAGCCGACAGAGGAGCAGATTGCAGAAATGAAGGCATACAAGGTAACCAATGCGGTAAAGACGGTTACCATTTCCGAGCCGAAGGTTTATCCGACCACCGCAGAGACCCAGAAGCATCGCGTCGCTTTGCTGGATTTCGGCGTCAAGCGCAACATTCGCCGGGAGCTGTGTGCCCGCGGCTGTGAAGTTACCGTTCTGCCGGCATACACCAAGCCGGAAGAGATTCTGAACGGCGGCTACGACGGCATCATGCTCTCTAACGGCCCTGGCGATCCGGAGGAGAACACCGAGATTATTGAAAATCTGAAGGTACTGACCAAGTCCGGTATGCCGATCTTTGGCATCTGTCTGGGTCATCAGCTGCTGGCTCTGTCCATCGGCGCCAAGACCAAGAAGATGGTCTTTGGTCATCGCGGCGTCAACCATCCGGTCAAGGATCTGGCACACGACCGCACCTATATCACCAGCCAGAACCATGGCTATGCTGTTTTGGGCGAGACCGTCAATCCGGAAATCGCGCGTGTCAGCCACATCAACATCAACGACAATACCTGTGAGGGCATCGAGCATCTCCATGCGCCGATCTTCACCGTTCAGTATCATCCGGAGGTCAAGCCGGGTCCGGAGGACACGGCATATCTGTTCGATCAGTTTATTGCACTCATGGATGAGAAGAAAGGAGGCGCTCAGTAATGCCGCTGCGCAAGGATATTCATAAGGTAATGGTACTGGGCTCCGGCCCGATTGTCATCGGTCAGGCTGCTGAGTTCGACTACGCAGGCACACAGGCTTGCCGTGCTCTGCGCGAGGAAGGTCTGGAAGTCGTACTGGTAAACTCCAATCCGGCTACCATCATGACCGATAAGGCCATGGCAGATAAGGTATATATCGAGCCGATGACCATTCCGTGTGTGGAAGAAATCATCAAGAAAGAGCGTCCGGACTCGATTCTGCCGACACTGGGCGGTCAGACCGGTCTGAACATCGCGATGGATCTGGTAGCAAGCGGATTCCTCGATGAGTACGGCGTCAAGCTGCTGGGCGCAAACCCGACTACCATTGATAAGGCAGAAGACCGTCAGATGTTTAAGGACACCATGGAGAAGATCCATGAGCCGATTATCGCATCCAAGGTTGTACACACCGTAGAAGATGCCGTTGCATTTACCGAGGAAATCGGTCTGCCGGTTATCATTCGTCCGGCTTACACCCTCGGCGGCACCGGCGGCGGTATTGCTTATACTTGGGATGAACTGCGTGAAATCGCAGCTTCCGGTATCATGTACTCTCGTGTAGACGAAATTCTGGTCGAGAAGTGCATTGCAGGCTGGAAGGAAGTCGAGTACGAAGTCATGCGTGACGGCAAGGGCAATGTCATCACGGTTTGTAACATGGAAAATATTGACCCGGTCGGCGTACACACCGGCGACTCCGTCGTTGTTGCACCGAGCCAGACGCTGTGTGACCATGAGTATCAGATGCTGCGTACGTCTGCGCTCAAGATCATCACCGAGCTGGGCATTGAGGGCGGCTGTAACGTACAGTTTGCTCTGCATCCGGATTCCTTTGAGTATGCCGTTATCGAGGTAAACCCGCGTGTATCGCGTTCCTCTGCGCTGGCATCCAAGGCAACCGGTTATCCGATTGCAAAGATCGCAGCAAAGATCGCCGTTGGCTATGGTCTGGACGAGCTGACCAATGCCGTTACCGGCAAAACCGCTGCTTGCTTCGAGCCGACGCTGGACTACTGCGTTGTCAAGTTCCCGCGCTGGCCGTTTGATAAGTTCGTATACGCAGATAAGACGCTGGGCACCCAGATGAAGGCAACCGGCGAGGTTATGGCAATCTCCAACAGCTTCGAGGGCGGCATGATGAAGGCTGTTCGCTCCATCGAAATGAAGGTAGATTCGCTGTATATGCCGCTGATTGGCAAACTGAGCGATGAAGAAGTCATCGAGAAGGTAAAGACCTGTGACTTCGAGCGTATTTTCTCCATCTGCGAGGCGTTCCGCCGCGGCATCATGACCGTCGATGAGGTTCACGAAATCACCAAGATTGACGAGTGGTTCCTCAATGGATTCATGCGCATTATCGACATGGAGCACGCGCTGGAAAAGGCAGAAGAGCTGACACCAGAGCTGTATCTGGCAGCAAAGAAGTTTGGCTTTACCGATAAGGTCATTGAGCGTCTGCACGGCAAGCCGGTTGGCGAACTGTCCCGTCTGCCGGTATACAAGACGGTTGATACCTGTGCCGCAGAGTTTGAGGCAGAGACCCCGTACTACTACTCCACCTATGACGAGGAAACCGAGGTCAAGCCGGCTACCGGTAAAAAGAAGATCATGGTTCTGGGTTCCGGCCCGATTCGTATCGGTCAGGGCATCGAGTTTGACTATTGCTCGGTACATTCTGTATGGGCATTGCAGGAGCTGGGCTGTGAGACCATCATCGTAAACAACAACCCGGAGACCGTATCCACCGACTTTGATACCGCAGATCGTCTGTATTTTGAGCCGCTGACACCGGAAGATATTACCGGCATTGTCAATGCAGAAAAGCCGGACGCTGCCATCGTACAGTTCGGCGGTCAGACAGCCATCAATCTGGCAGAGCATGTAGAATCTCTGGGCGTGCCGATTCTGGGCACACCGGCATGGAGCATTGATGCTGCCGAGGATAGAGAAAAGTTTGACGTCATCCTGAACAAGACCGGCATTCCGCGCGCAAAGGGCGACACCGTATTTACAGAAGAAGAAGCTGTCGAGGTTGCGGATCGTCTGGGCTATCCGGTACTGGTTCGTCCGTCTTATGTACTGGGCGGTCAGGGCATGGAAATCGCTTACAAGGAAGCAGACATCCGTGAGTATATGCGCGTCATCACCCGTACCAAGATTGAAAATCCGGTACTGGTCGATAAGTACCTGATGGGTCGAGAGATCGAAGTTGACGCGATCTGTGACGGCGAGGACATCCTGATTCCGGGTATCATGGAGCATATGGAGCGCGCTGGTATCCATTCCGGTGACTCGATTTCCGTTTATCCGTCCATCACGATTGAAGAAAAGCACAAGGAAACCATCATTGACTATACCAAGAAGCTGGCAAAGGAACTGGCAGTTATCGGTCTGGTTAACATTCAGTTCGTTCTGTACAACGATGAAGTATATGTCATCGAGGTAAACCCGCGTTCTTCTCGTACCATTCCGTATATTTCCAAGATCACCGGCGTGCCGATGGTTGATTTGGCTACTCGCTGCATGTTCGGCGAAAAGCTGAAAGACATGGGCTGGGGCACCGGTCTGTATCCGGAAGGCGACCATTACGCAGTAAAGGTTCCGGTATTCTCGTTCCAGAAGCTGCGCGATCTGGACACCCAGCTTGGACCGGAGATGAAGTCCACCGGTGAGGTTCTGGGCGTATCTACTTCGTTCCGCGAAGCACTGCTCAAGGGCATGATGGGCGCAGGCTACCAGATGAAGAAGAAGGGCAAGGTTCTGATTTCTGTCCGTGATGCGGACAAGCAGGAAATCATCAATATTGCCGAGCGTTTTGCCGAGCTGGGCTTTGATCTGTATGCAACCAGCGGTACGGCAAACGTCCTCAACCGCCACATGGTAGCGACCAACTCGGTACGCAATGTCGATGAGCCGTCCCCGAACATGATTGACCTGATTGAGTCCGGCGAGATTGATTACGTTATCGCAACCTCTGTCAAGGGCCGTCATCCGGAGCTTGGCTCGGTTAAGATTCGCCGCTCGACGGTAGAACATGCGATCCCGTGCCTGACTGCTATTGATACGGCATCGGCACTGCTGCGCTGCCTGGAGGGCGATACCCGCATCCAGTCCTGCGAGCTGGTTGACATCAACACCGTGCATCTGAAGTAAAAATACGATTCACATAAAAAAGAGATCACCGTGAGGTGGTCTCTTTTTGTCATGAATCGGGAACGCATGTCAAAAGGCGTTGTAAAAGGATATGCCATATGGTATATTGTACATATAAATGGAACGATAAGGGGAGAAGTATATGAACGAGTTGACGACTCTGGACAAGAAAAAGAGCAAAAAAATTTGGGGATACGTCGTTGTCATCGTTTTGGTGGTTGCCGTTATTGTGGGACAGAATCTATATTGGAAGCAGCAGTTGTCGAATATAGAGGAGGAAGATTTTTCCAGCGTAATCGTACAGGACGATGATAAAATAACCGTGGATTCGCAGACGTTGATGAGCGCGATGAAAGGAACAGACAAATTGGTCACGTATGAATATTACTATACGGATGCAGGAACGTATGAGAAGGGAAAGAAGCTGTTCAAAACCAATATTGCTATTCCATTCACAACGGATAAGGCTGTCTTTACATATGGCGGCAGCTTGGGCGTCGGCATCCACGCAGATCAGATTGAGATTGTCACGGATGATGCGAAAAAAACAATTCAGGTAACCGTTCCACCTTTGGAAATTCTGACGGATACGCCGGATTATGATGCCTTTCAGTATTACGATGTGAAAAATTCTGTGTTTACCAGCTCGAATCTGAAAGATTTTTCGGCATTTCAAAAGGAATTATCGCAAAAGGAAAAGAAAAAGCTGAAAAAGAACAAGGAATTTTGGGAAAAAGCAAGAGAGAGTACAGAGCAGCGCATCGAAAATATCCTGAACAAGGCTGCCAATCTGGACGGCTATGAGATTGAGTTTGCATGGCAACAGGCATCTTGAGCAAATAAAAAGAGATCACCTCGCGGTGATCTCTTTTTGCATCTATGCATTTTTACTTGGCAATCAGACCAAAGTACAGCAGAACCAGCACGCCGAGGACGATGCGGTAATAGCCGAATACCTTGAAATCATGCTTGCGAATGTAGTTCATCAGGAAGCGGATGACGAAAACAGACACGATAAACGCAGTGATGGTACCAATCAGCATGACGGCGATCTGTGCGCCGGTGTAGTTGAGACCATACTTTATCATCTTGAGTCCGCTGGCACCCAGCATGACCGGAATCGCAAGGAAGAAGGAAAATTCTGCGGCAACCGAACGATCACAGCCGAGGAATACCGCGCCGAGGATCGTCGAACCCGAACGGGATGTGCCAGGAATCAGCGAGAGCATCTGGAACAAGCCGACACAAAAGGATTTCTTGAATGACAGCGTTTCCAGAGAAGTGGTTGTTGGCGTTGGGTGGGAATTTTCCAGAACGATGAACAAAATACCGTAGACAATCAAGGCAATGGCGATAACAATCGGGCCGTACAGCAGGTCGTGAATGAGATCGTCAAACAGGACGCCGACGACACCGGCAGGAATGCACGCGATGATGACCTTTTCCCACAGAGACCATGTCTGACGTTTTTGCTTTTCGTTTTTATTTTTTGAGAATGGATTTAATTTGTCAAAATACAAGACCAGAACGGCGAGGATGGAACCAAACTGAATGACAACAAAGAACATATCCGTAAAGTCTTTGGGGAAATTCAGCTGTAAAAATTCATCGACCAGCAGCATATGGCCGGTCGAAGATACCGGCAGCCATTCTGTAATGCCCTGCACGATGCCTAGAATGAATGATTTGATGAGTTCAACTATCATAGTGTCTCCTTTTTCCGCATGAAATATTCGTTAGCAGTATACCGCATTCCCAAAGAAAAGTAAAGAGAAATGCTTCTCTTTGCGGTTTTCTGGTACTAGTATAGCATATTTGACCTAACGGAGGATAAAACAAAACATAAATAATTTCTAAAGTTTGTATGCGCTTGCGAAGCGGGCAGAAATATGGCATACTAATCACAAATGGATGAGGAAAGAAGGATTCGCATGGATTTGAAACACCGGTTGCTGTGGGAGACGTTTGGATATACGGAATTCCGTCCGGGACAGCTCAAACTCATTGATGCGATGCTCGCAGGACGAGATGTCCTCGGTGTGATGCCGACCGGTGCGGGAAAATCCATTTGCTATCAGATGGCAGGGATGCTGCTGCGCGGCGTGACGCTGGTCATTTCGCCGCTGATTTCCCTGATGCAGGATCAAGTGGCATCCTTGCAGCGGGCAGGGATTTCCGCCTGTTTTATCAACAGCTCACAGTCTCCGGAGGAACGCAGCCATGCCCTTGCGGCGGCGTCTGCGGGACGGTGTAAGCTCATTTATATCGCACCGGAGCGATTGGAAATCCTGCAATTTCATGATATGTTACAGCGACTAAAGATTTCTATGGTCGCAGTGGATGAAGCGCACTGTATTTCCCAGTGGGGACATGATTTTCGTCCGAGCTATCGAAAAATTCCACAGTTTTTGGACAGTTTACCGGAGCGGCCGGTCATTTCGGCGTTTACTGCGACGGCAACGGCGCAGGTGCGCGAAGATATTATCCAGTCGCTGCATTTACAACAGCCGGAACGATTGGTCACGAGCTTTGACCGCCCCAATTTATATTATGAGGTGCGCAGACCGCACGACAGAGAGATACAGTTGCTCCGCTTTGTGCAGGAGCATAAAAACGAATGCGGCATTATTTACTGCCTGACACGCAAAAAGACCGAAGAATTGGCGCAATATTTGTGTGATAATCAATTGCCTGCGGCGGCATATCATGCAGGACTGGACACGGCGACGCGCCGTTCTGTACAGCAGAAATTTTTACGTGGAGAGCTTCCGGTCATCACGGCGACCAATGCGTTTGGCATGGGCATCAATAAGGCGGATGTCCGGTTTGTCGTGCACTTCGGGATGCCGCGCAATTTGGAGAGCTACTATCAGGAGGCGGGCAGAGCGGGACGCGACGGCAAGCCTGCACACTGTCTGATGCTGTTTGACGAAGCGGATATTGGACTGCATGAGTATTTGATTCGGCAGGACCCGGAAAATCCGGCACTGACCGATGAAAAGGTCGAGTGGCTGAAAAAGCAAAATCTGCGGAGACTGGATCAAATGAAACGATATGTGTTTACCGATCAGTGTTTGCGGCAGCACATCTTGGCGTATTTTGGGCAGGAAGCCCCGGACTTTTGCGGACTGTGCAGCAATTGCGAGAGCACAAGCATAGAAAAAGACATCACGATAGACGCACAAAAAATCCTGTCCTGCGTGTATCGCGTCAAAGAACAATGCGATGCCGAGCAGCTGTGCTGTATTTTGCGCGGTGCATCGAATACGGGATATGACAGCGTGTCAACGTTTGGAATTATGAAGACCAGCAGCCGCGAGGAGATTTTGACGGAAATTCATCGGCTCGTCAGTATTGGATGCTTGGTGCGGCAGGAAAATCCCTCTCGCCTCTGCCTGACTGCGGCGGCCAAACCGATTTTGTTTGAGAAACAATCTGTGACCATTCGGGTGCGGGCGGATATATCGGCGCAGGAGCAACGGATCGTGCGCGAGAGCCGCACATCCAATGACCCGAAGCTGTCGCGGGCACTGCGGGAGTTTCGCAAAGAGGTGGCAGTTTTGCAGGGAAAACCGGCATCCGCTGTCTTTTCGGACAAGATTTTGGAACGACTGATGCAGCAGCGTCCGGAGACCATGGAGCAGCTGGAACAAATTGTCGGACGCGCGCGCCTGCGCCAACGGGACAAGGACAGACTGCTGCAAATGTTACGAGATCATTAAAAATGCGAAAAAAGAGATGCAAAATAAAATCGCTTGTGGTATACTATGTATAAATCATCTGTACGAGGTGAAGGATATGAAAAAAGGATTATGGATTGCCGTTCTCTCGATGGGCGGTGTCATCGCAGCGATTGGCTCGGCACTGATTGCGCTGGGCGTTGTCGGTGTAAAACAGGCAGACGATCTGGATGACGTAAAATTTTAATGGAATAACAACAAGAGGCAATGGAGCAGACGAAACGTCTGCTCTGTTTTTTTATGCAAGAAAGGGGAGCACAATGACTCAGATGATGATTGGCGTGACGCCGTTATATGACGTGCAACGCGACAGTATTTGGATGATTCCGGGGTACTTGGAGGGCATTACACAGGCGGGCGGTATTCCGATTATTTTTCCGCTGGACTGCGGTCCCAAACAGCTGCATCAACTGTTTGATATGGTAGATGGCGTGTTGTTTACCGGTGGACAGGATGTTGATCCGGCGTTGTACGCAGAGAGTCGCAGAGACTATTGCGGGGAAATTTGTCAAAGGCGCGATATTCTGGAGCAGGAGCTGCTGCAGCTGTGCCGCATCCATCAAAAGCCGGCATACGGCATTTGCCGCGGTATCCAGCTATTCAATGTGGCACTGGGCGGCACGCTGTATCAGGATTTGGAGCGGGAGATGTCCTGCGAAATCAAGCATTGCATGGCGCCGCCGTATAACAGAGCGGTACACTGCGTACAAATTGACGGGGACAGTCTGCTGTATCGGATTTTGGGCGAGCAAAATATCGCGGTCAACAGCTATCATCATCAGGGCGTGCGCGAGCTGGCACCGGCACTCACTGCCTGTGCGTGGTCGGCGGATGGACTGGTAGAAGCCGTGGAAGATCGGCGTCAGCCGTTTTTCTTGGCGACACAATGGCATCCGGAGCTGTTTTGGAAGCGGGATGAAAACAGCCGCAAGCTGTTTCGCGCCTTTGTCGATGCCTGCCGAGAAAACAGAAATCGCTTGGGATATATCGGAGGATGTGATATACTATAACCAGTAAGTATGCTGGGAGGAAGAGTAGAGATGAAAGTCAAGCGTATTCGTCTGATTTATTTCAGCGCGACCAATACCACACAGACGGTTGTGCGGCGCATTGGTGCGGCTATATCAAAATTGTTGGATGTTCCTGTACAGGAAAATGATTTTACGCTGCCCAAAGCGAGAAAACAGGAAATTTTTTGTCAATCGGAGGAGCTGGCGATTGTCGGCGTGCCGGTATATGCCGGCCGTGTGCCGAATAAGCTGCTGCCGTATGTGCGCGACGCCATTCACGGCAGCGAGACACTGGCGGTTCCGGTTGTGTTGTACGGCAATCGAGATTACGATGATGCCTTGATTGAGCTGCGCGATGTGTTGGAGTCCAATGGATTCCGCACGATAGCAGGTGCGGCATTTGTCGGTGAACATTCGTTCTCCAAAATTCTGGCGGCGGGCAGACCGGACGCAGAGGATTTGCAGCTGGCAGACACCTTTGCCAATCAAATTGTCAAAAAATTGGAGCACCTGCAAAGTCTTCCAGATCAACCGGTAGTTGTCAAGGGAAATACGCCATATAAGCCGTACTTTGCGCCGAAAAACGCGCGGGAATATCTCAAGGTCAAGCCGGTCGTGTCCGATGCCTGTACAGGCTGTGGTCTGTGCGCCAAGCTGTGTCCGCTCGGCTCGATTGATGTCAACGACGTCAAGCAATATGTCGGACCGTGCATCAAATGCGGTGCCTGTATCAAGAAGTGTCCCAACCAGGCACGATTTTTTGACAATGAAATTTATCTGTATCATAAGCACGAGCTGGAGAAGAATTTCCAGCGTCGGGCACATGTCGATTTGTTTTTATAAAAAAGAATGCAAACTCTCGCAGAACGGTGCTGTGGGAGTTTGCGCTGTTTTTGCCGGATTTTACATACATTTTACCTGATGATATGGCGGGATCTGTTAGACTTCTGCTATAATATGGCTAGATAGCGACGATAAAAATAGGAGGGATTGGTATGGAGAAACTGTCCATTTATGTAGTAGAAGATGATGAGAGCATCCGCACGATGGTCGTTTATGCGCTCAATGGAAGCGGATATGACGCACAGGGATTTCCGGGCGGACGTTCCTTTTATGCAGCAGTAAATAAGCAGCGGCCGGACTTGGTGCTGCTGGATATTATGCTGCCGGGAGAGGATGGTCTGTCCATCCTCAAGCATCTGCGCGCCGCGCCGGAGACCAGCCAGCTTCCGGTCATTATGCTGACGGCAAAGACCACAGAGATGGATAAGGTGCGCGGTTTGGATCTCGGCGCAGATGATTATATTTCTAAGCCGTTTGGCATTTTGGAACTGCTGTCGCGCATTCGCGCTGTTGCGCGGCGAACCGTAGAGAGCGGCAAGAGTGCGGCGGTAAATGGAGCGCACAGCTATGATTACGGCAATGTCCATGTAGACGAAGACGGACACGTCGTTACCGTGGACGGCGAGGAAGTGCTGCTGACGCGCAAGGAGTTCCGGCTGCTGTGTGATTTGCTGCGCAATCAGGGACGCGTGCTGACGCGCGATCAGATCATGGAGCAGGTATGGGGATTTGATTACGGCGGCGCGACGCGAACGGTAGATATTCACATCAATACGCTGCGCAAAAAGATTCACGATGACGGCACGATGATTCAGACCGTGCGCGGTATCGGTTATAAAATCGACAAAGAGGCGAAGGAATGAAAAAACGAATTTATTGGGTGCTGTTGCTGCTCAGTGCTGTCGGCGTGCTGTGCGCCAGCGTGCTGACGCTGGCGGTGACGTCTCAGCACTCGATGCGGCAGGCCGAACAGTATGTCAGTGATTTGGCGAAATCCGTCAGCCAGAGCTATGATTATGTCGATGAGGCATCTTACGAACAGATTTTACAGGGACTGCCGAAGGTGGTGCGTGTGACGTTTATTACATCGGACGGCACGGTGCTATATGACTCGGATGCGGAGGCGTCCAAGATGGAAAACCATTTGGATCGTCCGGAAATTCAGCAGGCAATTCAAACCGGCTCCGGAGAAGATATTCGGGATTCGTCCACCACAGAGTCTTCGACTTATTATTATGCTCTGCGACTGTCTGACGGCAATGTGCTGCGTCTGGCGCAGCAGTATTCCAGCATTCGCAGTATGGTGCTGTCATCCATTCCAGGCATCGGCGTTGTCATGATTATTCTGTTTGGCATGGCGCTGCTGCTGTCTCGCTGGCTGGCGCAGTGGATGATGAAGCCGGTGGAACGTGCGGTTCATGCGCTGGATCAGGCGGGCGTAAATACGGAGTCCTATGCAGAATTAAAGCCGTTTTTCTCGCATATTCAGGCACAGGATCAGGAAATTCATACACAGAAGGAGATTTTGGAGCAGGAACGCGAAATTTTGGGTATCATTACCAACAATATGCGCGAAGGTCTGCTGCTCATCTCCAAGGATAAAAATGTTGTCTCTGTGAATCCAAGTGCGATTCATATGCTGGCGGGCCGCGTGGCAGAACCAAGTGAGTTTATCGGCAAAAACTATCTCATTGTCAATCGCACGCAAGAGCTGCATGACTGCGTGACGACAGCGCTTTCCGGCGAAAGTCTCAACGATGATTTTTCCATGCATGGGCGCGTCTATCATATTTATGCCAGCCCGACGCTGCGCTTGGGAGAAGTGGACGGCGCGGTAGTCATCGTACTGGATGAGACGCAGCAGCGCATGGCAGAGCGCAGCCGACAGGAATTTTCCGCCAATGTCTCGCATGAATTAAAGACACCGCTGACCTCGATTTCCGGCTATGCGGAGATGATGGAAAACGGCATGGTTGCCAGCATGGAGGACATTCGCAAATTCTCCGGCAGCATTCATAAGGAAGCCTTGCGGCTGATTGCTCTGATTGAGGACATTATCCGCCTTTCTCGGATTGAGGAAGAGGCAAAGGAGCCGCAGAGCTTAGAGCCGGTGGAATTGGATGATTTGTGTGAAGCGGTGCTGGAATCGCTGGAGCCGGTCGCAAAGAAGGCAGAAGTCTCCCTGCATTTGGAAACCTGTCCGGCTATCCTGCTCGGTGAAGATGGTATGCTCAGTGAGTTGGTTTATAATTTGTGTGAGAATGCCATAAAATACAATCATCCGAACGGAAATGTCTGGCTGTATCTGTCACAGGACGACAAGGAAATTGAGATCCGCGTCAAGGATGACGGCATCGGCATTCCGGAGGAGTCGCGCCTGCGCGTCTTTGAGCGGTTTTACCGCGTAGATAAGAGCCACTCCAAACAGATCGGCGGCACCGGATTGGGACTGTCCATCGTCAAGCATGTCGTGGAGTATCATCACGGCAGAGTGGAGCTGGATAGTGCGCTCGGCGTCGGCACGGAGATCCGCGTGTTCCTGCCAAAAGAAGCGAAATAATGCGAAATGCATCCCCTGTCAGTCTTGGATTGGCAGGGGATTTTTTACAGAGATGTGAATTATGGCGAAACGGAAGAAAATTGCAGGAAACCGTTTGCAATCTGCACGGCAATCATGTATGATATATTATAAGAACATAAGGGCGATTCGCCCTGTGTTGTACATGGAAGCAAACAGATCGCACATGGAGGAATCAATACATGGATACACCGAAATACAAGCGTGTTTTAATCAAAATTAGCGGCGAAGCACTGGCAGGCGACAACAAGTTTGGTCTGAACTTTGACGTCATCGGTCCGGTTTGCGATGTTGTCAAGAAGTGCGTAGACATTGGCACGGAAGTCGGCATCGTTGTCGGCGGCGGCAACTTCTGGCGCGGCGTCAAGGACGGCGGCGGAAAGATGGAGCGCACCCGTGCAGACTATATGGGTATGCTGGCTACAACGATTAACTCGCTGGCTCTTCAGGATGCGCTGGAGCAGCGTGGTGTAGATGTGCGCGTACAGACTGCTATTGAGATGCGTCAGATCGCAGAGCCGTATATCCGCAACAAGGCAACTCGCCATCTGGAAAAGGGTCGTGTTGTTATTTTTGGCTGCGGCATTGGCAATCCATATTTCTCTACCGATACGGCAGCTGCCCTGCGCGCTGCTGAAATCAACGCGGAGATCATCCTGCTGGCAAAGAACATCGACGGCGTATATGATTCTGATCCGGCAAAGAACCCGGACGCAAAGAAGTATGACACGCTGTCCTATATGGAGGTTCTGGAAAAGAAGCTGGCTGTTATGGATACTACCGCAACAACCCTTTCTATGGACAACAACATTCCGCTGCTCGTATTCGCACTGAAGGAGCCGGAAAACATTTACCGTGCCGTCATGGGCGAACAGGTTGGCACAATGGTAAACAACCAGTAATTTTGGCATATTTGGAGAGGAGAAATACCCTATGAAACCCGATTTAAAACCATATGAAGTAAAAATGCAGAAGTCTCTGGATGTTCTGGCAGAAAATCTGGCAGGCATTCGCGCAGGCCGCGCCAATGCAAGCGTGCTCAACAAGATCACGGTGGATTACTACGGCACAGCAAGCCCGATTCAGCAGGTAGCTGCTGTTGCATCTCCGGATCCGCGCACGCTGACCATTCAGCCGTGGGATGCATCTCTGCTCAAGGAGATCGTCAAGGCAATCCAGACTTCTGAGCTGGGCATCAACCCGCAGAACGATGGCAAGCTGATTCGTCTGAGCTTCCCGCCGCTGACAGAAGAGCGTCGTAAGGAGCTGATTAAGCAGGTATCTAAGGAAGGCGAAGCTTCCAAGGTTGCGATCCGCAATATTCGCCGCGACGCCATCGACAAGTGGAAGGCTGCCAAGAAAAAGTCCGAGATCACCGAGGATGAGCTGGCAGATGCAGAAAAGGATATGCAGAAGCTGACCGACAAGTACACCAAGGAAATCGACAAGACCACCGCGGCAAAGTCGGAAGAGCTGAAGTCGGTTTAATCGAACAACAACAGAAACAAGTACGGGACATGTGGGCGGCTATCTTCAGTCGCCCATGTCGCGTATATCGGCGCTTTCGCACAAAAAGACAAAGCGCACACATTTAGAGAGAAAGGTCGGTGCATAGTACCGTGGCGTTGTTCAATATACTAAAAAAAGATGACAGCACGCCGCCGCAGCCGTCCGATCGTCCGGTGCCGCAGCACATTGCGGTCATTATGGACGGGAATGGACGCTGGGCAAAAGAACGCGGTCTGCCGCGTACCGCCGGACATAAGGTCGGTGCAGAGACATTCCGAACCATCGCAACGTACTGTAAAGACATTGGCGTCAAATACTTTACCGTATATGCGTTCTCCACAGAAAACTGGAAGCGTCCGGAAGAGGAAGTCAATACCTTGATGAATCTGTTTCGCAGATACCTTCAGGAGGCAATTGACACGATGGCAAGGGATGAAATTGCCGTGCAGGTCATTGGTGATTTGTCCGTGCTCGCGCCGGATATTCAGGAGCTTGTCGCACGATGCAATGCAGAGGCAAAAAAGCGGCCGGAATTTTCCGTCGCTACGCTGTGCATCAATTACGGCGGACGCGATGAGATCAAGAATGCCGTTCGCGCCATCGCACAGGAAGTACAGGAAGGAAAGCTCCAGCCGGAGGATATTTCCGAGGACACGATTTCGCAGCACTTGTACACCGCACATATGCCGGACCCTGATTTTATCATTCGTCCGAGCGGTGAGATTCGCACCTCGAATTTCCTGCTGTGGCAGAGCGCATATGCGGAGTATTATTTTACCGATGTGCTGTGGCCGGACTTCAAGCCAGCGGACATGGACGCTGCCATTGATGAATTTAACAGAAGAAATAGACGATTCGGAGGAGTATAAATCATGAAAACGAGAGTTGCATTTGGCGTGACCGGTGCAGTTGTTGTCATCCTTGCGCTGTTCGTCTTCCCGCCGATCGTCGCACAGCTGCTCATGATGGCTTTGTCCGTGTGCGCAGCACAGGAGTTTACCGCAGCGACTGCGGGAAAGGATAACAAGGAATTGCAGATCGCCGCAATGGTTCTCGCTCTGGGCATGTCGTTTGCCAGCGCGAGAGACAGCTATCCGGTATATTGGATGCGCGCGATGCTGTATATCGGCGTCGTGGTGCTGTTTATTTTGCTGCTGCGGCATCACACAAAGTTTGGATTTCAGGAGCTTGCCGGTGCTTATTTCGGCGGCATTCTCATTCCGTACTTGCTGATGAGCCTGATTCGTATGTTCACGATGTCGGAAAACGGTGCGTTTCATCTCGTCATTCCGCTGCTGGCGGCTTGGGGTTCAGATACCTGTGCGCTGTTTGCCGGCATGGCGTTCGGCAAGCATAAGCTGGCACCGGTTATTTCTCCGAAAAAGACGGTAGAGGGCGCGATTGGCGGCGTTGTCGGCGCGGCAGTGCTCACCGTGATTTATGGCGCAGCAGTCAGTGCGTTTACGACTTTGACGCTGTCCGTGCCGCTGTGTCTGGCAGCCGGTATTTTGGGTGCTGTGCTCGGTCAGATCGGTGATTTGTCGTTTTCCATTGTCAAGAGAAAGAGCGGCATCAAGGACTATGGCAAGATTTTTCCGGGACATGGCGGCGTGCTCGATCGCTTTGACAGCGTGATCTTTGTCGCTCCACTGGTCGAGCTGCTGCTGCATCTGTTTTCCAATTTGGGGTTATAAGCTATGAAAAATATTGTAATTCTCGGTTCGACTGGTTCTATCGGCACACAAACCATTGATATTCTCGATTCCATTGAGGCGCATGTGTGTGCGATTTCGGTCAATACCAATATTGCGCGCGCGGAGGAACAGGCGCGTGCCTTGCATCCATCCTTGGTTGCAGTATACAATGAAGAAAAAGCAAAAGAACTGAAAACAAAGCTGGCAGATACGGATATTCGTGTTGTATCCGGCATGGACGGCTTGATTGAAGCCGCCACTCTGCCGGAAGCGGATGTTGTCGTGACAGCCGTTGTCGGTATGGTGGGACTCCTGCCGACGATGGCTGCCATTGAAGCGGGCAAGGCGATTGCACTTGCCAATAAGGAAACGCTGGTGTGTGCCGGACAGATCGTCATGCGGGCAGCGCGCGAAAAGGGCGTGCCGATTTTGCCGGTCGATTCTGAGCACTCGGCAATTTTTCAGTGCCTGCAGGGCGCTGCGGGCAACCGCATCAATCGCATTCTGCTGACGGCATCCGGCGGCCCGTTCTTTGGCATGAGCAGGGAACAAATGCGTCATGTCACGAAGGAACAGGCACTGCATCATCCGAACTGGAGCATGGGTGCGAAGATTACCATTGATTCCGCAAGCATGATGAATAAGGGCTTGGAACTGATCGAAGCGATGTGGCTGTACGACGTCGAGCCGGATGACATTGACATTGTCGTGCACAGAGAAAGCATCGTGCATTCTGCTGTCGAATTTGAGGACGGTTCTGTCATTGCGCAGATGGGCAATCCGGATATGCGTCTGCCGATTCAGTATGCGCTGACGTATCCGGAGCGCGTGCCGTGCAAGGTACCGCCGCTGGATCTGCCGCGCAGACACAATCTGACCTTCTTTGCGCCGGATGAAGAGGCATTCCCGACATTGGGACTGGCGCGCCGCGCGGCAGCTGCCCGCGGCAATCTCGGCGCGATTATGAACGGTGCGAACGAGGCGGCAGTCGATTTGTTCCTGCACGATAAGATTCCGTTCTATCGCATTGCGGAACTGGTACAGACGGCAATGGACGAAGTGGAGTACTTGCCGGAAATTACCATTGAGGATGTTTTGGCAAGCGACCGGGCAGCCCGTGAGATTGTCAAGGGATTGCTGTCCTAAATTTGGCTCGTAAGAGGTGTTTCTTTGACCATTTTAACTGTAGTTTTAGCGATTGTGGCGTTTGGCTGTCTGGTCATCGTCCATGAGTTCGGGCATTTTATGGCAGCCAAGGCTGCCGGTGTGCATGTGCTCGAATTTTGGGTCGGTATGGGCCCGTCCTTCGCACATAAGAAAATCGGTGAGACGGATTTTAAGCTGTGCATTCTGCCGTTTGGCGGTGCCTGCGTTATGGAAGGCGAGGACACGGAACAGGATCAGCCGGGTACCTTGGCTGGCGCGCCGATTGGCTGGCGGGCATTGATTCTTGCCGCCGGTGCACTGATGAATTTCCTGCTGGGATTTCTCATTGTGCTGGTGATTCTGCTGCCGCAGACCGAAGGCACGGAGCCGGTCATTCAAGGCTTTGCCGACGGCTTTCCGTCGCAGGGCGAGAGTATGCTGATGGAAGGCGATCGTATCCTCAGCATTGACGGCTATCGCGTGCTGCTGACTTCGGATGTCACGACAGGACTGAGCCTTGGCGCAGACACCAGTTATGATATTGTCGTGCAGCGCAACGGCGAAAAGAAAGAACTGCACGATGTCAAGCTGGAACCGGCAGAATACGATGGCGTACAGCGGTACGGCGTGGATTTCACGGTGACCAAGCTGACCATCGGAGACAAAGTAAAAAATGCCGTGTATCGGTCGTATGACTATGCGCGGCTCGTGTGGATTAGCTTGAAGCAGCTGGTCAGCGGGCAGGTAGGCATTGACCAGATGTCCGGTCCGGTCGGCGTGACAGATGTGCTTGTGCAGACCGCGCAGAGCAGCATGACGAGCTTTTTCCTGCTCATCGCGTTCATTTCCATTAACTTGGGCGTGATGAACCTGCTGCCGCTTCCGGCACTGGATGGCGGACGACTGCTGTTTGTACTCATTGAATTGATTGCGCGCAAGCCGGTTCCGCGAAAATACGAAGGCTATATTCATTTTGGAGGATTCGCTGTTCTGATGCTGCTTATGGTCTATGTGACTTGGCAGGATATTCTGCGGCTACTCGGCGCAGCGTGAGATCAAAAACAGAAAGGAAGAGGAGTATGAAAACAAAACAGATTTTGGTTGGCAATGTGCCGGTTGGCGGCGGCGCACCGATTGCTGTGCAGTCGATGACCAATACAGATACCCGTGATGCACAGGCAACGCTGGCACAGATTGAGCGGTTGGCATCTGCTGGCTGTCATATTGTTCGCTGCACTGTGCCGGATATGGCGGCTGCCGAGGCGATGAAGACCATCTGTGCCAATTCTCCGATTCCGGTCGTAGCGGATATTCATTTTGATTATCGGCTGGCACTTGCTTCTGCGGAAGCAGGCGTCAGTGCGATTCGCATCAATCCGGGCAATATTGGCGCAGAAGAGCGTGTCAAGGCAGTTGCCGAGGCATGTAAGGCGAAACATATTCCGATTCGCATCGGCGTCAATTCCGGCTCGATTGAGAAGCATATTCTGGAAAAATACGGCTCGCCGACACCGGAAGCCATGGTAGAAAGTGCACTGTATCATGTGTCGCTGCTCAATCGGTACGATTTTGACGATATTTGCATTTCGTTGAAATCGTCCAGTGTGCCGACAACCATGAAGGCCTACCAGCTCATGCACGAAAAGACCAATTATCCGCTGCATTTGGGCGTCACAGAGGCGGGAACGGAGTATATGGGAACCATCAAGTCTGCCGCTGGCATCGGCGGCTTGCTGGCATTGGGCATCGGCGACACGATTCGCGTCTCGCTGACTGCTGATCCGGTGCACGAGATTACCGCGGCATATGCGATTTTGAAGGCGGTTGGCCTCAATGATACCGGCGTCAATATTGTATCCTGCCCGACCTGCGGCCGCACCAAGATTGATTTGATTGGCATTGCCAATGAAGTGGAACGCCGCGTTGCCGGACTGGATGCCAAGCTGAAAGTCGCTGTGATGGGCTGCGTTGTCAATGGCCCCGGCGAGGCGCGCGAGGCAGATATTGGCATTGCGGGCGGCGATGGCGTCGGTATGATTTTCCGCCACGGCGAGATTTTGCGCAAGGTACCGCAGGAACAGCTGGTAGATGAACTGATGAAAGAAATTCATGCGATCATAAAGGAGCAAGGATAAGATTTGACCACACTGGGAGATCTGTTTGAACGATATGAAAGCAAAGATCACGGAGCATACCTCACAAACGGAGAGGTATGCTCCGTTGTGGTGAGCCATGATAGACGCGCGGTGCTGTGCCGCGTCCAGTTTGATGACATTGTGCCGAGACGGGCACTGTTTGACATGGAAAAGGGCATTCGATCTGTGTATGGTCTGTCGCGCGTGCGCATTGCGCCGCGCTATCAGCTCAACAGCCTGACAGAACCATATGTCGATAGCCTGAAAGACTATATTGTTTTGCGCAAGCCGTCGGCACAGGGATATTTGACTGACAGCAAATGGAATATGACAGCGGATGGTCTGACAGTCTCTATGCTGGGAAGCGGCGTGGAGTATCTTGCGCATGATCTGCGGCAGCTGCCGGAAATGATTCGCACAGAAACTGGCTTGACCTGTGCAGTCAATACAGAAACCTCGAATGAAGAAACCGAATTGCGCTTGGCGCAAAAGACGGAACAGGGCAGAGAACAGATGCTCAAACAGCTGATGCACGCGCAGCCCGCTCAGGAAAAGAAAGAAAAGCCGAAGAAAAAGCCGGTTCGTGCGGACAAGGGCGAAGTGCACTACAACCGCAAGGCGTTTGCCATCAAGAAAGATGAAAATCTGCTGTATGGCAGGTTGACGGATCAGCCGGTTGTATCTATTCAGGAGGCGCTGCACGCAGTAGACAGCGCGACGATTCGCGGTGAGGTCTTTTTGGTCGAGACCCGCGAAATTAAGAGCAAGAACACCGGCAAGGAATGGGTCAAGGTTGGCTTTGACATCACGGATTTACACGGTTCGATGCGTGTGAGCAAGTTCCTTGCCAAGGAAAAAGCTGGCGAATATATCGACCTCATTCATGAGGGCATGTATCTGACGGTACAGGGCAAGGTCAGCTTTGATAACTTTGAAAAAGAAACCATCATGGAGCCGACAGGCATCGTGTTGAGTAAGAAAAAGATGCGCATGGACACGGCGGAGAAAAAGCGTGTCGAGCTGCATCTGCATACCAATATGTCTGCGATGGACGGTATGTCTACAACAAAATCTCTGATGCAGAGAGCAAAACTGTGGGGACATACCGCCATGGCGATCACCGACCACGGCGTGGCGCAGGCATTTCCGGAAGCCATGCACGCCATTGAGCGAAATGGCATTGATTTGAAGATTTTGTACGGCGTCGAGGCATATTATGTCAATGATTCCGGCAATGTTTCCGTTGTCAAGGGCAAATATGACGCGCCATTAAATGAGACCTTTGTCTGCTTTGATACCGAGACCACCGGTCTCAAGCCGACAGAGGAAGAGATGACGGAAATTGCGGCGGTAAAAGTGCGCAATGGCGAGGTACTGGAGGAATTCCAGACCTATGTCAATCCGCACAAGCCGATTCCGGCAAACATCACGGAACTGACGGGTATTTCGGATGAGACCGTCAAGGACGCGCCGGAGCTTTCCGAGGCACTGCCGAAATTCTTGGAATTTGCGGGCGATTTGCCGCTCGTCGCACACAATGCGGGCTTTGATATGGCGTTTATCAACCGTGCCTGTGAACGATTGGGCATCGAACGGGAATTTACATCCATTGATACCGTAGAGATGAGTAAAATTCTGTTTCCGGACATGAAGCGGCACAAGCTGGATGTCATGGCGAAGAAGCTCAAGGTTGGTCCGTTCGATCATCACAGAGCGAGCGAAGATGCCGCAGTTTTGGGCAGAATTTTTATCAAACTGCTGGAAAAAATGCGGGATGAGCTGCACGCGGCCAAAATTTCCGACATCAATCCGCTGCTGGCGGGACTCAAGGCCAAGACCGGCAGCTTGAAAAATCTGCGCCGCTATCACTTTATTATTCTGGCAAAGAATCAGGTGGGACTCAAAAATCTGTACAAGCTGATTTCCTATTCCAACCTGAAATATTTCAATAAAAAGCCGATTATGCCGCGCAGTGAGCTGATTCGTCACAGAGAGGGCTTGATTTTTGGCTCTGCCTGCGAGGCGGGCGAGCTGTTTTCCGAGATGGTGCACGGCGCATCGCATGAAGATCTGCTCAAAATTGCCGACTTCTATGATTATTTGGAAATTCAGCCGATTGGCAACAACCAATTTATGATTGCCAACGGTACAGCAAAAGACGAGGAAGAACTGCGTGATTACAACCGCAAGATTTTGGCGATTGCAGATGAGCTGGGCAAGCCATGTGTGGCGACCGGTGACGTGCATTTCTTGGAGCCGGAAGATGAGGCGTTCCGCCGCATTTTGATGGCGGGTATGGGCTTTAAAGACGCAGACAATCAGGCACCGCTGTATCTCAAGACAACGGATGAAATGTTGGAAGAGTTTTCGTATTTGGGCGAAGATCGTGCGATGGAAGTCGTCGTCACCAATACCAATATGATTGCGGATTGGTGCGACACGCTGCGGCCTGTGCCGAGAGAAAACTATCCACCGAAGATGGAAAACTCCGCGGAGGATTTGGAACGCATGTGCTACGAGAAAGCCAAGCGCATGTATGGCGACCCGCTGCCGGAGAAGGTTAAGGCGCGTTTGGAGCGTGAATTGGGTTCGATTATCGGCAACGGATACGATGTGATGTACATGATTGCGCAAAAGCTCGTGGCGAAATCGCTGCAGGATGGCTATCTGGTCGGCTCCCGTGGTTCGGTTGGCTCCTCGCTGGTTGCGTTTATGTCGGACATCACAGAAGTAAATTCTCTCGCGCCGCATTATTTGTGCCCGAAATGCCATTACATCGAATGGCACGAAAACGAGGGCTTTGGCTGCGGCGCAGACATGCCGCACAAGACCTGTCCGAAGTGTGGAGAACCGCTCAATCAAGAGGGATTTTCCATTCCATTTGAGACGTTCCTGGGCTTTAACGGCGATAAAGTACCGGATATTGACCTGAACTTTTCCGGTGAATATCAGCCGACGATTCACTGGTACACCGGTGAGCTGTTTGGCCATGACCACGTATTCCGCGCGGGTACGATTGGTACGGTGGCGGAGAAAACCGCATACGGCTATGTCAAAAAATACATGGCAGAGCGCGACATGGAAGTTGGACGCGCAGAGGAAAACCGGCTGGTCAAGGGCTGTACAGGCATCCGCAGAAATACCGGCCAGCATCCGGGCGGCATCGTTGTCGTGCCGAAGGAAGTCGATATTTACGACTTCTGTCCGGTGCAGCATCCGGCGGATGACCCGAATTCCGACATTATCACGACGCATTTCGAGTATCATTCCATCGACGAAAACCTGCTCAAGCTGGACGAGCTGGGACACGATGATCCGACGATTATCAAGCACATGGAAAACATGACCGGTGTCGTCGCGCAGAATATTCCGCTCGGCGATCCGGAGACCATGAGTTTGTTTACGTCCAATAAAGCGCTCAAATATGTGACAGACGAGCCGGACCCGATTTTGGGCGACATCGGCTGTATTGCTGTGCCGGAGTTCGGCACCAAGTTCGTGCGCGGCATGGTAAAGGAGACCAAACCGACGACGTTCGATGAGTTGTTCTGTATTTCCGGCCTGTCGCATGGCACGGATGTATGGCTGGGCAACGCACAGGATTTGGTACATGACGGCATTCCGCTGAAAGAATGCATTTGCTGCCGAGATGATATTATGAACTATCTGATTGGCAAGGGTGTAGATCCGAAGTTAAGCTTCCAGACGATGGAATCCGTGCGTAAGGGCAAGGGATTAAAGCCGGAGATGGAAGAAGCGATGAAAAAGCAGGATGTACCGGACTGGTATATTGATTCGTGCAAAAAAATCAAGTACATGTTCCCGAAGGCACATGCGGTTGCCTATGTCATCATGGCGTATCGCATTGCCTGGTTTAAGGTGCATAAGCCGCTGGCGTTTTATTCTGCATATTTTTCCATTCGCGCGAAGGCATTTGATGCTTCCTGCATGGTTTTGGGAGATCAGGTCTGCTTGGATAAAATTCATGAATTGCAGGCAAAAGAACGCGACAAGACAATTTCTGCGGTGGAAAAAGATATGATGACAACATTAGAGGTCGTCCATGAGTTCTATCACAGAGGATTTGTATTTGAACCGATGGATATTTATAAATCGGAGGCGACACAGTTTGTCATCACGGAAAAGGGGCTGATTCCGCCGTTCTCGTCCATGCCTGGCGTCGGTGAGCAGGCTGCACAGGCGATTGTCGAAGAACGCAAAAACGGCCCGTTCCTGTCGCAGGAGGAAATCGTGGTACGCTGCTCCCGCGTGTCCAAGAGCGTTGTCGAGACACTCGCCAGCATCGGCGCCCTGTCCGAGATGCCGACAAGTACGCAGGTGTCGCTGTTTTGAGAGGAGAACAGATATAAAATGAAAAAAGTTTATATTTTTCTTGCCGGTGTACTAGTTGGCTTGATTGGTCGGTATCTTTTTATATTATGTGTGAATAACTGTAAAAGTAAAAATCAGAATACTAACGTTGAGGGGATGCGGACAGAATCTTGGACCAAAAAGATTATAGGAGGATCACATGTATT
>CAVAJF010000034.1:0-38631 GCA_963588905.1 Eggerthellaceae bacterium
AATACATGTGATCCTCCTATAATCTTTTTGGTCCAAGATTCTGTCCGCATCCCCTAACGTCCGCTACCCGGAATTAACTTTTACATTCCGGAAGTTACCTTTTCATTTGACGGTCTCTCCCGAAAAAAAACCTTGACCTCAAGTGCACTTGAGGTGCTACAGTATAGGTAGCTTAGAGTACAAAGGAGAATCACCCATGAACAAACCATATATTATTTGTCACATGATGACCTCGGTGGACGGGCGCATCGACTGCGCGATGACCGAACACCTGCCGGGCGTGCAAGAGTATTATGACACGCTGGATTCGCTGGACGCGCCGACGCGCATCAGCGGCCGCGTGACGGCGCAGCTGGAAATGGCGAATCCGGGCAGCTTTTCCAGCAAGACCCATACGCCGCTGAACAAGGAAGCCTTTTCCAAGCAGGCGGACGCCGAGGGCTATGAGGTCGTTGTCGATACGCACGGCACCTTGCTGTGGGAAAACAGCGATGACATGCGCCCGCTGCTCATTGTGACCTCCGAGCAGGTGAGCCGCGAGTATCTGGACTATCTGGACGGCAAGCACATTTCTTGGATTGCCTGCGGCAAGACACACATTGACCTGCCGCGTGCGTGCGAGATTCTGGCGAACGTGTTCGGCGTCAAGCGCGCGGCAGTGGTCGGCGGCGGACATATCAACGCCGGTTTCCTCGCTGCCGGACTGCTGGACGAGGTCAGCATCCTGATCGGCGCGGGCATTGACGGCCGCGGCGGCATGGCTGCCGTGTTTGACGGTCTGCCGATGCAGCGCGGCGTGACGCCGCTTCAGCTCCAGTCGGTGCAGTCGTATGGCAGCGGCGCGGTCTGGCTGCGCTATGCCGTAAAATAAGGCGAAAGCACACAAAAAAGCTGTGTAAACCCAAGTTTACACAGCTTTTTTTCGTTATCCGGTTAATCCGAGGGATTGCGGTAGGAAAGATAGTTGATGAATTTTTTGACGGCAACCGACGCATCTTTCCGGCTGCGCATCGCCAGACCGATGGTGCGGCTGGCGGAGACGTCCAGCGGCTTGGCGACAATGCGGTACGGCGTGCGGCGCAGAATCAGCTCGGGCAGAATGCTGATGCCCAGACCGCTCTCGACCATACTCATAATGGCGTAATCGTCCCATGTCGTGAAATGCACGCGCGGGGTCAGCTTGTGCCGTTCAAACAGCTCGGAGACATCGGCGCGTTTGCCGTGCTCGAGCAGCAGAAACGGCTCCCGACATAGCGCCTTGAGCGGCACGCTCTCCTGTTTTGTCAGCGGATGCCGTTCCGGCAGAATGGCGAGCAGGCGATCATTCGCCAGCGGGATGGTGTCCAGCTCCGCCTTGGTCGGCAGGCGCACAAAGCCGCAGTCCACGCGCCCCTGCTCGATCCACGCCTCGATTTCCGCATAATCACCGAGCAGAAATTCATAGTCGATACCGGGATAGTCCTTTTGAAAGGCCTTGATGATGTTGGGCAGCCAGTGCGTTGCCGTGCTGGAAAAGGTTCCGATGCGGATCATGCCCGACTGCATCCCGTGCACATCGTCGATTTCCATGCACAGCTTGGCATAATCGTCGCAGATTTGCCGCGCAAAGGGGAGCATCCGCGCGCCGTCCGAGGTCAAGAGGACGCCGTTGCGGCTGCATCGCTCGAGCAGCGTCATTTTCCATTCGCTTTCCAGATCGTGAATCATGCGGCTGATGCCGGGCTGGGAGTAGTTCAGCATTTCGGCAGCTCTGGTAAAGCTGCCGTATTCTACTGTCTTGACAAATGCGAGATATTTCGAAATGTTCATAGAGACAAGCACCTCCGATTCATGTGGATTTGTTATGCAAAATATGCGATACATTTATTTTACTTATACCACTTCCCATGATACACTGAAATTAGAAAAAATGCAAGAAGGAGACCTGTTAAAAATGAATCGTTCACACGCAAAATATATCGCAGGATTGCTGCTATTTGGGTTAAATGGCGTCGTATCCAGCCAGATTTTGCTTTCCAGCATGAATATTGTGCTGTTTCGCACGTTATTGGGCAGTGTTTTTTTAATGTTTCTATTTGCCTGGCAGAGGCAGCCGCTCCGGCTGCTTGCCTATCCGCGGCAGCTCGCCGCCGTTGTCCTGTCCGGCATCTCGATGGGACTCAGCTGGATTTTTCTGTATGAAGCCTATCAGCGCATCGGCGTGGGGCTGTCGTCCATCGCGTACTACTGCGGCCCGGTCATTGTCATGCTGCTGACGCCGTTTGTGTTTCACAAAAAAATTACCGGCATCCAAAAGCTGTGCTTCGGCGTCGTGTTTTTTGGCATTGTTTTGATCTCCGTGCCGGATCTGATGGGCAGCGCCGCCGTCGATTCCTTCGGGCTGTTTTGCGGCTTCGCCTCGGCGGTGCTGCACGCGCTCATGGTCATCTTTACGATGAAGGCACCAGAAATCACGGGGCTGAAAAACTCGATGATTCAGCTGGTTGTCAGCTTTTTGACCGTGGCGGTGTTTGCGGTCGCGCTGCGCAATATCTGTCCGCCGAGCGGGTTGCAGCAGTGGGGCTGGATGCTGGTGCTGGGCATCGTGAACACGGGCATCGGCTGCTATCTGTATTTTGCCGAGATTGCCAAGCTGCCGGTCGATACCGTCTCGATTCTGGGCTATCTGGAACCGCTGTCGGCGGTCGTGTTCGCCGTGATTCTGCTGCACGAGCATCTTAACGCCTACGAGCTGATTGGCGCGGTGCTGATCGCCTGCGGCGCCGTGGTCTCAGAGCGCGCGCAGAATCTGTCCAAATTGTAACTTTTTGAAAAAATCACCGACACCTCGTTCCATGGAAAAGCTGCCCGGGGACGGGGTGTCGGTTTCTCTTTGCAGGAATTTGCAGTCTAAACGGAAAAATGCCGGAAAAAACCGGAAATTTCCGAAAAAGTCGTGCAGGAATCAGCAGGCGAAACCGCCCATTTGCCCGTATAATAGGGAAGTGGAAACAGCAAGAGCGCGCATTGGAGAGAACACAAAGCGCGTGTATTTCGACAAAAAATATGTATTCTTGCTGCAAAAAGAAAAAGGAGAACAACATGAGCAACGATACAGAAATTCAGGTTGCCGGAGACGTCAAGGTCTCGATGCGGGAAAAAATCTCGTATGGCCTCGGCGATACCGCGTGCAATATTGTATACGGTCTGGCAGCCAGTATTTTAACCTTCTTTTATACCGATTATATTGGTATTTCTGTCGGCGTCATCGGTCTGATTATTCTGATCTCCCGCGTGTTTGACGGCGCGTCGGATGTCATCATGGGTCTGATCGTCGATCGCACCAAGTCCAAGTACGGAAAGGCCAGACCGTGGGTGTTGTGGATGAGTATTCCGTATGCCGTGGGCTGTATCCTGCTGTTCACGGTGCCTGCGGGCGCCAGCGGATTGGTAAAGGCGATTTATATTTTTATTACCTATAACTTTGTCCAGACCATCTGTTATACGGCGCTCAATCTGCCGTATTCCTCGTTGGCATCGCTGATGACCCGCAACCAGCAGGAGCGCGGTGTCATCAATGCGATTCGCATGGGACTTTCGCCGTTCGGCCGCATTCTGGCAACGGCGGCGACCCTGCCGCTGGTCAAGCTGCTGGGGGATGACCAGCGGGCATGGATCATCGCGGCGACAATTTACGCCGGTATTTCTCTGGCTCTGCTGCTCATCTGCTTCCTGAACACCAAGGAGCGCGTGCAGTTTGAAGCGCAGACGGATTCCAAGGTTCCGATTGGAACCAGCTTAAAGGCGCTGCTCAAGAACAAATATTGGGGCTTGGGGCTGCTGCTGTGGGGGATGCTGTCGATTTATCAGACGCTGTCCGGCACGAGCCTGAGCTATTACAGCAAATATCTGTTACACAACAGCCTGCTCACCAGCCCGATTTACGTGGCCGAGCTGGCGCCGATGATTGTTGCGATCTTTTTCGTGCCCCTTGCGCTGAAAAAGTGCAGCAAGCGCAATATCTCCCTCTTGGGTGCGCTGGTCTGCATTGCCGCACAGCTCGTGCTCATGACGAACCCGGAAAGCTATGCCGTTGCGATGGTCTCCGCCGTCCTGCGCGGCATCGGTGAAGCACCGCTCATGGGCGTCATCTTTTCGTTTATCGCGGACGCGGTGGAATACGGCCAGTGGAAGACGCATCTGCGTCTGGAAGGCCTGATTTACAGTGCCGCATCGGTCGGTTCCAAGCTGGGCGGCGGCCTGACCAGTGCCGCGTTCGGCGGCATTCTGTCCGCCTCCGGCTATGACGGACTGGCAGCCGTACAGAGTGCCTCCGCCGTTCACGCCATCTACTTATTGTATGTCATAGGCCCTATCATCGTGTGGGGCGTGACAGCTGTTCTGCTGTGCTTCCATCGTCTGGAAAAGCAGTATCCTGCCATCATGCAGGAGCTGTCTGAACGGGAAGCCCGCGGCGAACTATAATTCCGATTCTCTCTTTTATACCTATACTCTCTCCAAGAAAGACCGCCTGCGGGCGGTCTTTCGATTTCTTGCCAATGGAGAAACAGAAGGGAACATCCATAAGCATCTACATCGCAGACGTTCTGTTGTTGGGAAACCTGCCCAATAGACCGGAGGTCTGTTAGCGTATGCAGGAATTTGCAGTCCGTGCGAAAAAACGTCAAAAAAAACCGGAATTTCCCGCAAAAGTCGTGCAGGAATCCGCAGGCGCAAAACGGCATTTGCCCGTATAATAGGAGACAGAAACAGCGAGAGAGTGCAACGGAAAGCGTGCAAAACATCGTGTGTTTCAGCAAAAAATACGTATTCTTGCTACAAAAAAAGAAAAAGGAGAAAGAGACGATATGAGTTTTTTTAGTTCCATGCCGTGGGTAGTCATTACGTTCCTGTTCTTCACCGTTCTGGTTGCTGTCATTTCAGCAGTTAAGACGAGAGGAGACAAACTGGACACCAACGATGGCTACTTCCTCGCAGGACGAGGCCTCCCGGGCTTTGTCATTGCCGGTTCTTTGTTGTTAACGAATCTATCAGCCGAACAGCTGGTCGGCACAAACGGCCAGGGCTGGGCTACCAATATGAGCCCGATGGCGTTTGAGGTAGGCTCCCTGTTCACCCTGTTCATTTTGGCATACTTCTTCCTGCCAACCTATTTGAAGTACGGCGTCACCACGATGCCGGAGCTGATGGAAGCACGCTTCGACCGCACCACGCGACTGATTTTCTCCGTGCTGACGGTTGTTATGTACTCCATCCTGAACCTGCCGGTTATTCTGTACTCCGGTGCGGTTGCGTTTGAGAGAATCTTTGATTTCTCCGGTGCGCTGGGCGTCACACGCTTTTCCGCTGTTACTGTCCTGTGTATCGTCATCGGCATCGTCGGTGCCTGCTACGCCATTTTCGGCGGCCTGAAGGCGGTTGCCGTATCCGATACCATTAACGGCATCGGCCTGCTCATCGGCGGCTTTATGGTTCCGTTCCTCGCGCTGGCTCTGCTGGCAAAGGAGACCGGCGGCAGCGGCATCATTGATGGCTTTATGTACATGGTACATACCGAACCGACAAAGCTCAATGCTTGGTCTCCGTGGGATGCTGCGCAGCCGGCACTGCCGTGGCCGCTCATCTTCACCGGTATGTTCTTCTACAACCTGTTCGCATGGTGCACCCACCAGTCGTTCGTACAGCGCACGCTGGCAGCAAAGAATCTGGCAGAAGGTCAGAAGGGCGCGATTTACTGCGGCTTCCTGAAGTCTATCGGCTTCTTCTACATCGTTCTGCCGGGCGTTATCGCATACTTCCTGCCGTCCATTCAGGACACCATCGCAGCAGCTGGCAGCAACGCCATCGACGTTGCCTATCCGGCTCTGGTAGCAGCAGTTATCCCGAAGCCGGTACTCGGCTTCTTCGCAGCCGTTCTGTTCGGCGCGATCCTGTCGTCCTTCAACTCGGTTCTGAACTCCGCTTCGACCATGTTCGCACTGGACATCGTCAAGGCAGCTGTCAAGCCGGATCAGCCGGAAGTGTACTATGTCAAGATTGCTAAGCGCTTTGGCACGGTTGTCGCAGTCATTTCCATTGCGATCTCTCCGTTCATCGCGTATGCAAACGGCATCACCACCTTCCTGAACTCCATGATGCAGTTCCTGGGTCTGCCGATCCTGACGACGATTATGGGCGCGATCTTCTTCAAGAAGGTGCCGAACTGGACCCCGAAGGTTGTCACCATCTTCCACATTGTTGTGTATGCAGCATTCCTGATTATCCAGCCGACCTATCCGACCAACGGAGAACCGGTACATTACCTGTACGCAATGGCTGTTCTGTTCGTGCTTGAAATTGCCTTCTACATGATCCTGAACAAGACCAGCAAGCAGGAGGAGTGGAATCCGCCGGCAACCAGCACGGTTGATCTGACCCCGTGGAAGTATCGCCACATCGTGTGCATTATCGGTGCCGTTCTGGCAATCGCTCTGTACATCTTCTTCTCGCCTATTGGCATTGCGGCATAAATTATCCAACATATTTTATCACCGCACTTCTATAACTCTCTCCCGTCACTTCTCTGCCGCCTGCGGGCGGCAGGGGAGTGACAAACTCTCTGTAAGCAAGCACCTGTGCAGGAATTTGCAGTCCGCACGAAAAAACAGCGAAAAAAACACCAGATTTCCGCAAAAGTCGTGCAGGAATCTGAAAGTCAAAAACCCAAAACTGTTGTATACTATGTACAACAAGAAAGACAAGAACACAACAGTAGATCGTAAACATCACACAAAACATCTATTGAACAAATAAGGAGGAACTCGTTATGATCTTCGGAGAAAAGAACGTAGACAAGCCGATTCGTTGGGGCATGGTCGGCGGCGGCCGCGGCAGCCAGATTGGTTATATCCATCGCTCCGCAGCTCTGAGAGACTTTAACTTTGAGTTGGTAGCAGGCGCATTCGACATCGTGCCGGAGCGCGGCATCGAATTCGGCGAAAACTGCCACGTAGCTGCAGACCGCTGCTACCCGGATTACAAGACCATGTTCGAGGCAGAGGCAAAGCGCCCGGACGGCATTCAGGCTGTTTCCATCGCAACCCCGAACTTTACCCATTACGAAATCGCCAAGGCAGCACTGGAAGCTGGTCTGCACGTATACTGCGAGAAGCCGCTGTGCTTCACCATCGAGCAGGCAGAGGAGCTGGAAGCGCTGGTCAAGAAGTCGGGCAAGATTATGTTCGTCTCCTACGGCTATGCCGGTCACCAGATGATCGAGCAGGCGCGCCAGATGGTAGCCCGCGGCGATCTCGGCAAAATCCGCATCATCAATATGCAGTTTGCACACGGCGGCAACAACGTAGCCGTAGAAAAGAAGGCACAGTCTCAGGCTTGGCGCGTTGACCCGAAGAAGGCAGGCCCGGCATTCTCGATGGGCGACGTTGGCACCCATATGCTGTACCTGACCGAGGCGATTTGCCCGGATCTCAACATCAAGAGACTGATGTGCACCAAGCAGTCGTTCGTCGAGGGCAGACAGCTGGAAGACAACGCGATGTCCATCATGGAATATGACAACGGCGCGATCGGCTACATCTGGTCGAGCGGCGTCAACGCAGGCGAGCAGTTTGGCTTCCGCATCCGCATCGTCGGTGAGAAGGCTTCCGTCGCTTGGGACGCGGAAAAGCCGAACTATCTGTCCTATGAGGTTCAGGGCGAGTCCCCGCGCCTGCTGGGCAGAGGCAACAGCTATCTGTATCCGGAAGCTCTGGCAGACGACCGCATCGGCGGCGGCCATCCGGAAGGCCTGTTCGAGGCTTGGAGCAATCTGTACACCAAGTTCGCCATTGCGATTGATCGCTGCGAAAAGGGCGAGGACATCGACTTCTGGTATCCGGACATTCATGCCGGTGTACTCGGTGTCAAGTGGGTTGACAAGTGCGTAGAGTCCGCAGACAAGGATTCCGCATGGATTGCGTTTTGATTGACTAGGGAGGATAAGAAAATGAGTGTAGATCCAAAAGATTTTGATATGCCGGTGGCATCCTTTAATCCGAATCCGATGAAGCTGGGTCTGTTTACAGACGGTCTGCCGGATATGCCGTTCGAGCAGGTGCTGGACGAAGCGGTCAAGATGGGCATTCAGGTGCTCGAGATCGCAACCGGCGGTTACTCCTGCGCGCCGCATCTGGACATGGAGAAGCTGCTGCACAGCGCAGAAGCTCGTAAGGACTTTATGAACGCCATTGAGAGCCGCGGCCTCGAGCTGTACGCCCTCAACTGCTCCGCCAATGCGATTGGCCCGGGCGAGCGTTGGGCAAGCCACGCGCCGGACGTCATGAATACATTCCGTCTGGCAGAGCTGCTCGGCGTCAAGCACGTTGTTGCACAGTCCGGCCTGCCGGCAGGTGCACCGAACGACACCACACTGAACTGGGTAACCCACACGTTCCCACCGGAGATGATGGACGTTCTCGACTATCAGTGGGGCGTTGCGATTGACTTCTGGAGCAAGGCCGCTGACCTCGCAAAGTCCTGCGGTGTCGAGACCATCGCGCTGGAAAACCATCCGATGAACCTCGTCTACAATGTGCCGACCGTACTCAAGCTGCGCGAAGCTGTCGGCGACATCATCGGTCTGAATCTGGACCCGAGCCACGTATTCTTCATGGGCGGCGATCCGCTGGCAATGGCACGCGAGCTGTGCAAGAAGAAGGCTGTTTACCACGTACACGGCAAGGATTCCCGCATCAACCCGCACATCAAGGGTCTGGACTGCTACGAGCAGGGCATCTACAACGGCCCGGCAGTCACCCGTTCGTGGAACTATGTCGCAGTCGGCTACGGCCATGACGCGCTGTGGTGGAAGACCTTCTTCGCAACCCTGGCAGAGGGCGATTACCACGGCCCGGTATCCATCGAGGTAGAAGACCCGCTGATGCCGAACAACCTGATCGCTATTCAGAAATCCGCAGCATTCCTGAAGGAAACCATGCTTTCCTAATTGATAGATTAAAAGAGTTCAAGCATTCCGATACAGAGGAGGAGTACCTATGAAAATCGCATTTGACGGCAGCGCATTCTGGGAAACCGGTATGACATACGAGGAACAGTACGACACGGTTGCTCGCGCAGGCTATGAATATATCAATCCGTACAACGCAGACTTCCCGGGCTTCTGGAAGCGTCCGAAGGCTACCAAGGAAGAAGTTCTGTGGCACAAGAAGGCTATTGCCGACGCCGGTCTGAAGATCGCTTCTCTGACCACCGGCTTCCACTGGCAGGATCCGGACGAATTCGTTCGTCAGTACGCAGTAGACTGCTGGAAGAAGATGTTCGAGATCGGTGAACTGATGGACATCCGCGTGTTCAACACCGAGCTTGGCCCTGGCAGAGACAATCCGGAGCTGTGCGAAGCAAAGCTCATGAAGTCTCTGGACGAGCTGGTTCCGATCATGGAGCAGCGCGGCATCCGTCTGGACATTCAGGCACACCCGGATGATTTCTACGAGCACAACAACGACGCCTACGACATCATTCGCTACTACGACAGCCCGTCTCTGGGTTATCTGTACTCCATCCCGCACACGTTCCATTACGACGGCGGCAAGGGTAACATCGAGCACAACCTGAAGTATGCGCGCAAGCATCTGAAGCATGTGCTGTTCGCAGATACCTACGACTACACCAAGCTGTTCCGCTACAACATCAATCCGGCTCCGCTGTACGCAAACGGCACGGTTCGCGCCCATGCGCACATCGGCCATCTGGGCGAAGGCGACATTGATTTCGACCGCATCTTCAAGACGCTGCGCGAAATCGGCTTCAACGAGCAGGACGACACCATCGCAACCTTCAACCCGCTCGGATTCCCGGAGAGAGCCATCTCCGACGGCACCCGCACCCGCGAGCTCATCGAGAAGAACCTCGTCGGTGTACCGAGCATCACCGAGCCGATGCCGGAAGGCTTTGGCATCTACGCAAGATAAGTTCCAATACCATGATAGCCCCCCGCGCGGCAAACGCTGTGCGGGGGGCTTTTTTCTGCGAAAATTGGTATTTACTCCATGTCGAATTTTCGATATACTAGTGGCAGGAACGGAGGGAAAGTGCCTATGGCAAATACATATCAAATCATAGATGAATCCACATGGGAAAGAGCCACGCACTGCATGGTTTTTAGAAACAGCGTAGAACCGGCATTTTGTGTGACCTTTGAGGCGGATGTGACGGCATTTAGAGCATATGTCAAAGACCATCATCTCTCTTTTACACTGGCTATGGTCTATGCCGTCTGTCACTGCGCCAATCAAATCGAGGCGTTTCGCTATCGCTTTGTAGACGGAAAGGTTGTTTTATTTGATGCCATTGATACCGCATTTACCTATCTAAACCGGAAAACAAACCTGTTTAAGGTAGTCACTGTTCCGATGATGGATGATCTGACAGCGTATTGTGTCCATGCGAAGAAAGTCGCAGAGGAGCAGGAAGCCTATTTTACAGGGCCGCTGGGAAATGATGTGTTTCAGTGTTCTCCGATGCCTTGGGTGACATACACTCATATTTCCCATACCAATTCCGGCAAAAAGGACAATGCCACCCCGCTGTTTGACTGGGGAAAATATGACGAAAAGGACGGAAAGCTCATCATGCCGATCTCTGTGCAGGCGCATCACTCCTTTGTCGATGGCATTCATATCGGTGCCTTCGTCGATGTTTTGCAGCGGTACTTCGCCAGTTTTTCATAGAAAAGCAAGAAAAAACTGCCAAGAGCGTTTCAACACTCTTGGCAGTTTGATTATTCCATTTAACCGGTCACATACTTGCGATTTTCGACCTGTTTTTCCCGCTTTTTCCAGCTGATAAATCCGTACATGTCGTTGAAAAAGAAAATAATAAAATTGACAACGACGGGAATGTACATCGGATTGCCCAGCGACGCATAGACCCACAGCACAATGAGCACGAGATCATTGGACGCATAGCCCAGCGCATAATACGAGGTGCGCAGCATGGTCAGTGCCGCCGCGAGAAAGCTCGTCACGATGGAAAGCGTGCTGAACGCAAGGTTTGGGGTGTCCAGCGCGCGCAGAATCAGGAAAAAGACAATGGTGGTCAGCGTGCCGAAAAAGGCGAGGGCAAGGATATGCTTTTTTGTCAGCTTTTGAATCGCCACTTCATTGCCGTTTTCAGACGGGTTTTTCATCCATGTGATCGTTGACCAGACCGCCATCGGCAGCGTCATGCCGAGATAGGTAATCATCTCGCCCCAGTAATGAAACCGCCAGGAAATGATGCTGTACAAAATACTGAACACAATCATCAGGATTTGCGCCCAGACGTTGCCCTTGGCGGCAAAAATCAGCGATGTGATGCCGATACACGCGGCAAACAGCGTCAGCAGGTCAATATTTTCCGACAGCAGATTAGATAACACCACTGCGCTGAGAGAAATGAGCCAAAGTGCCCATTCTTTTTTTGTCAGATTTTTGATTGGATTGCTCATAGGTTTCTCCTTGTATTCGTCGAATTTGGTGTAAAATCAAATCCAACGTGCCAAGGATCTAAAATGGGGATGATTCGCTGATGAAAAATCATGTTATAACCCTCCGTGATTTCCCTGTATTGTAACCTACATGGACGGAAAAATCAAGAGGGTGATATTGCACTCTATGTTCATTACTGAACAAAAACATTATTTTGTTCAGTTAAATTTTCTCTCCAATGATCGTTACGCTCCGGCTCACGGCTTGATATACGGTTGCTGGTGATTCGGTTTTTCCATGCCGATACCAAATATTCATGGCGGCAGGAATGATATTGGCAAGAATAGATACCAGATAATCTGTCTCCTGCTCAGAAAGTGTTGTATCGTTCAAAAAGATCGCTTTCATAAAATCTCGATTTTTCATATGTGTCTCATAAAGAATACCGGTCAGATTATTTTCTACCAGTGTTTGAATGAGAACCTCTTGTTTCATCCATTTTTCTATCAATAAAAGAAAAAATTCCTGTCTGGAATGAATTTTCGCACCATTCACCGCCTCTGCCAGTTGGCTGTATATCCGGTCACATGCATAAACCAGTACATCCTGTAAACCGTCAAACAGACGGTAAAACGTGGCACGGCTGACATACGACTTCTGATTAATGTCACTGATTCGCAGTTTGTCAAGCGGCTTTTCCTGTAAGCACTGCTCCATGCCCTGCCAAATAAGTTCTGCTGATTTCTGTGCCCGCTTATCATGGGAAATATGATACATGGTATCCTCCGTTCTGAGTCATTTTTTCGATATTTGTATAACAAGTTCTGAGACTATTGTATCATAACTCGAAATGTGATACAACAGTCTCAGAAATAAACGGAGGTGCTTTTCATGAAAAAATCTCGTTTCAACGACTGGTGCAAAACCGCATGGCTGAAATGCGGGCTGCTGATTGCAGCACTTATGATCGTTCTAATTCTTGTGAACTGGAATACCTGGTCAACGGCTCTGAAATGTGTTGCGGCAATCACGGCGCTGGTTCCTATCCACGCAACCGAAGAATGGATCTTCCCCGGCGGCTTCGCCTATCAGTACAATTTGTTTCTCAATAAATCCGACTTCCCTAACGCCTATCCGATGAACCGTGCTTCTGACATGATTACCGTGCTGGGAACAACTATCCTGTATGCATTGCTGGTTCTGTATTTTTCTGTCACCGGAAAACCAGTCCCCAGCGGTATTTTGTTGGGAGCAACCAGCTTTAGTGCGTTGGAAGTGTCTGTCCACACGTATTTTGGCATCCGTGCCTATAGGAAATTCAAGAGCAAAGGCAAAACTACGATTTACGGTACCGGTTCCCTGTCTGCTTACACCGGCTTTCTGCCGCTGGGCTGCATCATGATCTGGCAGATGGCGGTGCAGGGTCTTTCGGCGGCAGACATTGGCTGGTGTGTCGCAGTGCTTGGTATCATCAGCATTCTGGTATTTGTTCCTGAAGCCAAGTTCAAGGATAAAAACAGCCCTTATGCCTATCCTAACAGCGGATACTACGAAAGATTTCTAAAATAGTAACGATCGAAGATCCATTTTGCTTCCATGGCGCGAATTGCCAAGACAATGGCGCGTTTTTTCCATCTGGACCGGCGACACCGTGAGCCGGTTTAGACAAAAAGAAACCAAACGGCAGCCTGCGCAATAACACGGGCTGCCGTTTGGCATCGTTTCGGCACGGGAATCCTTGTCACCGAATTACATATCCTTTTTTGACCGTTTAAAATCATCATATAGTCTTTTATTTTTTCTGAACTAGGCAGCGCTTTTTGAAAAACGCAATGCCATAACAGAGAATGTCATCGTAATCATCCCGAAAGTCCTCTGCATACATACGATCATCCATTTGCTGAATCGCTGTCTTGCAGGCGTCGGACAGTGCATCCAATTTTCTGGCATATTTTGCTTCAAAAATAGCAATTCGTCCATTGCGAATATCTTTTACAATAACATCGCTGCGGCCTTCTCCATGCTCTTTTGGATTCCACAACATAACCTGCTCCGGCAAAGATACCTGCCAAAAAAGCGTGATAGAAATCCTCTCTATAATCATGATAGCCGATTGTCATGCGGAGCAGCTTGGTCATTTCTCTTGTGAGCACTTCATCATCACCGCTCCAAACAGCATCAAACAGGGATGTACGATCCCACGATTTTGCACTGTCGCTGAACCATTTTACAACGGTACTCTCAAAGATTTCTCGGATTTCTGCATTTGGAATCGTTAATGCAGAGCAGTCATCCGGTAAGGTTTCCGTCAGATCAGCTTCTCTTACTTGGGTCAGATAACCCGTTAGATAGAGGATACTCCAAAGATTTTCCTCCGAAGAGTGCAAATAATTATAGGTAAGGTTTTCTTCAATATGCTCAACGATATAGCCGCCTGCCATCAATGTTTCCAGCTTTGTTGCAATACTGTCACCAGCATAATCAATAAAGGAACGAATAATTGCATTATCACTCGTATTTTTCCAATAGCTTTTCGGCTTCTTCGTCACGCCATACTGAAAATCTCTTAGATAATTGATAACATCCCACGGACAGAAAATATCCGCACTGCCGAAATGATACCCGTCATACCATGCCTTGATTGCAGGCAATTCATCCTCTATATCGGCATCTTTCAGTATTCTCTCAACGTCTTTTTCCGTAAATCCAAAGAAATCACTCAGCCGTGGCGATAAGATTGTATCTGAAACAAAATTGTTTGTGCCGGTAAAAATACTTTCTTTTGCAATTTTCAGACAGCCTGTAATGACTGCAAAATGGAGCGAGGTATTGTCTTTTCCTGTCGTACTCAGCATCGCACGCATCACATCAAGCATTTGCGCATAGTATCCATTGCTGCTCGCCTTTGCGATGGGGACATCATATTCATCCAGCAGCACAACGACCGGCTTTTGATAATGCTGTTCCAACATTCGCGTCAACAACAGGAAACTGCTTTTGACCTCATCTTCCGATGCAGTACGATTCAAAATACCCTCAAATACCCGTTTGTCCTGCTCGGAAATGGCATCATCACGCAGCAAAAAACTGTAGTCTTGAAATGCAAAAGCGAGCTTCATTTGAAGCATCCCGTATGCACTTTCAAAACGCAAGCCATCCGTATCCTTAAACGAGAAAAAAATAACTGGACACTGATTCATCCATGTTTCGCAGAGTGCAGCATTTCGTGCGATGGTAAGTCCCTCAAAAATCTTTTTGCTGTCCTTTGAAATATCCAGAAAGTTGGCAAGCATACTCATGGCGAGCGACTTGCCAAAACGCCGCGGACGAGTAATCAAATTGACCTTGGGAATACCACCCGTAAGCATTTCCGAAATCAGGTTCGTTTTATCAATATAATAATACGAACCCGTTTGGATTTCCCGAAAATCCGAGATGCCAACCGGTAATTTCAAATCGTTCATACGCCGCTCCTTTCCGCTCACCAACAAGAGATTTCATCTTAACAAGTATATATAGTTTACCATGAAATCCGCAAGCATACAAGCTGAACCAACGACGCCGTGAGCCAATTGAGACAAAGAGAAACCAAACGGCAGCCTGCGCAATAACGCGGGCTGCCGTTTGGCATTGTTTCAGCACGGGAAAATCCCTGTCAGCGGATTTCCCGAATTACACATCCTTTTTTTGACCGTTCAAAATCATCATACAGTCTTTTTTCGGCTCTATTTCCGGCTTTACCACGGTTTCATTCCAGTCATCCGGCGCGATTTCCTCTACGGAAATGGTCACTGCCTGCTGCGGGCATCCCCATTCCTCCAAAAAAATCTGGTTGATTTTGTCCACGACTCGTTTCTTTATTTCCTCGTCCTTCGGAAACGCTTTGATGGCAATATATGGCATATTGTTTTCTCTCCTTAATCGTCTGCATGTACATCAAAATTGGAAATCAAAAATTCCGCAACGCCCGGCGCGTCATGGTCAAAGCATCCTTTTCCGGTATCCAGCGCACGAATGGCGTTCATTTCCTCCTCATTCAGAGCAAAGTCGAAAATTTCCATATTGCTCTTCATTCGTTCCGGATGGGTGGACTTCGGAAAGATGATCGCACCCTCCTGATGCTCAAACCGAAGAATGATCTGACCGACATCCTTGCCATGGGCTTGCGCAATGTTTACAATGACCGGATCGGAAAGCAGATCCGCATTTCCCTGCCCCAGCGGGCCCCATGCTTCCAGCGCAACACCGGCATCCGCCATGATTGTTCTGATTTCTTTCTGCTGGCAGTATGGATTGAACTCAATCTGATTGACAGACGGCAGCGTATCAAACTGCGGGATAAACTGATTCCAGATTTTTACGGTCATATTGCTGACACCAATGGAACGGATTTTTCCCTCTTTCTTTGCATCCTCCATCGCTCTCCATGCTCCCGGAACATCCCCGTATGGCTGATGAATCAGATACAGATCCAAATAGTCGAGTCCCAATTTCCGAAGAGAGGTCTCAATTCCCTTCTTTGCCGGTTCATATCCGTAATCCTGTAACCACAGCTTACTGGTGACAAAGATTTCCTCTCTGGGAATTCCACTTTCACGAATTGCCTGACCAACTTCCTGCTCATTAAAATACGCAACTGCTGTATCAATGTGTCTGATTCCCAGTGCAAGAGCTTCTTTTACTGCCCGATAGGTGCTGCCATCTGCCGGAATCTGAAATGTTCCGAAACCATATACCGGAATTTCAACGCCATCATTTAACCGCTTTGTCTGCATGGTCTTTCCCTCCAATGTTAGTTTATTAAAAGTGTACCAGATCGGTTTCCTGTTGTAAAATACCGATTGTGTATTATAATATACGTATCACGTATATATAGGAGATGCCTAATGATAGAACTCTATTTACTGGAACAGCTGCTCGCACTGGAGGATTGCGGCACGCTCAGTGAAGCCGCAAAAAAGATTCATCTCACCCAGCCTACCTTGACCCGTTCTATGCAAAAGCTGGAGAATGAAATCGGCGTTCCGCTGTTCAACCGAAGCCGAAAACGAATCCAATTAAACGACACGGGAAAGCTGGTCGCCGGATATGCCAGACAAATACTTTCTCTGGAAATGCAAATGAAAGATGCTGCGCGCCGCCTAGAACAGGCAAAACATATCTTTTCCATCGGAAGTATTGCGCCTGTTCCTCTTCAGGAATTTCGTCCCCTGCTTGCAGAATATTGCCGTGGGAAAACCATTCGGTCGGAAATACGGGACGAGCAGACCTTGCTTGACGGATTATACGCCAATACCTATCAGATGATAATATTAAACCGGCCGCTCAACGAGGAAACCTGCCTGTGTCAGAAAACCTTTTGTGAACGGTTATACTATTGTTTTCCGCCGGATCATCAGCCTGCCAGCAAGGACAGGGTTACATTTGCAGAAATCAACGGCGTTACCATGCTGATGCCGTCCGAAGTCGGATTCTGGCGCGATGTGGTGAAAAAATATATGCCGGATTCCCAGCTGATCGAACAAGACACAAACGAAGAAATTAACACAATTGCCCAAAATTCTTCGTTTGCCTCATTCAATACGGATATTGGAATCCGGCATCATATTTTAAGACCCAATCGAATTGCAGTCCCGATTTTAGATCCAGCGGCTGCCGCCTGCTATTACTGTATCTGTCTGAAGGATTCTCCCATTGGAAATGCCCTGCTCCACCAGATACAGATGCAGTATTCTTGCTAATGCCGAGTTTTATGCCAACGACAACCGCATCTGATGCCACGTGACGTTTCCGTGCGTGGATTTCTCGGACACGCCCTCATCGGAAAATCCCAGTTTCGCATAATACGGAATGAGCTGTTGTTTGCAGGTCAGGACAAGACCTTTCCTGCCCTGCTGTTTTGCGTCATCTATGGCTCGTCGCAGCAGCGTTTCGGCGCAGCCGCGCCGAACGGGACAATAACACGTTTACCCATCTTGACAAATCACAGGAAAGAAGCTACAATCATACAGTATGCTGTATGATTTTTCTGTGCGGAGGTGAAATCCATGAAAAACAACGAATATGCACTGGCCAGACAGGTACTGACGCTGGCAAATCAGATTCTAAAAAGCCGAAACGGCCATCTGAAAGAATTGCATCTCACAGCCGAGCAGGCGGACAGCTTAACCTTCTTCTATTTTCATACGGATACAAGCATTTCCGATTTAAAAGACCATCTGCACATCCGGCACCAAACGGCACGAGGCATCGTGAAGCGATTAGAGGAAAAAGGCTTTTTGACGTTGTCTGTCGCGGCATCGGACGGGAGATGCAAGACGGTATCTCTGACAGAAAAAGGAATACAGATTGTCGAGCGCTTGAAGCAAAACGGAACCCATACCGGTTATCGCTTATTATCCAGCATGACGGAAACCGAACAGGAACAGTTTTCCGCTCTGATTGCCAAAGCGTTAAAAAATATGGAATAAATTTTTTAGCCGAATATACAGCACGCTGTATATTTGCAAGGAGGAACATGGAATGAAACAGACAAGAGTAAAACAGGATATTGGTTTTCTTTTGCTTGCGAGCTTTTTCTATCTGGCAAGCCCCATGCTTGTCACCCCGTTGATCGCCGGTTATGCAGAAAGTCTGGGCGCAGCAGCCACGATGATGGGCGTGATCGGCGGACTGATGAACATCTGTGCGCTGATTTGCCGTCCTATCGTGGGCAATCTGGCAGATAAAATCAGCAAATACCACTTGTCGTTTGTCGGCGCAGGCCTTATGGCGATTTCGTGTATCGGCTACATTCTCGCTTGGAATCCGGTTTGTATTATTGTTGCACGCATCGTCAATGGCATCGGGTATTCCTGCTGTTCCGTCTGCATGTCCACTTGGATGTCGAACATGCTGCCAAAGGACAAAATTGGCTCCGGCATGGGATTATACGGAACCATGAATGCCCTCGCCATGGCGATTGCACCGGCAATCGGCGTGAGCATTTATCAGAGAATCGGCTATCAACCAGCATTTCTCGTCGCCGCCATCTCCATTGCCTTGACGGTTGTGAGCATCCAATTGATCCATGATAAAGGCGAACCGACTTTACCTGATCCAGAAGTAAACACAAATACAGGAAAAGCATGGGAAATCGTCGATAAAAACGTTATCCCTGTCGCCCTGATTATTATGTTATTTGCCATTCCGTACTGTGCGACGCAATCGTTTCTGGTCAGTTATGTTGCGAAAAAACAGCTGCATGTCACGGTCAGCCTGTTCTTCCCGTTATACGCTGCGATCATTTTTATTTTGCGTCTATCGCTGAAAAATCTCTTTGACAAGAAGCCGTTTTCGTTTTTTCTTATTCTCAGCTCTGCCAGTGCGTTTATCAGCATTGCCATATTAACCATCATGCAGAATGACCTTGCAATGCTTTTGGCGGCAGTGTTTATGGCAGGCGGTTACGGAATCATGTATTCCGTGTGCCAGTCCAAGGCGATTCTGCTCGCCGGAGAAGGCAGACGAGGGCTTGCCAACAGTACATTCTATGTCGGATTGGATTTGGGAATGGCTTTGGGGCCGATTCTCGGCGGTATCTTGTACGGACACGTCAATATTATCTATTTTTATCCGATTCTTGCCGTCACTGCCCCGTTGACACTCCTTGTGTATGGAATCAGCCGACGCAAGACAGAGATCAATTTATGATCCTGTCTTGCGATGCAGGCCATATTTTCCCACGCCCAGTGCAACCAGCCCCGCGCCGACGATCCAATACACCGCCGTCAGGCGATTTGTCGTGCCGTAGATCTCCAGCACGCCGGTGAACAGGCTGCCGACGGTCAGCGCGGCAATGCCCGCATGATACAGCCTGCAGGCGATAGCATCCGGCAGGCGAATGCGGGAACACGCCAGAACAAAAAACGGGAGCGTGCCGCCGATCAGCGGGAATAAAAACGCATAAAGCATAAAATATGAGTATACCTCATGACTGAACAGCTCATAAATCGCGCCGAACGCCGCGCAGACAATTGAGACTATCAAATATACAAATGCTGTTTTTGTAACAGTTTTTCGTGTTTGCTTATTCGCCGATGTACACAATGTCGCTCACGCTCCTCTCCTCGATGCGGCTGCCGTTCGTAGTCGGATTGTTGACCACTTTGCCGTTAAAATACATGGTGGACGAGCCGCCGCCGTCCAAATTATATGCGGTTTTCGCGCCTAAGCTCTGCATAAATTCCGCCATCTGATATAACGACAAGCCGGTGCTCTCACTGGTTCTGCCGTCCGAAACCACGAACACATAGTGCAAATCGTCGATCATGCCAATCGCGGTGCGCGGATTGCTCGCCTTTGCCTTGCCGACTTCGTCGTTCTGAGAGACGGAAATCGTGCTGTTTTCCAGCAGAGCAGGGCCAAACGACAGCACCTGCTGCGCGCCGTTGTCCAATAGCTCCTGTGCGGTGATTTCATCCTCTTGGATGATGTCAAAACTGCCGTCCTGATAAATTACCAAGTCCTCTTGTCCGTCCGATGCCGTATCACGGTATATGACGCCGTTGCGGATGACATAGCCGCTCTCCTGTGCGCCGTAGTAATCGCCATTGATGGCGAGGATTGCGTTGTTGTCCTCCGCCATTTCTGAGGTTTTTTCCGTCACATTGCGCCCGTAGGCGTTTTGTGCGAGCGCGGTTTTCAAATATTCCGGCGAAGAGACCTGCACATCCGCCACATAAATTGATGTATCGTATTCGCGGTATTCCGTCAGGGAAATCGTGATGTTGTCATCGCTGTATGCGGTCTCCGTAGATACCACATTGCCGGAACTTGCCGTTTCACTCGTGTTTGATGCTTCGCTCTCTACAACCGTGTACACGCGCGAAATGGCAAACGTATCGACCGCGAGATACCCCGTAAACCCAAGCAAAGCCAAGGTGTAGGCGATCGCCCACCGGTGCCGTTTGAAAAACATGCGCTCATCCCTTTCCTTTGATCGGCGTTTTGGTGCGGAAGATAATTTTGCGCTGTACCAGCCAGCTCATGCAGAAAAACAGGATTTCTGTCAACAATTTGGCAAGATACCGGTTCATGCCCAGCGAGTGAATGAGCAGGCTGAGCACAATCGTGTTGCCGAGTAAAATCAAGCTCGCAAGTACGGCATACTGCACGGCGGACTGCACCACATGCGACTGGCTCTTGAACACCAAGCGGCGATTCATCGTGTAATTCACCGATGCGCTGACCACGCGCGCTAAGATATTCGATACCACAATGCTGGAAGTCAGCGCGGATAAAATGCTATACAGTCCATAGTCCAGACAAAAGCTGGTCAGCGAGGACGCGGAAAATTTCAAAATTTCCTTATAGATGCGGCAGGAATCCTTTACCGTGTCAAAATGCGAGCCTGCATTGTCATCAATGTAAATCGTTTCAATCTCCACCTCTCGAATCGGAATGCCTGCCTTGGAGCAAGTCAGCAGGACATTCATCTCGTACTCATACCGCTGCCCTGGTATCTCTAAAAGCGTGTCCAACAGCCGCGCGCTGCACGCGCGCAGGCCGGTCTGGGTGTCCTGCACCTTCTGCCCTGTGGTAATATGATACACCAGACGTGTTGTCGTATTTCCCAATAAACTGCGCAGCGGAACATTTTCTTTGAACATCCGGCTGCCCAGCACGAGGGCATCTGGATGCTGCTCCGCCGTGCGGCAGATGCGCTGCGCGTCCGCGATGCGGTGCTGTCCGTCCGCATCCAGCGTCACAACGATGCTGGACGCGGGATAGTTGTTACGAATGTAGGTGAATCCGGTTTTGAGCGCACAGCCCTTTCCCCTGTTCTGCTCGTGCTGGAGTACCGTCGCGTATTGGGACGCCTGCGCAAAAATCGGCTTGGCCGCCGGACTGCTGCCGTCATCGACAACAATCAGCGTAAAACCCGCTTGTTTTGCCTGTTCTAGCAATTGGCAAAGAAGCTCGGTCGGCTCATACGCCGGAATTAACGCGATCCATCTGGTTTTCATGTGGTTTCACCGTCTTTCTGTTGAGGTTTTCCACCGCTCGGTGGGTTGCCGCCGTTCGGGCCGCCCTGTCCGTTCTGATTGTTCGGCGCGCCTTGACCGCCGCCCATCTCATTCGGATTCTCCTCCGAGCCGTCATTTGTTGTGACTGAACCGCCGGTATTGGTATATGTGCCGTCGCAGTCCAGCGCGGTATTTCCGTTGCCGTTGCAGGTCAGATTGAGTGTGCCGCCCGCAATCGTTAATGCGCCGTTGGAGTCCAGACAATCGCCGTCCGAGACAATCGTGAACTCGCCGCCGTTGACGGTAATCGCGCAATTGTCGTTGGCTTCGCCCGGTCGATTGCTGGTCGCGGAGCCATCCGCGGCATTGATGCCGTCATCATTTGCCGTAATGTCAAATGTGCCGTCGTCTATGGTCACGGTCAGTCCCTCGATGCCCTCATAGCAAGTTGGGATAGAGAATGCGCCGCCCTGAATCGTCACATTGGCGTCGGAATGCATCGCATCATCGCCGGTTTTCAGCGTAAACGTGCCGTCTGTCACGGCAATATCGCCGCCCGCGTGAATGGAATCGTCCACGGTATCCGTCTCAAAGGTACCGCCGTTGATGGTCAAGGTCGTGCCGGATTTGATGCCCTTCTGGCTGGTCGAATCCGTGTCGGTATCGGTGCTTTCTGTTTGGGTCTGATCCTGCTGTCTCGGGTCGCCCATTTGCTCGGTTTTCATGGTCGCGCTCGCGCTTCCCTCGCCGGTCGTGATGGAGAACTTGCCGTCATCAATCTGCACAGACGCGCTCGCGCTGATGCCGTCACCGTCCGCATCCAGCGTAAACGTGCCGCCTGCAATATAGACAAATCCCTTGTTTGTATCGTCTGTGTTTTCCGCGTGAATGGCGTCCTTGCCGGAGGTAATATTGTAGGTACCGTCCGCAATGCACACGCTGTCCTTGCCGGAAAGACCCTGACTTGCCGCGGTAATCGTATAGGTTCCGCTGGTCAAGACCAGATCATCCTTGGACACGATGCCGTGCCCTGCCTTGGCGTCAATTGTCAGCGAGCCTTCTCCATTTAGCGTCAAGTCGGATTTCGAGAAAATCACAGCATCAATATTGTTGTCGTCTATGGCGATATATTCGCCGCCGTTTGTCAGCGTATTTTCCGAGCCGGATGCCGTTGTCACAAAGACCTTATCCGCCTGCGCCACGTAAATCGCGGCGCAGGTGGCGCTTGTGATGTTTACGCCGTTCAGCACCAGCTGTACCTTGTCCGACTCCTCCGCATTGACAATAATCTGGCCGTCGGTCAGCGTGCCGGACAGAATATAGGTGCCCTCGTCCGTGATGGTCACCGTGCTGCCGTCAATCTTGACCGCGTCCGAATCGCTGGACGCGCTGTCATCGGAAAGCGTAATTTTTGCACTAGTTTCCTCGTCATATCCGACTTCTAAGTCTCTGTTAGAGAACAATTGCGTTGTGTCAATCGTCGAGAGGGTTTGTGCCGTGCTCGTGCTGCTCGCGGTTGTTGTCGCGCTCCCGGCGTCGGTGGTTCCGGCCGTGCTGCATCCCGTCAGCGCCAAAACGCCGACCAGCAGCAGACTCATCGCTCGTGTTCGTTTCATAGTTGCTTCTCCTCATTTATAGCACACTGGTGTTGGTCTCTTGGTTGGAAATCGTAATTTCTAAGTTGCCGTTGCGGCAGCGCAGCTTGTCGAGCATCTGTTTTTCTTCGCCTGCGCGGCGCAGCGTCACATCATAGGTGAGCTTGAACAAACTGCCCATATTGGTTGTTTTTACCTGCGTCAGTTCATGCGCAGATGTGTATTCTTGCAAAATCGGCGTAAAGACATCGGTATAATCCAAATCCTCCGGAATCGTGATGCGCAGGGTCTTGTACAGCTCCCCGTGCTTTTTGGCGCCGAAGTCGATACCGTTCAGCAAGGCACTGACAAAGCCGAGCAGCACCGCACACAAAACCGCATAGCCGATATACCCCATGCCGACAAGCAGGCCGGTTCCCATGGCGAGGAAAATCGCGCCGATCTCCTTGGCGGAGCCGGGCACCGAACGGAATCGAACCAGACTGAACGCACCGGCAACCGCAACGCCCGTGCCGACATTGCCATTGACCATCATAATGACCACACACACGACCGCCGGAAGCAGCACGAGCGTGGCGACAAAGCTCTTGGTGTACTTGGTGCGGTACATATAGAACCCCGCCAAAATCAGTCCGATGACCAGCGCACTGCACACGCACAGCAGAAAATCCGACAGGGCAATGACCTGTGTCATATCGGTGTCAAAAATTCCCTGAAATACATTAGCAAACATATACATACTCCTCTTGTGTTTTCGTTTTTTGCGATAGTATCTCTTGATATGCTCTCCCGTACTTGGAGAACGACGTTTGAAAAATGCGCGATTCGCGCAGCGCGCGGCACATCCACAGCGGCAGACCGCCTGCGCATTTGATTTCCATCAGCGTTTGTCCGCACGACAGAATCGGTGTGCCAGTTATCGCACTGCCCAGCGAAATGTCGCGTTCCCGATACAGGATATTTTCATCAAACGTCACGCGGAATTCGCTGCCGTCCAGCGAGTAAAATGCCTCGCGTTCATAGGACAGAAAAACCGCCGGTTCCAGCTTTTTGTAATACGCGCGGAAATATGCAATTTCCTCGGCAATCTGCGACTGCACCGGAAGCGGCTGCCCCGTCTGAAAGCTGTGCATGACCTGCGCCTCCGGCAGCGTGAGTCTGCGTTTGTATACGACCGACTGGTATTTTTTCTTTAATTCCACAAACACCGGATCGCCCGGTGTGACTCTCTGATAGCTGCGGATGCGCAGCTTTTCTTTATATACCGGCTTTTCCAGTGACCGGCGGATGAGCCGATAGTCGGGTGTGTCATAGTAAATATTGCGTATCGTTGTGCGCCCGTAGGCATCCAATTGCATATGCGGCTGCATCGCCTGCAAAACTGCGTGTTTCTGCTGTCTCGTCAACAGATATTTGCTCTCATAGCGCTGAAAGGTTGCTTGATATGCCATATTTTTTCACTCCTTTTGGTCTCGTTCTCGTTTGTATGGCTCAAGTATACCGGCGCTGACTTAAAGCAACTTTAAAGCCAACCTTAACTCAACTTAAAATTTCTGGGTATTGGTTTTATCTATACCCAACCGCGAAAAATGGATATTTTATTTTTCCGGCGCTGTCCGCTATACTGAGTGCATCAGAAAATTGCAACCGCACACAGGAGGAATGTACCATGCAGACATCGGTTATTGGATACCCGCGCGTCGGCGCGCTGAGAGAATTAAAATTTGCAACCGAGAAATATTTCCGCGGCGAGATCAACGAGCAGGACTTGCAGCAGACCGCCAAGGACATCCGCCGCACCCAGTGGCAGCGGCAAAAGGACGCAGGCATTGATTTAATCCCGTCCAACGATTTTTCGTTTTATGACAATGTACTCGATGCGGCCGTTTTGTTCCATATCGTGCCGCAGCGCTATGCGCAGCTGAATCTGTCCCCGCTCGCCCAGCATTTTGCGATGGCACGCGGTTATCAGGGCGCTGCCGGTGACGTCAAGGCATTCGCCATGAAAAAGTGGTTCGACACCAATTATCACTATATGGTACCGGAAATTTCCGACGACACCGAGATTGCTCTCGTCGGCACCAAGCCGTTTGACGAATTTCTCGAAGCAAAGGCACTCGGCATTGTAACCAAGCCGGTTATCGTCGGCCCGTTCACCCTGCTCAAGCTGCTGACCTACACCGGCAACAAGCACGCCGAGCAGTTCGCTCGCCCGCTGGCGCAGGCGTATGCGCTGTATCTGGAGCGGTTCAGCCAGCTCGGCGCGCCGTGGGTACAGTTCGACGAGCCGTACCTCGTGCACGATTTGACCGAGGATGACCTCTCTCTGTTCGATCAGCTGTACCACACCGTGCTCGCCGCCAAGGGTGGCACCCGCGTGCTGTTGCAGACCTATTTCGGTGACATCCGCGACGGCTATGAGCACGTGACCGCACTTGACTTCGACGGCATCGGTCTGGACTTTGTGCAGGGCAAGCAGACCGCCGCTCTGGTGCAAAAGCACGGTTTCCCGTCCGACAAGCTGCTGTTTGCCGGTCTTGTAAACGGCAGAAACATCTGGCGCAACAACTACGAAAAGACGCTGAACATTCTGAATACGCTGAAAAATCAGAACATTTCCGTCGTTCTCAGCACGTCCTGCTCGCTGCTGCACGTGCCGTACACGCTCAAGAGCGAGACCAAGCTGCCGGAAGCATACACCTGTCATTTTGCCTTCGCAGAGGAAAAGCTGGACGAGCTGGCACAGCTCAAAGCCATCGTCAACACCGGCGACACCGAAGCGCTGAACAAAAACACCGCGCTGTTTGCGCACAAGCGCCCGAACAGCTATGACGAGGCAGTTCACACCCGCACCGCAGCCATCCGCGACAGCGATTTTACCCGTCTGCCGGCATTCGACGCGCGCGAGCGCATCCAGAAGGAGGAATTCCAGCTGCCGCTGTTCCCGACCACGACCATCGGTTCCTTCCCGCAGACCGCTGACGTCAAGTCCAGCCGCAAGGCATTCCGCACCGGCAAGCTGAGCGCACAGGAGTACACCGACTTCTGCAAGAGCAAGATTGCCGAATGGGTCAAGTGGCAGGAAGACGTCGATCTCGATGTATTGGTTCATGGCGAATTTGAGAGAAATGACATGGTGGAATATTTTGGCGAGCAGCTCAACGGCTACCTGTTTACCGAAAAGGCGTGGGTACAGTCCTACGGCACCCGCTGCGTCAAGCCGCCGATTATCTGGGGCGATGTGTCCCGCGCCGGTTCGATGACCGTGGATTGGTCTGTCTACGCACAGAGCCTGACCAAAAAGCCGATGAAGGGTATGCTGACCGGTCCGGTAACGATTCTCAACTGGTCGTTCCCGCGCGAGGACATCTCCATTAAGGAGAGCACCTACCAGATCGCGCTGGCCATTCGCGATGAAGTGCTGGATCTCGAGGCACACGGCATCCGCATCATTCAGGTCGATGAGGCAGCCCTGCGCGAAAAGCTGCCGCTGCGCAAGTCCGACTGGTACAGCGAGTATCTGGACTGGGCCATTCCGGCATTCCGTCTGGTACACAGCGGCGTCAAGCCGGAGACCCAGATTCACACTCACATGTGCTACAGTGAATTTACCGATATTATTCCGGCAATTGACAGCATGGACGCCGATGTCATCACGTTTGAGGCATCCCGCTCCAATCTGGAAATTCTGGATTCGCTCAAGGCAAACCACTTCCAGACCGAGGTCGGCCCGGGCGTCTATGACATCCACTCCCCGCGTGTGCCGTCTGTCGAGGAAATTCATGCGGCACTGGAGCAGATGCTGCTGCGCATCGAGCCGCACAAACTGTGGGTCAACCCGGACTGTGGCCTGAAGACCCGCGGCGTGCCGGAGACCAAGGCAAGCCTGGAACATCTGGTGCAGGCTGCCAAGCAGCTGCGCGCAGAGCACGCATAAACAGCCCCCTTCTCTTCAATTGAACATAAAAATAAAGCGCGCATTCTATCTCAGAATGCGCGCTTTATTGTATCAGTTAATGGCACGGAAAACTCGCCGTGATGCGCAGGGATTTCCCGTCCGCCGTCTCCGCCCAGATTTTTCCCTTATGTGCGGCGACGATAGAAGAAGCAATCGAAAGCCCGAGACCATATCCCCCCGTGCGAGAATTTCTCGAGGCATCTGTCCGGTAAAACCGGTCGAACAAATGCGGCAGGCTCTCTCTGTCTATCGCCTGCGCGGTGTTGTATACACTTATCTGGATGTGATTTTTGTGTTTTTTCAGCGAAACGGTAATTTTCCCGTGCTCGTCGGCATATTTCACTGCGTTGTCCAGCAAAATCGACAGCAGCTGCCGAATCGCTTTTTCGTCTCCGGTCATAGACAGCATCGGCTCGATGTCGACAGACAGCGTTTTCTCGTGCGTCTTTGCCAGTGTCCCGAAGGTCTCCGCGGTCTCCTGCACGACATCAGACAGTGGAAATGCGATTTTTTCCACCTGCGGCTGTTCTTCCATCCGCGCGAGCTGCAACATGCTGTTTGTCAGCTGCGCCAGCCGCTTGGTCTGCGCCTGAATGTCGCTCAGCCATTCATTTTCGCCCACATCCATTTCCAGCACTTGGGCATCTGCGTCGATAATCGTCAGCGGCGTTTTCAGCTCGTGTCCGGCATCCGTGATGAACTGCTTTTGCTTTTGATAGGTCTCCGCAAACGGCTTGACAATTTTGCCGGAGACGAACAGCAGCAGCAAGAACACCGCCAGCAGACCGCCCAGCGAGACACCGGCGCTTGTGTACAAAAATCGCCGGAACGAGGACATCTCTCTGCCGGTATCTAAGAAAATCACATGGGTTTCCTCTCCCACGGTGTATGCGAGATACCGATAGTCTCCGTGAAATCCACTGGTATCCCCAGATGCGAGAACATCCTGCGCGTAGGAAATCGCCGTTTCAGTGTCCACCGCGGCGATTTTGCCGGTGTTGACCGCGCTTGTCGTGCCGTCCGCCTTCAAAAACACGGTGAAATAGCGCGATTCATACGGCAGCTCGGGCGAGAACTGCCCATCGTGCTTGTCCGGCTTCTTTCCCATCATCATGGGGAAGAAGCCGTCATTTTCCTGTAGAATAGCCAACACACTGTCTGCATTTGTCGTAATATCGCGGTAATTGAGCACACTCGCCGCGCCGATGATAATCGTCAGCACCAACACCAGCGACAGCATGGACGCGACAATCAGCTTGGTTCGCAGTTTCTGTATCATACGATTTCCTCTAACGTGTACCCGGCGTTGCGCATCGCCTTGATTTTGATGTTGGCGTGCAGGGCGGTGAGTTTTTTGCGCAAATACGAGATATACACCCACACGACATTCATCTCGGTCTCGCTGTCATAGCCCCAGATTTTCTCCATAAACCGCTCGGAGGAAATCAGATGGTTTTGATTGCTCATGAGCAGTTCCATCATCTGAAATTCCTTGTTTGCCAAGCGATAGCTGCCGCTCGGCGTGGACAGCTCATAGGTCGCGCAGTCCAGCGTCACATTGCCCATGTGCAACAGCGAATCCGGCTGCGCCGTCTGGGTGCGCGTCATCGCACGAATGCGCGCGAGCAGCTCGCGCGTGTTAAACGGCTTGGTCAAATAGTCGTTTGCTCCGGCGTCTAAACCCAGCACTTTGTCATCTATTTCGGATTTCGCCGTCAGCAAAATGACCGGAATCAGATTGCCCTGCGCGCGAATCTCCTTGAGCACCGTGATGCCGTCTACCTTCGGCATCATAATATCCAAAATGACGCCGTCATAATTGTTTCCCGCGTTTAAATATTCTAACGCTTCCTGCCCGTCGTACACGGCATCGACGGAATAGTTGTTGCGCTCCAAAATCGCCTTTAGCGCCTTGGACAGCGCCAGCTCGTCCTCTGCCAATAATAATCTCATCGTCTTCGCCCCGTTTTCCTGATTGATCCTTGATAGAATAAGTATAGCATACATCTCGCAGCTTAAACAGAGCTTAAAAAACAAAGCCTCCGGCAATTGCTGGAGGCTTTGACAGGTAAAAATCCTGCGATTTAACCGTTCTCGTGATACAGGAACGTCACGACCTGTGCGCGGGTGCAGGTATCGTTCGGGGAGAACGTCGTCTTGGACGTACCGCCCGTGATGCCCATATCATGCGCCCACACAACCGGCGCATAATAGTAGTCGCTGCTCGTCACATCGGCAAACGGGTTGTCTCCGTCTGCCTCCGGTCTGCCCGACTCGTTGTACAGGAAGGTCACAACCTGCGCACGGGTGCACGCCGCATTCGGGGAGAATGTCGTTTTGGAAGTGCCTGCCGTGATGCCGTTCTCTGCTGCCCAGCAAACGGCATCATAGTAATACGCGGAGCGCGGCACATCGGTAAATGCCGGATGGCTGTTTGCCTGCGGGCGGCCGTTTGCGTTCCACAGGAAGGTGACCACCTGTGCGCGCGTGCAGGCATCGTTCGGGGAGAACGTCGTCGGAGACGTGCCGCCGGTCACGCCCTGATTGCTCGCCCAGCGCACCGCATCGGCATAGTATGCATCGCGCGGCACATCGGTAAACGGCTCGCGGCGTTTCGTCCAAGATGCGGTTCCGTCCGCCGCATACAGCGAAAGCACGGTCTTGTTGTTTTTCGTGGTCAGGGTATATGGGCTGGAGGATGTAGTATCGTCCATCGCAGCAAGGTATACGCCGGACTGCTTGCTGTCCGAGCCGTCATTGTCGTAGGCATAGAACGTGTAATTCTTCGCCTTGAAATACGAGCCGTCGCCTTCTAAGTCCACATAGGTTGCGCCGAAGCCGTCTGCATTCAGCTGCATATACATGGTTGCCTTGCTCTTGCCGGTCTCCTTGCGCAGAGCGGCAATGGTTTCGTCCGAAGCGTCCCATGTGCCGACGAGATCGGCGCGCTGGGCAATCGTCTGGTCGTTTGCCATCTGAGAGAGATTTTCCGTGCAGAACAGCGCAATGACATTGCGCAGCATCGCATCGTTCTTGCCGATGTCGTCGCTGGTCTCATGCATCGCAGAGGTCGGAATACCTGCCGCCATCCAGTATGCATACGGACCGGAGCTGTACTTCTGGAGTGCATCCAAGTCGCTGCCGTAACGGAATTCAATGTGATAGGTCGAATCCGGCGTATCCGGCAGAATCAGGAAATACTTGAACTCGTCCTCATTGTTGTCGAGGGACTGCATGACGAAGCCGCCGAAGTCCTCTCGGCCTACCTCTTCGCCAATGTTGTAATTGCCGATGCACTTGTAGGCATGGCGGAACACCTGCTTGCCGGACGCATCCGTGCCGGTAATTTCTGTGCCGTTAAAGGTCAGATTCGCAATGTTCTGTGTGAATCGGCAGTCAAATGCCGTGGCATCCGGGTCTTTTTCGTACTTGTCTACGGCTTCCTGTCCGTGGACGGTGCCGCCGATGGATGCCTTCATGATTGCAGCTGCCTGATCTGCCATATCCTCACCGACAACAGCGGCCGCGCCGTCATGCCAATACTTGTCGCACTTGCTCTCAAAGGTCGCGCCCTGGAACAGCTGCTGATAGGTATCAAACAGCGCGTTGAGCTGCTCGCCGGAGTTGGTCTGATCCTTGTCATCATCCTGATCGGCGCTCTCATACATGCAGTTTGTCACGCCAACAGTCTGTACTGCCTTCTTGCCATTGATGGTCAAGCCGCTGACATCGCACGCATTGTCTGCAATCGTGCAGCCAGCTGCACGGCCAGCCACAGCGCCCGGTGTCGATGCGCCGTAAATCGATGAGCTGTCGGTGCCCGCAGTAATGCTGCCGGAAACCGAGCAGTTAGAAGTTACAACAAACTGACCTTCCATGCCCATGTAATACATGTTGGTGCCAATCAGGCCGCCGACATGTGTCGCATTCTTCGCGTTGATGGTCAGGTTCTTTACCGAGCAATTCTCTACAACGGTTGCCTCGGTGCCGTAATAGTCCGGCATGTTGCCGTTGCCCGTGTAGCCGCACAGACCGCCAATCGCATGGCCGCTCGGTGCGTTAATCGTCAGATTCTCGACATGATTGTTTTTGATCTCGGTCATGCACTGCATACTGCCGCCGATGCCGCCCATACCGACGCCTTCCTTTGCGCCGGAGGCATCATTCGCGTTGATCGTGCAGTTCTTTGCGGTGCAGCCGGTCACGGTCGTGCCAAAGCCGCCGCCGACAATTGCCGCGCCGCACTCCGCCACATCGTGCTGGACAATGCGTCCGCCGGAGAAATTGTTGTCGCCGGTCGTATTGTCACCGAACAGATTGATGGTTGTCTGTTCCGCATAGCAATCGACAATCGGAGAACCGCTGCCGCCCACGATGCCGCCGACACAGTTCGTGCCCGTGATCGTGTTGGTTTTGCCATGAGACGCGGTCAGCTTGATGTTTTTCACGCCGCCCTGCGACATGCCGTAGCCGACCAGACCGCCGGTTGCCAGCGCCTTGCTGCCGGTCGAGGTGACATTGCACAGGGTCAAATCGGTAATGCTCGCCTGATTCATGGTCACGCCGAACACGCCGACGCCAATCAAATTGCCGTTGTCTTTGACTGTGACGTTGGAAATCGTCTTTCCGTTGCCGTCCAGCGTGCCGGTAAAGGCCTTTTCCGCCTTCATATTGCCGTCTTCATCCGCATCGGCAAAGGTCACAGAGCCGATTGGCTGGAAATCTGCCACCGATGACAGGTCAATATCCTGTGTCAGGATATAATGTGCCGTCAGATCGTTGCGGATGCTGTCAAACTGCTGTGCCGTGGCAATCTGATACGGATCGTCTGCCGTGCCAGAACCGGCTAACTTTTCCGCGCGCGTTTCCACGGCAAACGCCTGTGCCGGCACGATAGAGAGTACCATCAGCATCGCAACCAGCATGGATGAAATCCTCTTTTTCATATACAAACCCCTTTCGAGTCATTTTTGATGATTCTATACAAAATCATCAAGGAAATTATACAGGGTTTGCGTGCACTAATTCTACTCCAACAGGTCGGAATGCTCCATATGGTCAGGGAATCGCGGGGAAGAGAAAAACAGCCGCCAAGGGATTACCTCAGCGGCTGGACTTGTCTTTCGTTATTCCTTGCAGTTTTTCTCCATCGCATCCCCAATCAGCTTTGCCATCTGTTCATGCTCTGCCGCGGTCAGGTGCACAAAATCACAGCAGTGTTCCGCTGCGACCTGCGAGCCGTCCACGAACAGGCAGCCGTACTGCTGGGCAAGTTCGCGGAACTGCTTGGCAACCTCTGGGATCATTTCCGCGCTGTGCGCGTCAAACATACCATAAAACGTACCGTGTGCAATGTCTCCCATGCGCGGCGGCGCAACCAGCAGAATTTTCGGGCGAACGCCGGTATCCGACCACGCATCGGTGTTTTGTACTAGTCGAATCATGCGTTCCATTGCCAGCCGCATCGTCATCGGCGTATGTCCAAACATGATTTTTGTGTCATTCGTGCCCAGCATGATAACCACCAGATCCAGTGGTTCATGCGTCTGCAGCAGCACGGGCAATGTTTCCATGCCGTTTCGTCCCCTGTCCAGTGGGTCGTCGATGCAGATGGTGCGTCCTGGCAGGCCTTCCTCTATAATATGGTGCTGCGGAAAGCGCTTGGCAAGGATGCCGGTAAAGCGCTTGTCATACGCCAATCTGACCTTCGGGTTATCTCCCTGAAAGCCCCATGTGTTGGAATCGCCGTAAAATAAGATGTTCATGCAGGTTTCCTCCTAGCTATCTCTCTGGATTCTATCGTAGCATGTTTGAGAGCGGGAAGCAATGGGCAGGTTTATGTCCTGTTCTCATCGTTTGTCCTCCTTTTTTGTGTTCCCACCGCGACAGATCGCTCCGTCGCGGCAGGATTTTTGTATGCTTTTTTTCTCTTAACGAATGAAATCGTTATGCAGCAGCGTCACAATCTGTGCGCGGGTGCAAGTCTGGTTCGGAGAGAACGTTGTCTCAGACGTACCGGCGGTAATGCCGTTTTCCGCCGCCCAAGCGACAGCCTTTGCGTACCATGCATCCTCTGCGACATCCGTGAATGCGGTCTTTGCATTGCTCGGCTCCGGGTTGCCGGCCTCGTTCCACAGGAACTGCACAACCTGTGCGCGCGTGCAGCTGTCATTCGGGGAGAACGTCGTCTCAGAAGTGCCTCCGGTGATGCCGTTCTTGAACGCCCACTTGACAGGAACCGCATAATAGGCATCGTCTGCGACATCGGTAAACGGCGTTGCGTCTGTCACCTCCGCGCCATTGCCGTAGGCATGATACAGGAAGGTCACAATCTGCGCACGAATGCAGGTGTCGTCCGGGGAGAATGTTGTCTCAGAGGTACCAGCTGTGATACCGGCCTGTTCTGCCTAAGCGACAGCCTCCGCATAATAGGCATCTGCCGGAACGTCGGTAAACTTAGACTGGAACTTCTTTTCGGTCACAGTGACGGTCGCTGTTGCGACGGCACCGTTTTGGCTGGTGGCCGTGATGGTCGCCGTGCCCTCGGAAACGGCAGTGACCACGCCATGTGCATCGACAGCTGCCACAGCCTCGTTGTCGGAAGCCCATGTCACCGTATTGGTCTCAGCTTCCGGCGTGATCGTCGCCTTCAGCGTCGCATTTTCGCCAACCTGCATCGTCAGCGCGTTCTGCTCCAGATTGATTTCTTCGTAGTGACCTTCGGCATCGTGATGGATCTTATAATTTTCCTCGCTGGGAATAAAGCCCGGATATTTAAACGTGCAAGCTTCTCCCGTGTGCGGATCAGTATGTCCGTAACCCCTACTTTCTCCGTTTTCATTATAATAGTTCTTCTTTTCCGGATCGTAGTAGAAATTCTGCCGGCAGGTATTGCACATATACCATGCCTTATACGTGTTTCCATCTGCATCAACGTAATCCTCGTCATATGCTTCCTTGTCTACCACCCAAACCTTGTTGGCTGCGGTGTCCTTGTTCTGATCCGTGTCTGCGGCCGTCGTGGTGATTGCCGTCGTCGGATTTGCAGCAACTGCCATCGGCATCGCTGCGGCGGATGTGGCAACGGCTGCTGCCATTGCGAGCGTAAGCATCGTCTTTTTCAGCTTCATAATGAAAGCCTCCTTAAAAATAAAAATATATATGGTGAAATTTCTACTCGACAGGTCGTAGAAATCTTCCATCGTTTGCTTCTATATACTAGACGTAAAAAAAGCTTCAAAGGTTTATGTGCAGGTTGCACAAAGTTTTCTGTTTTATCTGGGGGGATTTAACAATAGTCTATTCCCAGCTCCCCCATTTTCACTCGGCGCAGTCGGTCTCCCTCATGAAAGAGGAATCCGCACCAATTGTCAGGGATGTCTGCAAAGCCGTAAGCAAGCAACGTCTGCTTGTCCACCGCCACGCCATAAACGGGCGTCAGCTCATCCAGCATGACACTCCAATACAGCTTTTGCTCGTGGAATCGCGCGATAACTACTTGCTGCACCTGCTCCCACGTCGCATAAACTACCGCATCAGCCGGAAACTTGCTCAGTCGCTTATCCTCCAGCCAATCATATCCCGACTGATAGATCAAAAGCAGATCTTCTTGCTGCAAAACAGCGTATCTCGTATTTCCTATTGCTCTGGGTCGTCCAATCATGAATCATCGTCCTTTCTTTTGTGGCTTGCGAGTACAGCATACCAGATTTCAACGCGCCAACATTTTTTGAGAAAAAATGGAGGGAAAATTTTTGGTGTATGGGTTTCTCAAATGAAGTCCGGGTGTGACGCGCTGCGTGTATCACATAATTTGGATTATGTGGTACTTTTTTAACAGCCAGATAAAATAAAAACAGATATGCATTTTTTGAAAAAATTGATAGACAGCAATCCCTCTTATCCCGTCATTGTGTTAGCAAAAGACAACTTTGAGCAAATCACCCAAAATGCATCCAAAAATACGAAAAAAGCTCCTTGCCTTACATAATATGCTGTGCTATCATGGTCGTATTGGAGCTATTCAAATACTTGTAATATATCTTTAACAGATACGCTGTGTGTCAAATTTCTCTTGTGTCAGATCATTAACCACATAATCCAAATTATGCAGTTATCTATATTTGTCCTGCGTTGCTTTTCCCCTCTCTCCCTCTGATTTTCTGTCTGTCAGCCCGATGGAAAAAGCAGTCGATCCATCTCATCTAAAAACTTTTGATTTTCTTTTTCTGTCGTCATGATATAAATTCGTGTTGTTTCGATGCTATTATGTCCCAATATGTCAGCTAGACGCGCAATATCCTTCGCCATAAAATAAAATGTTCTGGCGAATAATTTTCTTATATTGTGCGGAAACACTTTTTCTTTCGACACGTTCGCTGCCGCACATAATCTTTTCATCGCCGCCCAAATGTTGCTCCGATCCAGCGGTTTTCCGCTGCGCGTGCGGAAAATAACCCCTGTATCAATGTTCTGTTTCTCGCAATACTGTAATAGTTTTCTCTTCAGAACCTTTGGAAGCAAAATCGTCCGAATTTTCCCCTTGCAGGAAATCGAAACCTTTCCCGTCTTTACACGCTCTACCGTAAAATACTGTAGTTCAGAAACACGAATGCCTGTCCATCCCATCGTTTTCAGCAGCATTTGCAGCCGTGGCTTGCGCGCTGCCGCCTGCAATAATCTTCGGAATTCGGTTTTGGTCAGCTCCTTTTGTTCCGATTGATAGACTTGTCGCTGGATCCGCAGGCCCTTCACCGCGCAATCAGTCCACCCCAAAAAGTGCAGCAGCCGATTCACACTGCACAGCATCGAGTTCACAGTTCTCGCCGCGTATTGTTGCGCGAGTATTTGCTGTTTGTATGCAAGTATTTGCTGTTTTTCCACCTCTTGACCGGACACAAATACATAAAACGCGCGGACATCGCGCATATATTTTTCCATCGTCGCCTTGCTCTTCTCTTCTAAAACAAGGCTTTTTTCAAATGCTTCCAGATGCTGTTCTGTCAATAGTCGCATCATCACACGCCCTTTCTCTCGGATAACCCATCTATTATACAAGAGAAAGCAAAAGAGCTTACCATCTGCACGGTTGCAAATGGTAAGCTCTTTTTTACTTAACCAATATTCTGTTGTCTATGCCCTGCTTTTATGTCGCTCGGATATAAAATGTTCCTTTGCCTTTGCCGCCGCGCATAAGTTCACCATTCTCAACCAATCGGCGCAATGCACCCTCAATCGAGCTGACGCTCAGAGACGGGCACAACTCCCGAATGTCCTGCTTGGTAAATCTACCTATCTTATATTGCGCCGCTTTACGCACCATGTCGATCGCAGGGAGTTTTTCCTCTACGATAGCAAATCGGTCTTCAAAATCCCTATAGGCGGCAAGAATGATACTCAACAGATATTTGATAAATGGTGTGACATCTTCTGTGCCGTCGTTCCAACCGATTCCGGCACGTTGTAACGCTCCATAATACATATCTTTATTTTGAGAAATCTTTGCTTCCAGCGAGATATACTTGCCAACATAAAATCCACTTCGGTACAGCAACAGCGTTGTCAATAAGCGGCTCATTCTGCCGTTACCGTCATTGAACGGATGGATGCACAAAAAATCATGAATAAATACTGGTATAGCGATCAATGGTTCTATCGTGTTGTTACCAATGACCAAATTGTACTGCTCACAAATTTTTTCCAATGCTTCCGGCGTTTCAAACGGAGACAAAGGCTGAAACAAAATTTCTGTATGTCCATCTGGATACGTCGCGCTGATATAATTTTGTACGCTCTTCGTTCTGCCTGCCATCGGATTATTGCTGTGGCTGTACAGTATCTTATGAAGCTGTAAGATATAGCTCGATGTGATGGGTATGGCATCAAAACTGTCATGAATGATATTCAAAACATCTCGATAACCGGCAATTTCCATTTCATCCCGGTTTTTTGGCGTCGTCTTTTCTTCAACAAGCTGTTTGACTCGCGTATTGGTCGTGACAATCCCTTCAATGGCATTGGATGCCTCTGTACTTTGAATTTTGGCAATTTCAATCAGTTTTTTCAGCTGTTCCGGCCGCTGTTTTACATACAGCTCCTGTTTGCCGACTTCCTTATAAATTGCCGCGATATAGCCCAAAATCTCAGAGTCCCATTTTTGGTCTCGAATTGCTGCATAATCGAAATATCTCATTCCCTGAATCACCTATCTTTCCCTTAAAATATACTGAATTTTAAGGGAAAAGTCAATATACGCTTTGTGTGCACGATGTTCACTGACAGTATTATCTATCGTATTCTCCCACATGATTCACGCCATCCATGGAAACTGTTACGCGTATAAAATTCCCAACAGCGCGTGTACACCGTTGGAAATCCCCTCTCGCACCGATTCCCACACGGCCAGCGCATCCATGCCGAAAAACGGAAAAACCAGCAGTCCGAACAGCAGCAGAAAAAAGACTTCCACACGCAGAGCGGCGAACAGCTTTTGTATCCCGTCATAGCGTGTGAAGGAATACACCGCTGCAAACGCCAGCACCAGCAGCGTCAGCTCCCAGTGTGCAATGAGCACGGACAGCCGGCACGCATGGAAAATCTGTGCCAGCGGCAGATGCCACAGCAGCAGTGTCATGGCAGCCGTTGCGGCAAAGCCGCTCCACCGGCTCATGCATACCAGACAGAAAACACCGCTGAGCACGATATGTACATACACCGTGAGCGCACCCGCTTCTGGCTCCGGCAGTCCTGCAAGCATCCATGTATACACCGCCAGCAGCAGCGCCGCATGAGAACCCAATACCGCCAAATAATCTCTCGCATGGTATTTCATACTGATTCCTCCTTGTTCCTTTTCTATAGGATACAAGAGGATTTTTCGAGATTTTTTTCGGAAAGAGAAAAAACGCGCAGCACTCCAAGGATACTGGAAATGCTGCGCGTTTGGCTTGTTACATTATAATGTTTTTGCTTGTTTCCGAAGCTCTTCCGCTCGCGCGTATTCCGCCGCAGCTTGCTCTGGTCGGTCTGTGTCCTCGTATAACTTTCCCAGATTTGCACAGATAGCTGCTAAAGTTGATGCATATTGCGCCGGTGCAAGTGCTGTCAATTGTTCATAGAGCTCCTTCGCCCGAAGAAGCTCCTGCTCTGCCTTGTCCAGGCGATTACTTGTATAATACAAAACACCCAAGTTGTTGCAAGTGCCTGCCAAATCCGGCTGATACGCCGATGGATTTTCTACTGCCAGCTGTTCGCAGATTTCTTTTGCTCGAAAATACTCCTGCTCTGCCTTGTCTATACGGTTCGTATCTGCATACAAATTGCCCAAGTTGTTGCAAATGCTTGCCAAATCCGGCTGATACGCCGACGGATTTTCTGCCGCCAACTGTTCTCGTATCTCCTTTGCTCGGAGATGTTCCTGCTCTGCTTTGTCCATACGGTTCGTATTTTTATACAAAACGCCCAAGTTGTTGCAAATGTTTGCCAAATACGGCTGATACGCCGATGGATTTTCTACTGCCAGCTGTTCGCAAATTTCTTTTGCTCGGAGATATTCCTGCTCTGCTTTGTCCATACGGTTCGTATTTTTATACAAAACGCCCAAGTTG
>CAVAJF010000035.1:0-29738 GCA_963588905.1 Eggerthellaceae bacterium
ATACGGTTCGTATTTTTATACAAAACGCCCAAGTTGTTGCAAATGTTTGCCAAATCCGGCTGATACGCCGATGAATTTTCTGCCGCCAGTTGTTCATAGATCTCATTCGCTCGGAGATACTCTCGCTCCGCCTTATCCATGCGGTTCGTATCTTGATACAAAGTGCCCAAGTTGTTGCAACTCATTGCCAAATCCGGCTGATACGCCGATGGATTTTCTACTGCCAGCTGTTCATAGATCTCTTTTGCTCGGAGATATTCCTGCTCTGCTTTGTCCATATGGTTCGTATTTGCATACAAATTGCCCAAGTTGTTGCAGCTCATCGCCAAATCCGGCTGATACGCTGACGGATTTTCTGCCGCCAACTGCTCTCGTATCTCCTTCGCTCGGAGGTGTTCTTGCTCTGCTAGTTCCAACTGGTTTGTGTCTGCATACAAATTGCCCAAGTTGTTGCAGCTCGTTGCCAAATCCGGCTGATACGCCGATGGATTTTCTGCCGCCAGCTGTTCATAGATCTCATTCGCTCGGAGATACTCTCGCTCCGCCTTATCCATGCGGTTCGTATCTTGATACAAAGTACCCAAGTTGTTGCAAGTGCCTGCCAAGCCCGGCTGATACACCGACGGACTCTCTGCCGCAAGCTGCTCTCGTATCTTCTTCGCTTGGCGAAATTCCTGCTCCGCCTTGTCCATACGATTCGTCTCTACATACAAACACCCCAATAGATCGGCTGCATCTGCAATCTGACTTTTATCGCCATCCAGTTCGACATATTTCAAATACAATTCTGCCAGCGGAATAGCGTGGTTATAGTCGTGCTGATCATATAAATATACCACATATTCCCACATGGCGATTTTTTTCAAATTTCTGCGTTTTTCCAACGCAACGGCTTTTTCAAAGCACGCTTCGATTTGGTCGAATCGGCTCGGATCACGCACCATAGTCTTTAGAATGCGGATCTTTTGCAGATATTCCTGCACGTACTGTTCGTACTGCTTATCTGTGTGCTGAGCAAGTGCATCTGTGCGGTCAATATCCTTTTCAATGTCCTGCGTGCTAAGAACCATATTGGCGCTTTGAGAATCGCCTTGTGCCATCAGCTTGTCTGCCATGCGCTGGCGCCTCGTCAAATTTCTGTCGTTTTCCTGCTTATCCATATCAATCGCTATAGAAAACAGATCCTGCTCCAATTGATTCAATGCATCTCGGATTTCATCGCGCTTTTTCTTCGCTCGCGCAAGGACTTGCACATCCGCTTTGTTTACCATTGCATCTAAATATTCCTGTTCACATGCTTGAAACTGCTGCTTTAAGCTCTGGAAATCGGTATTCTTTGCCCACATCGGAATGTTTTCCAGCGTCAAAACCGGTGTGCCGCCAACCGTTATCATGGATTCCTCCACTTTGATCGGCACATCCAAATTCATGCGCTGCATTTGCAGCAATACCTTCAGCGAGACCGAATCAATGTCCGTGTATGTAATCGGGTGTTGCTCCAACTCGTCTTCCAATTCATCTCTAAACGCAAGGAGACTGTCTCGCGGCGCATAACCCTCCCCTTCTCTAAAGCATACCAAAATCGCCGGCGCGCCGGTGTTTTGAAGCTGCTTGTACGCCTCGTGAAATTCCTCCACGGTAAACTTTCCCGCTTTGTTATAAAACAAGGCAAGAAAAATATCCGACTGTCTGGCGTGCTCGTTGTGTTCGTCCTGCTTGCGCCCACTCGTCATCGCCTGATTTTCGTAGGTACAGTCATATAGATCCATCTTCACACCACGAGCATCATAAATCTCTCTCAATGCGCGAACAAAATTGCCTATGGCATTTCTGTCATTTTCCAGTTCTACTACCGATGATGCTAAAAAAATCTTTACCGTTTTCATACCTGCATCCCTCATTTCTTCCCTCCCATCATACCATGTCGCGCCTCATCTGTCATCTTTTTCCGTTTTCAAAAAAAATCCTCCAAATTCATCCTGTATGATAAAAATAGAAACCAAAGTATCCGCTAGAAATGGAGGACCGTCTATGAAATTTCTTGCACTCGGCGGCACGGACTATGTCGGTGCGTCCAGCTACTATGTCGAGTTGGACGGCACCAGGCTGCTGCTGGATTGCGGCAAGGGCATCTGCCGCAGCCGCAGTCAGGTGTTCTCTCCTGCATTCGGCAGCCTGCTCACCAGTGGCTGCTTGCAGTCGTTGGGGCAGCTGGATGGCATTCTGCTCTCCCATGCCCACTTCGACCACATCGCCGCCATAAATGAAATCACTCACGCAGCCCCCGACACGCCGGTATTTGCCACACGGCTGACCAAAGAGCTTGCCGACCATCTGTTGTTTGACCGCTTTTTCTACTGGGAAAGCGACGATGTTCTGTCGGATTTCAAGCAGAAATTTGCCGTTTCCGAGGCCATTGACCGAATGCAGCAGGTCAGTTATCACCAGACCTTCTCTGTCGGTTCCGTTACTGTGACCTTCTTTGAAGCGGGACATGTGCCCGGCGGCGCGGCAATCTATCTGCAATCGGAAGAAGGCAGCGTGCTGTACACCGGAGATTACATGCTGGATCGGACGATACTCACGCCCGGTTTGCAGCTTCCCGACTGGGTCAAGCCGGATGTCGTGATTCTCAACGGTCTGCACGCCAAGCATCCGACTTACCGCCCCAAGTACACGCTGCTCCCGATATTACATACAGTACAGGATCACGCCGCAAGCGGCACGCCACTGCACATCCAAGTGCAGCAGCTCACGAAAGGCGTAGAGCTGGTTGCCCTGTTCAAGCAAGCAGGAATTTTTGTCCCGATATTCTTGGACGATGCCATTTATTCCCTCGCGCAGCGCATGTCCTATGTCGGCGTGCCGATTCTCACGCAAAACTGTCAGCGCCTGCCGCCATGCGGCAGCACAGACGGAGTTGTCCTGAGCAGCAGGAGAATGTACGGTATGCCGCACATCAAAGCGGATTTTTCCCTGCACGGCACGTTCTGGGATGATCTCACGCTGCTGACACGATTGCAGCCGCCATGCGTGTATCTGGTTCATGCGCCGGAAAGCGTAGCTGTGGAATCGGATACCCTGCAAAATCACTTTGCCCAAACAAGCATCATTTGCCCGAAACAAGGACAACTATACACAAATTCAATCAGAAATGAGGAACATTCATGAAAAACAAAGCCATGCACATCCAGCTGAAAATCAGCGATCCGCTTTTCCAGCGCATCTGCGCGGGCATGAAGGAAATCAGCGCCCAGCAGCGCAATCCGTTCACGGATGAAAACCGCGTATTGCAGCTGTACGCCGCCAATCCCATGCTGGAGCCGAGAGAAATCGGGGAACTGTTTACCAGCCGATACGGTGCTCTGCACAACGGAAAGCAGCTCAACGGAGACGGCGTGATTCGTATGCTGCGGCTGTGCCGTCTGGCGAACCCCAAAGAACGCACAGAGGTGCTGGCTGCGGCAGACCAAGCGGCAACTGTTTTGCTGCACGCCTTGGCTGGCAGCAAGCAGGCACAAGCCCAGCTGCCATTTTCGCACAAGCATCCCAATTTCAAACGGTTAGTGCTGCTGTCTCTGCTCCGGCACAGCAATCAGCTGTCGCGTTCGCCTGCCGCCGACTGTATGCTGCGCATGAACAAGGATTTTTCCGCAGAAGCGCTGGATTTTATTGTGGATCAGCTCACACCGGCACAGCTGGAACCGCAAACTACCGATGCCGCGCAAGAGGAAATTGCCGCCCTTCGCGCTTCCCTCGCCCGCACGCAAAAGCTGCTGGCCAATTTACAAGACAGCTTTGAGACCCAGCTGGAAGAAAGCCGCCAGCAGGCAGAGGAGGAGTTTATCTCTCAGCTCAACGCGGCGGAATACGGCTATATTCTGGATCAGATGGCGGCGGCATCGCAGGGATTTCAGCGGATGCGCCGCAACAAGGTGCGCGTTCCGGTGGAAATCCGCAGTATGCAGACCTTGGTTCGCCGCCTGCACGAATTTGTCGAGGACTGCGGCGTCACCCCTATGATGGAGGGCGGCACCTGTCTGGATGTCACCGCCGAACAGGCGGCAGGCTATCAATACGAAGGCTCTCCGTTCGCCAACAGCAAAGAAACCAAGCGCGTAGAAATCATCTCCCCCGGTTGGGAAATCAAGGAAAAGGACATGATTCTCGCACAGCCGCGCATCCGTGAAGTACATAAGGAGGAAAATTCATGATGACAAACCAGAACAACCTGTACATGGGCATTGACTTGGGCACGACCAACAGCGTTGCCGCCATCGTCAGCACACAGAACGGCAGAATTGACACGCCGGTCAAAGAAGTATCTCGCTGCACTGACCTCTCCAGACGCCAGCCGCGCACCGCGCGGCGGCCGCTGCTCCCGTCTGCTGTCGCGTACTGCCAGAAAAACGACGGCACGTATGACACGTATGTCGGAGATTTCGCCAAGCGGCTCGCACTCACCCAGCCCTTTGCGGTTGCGTGCTCTATCAAGTCGCAGATGGGTGAAAGTCAGGTACATATTCCCGGCTGGAAGGCGGAGTATCCCGACCAGACACCGGAGCAGATCTCCGCGCGAATCTTGGAGCACATTCGCCGCGATGTGGAGCGGCAGGAGGGCGAGCAGGTCAAGGATGCCGTCATCACCATCCCTGCCTGCTTCAATGCCGCACAGCGGCAGGCGACGCTGCGCGCCGCCCAGCTCAGCGGATTGAACGCGAGGGAGGAAATGCTTCTGACAGAGCCGGAAGCGGTGGTCTATGACGTCATCAATCGGGTACAGAACGGAGAAATCCGTCTGCCGATTGATTTCCATACACCAAAAAACGTGCTGGTCTTTGATATTGGCGGCGGCACGTTGGATATTACGCTGCATAAAATTTGCAGAAATGCCGAATATCAGGAATTGTTTGATATTCAGCCTATTGCCATCAATCGGTACTGCACCATTGCCGGAGACACGTTTGACCGCGCGCTGGCGCAGCAGCTGTATCAAAAATATCTGGATGACTACAGCATGGAAGGTGCAGCCTTTGCTGCCCGCATCGCGGATAACAAAGAACAGCTGATGGGCAGTTTGATGCATTACGCAGAGGAGCTCAAACAGGACATCAGCGAGCGCGTGGCAGAGTGGCGTTCCCGTGAAAAGGCCGTGCCGCCAGATACCGACTTTGATTGGGGCGGTGAAATGCCGAATGGCTACGACTGCACCAATACCATGACGCTGGCAGAATTTGAATCCTGCCTGCGACCACTTCTCGGGGAAGCATACACATTTGATGATTATATCCGTGCCAATTCGGCACAAGATGCCGGAATTATCGCACCGATTCTCGATGTGCTCGCCAAAGCGACGGACAAGCTCGGAGAAACACCGCGCATCGATGCCGTTATTCTCAACGGCGGCATGAGCCGACTGTATCTCATTGAAGATCGACTGGAACGCTTTTTCGGTTTCCGTCCGATCAAGAGCAACGACCCGGACAAAGCCGTTGCCAGAGGTGCCGCTGTCTACCACTACTACCTCAAATGCAATGGACTGTATCTGTCCTCGCACCAGAGCTTTATGCGGCAGACGGATGCCGAACAGACGCAGATGGTCTCTGCGCCGGAATCTCCTGTTCCGACACGCGGCATTCGTTCCACCGGCAGTGTGCTCAATGAAACCTTGTATCTGGGTCTGCGCGGCGGCGCGGTGCAGGAGTTAGCAAAGAGCGGACAGGATCTTCCCTATACCTCCAAGCTGCTTTCCGGTTTTTGTCTGCCGCCAAAGACCACTCGTCTGGATATTCCGATTCGCCAGAAAACCGCATCGGAATACAAAACCATCGCTGTCGGTCATGTGCAGCTGCCGCAGAGCTTTCCGGAGGAAACCGAGGTCAGCATTCGCTTTACGCTGAGCCGCAATGGCCTGCTCTCCTTTGAAGCATGGATCAACAATCGCTGTGTCGGCACAACCGCGATTTCCGTCGGGGAAGAAGCAAAATCCGGCAAGCAGACCACAAAAAAGACGCTGCTGCCGCCGACCGGCGCCAAGCTCAACGCCGCCAACGAGCTGTACATCCTCCAGCAGGCACTGCGTATGCCGAATGGCAAGGGACGCAAAGCGGCAACCGAGCAAATTCGCACGAGCAAGCGTTTGATTGTAGGCTGTTCCAATCCGCAGGATTTCGCCCAAGGCATGATCCAACTGTTAAAGTCCAGCGGAGTGCCAACCGTGCTCAAAAACTGTCTGCCGCTTGCCCGCAAGCTGAGTGCCTTTTGGACAGAGAGCGAACAGCAGGAGCTGCGCCGCATTTGCCTTGATGCGCTGCGCACCGCGCTGATGGGCTGGGGCAGCGGCGGAGAGGCCGTGAGCGCCAACATTGAAGCCATTCACACGCTGGGCGCGCTCGGCTGTGCAGCAGACTGCGAAAAGTTGACGCCGCTGTGTGACCATCCCAAGTACCGTTCGGCACTGCTGCAGGCCTTTGGCCATGCGGGCGTGCAGGCGGCATGGATCTACAACGAATTTCTCTCCGACTGGGAAAACGGCAACAGCCTGCAAAATTCCCTGCGTGCACTGGGTCTGGTTCTGCATCATGCAAAGACCGATTCCCTGCCGGTCGAGCAGGTCGCGGACGACATTATGCAGCTGATTCAATCAGCGGACTGCTATGACAACGAGCTGTGCATCGCCATCGCCGCACTGGGGTTTGCCGCGCCGCATGGCAGCGAAACCGTGCAGAATCGGGCACTGGAAACCCTGTCCAAGCTGCCGGAATGGTACGAACCGCAGACCATTGTTCACTGCTCCAAAGCGGAGACCATCGCCCGCAGACTGATTCAGACCGGCACCGTAGACACCGCGGAAGAACAGTATCTGCTCGGCCTGCTCAGCGAGCTGTAATCGCTTGACGGCTTCCCAATCTCCTATACAGGAACATACAATGAATCCCCCAACAGGTGTGACCTGTTGGGGGATGTCTGCCCATCAGAAAAAGACATTTCAGGAAAAAAACGGACAATCTCTGTGGTATAACAAAGATACGGGGAGAGCTTTCGCAGCCATCCACAATCAATTCTTATCGAGACAGTTAGGAGGAATTTTCCATGAAAAAGAATGCCATGCATGTCTACACCATTCCGACCTGTGACATTGTGCAAGAGCTGCACAGTACCTATTATCAGCTGAGCGATCAGTTTGAGCTGGACGGCAAAACCTTCGTCTCTCTGGTTGCGAACGACGACCCGCACACCGTTTTTGTTTTGGAAAAGCTGTCTACACCGGATACCTATAAGCAGGTAGACGGCGAGGACTTTGCCCACGTTTGCTGTGCAGTCACGGAGCGATTGCAATATCAGCGCTAAGCCGCTTTTCCTCATTTGATAGCTCTCCCCCGACGCAATCTCCCATGTGAGAACACAACCCCCCTAACAGGTCACACCTGTTGGGGGATTCTTCGTTTATCTGAATCTTCACTCCGGTATGAGCTGCTTGTCAAATCCAGCGTCTACCAGTCTCCGATATGCTGCCCATACATCAGCCGGAATCTCCTGCGGAATCTGAAATCCATTCCGCCCATAAAGATCCATGCGCTGCAAATCACCGACCAGTATATTGAGAAAATCCTCGACATGCAATTGCTCCGATTGCTGATAATACTGATAATATTCCTCATAGGTATTCTGTGGAGAGGTTACGCGAAAATTCAAGTCGCTCCATTGTTTCTTGAGCGTTGCATAGATTCTCCGTTCCTTAAACGGCTTATCCACAACCAGACAGTTGGAAAACGACAGATTCCTTTGCTTTAGCAAAAGTTTCGTATTGCGGATATTTTCTCCGGTATTTGTCGATTCTGATTCGATAACAATGTTCTCCCGAGGAACGCCTCTTTTTACTGCCACTTCAGCAAATGCTATCGCTTCCGGCTTGTTCCAAATCTGTTTGGTGATACGTCCAAACCCACCAGTAAAAACAATGTATTTCCCATATCCGGCAAGATACAACTCGGCTGCCCGTTCGGCAACATGCAGATCATGACTGCCAAAAACGAGAATAGCATCTGCCTTTTCCAAGGACTGATGGAGATGATGATAATTCCACAATACTTTTGCATCTGTATGAACGTCATACATACTATTTTTCCTCCTAAACTTGCGAAACGGAAACCTCCAGCGGTTCCTGTGTGAACTGCTGGAGTTTTGTTGGCGCTTAAGCATGACAAAACCCCCAGTTCTACTGGGGGTAAATAAAAAAACTTATAGTACACAAAAAAGAAACCTCCCAGTATAATGGAAATGGTTTGGCAGCCGCATTTCCAAGAACAAGGAGGTTTACAACGAAGTGAAGAACGAGGTAAGACATACGTCGCATTCGACGTACAGATGTCAGTACCATATAGTGTTCGCTCCGAAATATCGGAGAAAAGAAATATATGGGGAACTCAAGAAAGAAATAGGAGCAATCTTGAGAAAATTGTGCGAGCAGAAGAAAGTGGAATTGATTGAGGCAGAAGCGTGCCCGGATCATATTCACATGCTGGTAAGTCTTCCACCGTACTTAAGTGTAGCACAATTTATGGGATACCTCAAGGGAAAAAGCAGCCTGATGATATTTGATCGTCATGCGAATCTGAAGTATAAATATGGAAGGAGAAATTTCTGGGCGAGAGGGTATTATGTAGATACTGTTGGAAAGAACCAGAAGATGATCGAGGAGTATATCCGCAACCAATTGGAAGAGGATTACATGAAAGACCAAGTAACGATGAAAGAATATATCGATCCGTTCACAGGTAAAAAGAATAAATAAGGCAAAAACAGACAGCCGCTTTTAAGCGGCCGCCTGTAATGGAAATGCGATGTCAAACTTTCAGTACCCTCTTCCAGAGGGTCTAGCCTGTAATGCCCCTTATAGGGGCTGGTCAAACCACCGGTTCAACCGGTGGTTTTGATTGCTCCAAAGAATTTCTCGTCTTTGCATCAAACGGACTACTTTTTGAACTTGAAAAATAGACAGGCAAAGAATCCACGTTTTTTACATTTCAGATAAAAACTCCAAAATATTATAATTTGACAAAAAATTCAAAACATCACTATCGGATAATAAATGCAAAAGAGTACAAACCATTTGCAAATTCTCCGTATACTGTTCCGGTGAAATCTCTGCCAATTGTTCATAGATTTCTTTTGCCTGAAGAAACTCCTGTTCTGCTAACTCTATTCGGTGAATATTTAAATACAACATACCCAAGTTGTTGCAAGTTGTTGCCAAACCCGGCTGATACTCGGATGAACGCTCTGCCCCCAGCTGCTCATAGATCTCCTTTGATCGGAGATATTCCTGCTCCGCCTCATCCATGTGATCGGTATGGCTATATACATAACCCAAATCATTGTAAGTGCTCGCCAAATCTAGCTGATAAACCAACGGATTTTCGGCTGCTAACTGTTCTCGTATCTTCTTCGCTTGGAGATATTCCTGCTTTGCCGCTTCCATATGCTTTGTCTTTGCATATAAAGCACCTAAATTCTGGCAAGCCCCTGCCAAAGCCGGCTGATACGCCGCTGGATTTTCTGCTGTCAGATGTTCTCGTATCTCCTTTGATCGGAGAAATTCTCGCTTCGCTTCTTCTGTACGATCCGTATTGACATACAAAATACCCAAGTTGCTGCAAGTATCTGCCAACCCCGGCTGATGCGCTGATGGATGTTCCGTTGTCAGCTGTTCGTAAATCTCCTTCGCCCGAAAATACTCCTGCTCTGCCTTGTCCATACGATCCGTCTCTGCATATAAACTTCCCAAGTTATTATAGCTCATCGCCAAATCTGACAGATAGTCTAATGGATTCTCTGCTCCAAGTTGCTCGTAGATCTCCTTCACTCGGACAAATTCCTGCTCCGCCAGTTCCATGCAGTTTGTCTTTGCATACGAAATACCTAATAGATTAGCTGCATCTGCAATATTACTGTCATCTCCATGTCGTTTGACATAGTTCAAATATCGCTTTGCCAGCGGAATAGCATGGTTATAGTCCTTTTGGTCATGTAAATATGACACATATTCCCGCAGAGCATTTCTTGTCAAATGATTGCGTTCTTCTATGCCAACGGCTTCCTCAAAAATCTCTTGAATTTCCTCGAATCGGCTCGGTTTTTGCACCTGTGTTTTCAGAATTTCGATTTTTTGGAGCATTTCCTGCACATGCTGTTCCAGCTTTTTATCTGCCTGCTGTGCCAGCGCTTCCGCATGTTCAACATCATCCAAGATTTCGCGCAGATCCAGAATGTTGTTTGCACCCTCGGCATCGCCCTGTTCCATGAGCTCATAGGCTTTGCGCTGGCGCTCGGTCAGTGTGCCGTCGTTGTTTTTCTCCTCGATTTTGAGAGCAATCGAAAACAGTTCCTGCTCCAACTCGCGCAAGGCTTTTTTCGCTTCGTTCCACTGTTCGCTTGCCCGCAAAAAGACAGGATCTGTCACCGGATCAGTCGTTGCGGCCTTTGCGTCCAAATATGCCCGCTCGCACGCCTGATACTGCTCCTTCAAGCTCTGGAAATCGGCATTTTTCGCCCACATCGGAATGTTTTTCAGTGTCAAAACCGGTGTGCCGCCAACCGTTATCAAGGATTCTTCCACCTCAATCGGCACATCCAGCTTCATGAGTTTCATCTGTAACAACAGCGTCAGCTTAACTGAATCAATATGCGTGTATCTCTTAAAATAATGTCCAAGCTGCTTGTCTAGCTCATCCATAAATTCCAACACGCTCTGTTCCGGCGCATAGCCCTCTCCCTGCCGGAAGCAGGTCAAGATTGCCGGTGCGCCGGTCTTTTGAAACTGCTTATACGCCTCACGGAACTCCTCTATGGTGTACTGCCCCGCTTTGTTGTAAAACAGCACCAGAAAAATGTCTGACTGCCGGATTTCCTCGTTGTATTCCTCCTGCTTGCGCCCTTTGACCATGGCCGCGTTTTCATCCTCGCATTCATACAGCTTGATATATACTTCGCGGTCTCTATAAATGTCATTGAGCTTTCGGACATAGTTTCCTATTTCCATTCTGTTTTCGTGCAGCTCATCCAAAGACGAACCAAGGAATATGTGAATCGTTGTCATAACGCATCCCCCATTTATCTTTCTACTATATCATAGGTTTTCTCAAACTCATCCCGTGCGACAAAATTAAAATCGACATCGATAATCTCGCCGTGCTCATCGTGCTCGGTGGAATAAAACACAATGATGCTGTCCTTCGGCGTGCGCTCCAGTGTCCCCCACAGCTCGGCGGAAAAATAATGCGCTTCATCCTGCTCGTGAATGCACAGCTTCTTTCGCGCCTGTAACCAGCAAATCTCCTCACACAACGGCTCTTCGACACACCATGCCCGCAGCGGCTTGGGCATCTGCTCGTAGGTATCCGGCTCGTCCAGCGGCCTGTGGTTGCTCAAAAAGTATGCGCGGGTGTTTGGGTACGGCTGACCGGAACTGTCAATCTTGAAAAAGTCTCCGGTTTTCGCGCGCTCGCCGTGCTCGTCGGTCTCCTGTGAAAACAGCTCGTAGGTGCCGTCTGAATGCGCCAGCATCTTGCCCTCTGCCATCATGCGCTGTTCTGCCTCGGTGCCCGCGCCCAGTTCATAGGCGCGGACGGTCTTTCCGTGTTTCTTCTGTACAATCATCGAAATTCTCCTTATCTCCGATTTTCATACCTGTTGGTTTGATTATAGCATATGTTCCTGTTTGTCAGCAACAAACGCCGTACAGGCATTTCTTCTGTGTTTTCCTCAATCATATGTCCATGTGCCAGCCTGAATCTTTTGCCCCTTGTCAGAATCCATGCGGATAATGGTCACGGCGCGGTTCGCCGCATTCTGCTGCTCCGCGGAGTCCTGTTGATAATTGGGGCCTGCTGCGCCGAAACCCACGACATGCAGCTGATCGGCAGACACACTGTTTCGTGTCAGAATGTCCGCGACAACCTGCGCACGCTGTTTGCTCAGCGCACGGCATTTCTCAGCCGTATCTGTATTGGTTGTCGTACCGCAGACATAGACATCTACCGTTGGATTGCTCTGAAGCTGTTTGATGATTTCCTGCAGGGCAGTCTCTGCGGAGGCAGCATCCATCAGCTCGGCAGAGGCATCCTGAAATCGAATCTTGGATTCCGGAAATACCGTTTCTTCCGGCACGCCCACTGCCTGATTTTCTTTCTTTGTCACCGGAACCGGTGTGATAGCCGGTATACGCTCGTCCAGCTCGTCTTCTCCGAGAGAAGCATTGTTCAAATGCAGCACGGCGCCTGCCGCCTCCATATATTGATTGTAGAAATCATCGAGCTTGGTCTCATCTTCTGCAGACAGCTTTTTCTGGTCTCCCAGACCCGCTCCCAAACCGTACCAAATCACGGTACAGCCGGACAAATCGGGGATATTGTTGCTGTTTTGAAGTGCCTGTATCGTGCTTTCTGTGTCCAGCTGACTGAGCGGCTTTTTGTTTCCGTCAATGTTCGTCAGATTCAGCGGTGCTTGGGTGCTCAAGCCGCTGTCCACGATCACCAATTTCTTCTCATTCTGCGAATTGCGCAGCTGCTTTGCTGCCAGCTGAATCGCACTCAGCGTGTCCAATCCGCCGGTCTGCGCCGTGCACGAGCTAAACGCCTGATGCACGTCAGACAGACGCTCCTTGTATGCTCGCTGCTGTCCGCTCTTGGATCTGGAGGTGTCCAACGCATCATAGACCATGCTCTCCCCTACAACCGCCGGTGCGCCGTCTACGCGAATGACAGTAAGCGTACCGCCATTTGTGAGAGTGTCGCGCAGCTGTTCATCCACCAAATCGTTGTCTACCCACGGGAAATTGGCGTGCTTGCCGCCCCACAAAACAACGGTGTCCATCTGTGATTCCGGTTCTTTCTTACCGCATCCGGCAAGGGTACCGACTGCCAATACCATCAACAGTGCTGTACACAGCAGTTTCTTTGTCCAATGTCTCATGTCTGTTCCTCCTTTTGGTTCTTCTGTTTGTGTTTGCATCTATTGTGAAACGAAAAATCAACGGCTCGCGGGTCTTCCGTACTTGCGGCAATGCGCAGCTTTTGCTGGTCAATCCACGCGCGATTTTCCGTATCCATCTGTAAGATTTTCGCCTTTGCCTCCGCCTTGCTCAGCGCAAACTGCAACTGCACGGTCGGTTGATTCTTTATCTCCATCAGCCGCTGCTCCAGCGCATATTCTTGGTTTTCGAGTGCTCGATAATGCTTGACATCTGCCCACAGCCGTTTCTCTTCGCTTCCTCTATAGGTCAGAAAAAGCAGAAACAGCGTCGAACAAACTGTTACCATCTGTAAAGAGCGCTGCATGTTCCGGTCAAACGCCGAATCAGCGTTTTCTTTCCTTTGCGCGTACTGCTTGTATTCGTCCCAATGCTTATCCCGATCCGGTTCTGTCATCCCCGAAACCGTCTGCACCTCTGCGCTGGCGGATCGCGTCTGCCACGTGCACCAAAACAGCACACCCACACATGCCGTCAAGGCAAGAAAAATAGCAGTCATACGGCTTTTTTTATACGTCAAAACATTGCCTAAGACAAACATAATGACATCAATCGCCCAAATAATTCCCACAATGGTGAATCCAACAATCTTTGCACTGTTTTTCATGCCAATCTCAAACGCCTGATACAACGTGACCGCATCGAGCAGCATGGCAACCGCGGCAAGAAAGTTCTGCGTATGCGGATGCAGCAAGGGATTGATTTTCAAGTTCCATTTGCGGTGATAAACCTTTGATTTCATGGGTTACCTCCTATTCAGCTCTTCGAATTCCAGCAGCTCGGCGAGTTTTTCTTTCTGCCGGCGAACCTGCTGTAACTGTCTCTGTATCCTGTCTATCTCATCTGGTCTGTTCTTCTCTCTCCGAACAAGTTGGTGAACGTCCTCCAGTTGTTGGAGCAAAATATCATCCTCTGTGGTGCGGTGCAGCAGTCTCTCAATGGATTCTGTCACACCGCTGTATTCATCTATGAGCGGATCTTCTCTGCTCAGCTGTTGAGAAATTTGCGCCTCCCACTGCTGTTTCATGCTTTCCAGCTGGACAGGAGCGCGGTAGCGTTCCTGTTTCTTTTTCGCAAACCGCGCTTTGAACCAATCTCGCATGTTCATCGCGTCACAACCTTCCTTCCTGCTCAATAATTTCTCTGCATATCCGGTCAAGATATGCATATTTTTCCAGATATTCCTCTTGCACAGCCGTATCATTCAAACGATGATAATCAAAATACACCGCTTCTTTATACATAGACATTCCGCGCAGATAGGCGGCAATCTGCTGTACCACATATTCTCTTTTCCTGCGAACCTTTTTCTCCGTCCACAGGATTTTGTTCTGTATCTGCGCATATACCTGATAAATCTCTTGATACAAGCGCTTTTTCTCCGGTTCTTCCCGTTTCATGCGGCGCTGAATGTTTCGATTGTGCCGCAGTGCATAGACATCTTTTTCCAAGATATACGTTGGTTTCTGCAAGCTCTGCCACTGCGCGACAAGATATGCCTGTCGCTCTCTCAGCTTCGCCGTCTGGCGATTGTTTCTTCCCCACATGTTTTCTTGGTAGGCAAAATTGGCTGCTACCCGATCAATGGTGTATGGAGACTGGATACAATCTCCATACGCTCGATAGATAGCATACTTTCCATCTCTGCATCCAAGAAATTCCAATCGTTTTTTCTGAATCCACAGCATATCTTTCGCCTCATTTCCTTTGTGATGGTTTCATGATACACCTAGATTTTTCCAAAATTTTTTCCATTCGATTTTTTTCGCGTCATTCTTTCGTTTTCGTGACTCTAGTATAACCGAGGAATTCCTGCGTTTTTTTCTCAGACGGAAAAAATAAAACTTCCGTTAATTGTTAACGGAAGTTGAAAAACGGTTATAGAATAAGAACACAAAAAAATCCCTTAACAGGTACAGCCTGCTAAGGGATTCCTAGTCTTGTATCAAAGATATTACTTTTTGAATCTGGAAAATAGACGGGCAAAGAAGCCACGTTTTTCACGTGTATTTTTCAACTGCTCTAAATTGTTACAAACCATTTGCAGATGCAGCATATACCGTCCTGGTGAAATTTTTGATAGCCGTTCATAGATCTCCTTCGCTCGAAGATATTCCTGCTCCGCCTTGTCCATACGGTTCGTATCTGAATACAAATTACCCAAGTTGTTGCAAGTGTTTGCCAAATCCGGCTGATACACCGATGGATGTTCTGACGCTAGCTGTTCCTGTATCTCCTTCGCTCGGAGATATTCCTGCTCCGCCTTGTCCATGCGATTCGTGTCTGAATACAAATTTCCTAAGTTGTAGCAAGTATTTGCCAAAACCGACTGATACGCTGATGGATGCTCCGCCGTCAGCTGCTCATAGATTTTCTTCGCTCGCAGATACTCCTGCTCTGCTTTATCCATATGGGTGTTTTTACAATACAAAACACCCAAGTTGTTGCAAGTATCTGCTAAATCCGGCCGATACACCGATGGATGTCCTGCCGATAATTGCTCATAGATCTCCTTCGCTCGGAGATATTCCTGCTCCGCCAATTCCATATGGTTTGTCTTTATATACAAAATGCCCAAGTTGTTGCAAGTATCTGCTAAATCCAGCCGATACACCGATGGATTTTCTATCGCCAGCTGTTCTTGTATCTCCTTTGCTCGGAGATATTCCTGCTCCGCTTTGTCCATACGGTTCGTATCTGCATACAAAATGCCCAAGTTGTTGTAGCTCATCGCCAAATCCGACCGATACACCGATGGATTCTCTGCTGCCAGCTGTTCATATATCCCCTTCGCTAAGAGATGTTCTTGCTCCGCCTTGTCCATACAGTTCGTATCTTGATACAAAACACCCAAGTTGTTGCAACTGCTTGCCAAATCCGGCTGATACGCTGACGGATTTTCTGCCGCCAGCTGTTCTTGTATCTCCTTTGCTCGGAGATGTTCCTGCTCCGCCAGTTCTAGTCGATTCGTCTTTGCATACAAAATGCCCAAGTTATTACACGTACTTGCCAAATATGACTGATATACCGCTGGATATTCTGTCGCTAGCTGCTCATAGATTTCCTTTGCTCCGAGATACTCCTGCTCTGCCTTATCCATCCGGTTCGTATCTTTATATAAAACACCTAAGTTATTGCAGCTTGTTGCCAAATCCGACAGATACGCTAATGGATTTTCTGCCGTCAACTGCTCATAGATTTCCTTCGCTCGAAGATATTCCCGCTCTGCCAAATCCATACGGTTGGTATCTTTATACAAAACACCTAAGTTATTGCAGCTCATCGCCAAATCCGGCTGATACGCCGATGGATTTTCTGCTGCCAGCTGTTCTCGTATCTCCTTCGCTCGGAGATATTCCTGCTCCGCTTTGTTCATACGGTTCGTATCTGAATACAAAACGCCCAATATATTTGCTGCATCTGCAATCTGACTTTTATCGCCACGATGTTCGACATCTTCCAAATATCGTTCTGCCAGCGGAATGGCACGAGCATAATCGTTCTGATCGTCTAAGTATGACACGTATTCCCGCATGGCGATTTTTTTCAGATGATTGCGTTTCTCTATGCCGACGGCTTCCTCAAAAGTCTCTTGAATTTCCTCAAATCGGCTTGGGTTCTGCACTTGTGTTTTCAGAATTTCGATTCTTAGAAGCAATTCTTGCACGTTTTGTTCCAGCTTTTCATCTGCTTGCTGGTTCATTTGCTGTTTCCATGCCTCTATGTGCTTGGCATCATCCAAGATTTCGCGCAAATCCATAATTTTCCCTGCGCCCTCGGTGTCGCCCTGTTCCATGAGCTCATAGGCTTTGCGCTCGCGCTCGGTCAATGTGCCATCGTTGTTTTTCTCTTCGATTTTGAGAGCAATCGCAAACAGCTTCTGTTCCAGCTCGCGCAGGGCTTTTTTCGCCTCGTGCCACTGCTCGCTTGCCCGCAAAAAGACAGGATCTGTGATTGGGTCGGTAGTTGCGGCTTTCGCGTCCAGATATGCCCGCTCACACGCCTGATACTGCTTCTTCAAGCTCTGAAAGTCGATATTTTCCGCCCACATCGGAATGTTTTCCAGTGTCAAAACCTGCTTTCCGGCAACCGTTATCACAGATTCTTCCACCTCAATCGGCACATCCAGCTTCATGAGCTTCATTTGCAGCAACAGTACCAGCTTAACCGTATCAATATGCGTATATTTCTTAAAGTAGTGTCCAAGCTGTTCGCCCAGCTCATCCATAAATTTCAACACGCTTTGTTTCGGATCATAGCCCTCTCCCTGTCGGAAAAAGGTCAGAATTGCCGGTGCTCCGGCGCTCTGAAACCGCTCGAGCGCCTTGTGAAATTGTTCAATGGTATCTTGCCCCGCTTGGTTGTAAAACAGCACCAGAAAAATATCCGACTGTTGGATTTCCTCGTTGTATTCCTCCAGCTCGTCGCCGCGATCCAGCTGAATCCATATGTCGCGGTCCATATAAATATCATTGAGCTTTCGGACATAATTGCCCATGGTCTCGCTGTCCAAATGCAGCTCGTCCAAAGACGAACCAAGAAATATGTGAATCTTGGTCATGGCCTATCCCCCATTTCTCTGTTTATTGCTTGTATCTATCTTTCCAGTTGCTTCCATTATATCACATGCAAGCACGTTTGCGCACGCTGTCATACCATTTCGCAATGGCTGTATACAGCTTTTTTGCAGACGGCCGCTCGTTCGGATGATCCCAGCCCCTGCCAAAGCACTGCTGAAATAACGCACGTACCGGAACGGGCATATCTGTCAGCGGCGGCGCCCATTCCGGCAGCTTGTAGTCCGCATGCGGGACAAAATACGGTCGGATGCCCTGCTGAATGCACATCAGATCCAGCGGGACGGCTTCCCCCTTCTTTACCGGCTGCGCGTGGCACGGGTGAATACCTCGATTGAGCAGGCGAAACACCATGGTATACAAGGCAAAACAATCTGCCTCTCTGGTATAGCTGCATCGCTTGGGCAGCTTTCCCGGCTCCTGCATGCCGCACGCCTGCATCTGTTTCAAAATCTCCGGCATACTGTATTCCGGATGCAGCGTCTGACACGGAAAGTAGGTCGTCAAGGTTGCAATGTGCAGGGAATCAATGTCAATCCGGATAATATCCCCTGTTTTTGTATCAATGATAAAATTGTTTGGGTTGAAATCTCCAATACAAAAATGCATCGCGTGGATGTTGTCCACGCAGCGGATCAAAGACAGCGAGAAATACAGAAGATAGCTTTTATCCCACTTTTCGACAAAAAGCTCCATGACCTCTGACAGCGGCCGTCCTTCAATTTTCTTCATGGTGTAGCCGCAAAAGCGATTGCTTCTGTCGTATACCAGCTCCTGCGGCCATGCCGTCAGCCGTTCTCTGTTCGCAGAAGGACGATGGGCAATTAAATACTCCAGCTTGTCATGTACCTCCCGATAGGGTTTGTGCAACAGCTTAACCACGATGGAGCCTTTGCTGTATACCTTTCCCTCTGCGCCGTTTTTGCACGGCTCCTGTTCAGAAATAGTAAATCGCTGTGTTTTCGTATGGTACTGCATCCTCTTGTCCTCCTGTCTGCCTGTCGTTACGCCTGCCGATACAAGACGGCATCGCGCTGTCGTTCCAGTTCCTCCCAATGCGGTTCGCTCAAATATCTACCGGGATAGGAAATGCTTTCACCCTCTGCCTGCAAAACAACCAGAGTTCGGTCATCTCTGCCCACCTGCAGCAGATAAGAAAAATCTCCGTGCCGCATCTGTGTCAGCATGTCATCCACAGCATCCGCCGTGCAGCCGCACGCCATCAACAGCTTTTCCAGCCGTCTGCGATGATCGGCATAGGAAAGATTCTGTCCGACCAGTTCATCGACATAGGTCTGCGGTGTCTCCGGTGCCGTGTATCCGCGCTCATCGACAAGCGGAAGCACGGCCTGCGGATAGGCGAGCAAACCACCAAATTTGCTCAGCAGGGACGGCTGTAACAGCGGCAGCAGACCATCTGTTGTCAGAATAACCGTGCTGACCTGTTCAAACTTGATATACTCCCAATGCTGCTCTCCGCCGGTCAGCGGAATGACAGAACCGGCAATTTCTCCTGTGTGCTTTTTCGTTTCGGTTGCAGTAAATGTACCGTTCATGTGCAGCGCAAGTACCGCTCCGTCACCGGCGTGCAGCACCCATGCCGTGCGGCTCGGCTCGTGGAAAATCACGCCGTGCAGCGTTGTCGCATAGGTTTTCTCCCCTTCGCGTTGTGCCCGCTGTGCAATCGCGTTCCACGCAGCGACCGCCGCATTGCGCAGAATCTCGCGCATTTTTTCGTCTGTGATGCGATCAGCCATTTCCGTTCGATACGGCTCCAAGCAAAATTCCACAGCCTTGAGAAATGTCTTTCCGCCAATCTCTGAACCGCGCTCGGAATGCGGCACACTGGAGACACCGTCCAGCACCGCCGCTGCCGCAAACCCGTTGAAAAGGGAAACCGCTTTACACCAATCCTGATTTGGTTCTCCGGCTTCTGTGTGTTTTCTTCCCGCTGCGGTCGCCTGATAGATTCTCATTGTTGTTCTCCTCTCTGCGTGTGCCGGAGACTCTTTCGAGCCTCCGGCGTTGGTTTGTTCCGTCAGGCGTTAAACTGATCCATCAGCGTCATGCCTTCCGGCAGCGGCGGCGGTGTCAGCTTTTCTTCCATCAGCTGACCGTCTGCTCCCATCACCAGCGTGCTGGACGAGATAATGACAAAGGACTTTGCCAGCCAGTTAAATACGTCCTTATAACATCTGTCCTGCACCTTTACGGTGAACGGCGAATATGCCATCAGCTGACGCAGGCAAGTCTCGTTATCGCAGGTGGAGAAATTCCACATCTTCAGCTTGTTCGTGCCGCCGGTCGCACGCATCCGGGCATGGACACGATCCAGCGCTCTCTGCGTGTCCTCCTCACTGGATGTCGAGGCACCGTCCGAAATATGTACGAGAATCGGGCGATACACCTGAATCCCCGCCTCGCTCTGACGGCCGCGATACTCATCAATACAATCCATAGCGAGCTGCATTGCTTCGGCAGTATCCGTGCAGCCGCCCGCGGTCAGTGTTGTCGGCTGCCAGCTGTCCAGATCCGTGAAGTTCGTGATCAGCTTCGGCGTGGAGTTGTACGCAATCACCGCAATGTCCATGCGGGCGCGGGTCTCCGGTACACACATCACTTCGTCTCGGAACTTTGCCATCGCCTCATTCAGCAGGCGAATGGACTCTCCTTCCATAGAGCCCGAAGTGTCCAGTGCAAACAGTACCGGCAGGTGTGCTACATAACGGCGCTCTGCGCTGTCATTACCAGTCTCATTCGGCATCCATTCCTTTGTGTTTCTCATGGTTTAACATCCTTTCTTGTGTCGGGTGGTTTGTTTGTAAGTATATTGTCCCATACGAATTCGGGAAAATTTTTTCCAATCCGATTTTTTTCGCGTCCTGCGAATCACGGATGCATCGTTCACATACGGTATGAACACTTTCCCTCTTCGTGATTCTAGTATAAACGAGGAATTCCCGCGTTTTTTTCTCAGATGGGAAAAATAAAACTTCCGTTAATTGTTAACGGAAGTTGAAAAGCAAACAAGAACACAGAAAAATCCCTTAACAGGTTGCACCTGCTAAGGGATTCCTCATGTTTGTATTGAATGTATTACTCTTTGAACTCGCTCGGAAAATAAACGAGCAGAGAATCCACGTCTTTATATTTCGGATAAAAGATCCAAGATTTCACAAACCATTTGCAAAATTAGCGTATACCGTTCCGGTAAAATCTTCGCCAGTTGTTCATAGATCTCTTTTACTTGGAAATATTCCTGCTTTGCCAGTTTCAGTCTGTTCGTCTTTACATACAAACTCCCTAAGCTGTAGCAAGTGTCTGCCAAATCCGGTTGATACGCCGAGGAATTTTCTGCCGCCAGCTGTTCATAGATCTCCTTTGCTCGGAGATGTTCTTGCTCTGCCTTGTCTATGTGATTATTTTCATAATATAAACGCCCCAAATGCTTACAAGTACTTGCCAATTTCAGCAGATATGCCGATGGATTTTCCGCCGCAAGCTGTTCATAGATTTCCTTCGCTCGGAGAAATTCCTGTTCTGCCGTCTCTATACGATTCGTTTTTGCATACAAAATACCTAAACTATTGCAGCTTTTTGCCAAATACAGCTGATACGCCGATGGATGCTCTGCCGCAAGTTGCTCTCGTATCTCCTTTGCTCGGAGATATTCCTGCTCTGCCAGTTCCAGTCGGTTCGTATCTTTATACAAAACACCCAAATTATTGCAGCTTATCGCTAAATCTGGCAGATACGCCGATGGATGCTCTATCGTCAATTGTTCTCGTATTTCTTTTGCTCGGAGATATTCCTGCTCTGCCTTGTCCATGCGGTTCGTGCGTACATACAAATTGCCTAAGTTGTTACAAGTAGCTGCCAAATCCGGCTGATACGCTGATGGATGTTCTGCAGCCAGTCGCTCTCGTATCTCCTTTGCTCGGAAATATTCCTGTTCCGCCTTGTCCATACGGTTTGTGTCTGCATACAAATTGCCCAAGTTGTTGCAAGTAGCTGCCAAATCCTGCTGGTATACTGATGGATGCTCTGCCGCCAGCTGTTCGTAGATTTCCTTCGCCCGGAGATATTCTTGCTCTGCCAAATCTTTGCGGCTACTTATATAATATAAATTTCCCAAATTGTTGCATATTCTTGCTAAATCTGGCCGATATGCTGATGGATTTTCTATCGCCAGCTGCTCTCGTATCTCTTTTGATCGGAGACATTCTTGCTCCGCCAGTTCCAGTCGGTTCGTATCTGAATATAAAACACCCAAGTTGTTGCACGTGCCTGCCAAATAAGATTGATACGTCGATAGATTTTCTATCGCCAATTGTTCGTATATCTCCTTGGCTCGAAGATATTCTTGCTCCGCTTTGTCCCTACGATTATTTTTATCATACAAAACCCCCAAGTTATCGCAGCTCATCGCCAAATCCGACAAATAGACCGATGGATTTTCGGCCGCTAGCTGTTCATAGATTTCCTTCGCTTGGAGATATTCCTGCTCCGCCAGTTTCAACCGGTTCGTGTTTGCATATAAACGTCCCAAGTTGTTACAGCTTGTTGCCAAATACGACTGATACGCCGATGGATGTTCTGCCGCCAGTCGCTCTTGTATCTCCTTCGCCCAGAGATATTCCTGCTCTGCTAGTTCTAGTCGATTTGTATCTGTATACAAATTTCCCAATGTATTGGCTGCATCCGCTATATCACTTTCATTACCATCTGATTCCACGTATTCCATATACCGTTTTGCCAGCGGGATAGCATGGTTATAGTCGTTTTGATGACATAAATATACCACATATTTCCGCATGGCGATTTTTTTCAGATGATTGCGTTCCTCTATGCTGACAGCTTTCTCAAAAATATCTTTGATTTGGTCAAATCGGCTCGGATTCTGCACCTGTGTTTTCAGAATTTCGATTTTTTGGAGCATTTCCTGCACGTTTTGTTCTAGTTTTTTATTTGCCCGCTGATCCACTTTTTCGTGTTCCAGTTGTTTCCAAGCCTCTGTGTCCTCGACATCATCCAGAATTTCGCGCAGATCCAGAATATTATTCGCGCCCTCTGAATCGCCCTGTTCCATGAGTTCATAGGCTTTGCGCTGGCGTTCGGTCAGTGTGCCATCGTTGTTCTTCTCCTCAATTTTGAGGGCAATCGAAAACAGCTCCTGCTCTAACTTGCGCAGGGCTTTTTTTGCCTCATGCCACTGCTTGCTTGCCTGCAAAAAGACAGGATCTGTGATCGGATCGGTAGTTGCGGCTTTCGCGTCCAGATATGCCCGCTCACACGCCTGATACTGCTTCTTCAAGCTCTGAAAGTCGATATTTTCCGCCCACATCGGAATGTTTTCCAGCGTCAGAAGCTGCTTCCCGCCGACCGTTACCGCAGATTCTTCCAGTTCAATCGGTATATCCAATTTCATGAGCTTCATTTGCAGCAGCAGCGTCAGCTTGACCGAATCAATGTGCGTGTATCTCTTAAAATAATGACCGAGCTGTTCGTCCAGCTCATCCATAAATTCCAATACGCTCTGATCCGGAGCATAACCCTCTCCCTGTCGGAAGCAGGTCAAGATTGCCGGTGCGCCGGTGCTCTGAAACCGCTTGTATGCCTCGCGGAATTCCTCGATGGTGTACTGTCCCGCTTTGTTGTAAAACAGCACCAGAAAAATATCCGACTGTCGGATTTCCTCGTTGTATTCCTCCTGCTTGCGCCCTTTGACCATTGCCGCGTTTTCATACTCGCATTCATACAGCTTGATATATACGCCGCGGTCTATATAAACGTCATTGAGCTTTCGGACATAGTTGCCTATTTCCTCTCTGTCCAAGCGCAGCTCGTCCAAAGAGGAACCAAGGAATATGTGAATCGTTGTCATAACGTATCCCCCATTCTCTGTTTATTTCTGTCTATCTTTCCCGTTGCTTCCATTATAGCATAGGCAAGCGCGTTTGCGCACGCCGTTATACCATAGGGGAAGATTTTTTTCTCGCCATGCGTATCGCGGACACATCGTCCTCATGCGGCTCTGCCACCTCTCCCCGTTCCAATGCGGCGTCGATTTCGGCAAAGTCATAGCGCGCCTGTTCCTTCTCCCAGCCATCGCTGAACAGCGTCACGGCGTCCATGTGGTCAATTGGTATCCGCTTTACGCGCACATGCTCCATGACCGGAATCATGCTCGTGAGATAGGTTTGATTTCGGCGTCTGCCGTTTTCCGGCAGCGAGAGAAACGTGCGGTTTTGCTCGTCATCGGTCTGCGAAATCCAGCCATCGCCCAAATGAATCACCAGCAACGTATGTTCTGTCGCGGCGGCCGCGAGCAGCGTAGAACCGACATCCTTGAGATAGACATCCTCATCCCAGCAATATTTGTCCAGTGCCATGCGCACGGTCATCAGCACATAATGCCGGATATCGGTATCTTCTAAGCTCTCCAATTGCTGCGCATCCCGCGCCAATACCTGCGCGGTGATCTCCGCCGCAATGCGGGCGCCATCTTCTGCTCTGGAACAGGAACCCGCGCCGTCTGCCAGCGCGATAGCCGTGACTGCGCCGTTATGTGCAACGGCAGTAAAATCCTGACACGCTTCGCCGCGCGTCTCGTGATAGGTTCCGGCTCTGCGCACCGCCGTAACGTCCCAGTGCATCGGTGGATTTGTGTTCATTGTCATCACCCTTTCGTTTTTGTACCTCTAGGATAACCGAAAGAATGTCACGTTTTTTTCTCAGACAGAAAAAATAAAACTTCCGTTAATCATTAACGGAAGTCGAAAAAATGAAAATAGATTCATTTTTTGACGCAAATTTGCATGAATAATTAGGAATTTATTGAAAAAATGTCGAGTTATGTTATACTGAAAATAACAAACACCTCTATGCCAAGGCAAAAAAATCCCATTATAAAAAAATTTCCTTATTTTATCTATTATGATGTTCGTTAGGAGGAATCATTGTATGACAACATTAAAAAGCTGTGCTCATTCTAAGCTGACACGGGAACAAGTACAAGTCGTAAAACACTTGTACAACGAAGATCTCCAATTAAATAAATTCGTGAACGATCCGAATGATCTGTTTCTGAAACTGCAAACCATCTCTTCTTCTCCGAAGGCAAGTGCATTACTGGATCTGCTTTCACAAAAGCAGGCACCCGCGTACCGCTATCTTGTATATTATCTTCTTGAACGGTTTAAAGAAGACCTGAAGACCAAGCCGGAATTTCCTAAAACACCCCAAGACCAAGCTGCATTGATGTTTCAAGAGATTGCACAGTTTGAAGCGGAATCTTCCTATCAGAATCGATATGAACATTCTGCTCCGCTGCACATCCTTACCGATCTCATCTTTCAGGAAGCACTGGACTGTGGATTTGCCGCAAATCAAAAAAGAACCCGCATCCACGCTTCTCTCCATGACCCCAAAACAACATGGACCAAAGGAACTTTATGCCGTGACCTATTTTTCTCCAAAAACAGTCAGTGGAACAGCGAAACATTTTTTACGCTTTCTCTGATCCTCTCTTTTGATGAGCTATTCATTGAAGATTATCTGACACGAGTTTTTGGAAGAAGCACATTAAATACTTGGGATATTCACGAAGCACTCATCTATGCCTTGTCCTCTCAAAGCAGTCCACTCCAGCACCGGTATCAATTATATACGAATCTTCTGAAAAAGTACGAATCCATCGATCCGGCAGCACTCCCAGAAAACCGCGATGCACAAACAGAAGAAATTCTGAACACCGCCGATGCATTGAATGAAGCATTGGATGCTTTACATACACAAGATGACATAGCCGCTATTGTAGAGGACGCACGCGTACAGCAGGCATTGGCTCTGCACAAAGCCTTTGTGCAAGATCATGCTCGTTCGATGAAAACCTTCCAGAACAAAGTTTCCCCTTCTGATGATACGATGGTGGAATATCTTGTTTCCAACTATCAAGCGAAGATTCCCAATCATCAAACAATGGCTTCTCTCAAGGAAAACCTGTTCGATGAAATCCATCGCGCAGCAGGACGGTACGACAAAAATACCTGCCCATGGCAGACCTGTTTTACAGATTTGGTATTTGAAGACATGAAAAGCCATGGCTTTTCTGCTCCCAGTCGTTCTACCAAGCACGGCGTACAGCATGAATACGTTCATGCTTCCCTCTGGAATGCAAAACAGACATGGTCTAAAAATACCTTGTGCCGCGCCTTATTTGCTGCAAATCAAATGCAAATGAAAAACTTCTTCACCTTAGCATTTGCTATTTCCATGGATATGCATTCTGCTTTCGAATATTTCGTCAACACATTTGCTGAAATCAACTCACAAAAGGTATTGCAAGAGTTAAAAGAAAAATATCCCAATCGTTGGCAACTGATATTTTGCGCAACGAATGTGCAAGAGCTCCTTGTATATCTATTGTGCAGTGAAAAGATTCCAGTTCCTTCCAACACCACTCGCTATAACTTTTATCATCATATCCTGCAAAGAATTGATGCTAATCAAGCATCGCAAGGTTTTATTGATGCGCTAACAAAAACTGCTCGTCCGGATGCCAATACAATCTGGTCAACGATTGATAAAACGGCCGCTGCGAATACTAAAGAATTAGATTCTATTCTCACATTGCTGTCTGCCATAAAAAAGCTGAATGAACAAGAAAAAGAGCACAGAAAAGCAAAAAAAGAGAATCAAACGGTCTCTGATACATTCCCTCAACCCTCTGCTTCCGAATGGAAATGGCCACCTCAAAATAAGTTTCTGATCGAGAGAAAAACCGTGCAGACCCAAAAGCAAGCGAAAGAAATCTGTCCATTTCTTCATACCACAGAACGAGAATTCATCCAGGAGAACGACAGCTTGAATGGCGAACTTTCCACTCTTCATCTTCCAGATTCAATCGCTGATTCAAGCTCTTCCGATGATGACATTCCTCGTCCCAAGAATTGTCATGCTTATTTTAGATTGCTCAACAAGTTTTCTGATTCTGACCGTTCTCCGGACAAATCTTTGATCGAACTGATGAAAGGCAATTATCCATCCGACAGCAAGCTGTCCAATATAAAAAACGGAAAGGCTACTGTCACGCGGAAAGAATTTTTAACTGTCATATTCTTAAACGAAGTGTGCACATACAATGAACCGCCTGAACAAAATAAAGTTCTCTTACAGATTTCCTCCATCATAGACGCGTTAAATCAAAAGCTGCGTTACGCCGGATTTGATATTATCTATCTGATGAACCCATACGATTGCTTTCTCTTGTATGTGTCGCTGTTTCCCAATCCATTTGAAGCCTATTTTGATTTATGGTCTATCTGTTACAAGGCAACTCTCTCCGACTAGATAGAAAGGTAATATCTATGACACTCTTACAATCCACATATTCTATCGCTCCACCTGAGCATTTTTGTCACGATGATTATGACATCATCATCGATTCCGAAGCATCTGTGAAATCTGGTGCATCCAATAGATGCTATCGTGTGTTGGTAAAACGTAAAGATTCTGACGAAGAACGAATACCAAGAATTCTGAAAGAATTTCGTCCGACTACCAACTCCGGAGAGCCTTATCCGGCAATATATGACGGACAACAACTCCACTTCCGTTTTTCTGACACAGCAGCAGATCAAGCATTAAAACAGTCTTTTCTGAAAAGGCGAACCTTTGTCGAGCAGGCTTATGCCTTACAAAAAAAGCTGTCTGGCATCAACCAAACAATGGGAATTATTGTCCATCCAATTACTTCTTGGAGCGATGATTCACTTTCATACTACACACTGCACGAAGCCAATTGGGGAAAGAGTCTGGAACAGGATCCCCCAACCGATTTGCGCGATATTCTGCGCGTCATGCATTCCGCGGCGGATTCCGTCGCCCGCATGAACGCCCAAGGGTATGTGCATGGAGATTTGAAACCGGAAAACCTGCTGTGGCTTGACCGAGGTACCGCCTCCTCTCACGTTGCATTATTTGATTTCGACTGTTCTTTCCAGTATATAAACGGAGACTATTCTAATATACCAACCAGAGGAACCGACCAATATACAGCACCAGAATTAAGAAACAAGCGAATGAGAAGTCCATTTGAAATGGCTGGCATCTATCTTCCGACATTGGATGTATATTCTCTCGGCGTTATCTTGTTTCATCTACTTTTCCATCGTTTTCCGACAGCAGAAGAAGAAAATAGTGCAACGGAACAAGCTATTTATCAAGTGCTGTCACAAAAATTAGAGCATGATCCGACATGGAGGGCAAAGCTTCTTTCTGAACAACAAAAGCAATTAGCAAAAATCATTTGGCGAAGCATTCGCTCAGAGCGAAATCCACGAAAATCAGACGCTCGCTATTCATTCCCCGCCGACCTCGCCGCTGCTCTGGGCAGTCTGCTCGACAACTTGGGCATCCGTCAGCTGCCGAAAGACACCGTCAGCCGCGCCAGCTACACCATGCTGTCCGCAGAAATCATTGACAAATATCCGCTGTACCACTACAAAAAGTCTGACACGATGGATGTCGTGCTCGCCGGTATCTCTCCCATGCGCGATGCGTTTCTGGAGCATCTGATCTCTGCCTGCCAAATGCTTGATACCACGCTGCGCGTGCACATCATTTCTCCGCATGTCAACGACTATCTGGAACAGCTGTTGCAGACGCGCCCTGCGCTGGGAAAGGTCGTTTCCATTTGGCTGAACGGCAGCAGCTATACCGGAGAACAGTACGCTCCCAACGATGCGTCTATCGTAGAACAAAAGCTCGCCGAGCTATATTGCTATGATGCCCCGATAACTGCTGAGAGCATCCAAGCCTGCCTCAAAAACCAAGAGGCCGATTATTATCTGCTCGTCGATGCGGACACGGACAGAAACTATCACATCGCTCAGACACTCGCTGAACAGCGGAAATCCCGTGCCTTTATCGGCTACACTGACGGCAGGGGAGATGGGTTTGGCCTGCGCAATCTGCCGTTTTCAGACACCGCGCCGATTGGCTGCAACGAACGATTCTCTGTCTCTGAGAAGAGCTTTCAGACCGACATTGTAGAGCGCGCGTTTCAGGTGCACAAGCACTATGCCGATAAAAACGCAGACGAATCTCACCTGCGCAAGGAATTTCTGGAGACAGATCCGTATAACAAAAGCTCCAGTATTCGCGCCGCGCTGTCGCTGGCATATGAAGCCGCTTCGATTGGCATGGATCTCAAGCAAGCAGAGGGCGCGGCGGCATTTCAAACGCGCATAGAGCAGCGGGGAGAGGACTATAACAAGCTGCTTTGGCTGGAGCATCGCGCCTGGTGCGGATATATGGTCATGCAGGGCTATACCCAGCCAACACGAGAACAAATCCGCGCCTATGCCTTCCGCGATGGCAACGACCAAAAGAACAAGAAGGCCAAGCTGCATCCGTGTCTGTGCTCCAGCCGTGCAAACGGTTTGGAACTGACCTCCCTCAGCCATGCGGATTGGGAACGAGAAGAAACAGAAGCTGCCTTCGATCCCTTAGACCGTTTTTCTCTGTTCTTTCATCGACTGTGTGCGCAGAAGAAACAGGATGCACAAATCCAGCCACTTCTGACAGCCATGGCAGCCTACGCAAAATCAGAACAGGAAAAAGTGTTTCTTCATGAGGTACAAACTGCCTGTGATGCCATGCAGCGCGGAGAAAATCAGGCATGGAATGCCCTGCAAAAGCCTGTATTTCAAAATAGTACCCTCGCCAGTCTCTTGCACGTACTGAAAGCAGAGACCAGCTTTCTGCGCGAGTATAACCGATACCATGACTTCAAGCAGTCGGACGAAGATATTTTGAACGCCGCACCTGCCATCTTCGGCAATTCCTAACTTCCGTTAACGATTAACGAAAGTCTGCACTGGTAGGGGAGATGCGCGAATCCCACTTCCGTTAACGATTAACGAAAGTCCGCACCGGTAAGGAAGAAGCGCGAACTCCCACTTCCGTTAACGATTAACGAAAGTCTGCGCCGATAGGGTAGAAGCGCAAACCTCCACTTCCGTTAACGATTAACGAAAGTCCGCACCGGTAGGGGAGAAGCGGGAATCCCCACTTCCGTTAACAATTAACGAAAGTCCGCACCGGCAGAGAAAACGCGCGAACCCTCC
>CAVAJF010000036.1:0-142269 GCA_963588905.1 Eggerthellaceae bacterium
GTTCCCATTCCGAACACGGTAGTTAAGCTCATTTACGCTGAAAATACTTGGCTGGTGACGGCCTGGGAAGATAGGTCGATGCCTACACAGATAACGGAACTGATTTATTCAGTTCCGTTTTTTTATGAAAATATATCTCGGGAGGATGACGGTGACATATTTAATTATTTGCCCGCTAGTATTTTTAGCCGGATTTGTAGATGCGGTAGCTGGCGGTGGTGGTTTGATTTCTCTGCCGGCCTATATGCTTGCTGGATTGCCGGTACACAATGCAATCGCTACCAATAAGATGAGTTCTACGATGGGAACTTCTATTGCTACCTATCAGTATGCAAAAAGCGGGTATATCCCGTGGAAATTGGTTGGATTTTGTATTGTATCGGCTTTCATTGGTTCCTCTTGTGGCGCGAATTTGGCATTGGTTGTAGATGATTACTATTTTAAGATTTTAATGCTGATTATTTTGCCATTGACTGCTTTTTATGTCACAAGACCACGTTCATTTGCAGGCGATAAAACACCATATTCCCAAGCACGTACAACCATGTACAGCATGTTGATTGCATTGGGTGTAGGTGTATATGATGGGTTTTATGGTCCGGGTACGGGAACTTTTTTGATTCTTTTCTTGACAGCACTGGCACATATGGATCTAAAAAAAGCCAATGGAACGACCAAAGCAATCAATTTGACCACTAATATATCAGCATTGGTTATTTTTCTTCTCAATGCAAAGGTTATATTACCGTTAGGTATTATTGCCGGTGCCTTTAATATCGCGGGAAACTATATTGGCACAAAATTTTTTGACCGCGGCGGTGCGAAATCTGTGAAGCTACTTACAATCGTTGTCATTGTCATTTTCTTTATCAAGATTTTGCTGGAAATTTTAGGTTGATTCTATCTTTTATCAGGTTGGATGTATGTTCAACCTGATTTTTTTATTTGGAATCGGAGAAAAATTACAAAAAAATTTTCTTGTGTTATTGACTTTGTTTTAGGTCTATACTAATATTTTATATAAAGAATATTCTGCGAAGAGGAAAGTGTTTTATGAAGATTGGCTTTGATAATGACAAGTATTTAAACATGCAGTCTGAGCATATTCGGGAACGAATTGCAAAGTTCGACAATAAGTTGTACCTGGAATTTGGCGGAAAATTGTTTGATGATTACCACGCATCGCGTGTTTTGCCGGGATTTCAGCCGGATTCTAAGCTGCAAATGCTGTTACAGCTGAAAGATCAGGCTGAAATTGTGATCGTCATCAATGCGGAGGATATTGAGACCAATAAAATCCGTGGTGACTATGGTATTTCTTATGATTTAGATGTTCTGCGTTTGATTGATGAGTTTCAAAATGTGGGATTATATGTCGGCAGCGTGTGCCTAACAAGATATGCTTCTCAGCCATCTGCTGTACGATTCCGTGAAAAATTACAGGAATTGGGAATTAAGTCGTATTGTCATTACTCGATTCCGGGCTATCCGAGTGACGTCGCACATATTGTCAGCGATGAAGGCTATGGTAAAAATGATTATATCGAGACCGAACGCCCGCTTGTCGTTATCACTGCGCCAGGTCCAGGCAGCGGCAAGATGGCAACCTGTCTTTCCCAGCTGTATCATGAATATAAGCGTGGCGTAAAGGCTGGTTATGCGAAGTTTGAGACGTTCCCAATTTGGAATCTGCCGCTCAAGCATCCGGTTAATCTGGCATACGAAGCAGCAACAGCTGATTTGAATGATGTCAATATGATTGATCCGTTCCATCTGGATGCATATGGAAAAACTACCGTAAATTACAACCGAGATATTGAAATTTTCCCGGTTGTTCGTGCCATGTTTGAGTTAATTGCCGGTAAAAGTCCATATCAGTCTCCGACAGATATGGGTGTCAATATGGCAGGTAACTGTATCGTGGATGATGAAGCGTGTCGCAGAGCATCGGAACAGGAAATTATCCGCAGATATTACAAGTGTCTGTGCGACAAAAAACGATATGGTACCACGAAAGACAGCTTGAGCAAGCTGGAACTGCTGATGAATCAGGCAGGTATCAGTGTACAGGATCGTGCTGTACGCAATGCGGCGCTGAAAAAGGAAGAAAACACCGATGGTCCTAGCGCAGCGATTGAATTGCCGGATGGAACCATTGTGACAGGAAAAACCAGTGAGCTGTTAGGCCCAATGGCTGGCGCTCTGCTCAATGCGCTTAAGCATTTGACTGGTATTGATGAACATATTGATTTGGTATCTCCAAAGGCTATTCAGCCGATTCAGGATCTTAAAACAGCGTATTTGGGAAGCAAAAACCCGCGCTTACATACAGATGAAGTGCTGATTGCGCTGTCGGCATCGGCAGAGGATAATGCATTGGCTCGTCAGGCCATGGAGAAACTGCCGGAACTGCGCGGTTGTGATGCACATTGTACGGTTTTGTTGTCCAGTGTGGATGAGCAGATTTGCAGCCGTCTGGGTATGTATTTGACTTGCGAGCCGAAATATGAAGAGGATTCTCGCCTCTATCATAAGAATTAAGACGACAAGAGCATAGAAAAACCCGTGAGTGATGATTCGCTCACGGGTCTTCTGGTATCTGGCTAACGAGAATGTTGGGAACTTGTTCGTGAGAATGCAGTAGCTACTATATTTACCACTAATCAAATTCATATAATTTTTAATAAGGGGCGTGGATATATGACAGACAAATTATTTGATTTATTGAAAATAGTCCTTGAAAAATATTTAATATCGACAGTTGGTGCAGTAACATCCGCATTTATAATCTACTATATCACGCCTTCAAATAATAAGTTACTGGTTAAATTTACTGAAACAGGATATAAAGTTTTCCTTGTTTGTATTTGTTTTCTGATTATAGAATTTGCGCGTTGGCTGGTGCAAAAGATACAGCATCATAATTATTTAAAAGATGTTAAAGAACAGGACAAACAAAGAAAAGCTGAAGAATATCAAAGAGATTTAGAAATGCTTTGGGAAAATGTAGATAAGCTTTCGCGGAGCGATTATCAATTATTACTTAGATTTGTAGAAAATGGAAATAAACCATATTATTATAGTTCTGATACGTATATAAGATCTTCTTTGCTAAATTCAAACTGGGTTCATAAGTCAGAGTCTAGACCTACAGAAAAAGTATTGATAAAGTCAAATAGAGATTCTTCACCAAAAGCATTTCCTATTCCAGTATACGAAACTATCTCTGGAGAATATCAATATGTTCTTAGAGAGGAGATTTATCAAATGCTTAAATACTCATACGAAAACTACGGAAAGATTTCTCATTTTAAATAAGTCATGCTCTGCGCCGCATATCCTGCATCTCTCTGCGAATCATAAAAACGCTGACAACGGCGGCTACACCGTCCGCAATGGGACCGGAGTATAAAATGCCATCCATACCGAAAAACAGCGGTAAGATTAAAATGAGCGGCAAGAGAAAGAGAATCTGCCGTGTCATCGACAAAAATAAACCTTTAATCGGCTCACCGATGGCTGTAAAGAAGGTAGAAGAAATTGGTTGTAAGCAATTTAAAAATGTACAGAAAAAGAAAACACGGAAATAGGAAATAGCAAATTCAAAATACAACGCATCGCCGGAACCGAACAGAGAAGTAATCTGTCGAGGAAACAGTTGGAACACAATAAATGATGCAATGGAAATGACAAAACCGCACTGTACGGCGAGACGATATACCTTGCGGACACGAGCATATTGCTGTGCGCCATAGTTGAAGCTGGCGATCGGCTGGACAGACTGAGACAAACCAATGATGACAGAGAAAAAGATCTGATTGACCTTGGTGATAATGCCTGCACATGCCAGCGGAATTTCTTCACCGTATATGGACATGGCACCGTAATGCGTCAAGGATTTATTCAAAGCAATCTGTACGATGGTCATGGCAATCTGGTTAAAACTTTGTGCGGCACCCAGCGCGGCGACACGGCATACATAGTCCGTGCGAGGACGAAAATGCTGGCGTGTGAGACGAACGGTTTTATAGTGCATCAGATAGCGGACAGCTAGAATGGCGGAGACAATTTGACCGATAATGGTTGCCAAAGCAGCACCTGCCATGCCCCAATGCAAACCGAAAATAAAAATAGGATCTAAGATTAAGTTGATTGCAGCGCCGACCAGATTGCATGTCATGGTGAAGCGCGGACTGCCGTCAGCGCGAATCAAATGTCCGCCGCCGGTAGCCAAGATCAGAAACGGAAATCCGAAGGATGTAATTGCTGTATATGTTCTCGCATAGCCCAAAATATCTTCTGTTGAGCCGAAGAATCGCAGCATCGGCGTCAAAAACAGATGAGCGACAAGGCACAGAATCACGCCGCAAATCACGAGCATAGAAATGGCATTGCCGACATAAAAGGCGGCGCGTTTGCTGTCACCTTCTCCCATCGTCAGGTTGAAGGCAGAAGCACCGCCGATGCCAAACATCAGTGCGATTGCAATGCAAATGGTTGTGAGTGGAAATGCCACGTTTGTCGCGGCGTTGCCGAGCGCGCCGATGCTCCAGCCGATAAAGACTTGATCGACAATGTTGTACAGAGCGCTGACCAGCATGGCGATGATGCTTGGAACGGCGAAAGTGCGCAGCAGTTTACTGATTTTTTCTGTTTTCAGTGGATTGGATTGAACAGCTTCCATGAAAGACCTCCTGTTATGTCATCAAGAAAAATGCACTGCCGTATCAGACAGTGCATGTGACAGCATATGCTATGCTGTCAATTTTTTTGTTTTACTTTGTTTTGAACGATTGGTGTCACAAACCAACCGACACAAAATCCGAGAATCACGCCTGCCAACACATCGGTCGGATAGTGCAGATATAAATACAGACGAGAGAATGAAATGAGAACAGCGAGCACATACGCCGCAATGCCTGCCGTCCGATTGTTGCGGAACAGAGCGGTTGCCGCAGCAAACGAAGAAGACGTATGTCCGGATGGAAAAGAAGATGTAGTTGGCAATGCGATGAGCATGTCGGCAATCGGTTGTTCGACAAATGGCCGTGTGCGGTTGAACAGATGCTTGAGCAGTCCTTCACCGAGCGCCAGATTGACAAGCAAGCAGACAACCATGCAAATGCCTGCGGTTCGCGTTTTCTTTCTGCAAAGCAGAAAAATCGAGAGAACAATCCAAATAAAACCGGCATTGTTCAGCTGCGATAGAATGGGAAAGATTCCATCGAATATCCAACAGCGCAGATGCTGTTGAATCGCAGATAAAATGGATAGGTCGAAAGAGGTTATTGCTTGCAGCATATGAAATACCTCAAGCAAACAGGTGCGCCAGACCGACGACACCGCGCGAAGCCACCGTCATAATGATACCGGCGGTGAAAATACCGAGCAGAATAGCTGGAAATGCTTTTTTCGGCGGAACATCCAACAGGGAAGCGATGACCGAACCCGACCATGCGCCGGTGCCAGGCAGCGGAATGCCGACAAACAGCCACAGACCAACAAAAGCAACCTTCTGAATGGTGTCGGATTTGTTCATCAGGTGCTTTTCATACCAATGGGTGAGGCGAGACAGCATGGGCAGCGTTTTCATCCAAGCAATCAGTTTCTTGCCAAAGATTAAGATGAATGGGATTGGCAAAATGTTGCCCACGATGCTGAGCAGCAGAACGTTGAGCCAAGGCAGACCAAAGGCTGTGCCGACGATGACGGAACCGCGAAGCTCAATCAACGGAATCATGGAGACGATAAACACCGCGCCATATGCACTGATATGCGCCGCGAGAAAATTAAATACCGTATTAATCATGTGTAAACTCCTTGTATAGAATATAAAATATAGTATACCACAAATATGCATCGGAAACCGTACATAAATTGAAAAAGATACGCAACACAAACGCAAAGATTTGTGTGCAACATCATGAAAACAACACGAAAAAAACAGAAGCCGGACGCGTGCGCGGTTGCAAGATGCGTGGGGTTGTGATACAATCATTTATATGCGTATTCTTTTGTCTAACAGAAGCTGCGAAATTTAAAATTCATTGACAGGAGCGTTTATGATGGAATATAAAATTGCTGACCATATTGCGGCGATGAAGCCGTCTGCTATTCGTGAGATCTTTAAAGTTTTGGTTGATCCGGAAGTCATTGCACTTTCCGCTGGTTCTCCGGATTCCAGTGCATATCCGGTAAAGGAAATGGCAGAAGTAGGCGATGAAATCTTTGCAAATGAATTTGTCACTACGCTTGGATATGGCACGACAGAGGGCTATACTCCGCTGCGCGAGCAGACCAAGAAGCGTCTGCGTGAAAAGTATCAGACGGGTACCGATGACGATGATGTTATCATCACCACGGGCGGACAGCAGACAATCAGCCTGTTTACACAGACCATGATTAACAAGGGCGATGTGATTGTATGTGAAGAGCCGAGCTTTATCGGTGCGCTCAATGCATTCCGCAGCTTTGGTGCACAGCTCAAGGGCGTGCCGATGGATGATGACGGTATGCGTATGGATCTGCTGGAGCAGGTACTGTCCACAACGGAAAATGTCAAGTTTATTTATGTCATTCCGACGTTCCAGAATCCGTCTGGTCGTACCATGACGCTGGAGCGCCGCAAGCAGCTGCTGGCATTGGCAAAGAAGTATGATGTCCTGATTTTGGAGGACAACCCGTACTTTGAGCTGCGCTACGAGGGCGAACCGGTAGCAACTGTCAAGTCGATGGACACAGAAGGCCGCGTTGTCTATGCCGGTTCTTATTCGAAGGTTCTGTCTCCTGGTATGCGTATTGGTTTCTGCCTGGCAAACAAGGAAATCATTAATCGTATGGTTGTCTGCAAGCAGGTCAGCGATGTACATACCAACATGTATTTCCAGATGCTGGTGTCCAAATATTTGGACAAGTATGATTTGGATGCACATATCAAGGAAATCTGTGAGCTGCACAAGATCAAGCGCGATGCTATGCTGAAGGCGCTGGAGAAATATGTTGATCCGCGCGTAACCTTTACGCATCCGAACGGAGGTCTGTTCATTTGGGGCGAACTGCCGGAAGGCTATGACGGATTTAAGCTGTGCCAGGAGATCACCAAGAAGAAGGTTGCCTGCGTGCCGGGCAATGCTTTCCTGACCGATGAGAACGGCGTATCCAATGGTTTCCGCCTGAATTTCTCTATGCCGAGCTTGGAGAATATCGAAATTGCTTGCCAGCGTATTGGCGAAACGGTTGCAGAGTTTCTGAAGTAACAGAGACCGCTGTATTTTGAGGTAAATAACTATATGGATGAAGTATATCAGGTTGTGCTGAAGATACTGGCAGCATTTTTTGTGACGGGCATTTTGTCCTTTGCATTGACGCCGCCGGTCAAACGGCTTGCACACCGCATCGGCGCGATTGATGTGCCGAAAGATGCACGCCGAATGCACAAAAAACCGATTCCGCGTCTGGGCGGTCTGGCGATTTATCTTAGTTTTGTCATCGTCAGCTTGGTGCTCGGACAGTGGAACATGCAGAATTTTACCATTCTGATCGGTTCGGCAATCATCGTTGTTTTGGGCATTTTTGATGACAGAAACGCGTTGAGCGCCAAATTTAAGTTTGGTATTCAGCTGATTGCAGCGGCAATTCCGGTCGTATTCGGCAATCTGCGCATTGAGTTGATTACCAATCCCAATCTGTTCAGCGGAGAACTCTATGTAAAGTTCGGCGCGCTAGCCATTCCGATTACGATTATTTGGATCGTTGCCATTACCAATGCCGTCAATCTGATTGACGGCTTGGACGGTTTGGCAGTTGGCGTTTCTGCGATTGCGTGCATGACCATGCTGGCAGTATCCCTGCTGATTGGAGAAGTGCCGATTGCCATTCTGCTGGCCGTACTGGCGGGTGCCTGCGTGGGATTCATGCCGTTTAATTTGAATCCGGCAAGCATTTTTATGGGAGATACCGGTTCGACCTTTTTGGGCTTTATGCTGGCGACACTGTCGATTCAGGGCATGTTTAAGGTTTATGCGATTATCTCCTTCGCTGTTCCGTTCCTGATTTTGGGTCTGCCGATCTTTGACACGGCGTTTGCATTTACACGCCGCATTCTGTCCGGTCGCAGTCCGTTTTCCCCGGATCGCGGACATGTGCATCACAGATTGATTGACATGGGATTCAATCAGAAGCAGACGGTTGCGATTTTGTATATCATTTCTACCGTTCTGGGCTTGCTTGCCGTTGTACTGACGACATCCGGCGAGTATCGTGCCATTGTCATGGTACTGGTCGTACTGATTACCTGTGTGGTTGGCGGTGGCATTTATCTGTCTGCGGAGCGCAAAAAGATGAAAATGCACGAAAAAAAGTTGCGTGAACTCAATCAGCAGGAAAGCAAAACGGAACAGCAAACCGCAGAGCAGACGCAGGATACCGATCAACCATCGTGATCGCGGAGGATTTGACAATGAAGACAATAAAAGTAATGACAGTCTTTGGCACACGGCCAGAGGCGATTAAAATGGCTCCATTGGTGCATGAGCTGGAGCGGACAGAGGGCGTACAGTCGATTGTGTGTGTCACGGCGCAGCATCGTCAGATGCTGGATCAGGTAATGGACATTTTTCACTTGAAAGCGGATTATGATTTGGACATCATGCAGCCGCGCCAGACATTGGCAACAATCACGACAAAATCGCTTGTCGGATTGGATGAAGTGCTGGATGAAGCAAAGCCGGACATTGTTTTGGTGCACGGTGATACATCGACGACATTCGCCGGTGCACTTGCCGCGTTCTATCATAAAATTCCTGTAGGACATGTCGAGGCCGGTCTGCGCACCTTCGACAAATATTCTCCATTTCCGGAGGAAATGAACCGCAAGCTGACCGGACAGATTGCGGAGCTGCATTTTGCACCGACAGAGCGCAACCGCAGAAATCTGGCAGCAGAGGGCATCACAAAGGGTGTTATCGTGTGCGGCAACACCGTTGTCGATGCCATTCACTCGACCGTCAATCCGGATTTTGTATTCCGTGACGACACATTGAACCATTTGGATTATCGCAATCGCCGCGTGATTCTTGTCACTGCACACCGCCGCGAAAACTACGGTGAAGCAATGGAGAATATCATGCGTGCGCTGCGCCGTTTGGCGGACGACTTTGAGGACATTGATATTGTCTATCCGGTTCATCTCAGCCCGTATGTGCGCGAGACCGCCGCAAAATATCTGTCCGGCCATGAACGCATTCATCTGATTGAGCCGCTGGCTGTCGATGAGATGCACAATCTGATGGGACGCAGTTATTTGGTGTTGACGGATTCCGGCGGCTTGCAGGAAGAAGCACCGAGCCTTGGCAAACCGGTTCTTGTGCTGCGTCGAGAGACAGAGCGTCCGGAGGCTATCGAGGCAGGCACGGTTCGTCTGGCTGGTGTAGATGAAGATACCATTTACTCCATGGCTTGCACGCTGCTCCGCGATGAGAACGAATATCATCAGATGGCACATGCGGTGAATCCGTATGGCGATGGCCAGACTTCTCGCCGTATCGTGCATATGATTCGTCACTATTTCGGCCAGCTGCCGGATATGCCGGATGAATTCCGTCCGTAATAGGAGAATCGTAGATGGATGAAAAAACACAAGCACAGGGAGAAAAGTCTCCAAAGCGCAAGCATATTGGTTTGATTGTCTTTCTTTGCGCTGTGCTTTTGGCAATTATTCTCGCTGTGTGCCTGACCGGACGACCGGGTAATGCTATTACGCTGCCGACAGGCAGTGCAGATGTATCCGCTGTCAAGGAACAGACGAATTATCAGCTGAAGGATACCAATATCACGGTAGACAATGTACAGCAGGTCATTGCGAGTATGAAACGACCGAGCTCCTATAGTGCGTCAGTGGCAAACACCTTGTATTGGAGTGGAAACTGGCAGAAAATCAACGCGACAACCTATGTGCGTGATGGTATTTCCGTCACGGAATATAAAAATGCACAGGGGACGGCGGATCACTATGTAGCGATTCGAGACAATCTGTATTATGCGTGGAGAAATGGCAGTACAACTCAGTACACCGCATCGACCGGCTCGATTTCTGCGGATGATACCAGCATGATTCCGACATATGAGACCGTGGTGTCTGCCGATAAACAGTTGATCACCGCGGCAGGACAGCGCACGGTCAATGGAGAAACGTGTATTTATGTCACCGTACAGGCGGACAATGGATACAGCTTGACGTATTGGGTGTCCACCGTCAGCGGCTTGTTGATTCAAGCGGACTATACAAAGGATGGTGACCTTGTGCGCAGCGTTGTTTTGGACAATATCCAGAGCAAGACGCCGGATGACGCGTGGTTCCAGCTGCCGGATGGAACGAACCTGTTGGAGACAGAATCAGCCAATGGCTGAGGAAATGACAGAAAAAAGGACGGAATGCAGGAATGCACCGTCCTTTTTGATGAGATAAAGAGGTTACACATGCAGTATATATGGAGTGAACAAGGGCAATTGCCCGTACAAGCACAGCGCATTCGGCACGATGTCTTTGTGCAGGAGCAGGGCTTTTGCGATGAATTTGATGCGTTAGATAAAAAAAGCTGGCATGTTTTACTGCAAATGAATGGTAACACCATTGGCACAGCGCGGATGTTCTGGGAGCAGAATCATGTGATGCATGTCGGTCGTGTGGCTGTTTGTAAAGCTGCCAGAGGCGGTGGAAACGGTGCGCGCATTATGCAGGCGTGCTGTGAAAAAGCGAAGGCATTAGGTGCCAAACGAGTGATTCTTGGCGCACAGTGCCGCGCAGTAGAATTTTATAAAAAGAGCGGATTTACGCCTTACGGCGAGATTTTCGACGATGAAGGCTGTCCGCACCAGATGATGGAGAAAAAATTATGAGTTTTTTGGATATTTCTGAAGAGATTCGCCAGCTCGGCGCCGATGCTGAGAAGGCAGTTCGACCGTATTTCGATGCGATTGATGAGATCAGTGAATACAATACCGAAAAGGTATTGGCGGCATTTGCCAAGAATCGTGTTGCAGAGGCAATGTTTGCCGGCACGACAGGCTATGGCTATGATGATAAGGGTCGTGACACCTTGGATCAGATTTATGCTGACATTTTCGGCACAGAAGCTGCTCTTGTGCGCATTGGCTTTGTCAATGGCACCCATGCTCTGTGCTGCGCGATGTATTCCGCAGTAAAGACCGGCGATGTCGTGCTGTCCGCCACCGGCCCGGCATATGACACCCTGATGAACACCATTACCGGCGATATGGCAGGCAGCATGAAGCAGTATGGCATTGGATACCGTCAGGTTGAGATGAAAAATGGCCTGCCGGATGTACCTGCTATCGCAGAGGCAGCAAAGGCAGAGGATGTCAAGCTCGTATTCATTCAGCGAAGCAAGGGATATGGCGTGCGTGAATCGCTGTCCTGCGAGCAGATCGGAGAGGTTTGCCAGGCCGTTCGTGCAGTCAATCCGAACGCGGTAATTATGGTAGATAACTGCTATGGTGAATTTGTTGAAAAACTGGAGCCGACACAGGTTGGCGCGGATATTATCGCCGGTTCGTTGATTAAAAATCCGGGCGGCGGATTGGCACCGACCGGCGGCTATATTGCAGGCAGAAAAGATCTTGTCGAGAACGCTTCGTTCCGTTTGACTGCACCGGGCATTGGCGCAGAATGCGGCTGTACCATGGGACAGAATCGCCTGCTGTATCAGGGCCTGTTTATGGCACCGCATACGACCGCACAGGCAATCAAGACCGCTGTATTTGGCGCACAGGTCATGCAGATGATGGGTTTTGAAGTACATCCGCTGCCAGAGGAGCCGCGCCATGACATCATTCAGACGATTGCGTTTGGCAAGCCGGAACCGCTGTGCCGTTTCTGTGAGGGCATTCAGGCGGGTGCACCGGTAGATTCCTTTGTCACGCCGGTTCCGTGGGATATGCCGGGGTATCAGGATCAGGTCATCATGGCAGCCGGTGCGTTTGTGCAGGGCGCTTCGATTGAACTCTCTGCCGATGCACCGATGCGCGAACCGTATGTCTGCTATATGCAGGGCGGCTTGACCTATGCATCCGGTAAAATGGGTGTTTTGCTGGCAGCGCAGCGCATTCACGCTGCCGGATATGGAAAGTAATGGAACAGACCGACAAACGCTGTCGAACGAATAGGGAATTTCTTGTGAATTTACGCAAAATGTGGTACACTAATTCATATATAACCTGCCATGGAGGTGCACATGCTGATACTGGGAATTGATCCGGGCTATGCCACGGTGGGATATGGCCTGGTACAGCATGAACGCGGGAGATTTACCCATATTCGCCATGGCGCGATTACCACGCAGCCGCATGTCCCGATGCATTTACGGCTAAAGGAAATCCACGAGGATATGCTGACGTTGTTGGATACTTTTCATCCGGATGCAGTTTCCGTGGAAGAGCTGTTCTTTAATACGAATATTACCACTGGCATTCAGGTCGCCCATGCGCGCGGCGTCATTTTGTTGGCGTGTGCTGAGCGCGGTATCACACCGGCAGAATATACACCGTCACAGGTCAAACAATCGGTCGTCGGCTACGGCAGAGCGGAAAAACGACAGGTAATGGAGATGACCAAAACCATGCTGCGTTTGCCGCGGATGCCACGGCCGGATGATGCGGCGGATGCCTTAGCTCTGGCGATATGCCACGCCCATGCGGAAGGCTCGCAGCTCGTCCGGCAGCGATTGCAGCGATTTGAAGTGGATGCGGGACAAGGCGGCACGGGAAAGCGGTAAGCGCATACGGAAAGGAAACACACTTTGTTTTATTATGTAGAAGGAACCGTTGCTCTGATTGAAAAAGAGTTGGCCGTGATTGACTGCGGCGGTGTCGGCTATGCCTGTCACACTTCGCAGAACACCTGTGCATCCATTCGCATGGGAGAGAAAGCCAGATTATATACCTATCTCAGCATTCGAGAGAATGCCTGTGATTTGTATGGCTTTGCCGAACAGGAAGAGCTAAACTGCTTTAAACAGCTGCTTAGTGTGTCCGGTGTCGGCCCAAAGGCGGCACTTGCGATTTTAGGCATTGCGCCGCCGAGTCAATTGGCACTGTCCATTATCACGGAAGATGCCAAGTTCTTGACACAGGCACCAGGCATCGGAAAGAAAATCGCTCAGCGTATTTGCCTGGAACTAAAAGATAAGCTGGCAAAGGAACAGGGCAGCTTGCCGACAGGCGGCGGTTTGGTTATGACATCCAAAGCCGGTGCCGTGGATGCAGTCAGCGAAGCAGTTTCTGCTCTCGTTGTGCTGGGATATTCACAGGCAGAGGCCTTACAGGCAATGGAAGGCATTCAAACGGATGGCACGGCAACATCAGAAGAACTCATTCGCGCGTGCTTGAAAAAGTTGGCAGCGCAGTAATCGAGGATACATTCTATGAGTATTGAATTTGATGAAGAATTTTCCGAGCGCATTGTTTCTACCGATTCCACACCGGCGGATGACGGAGAATTTTCTCTTCGTCCGAAGTCGATGGAGGAATACATCGGCCAGAGCAAAGCAAAGGAAAATTTGGCTGTCTTTATTGAGGCGGCAAAACGGCGAGGAGAACCGCTGGATCATGTTCTGCTGTATGGTCCGCCAGGACTTGGCAAGACAACGTTAGCGAATATCATCGCCAATGAGATGGGCGTCAATATCCGCGTGACCAGTGGCCCGGCGATTGAAAAGGCGGGCGATTTGGCCGCGCTGTTGACCAATCTCAGTGAAAATGATATTTTGTTTATTGACGAAATCCACCGCTTAGACCGCAGCGTAGAAGAAATTCTGTATCCGGCGATGGAGGATTTTGCCTTAGATATTATCATCGGCAAGGGACCATCGGCGCGTTCTATTCGTCTGGATCTGCCGCATTTCACCCTGATCGGCGCAACGACACGTGCCGGACAGATGACCTCGCCGCTGCGCGACCGCTTCGGCGTGATGCTCCGCTTGGAACTGTATACACCGGAAGAACTGCAGCAGATTGTTGCGCGCTCCGCAAAGATTTTGCAGGTCGAAGCGGAACCGGAAGGAACTTATGAAATTGCGCGCCGTTCTCGCGGCACACCGCGTATCGCCAATCGAATGCTGCGCCGTGTACGGGATTTTGCCGAGGTTCGGTTCAATGGCGTGATTACACGAGAAGCGGCAGATACCGCTTTGCGTGCGCTGGAAGTCGATGAGTTGGGACTGGATGCGATAGATCGCCGCATGTTGCGCAGCATTATGACTACGTTCGGCGGCGGACCGGTCGGCTTAGAGACACTGGCGGCAACCATTGGCGAAGAAGCGGTCACATTGGAAGATGTGTACGAGCCATATCTGATGCAGATTGGCTTTTTGAACCGCACGCCGCGCGGTCGTTGCGTTACGGCGTTGGCATATGACCACATGGCGATTCAGCCCAATATGCCGGCAGTGCCGGAGCAAATGCAGCTGGATGAAAATCCGAATAGCAAATAACATAGCGTGCCGCATAGATTGGGGCACAAGATTTTATCTGATAGTAGAGGAGTATGGATTGTATGGGCAAGTATTTTGGGACAGATGGCATCCGTGGTGTTGTCAACGTAGAACTGGACGCACATTTGGCATTTAAAGTAGGTCGCGCCGTTGCATATGCATTGTCTCAGCAGACCAAACACCGCACCAAGATTTTGATTGGCAAGGATACGCGTATTTCGTCGGATATGCTGGAGGCTGCATTGATTGCAGGCATTTGTTCTTCTGGTGCGGATGTGGAATCTCTGGGCGTGATTCCGACTCCGGCAGTAGCACATCTGACCATCAAGCACAAGGCAGATGCAGGTATTGTCATTTCTGCTTCGCATAACCCGTATGAGCACAATGGCATTAAGATTTTTGCCGGAAGCGGCTACAAGCTTTCCGATGAACTGGAAGCACGGATTGAGGAGTATATTGACCATGTAGACGATCTGCCGAAGGCAACGCATGACGCCATTGGCCGTGTCCTGCCGCTCAGCATTGATCCGGTTGAAGAATACACGGATTATTTGGCAGAAACCATTCAGGGCGACTTGTCCGGTCTGCGCGTTGCGGTAGACTGTGCAAACGGTGCCTCTTCGGCAACAGCTTCCACGCTGTTCCGTAAGCTCAAGCTGGATGCTGCGATCCGTTACTATGAGCCGGATGGCGTGAACATCAACGCACACTGCGGTTCGACCCATCTGGAAGCTCTGCAGAAGATGGTCAAGGACGGCGGCTATGATGTCGGCGTAGCATTTGACGGCGATGCAGATCGTTGTCTGGTTGTCGATGACAAGGGCGAGATTCTGGACGGTGACCGCATTATGGCAGTCTGCGCGGTAGAACTGAAGCGTCAGAACAAGCTGCGCGGCAATGCATTTGTTGCGACGATTTTGTCCAATATGGGTCTGCACGCGTATGCAAAGGAGCATGGCATCAGCATTGAGTGCTCGAATGTCGGTGACCGATACGTACTGGAAAAGATGCTCGACAAGGGCTATATTCTCGGCGGCGAGCAGTCCGGCCATGTTATTTTCTTGGAGTATGCGACGACTGGCGATGGCGAGCTGACAGCGATTCAGTTCCTCAAGATGCTCAAGGACAGCGGCAAGCGTGCTTCTGAGATTGCCGCAGAAGTTGTTCCGTGGCCGCAGATTATGATTAACGTCAAGGTACCGACAGCGATGAAATATGCCATTTCGGATCGTCAGGAAGTGCAGGACGCCATTGAAAAAGAAAAGCAGGGACTCGGCGAAGGCCGTATTCTGGTTCGTCCATCCGGCACGGAACCATTGGTTCGTGTTATGGTGGAAGGCAAGGATAAGGACGCTGTATACAAGGCAGCAGAAGCTGTTGCCGGTGTGATTGAATCTATCCTGTAAGAAAGAAGCATAACAGCGGTCTGGTTGGATGCCGTGCGGCGGAAGACCAGACCGACTTTGTGTTTTACACAAGAAAACATCAATAAAAACAAAAGTAAATTTTGATGCATGTTGATGGAAATGCACAAAGATTCGTTGACATTTTTTAAACAATAGGGTATAATGAGTGACAATATGATGTATGGCAAAGAGTCTTTGAAAGAAAAATCAGATTCGGATGAAAGCTTGTGCCGCTTGGCGCAGCAGGGAGATCGCACGGCTGAGGAACAGCTGGTCGTTCGGTATTTTGGCTTGGTAAAAGCCTGCACTAGACCGTATTTTCTTGCAGGCGGCGACGGAGAAGACCTGATTCAAGAAGGAATGTTGGGGCTGCTCAAGGCGGTCAGAGCATATGAAGCGGAACGCGGCGTTCCATTTGAAGCGTTTGCACGCATGTGTGTGACTCGTCGCGTATACAGCGCCGTGAGCGCAGCGGCAGCAGACAAGCATGAACCGCTGAATCGTTCGGAAGATCTTGCCAAAACCCCTCTGTTTGACGAACATTCCAAGGCGGTACACTCTGCCGCAGATCCGGTGAATCTGGTCATTGACAGGGAAGAGCACCGCGAACGGCAGGAAAAGCTCAAGAATTCCTTGTCTGCGTTTGAAACTAGGGTTCTTGCATTGTATTTGGATGGTTGTTCCTATGAGGAAATGGCGTCCGAGATTGGAAAATCCGTAAAATCCGTAGACAATGCGATTCAACGCATTCGCCGCAAGGCGGCGGCTTTGTTTCCGGAGGAACATCGGTAAGTAGTATCAAAGAGAGAGGAAAAATCATGTATCAGGACAAGACAATTGTATGTAAGGACTGCGGTCAGGAGTTTGTTTTCTCCGCCGGAGAGCAGGAGTTTTATGCAGAACGCGGCTTCCAGAATGAGCCGCAGCGCTGCAAGAGCTGCCGGGACAAGAGAAAAAACAGCAGCCGTCCGGCGCGTGAATACTTTACCGCGACCTGTGCTGCCTGTGGCGGAGAAGCCCGCGTACCGTTCCAGCCGAAGAGCGATCGACCGGTATATTGCAGCGAGTGCTTTGCAAAAATGCAGGCAAAGGACTAAATTGGTAAAAATTACAGAACACCCGTCGAATCAGCGGGTGTTCTTTTGTGCGATTCTATCAAATTGTTGCTGGATGTATTGAAAAAACAAAAAAGAGACAGTATAATACAAATGGAATTCATTTAAAAATACAGGAGGTCATTCCTATGGCTAAGGTTACCAAGAGCACCACAATCGGTGAGGTTCTGGCTCGTGATATCAATACCGCTCAGTTCTTTATTAACATCGGCATGCATTGCCTGGGCTGCCCGCATTCTCAGGGCGAGAGCATTGAAGAGGCATGCATGGTACACGGTACAGATGCAGACGAGCTGGTAGAAGAGATCAACAACTACTTCCAGAGCATCGGCTAATTTTTTGCCGAAGAACGAAACAACAAAGGGAGCCGATACGATATGTGTCGGCTCTTTTTTCTACAGAAAGGAATGCTATGCAGGAAAATCGTATGCATTTGACGCCGCGCTTGCGCACCATTATGCAGCAGGTGCCAGCGGGCGCAAAGCTGGCAGACATTGGAACAGATCATGCCCTGATTCCCACAGCGTTGCTGCGCCGCGGCGTGATTCAACAAGCCATTGCATCGGATTTGCGAGAAGGCCCGCTGGACAGTGCATCGCGCACGGCAAAACAGTTTCACGTAGAGGATCGGCTTTCTTTGCGGCTGGGCGGCGGAATGCAGACCATCAAGCCGGAGGAAGCGGATACCATTGTCATTGCGGGCATGGGTGGAGAAACTATTGCGCAGATTTTGTCGGATGATCCATGGGCATTGGATGGAAATCATTTGCTGCTGTTGCAGGCGATGACCGCACAGCCGTATTTGCGGCAATATCTCGCCGCGCATGGTGGTATCATTCAAAAGGAATCGCTGTGTCGAGAAGGACAGAGAATCTATACAGTAATGACTGTGATGGGCGGCGGCGAAATCAAGCAGAAAAGTCTGGCGGCGTGCTGCATTTCAGAGGCTTTGCTTCGCGATACCATGGCTGTAGAGTATATGCAAAAGTTGCTGCATCGGGAGCAGAATATTGTACATGCGTTGGAAACCGCCAATCATCAAAAGCCGGAAGAATTACACACGCACAGAGAGATGACTGCTGTGCTTTCACAGGCATTGCAGACACTGGGAAAGGAAGAAATACAATGATTCAGGTAAAACAGATTTTACACTGTTTGGAACAGGCAGCACCCTATGATTTGGCAGAGCATTGGGACAATGTCGGACTGCTGGTCGGTGATCCGGAGGCAGAGGTCGAAGGGGTTCTGTGTGCATTGGATATTACAGAAACCGTTGTCGAAGAAGCCGCAGAGCGCGGCTGCAACTTGATTGTCGCACATCATCCGGTGATTTTCACATCGGTCAATCGCGTGACCGCAGATACCGTGACCGGACGCATTGTCATTTCTATGATTCAGAAGGGAATCTCTGGTATTTGTATGCACACAAATATGGACTGTGCCGCTGCCGGTGTCAATGATTTGCTCGCAGCTTCCCTAGGACTGACAGATGTTGTCAATATGGGCGCCGGAGAAGGCGGAAATCTTGGCCGCGTTGGCAACCTGCCGCGCCCGATGACGCTGGAACAATTCGCGCAGCATGTCAAACTGTCGCTGGATGCTGGCGGCGTTCGTGTGGCAGACGGAGGCAAGATGGTACAGCGCGTAGCAGTTGGCGGCGGCGCTTGCGGCAAACTGATGGACGCAGCGGTTGCCAAGGGAGCAGATACCTTTGTAATTGGCGATTGCAGCTATGATATTATGATGCGGGCACATGACATCGGATTAAATCTGTTGGATGCCGGTCATTTCCCGACAGAGAATCCTGTGGCACGCGGTTTCCGAGATCTGATTGCTGAGCATTTCCCGGATGTTTCTGTCTATGTCTCTCAGCAGCATAAGGACTGTATTACGTTTTATTGAGTCGATAAGACGAAAAAAGAACCGCGGCATGAGCTGCGGTTCTTGCGCTGTCAGCGTAAAAACAAACGAATCAGGCGGGTATATACCTTGTGATACGGTTGGTAGCGCATGGGAAGATCCAGCCAAGTCTTTTTGTCCACGATGCTTTTGCTGTGAGAAAAAGTCTGAAAGCCAGTTTTTCCGTGATAGGCACCCATGCCACTGGTACCGACACCGCCAAAACCCATATACGGCGTTGCTAAATGAATAATCGTATCATTGATACAGCCGCCGCCAAACGAGCAGGTTTCTGTGATATGCCGAATGGTCTGTTTGTTTTCTGAGAAAATATATAGTGCCAACGGATGCGGATGGGCGTTGATTTCCGTGAGCGCTTCATCGATGGTGTGATAGGTTAAAATTGAAAGAACTGGGCCGAAAATTTCTTCCTGCATCACGGGATCGTCCCATGTAATTTCCGTTAAAATAGTTGGACTGATTTGGCACTGTTCCAGGTTACATTTGCCGCCGTATACCAGCTTGTTTCGGTCAATCAAGCGGGAAATTCGCTTCATATGCTTATCATTGATAATTTTTCCGTATTTGGGATTGTGCAGAGCGTCTGCGCCAAACTGACGGCGAATTTCGCGCATCAGTGCCTTTACCAAATCATCTCGAATGCGAATATCACAATAAATATAATCTGGAGCAACACAGGTTTGACCACAATTAAGAAATTTGCCAAAGACGATGCGCCGCGCAGCAAGATTGATTTTTGCGGTGCTGTCCACAATGACCGGACTTTTTCCGCCAAGCTCCAAGGTGCATGGCGTCAGGCGTTCTGCCGCATGTCGCAGAACCTCTTTTCCAACCGCTTGACTGCCGGTAAAGAAAATGTGGTCAAACGGTTCATCCAATAGGTGCCGATTTTCTTCTCTGCCGCCGGTAATAACGGCAACATAATGCGGGGCAAAGCATTCGGACAAAATCGTCTCTATGACCGCGCTGGTGCGGGGAGAGTAGGCGCTCGGCTTGACAATGGCTGTGTTTCCGGCAGCAATCGCATCAATCAGCGGATCAAGTGTCAATAAAAACGGATAATTCCACGGACTCATAATAAGTACGACGCCAAGCGGAGAAGGCTTGGTGTAGCTGTGCGACGCACACTGCGCCAGTGGCGTGCGGACGCTATGTTCTTTGGCGTAGCGGCTTGTATGACGGAGCATAAAGGATAATTCATCGAGAACCATGCCGATTTCACAGAGATAGCTTTCCTCAGGACTTTTGCCGAGATCTTGGTATAATGCCTGAGCAATATCCGATTCATGCCGAAGAATGGCAGCTTTGAGGCGGCGAAGAGCATCTAAACGGATGCTGACCGGCAAGGTGGCGCCACTGGAAAAATATATGTGCTGGGCGGAAACGATTTTATGAATCTGTTCCGGTTTCATGAACATCCCTCCGTTTCAACTTGATTTGATGATAGCACAAGTTATTCTCTGCGTCAAACAAATCCAAAATAGGATGGCTTGACATGATGTTGTGTGGTCAAGTATAATTTTATAGAAAAAAGATTACGAATAGAGGAGTAAGAATATGCCTTTAGATGCTGTGTGCCTTCTGGCGACGGTGCGAGAAATCAACGCACGAACCGTCGAAGGACGCATTGATAAAATTTATCAGCCGGAACGCGATGAGATTGTCTTGTCGATTCGACTGATGCGCGGCGGCGTCAAACTGCTGCTGTCTGCTGGCGCAGGTTCTCCGCGTATGCACTTTATTGAAAAAGGACGAGAAAATCCATCCGCACCGCCGATGTTTTGTATGTTGCTGCGCAAGCATTTGCAGGGTGCGAAGATTATCTCTGTGACTTCGCCGGATATGGAACGCATGGCGATTATCACCTGTGATACGGTCGATGAGATGGGCGTTCCGAGCAAAAAATATTTGGCTGTGGAACTGATGGGCAAGTATTCTAATATCATTCTATATGATGCAGACGGGCGAATTCTTGACGCGCTCAAGCGTGTCGATGGAGATACCTCCGGCAAACGACAGGTTTTGCCTGGTTTATTCTATCGGATGCCGCCACCGCAGGATAAATTGAATCTGTTCGAGGTTTCGCAGGCGGGTGTTGCGGCGGCAATTCGCGCAGCAGATGAAGAAACCGGTGTCGATCGCTGGTTGCTCAATCATTTTAAGGGCTTGTCTCCGCTGCTTTGCCGAGAGCTGGCTTGCCGCGCTTGCGGAGAAACCGAAAAGCCGATGCACGATTTGACGGACAGCGAGCGCAGCAGTCTTGCCGATGTTTTGGCAGATTTCGTGCAGATGATTGAAGAGAATCGCTTGAAGCCGTATTTGCTCACCAAGAGCGCAGACGGAACCGTATTTGATTTTACCGTTATGCCGGTCAAACAGTACGGCGACTTGATGGAAAACACGCAGGCAGACAGTTTTTCACAGATGCTTGCAGAGTTTTACGAGAAAAAGAGCAACACGGAACGGATTCGGCATCATGCGGCCAATATGACACATACGCTGCAAAATGCACGCGATCGAATGCGGCGCAAGCTGGCGGCGCAGCGCAAGGAACTGTCTGACTCGCAGAATCGAGAAAAATTCAAACGGCGCGGTGATTTGATTACTGCGAACTTATATCAGATTGAACCGGGTTCTCGCAAGGTCAAGGTCATTGACTATTATGATCCGGCGTGCCCGGAGGTAGAACTGAATTTGGATGTGCGCCTGACGCCGCAGCAAAATGCACAGAGACAGTTTAAGCTGTACACTAAGGCCAAAAATGCAGAAGAACACCTGACACAGCAAATCGCGCAGGGCGAACAGGAGCTGCAGTATTTGGACAGCGTGCTGGAAGCTATCACGGAAGCAGAAAACTTGACAGATTTGGCACAGATTCACGAAGAGCTGGTCAAGACTGGCTATTTGTCTGCTAAGCAGGACAAGAAAAAGCGACGCAACGCCAAGCCGGTACAGGGCAAGCCGTTTCATTATAAGACAACAGATGGTTTTGATGTCTTTGCTGGTAAAAACAACACGCAAAATGACCTGCTGACACTCAAGACGGCGTTTAAGCGGGATATGTGGTTCCATACGCAGAAAATTCACGGTTCTCATGTCATTTTGGTTTGTGACGGGCGGGAGCCGACCAACGAAGCGATGACGGAAGCGGCAGAGATTGCGGCGTGGCATTCGCAGGCGAGAGGTTCTGCGCAGATTCCGGTGGATTATTCGCAGGTGCGCAATATCAAGAAGCCAAACGGCGCGAAGCCGGGTATGGTGATTTATCATGTCTATCAAACAGCATACGTCACACCGGATGAGAAAAAAATCGAAAAACTGCGTGTGGAATGAGAAAAATGCTTGTTGTTTTCGTTCAAGTGTGTCATAATAAATAATAATATATGAAATTCACAAAAAGGAGTCGTGCAGATGCAAAAGCAAGAGCTTGTTGTAATTCTTGACTTTGGCGGACAGTACAATCAGCTGATTGCCCGCAGAGTAAGAGAATGTAATGTATACTGCGAGATTAAGCCGTATACGACCCCGTTGGAAGAGATTAAAGCGCTGAATCCGAAGGGCATTATCTTTACCGGCGGTCCGAACTCTGTCTTTGATATGAGTTCTCCGCATTATACCAAGGAGATTCTGGAGATTGGTGTGCCGATCCTCGGTATTTGCTATGGCTGCCAGCTCATCGCTTGGATGGGCGAAGGCGAAGTAAAGACCGCACCGGTATCCGAGTACGGCAAGATTGAGTTGCAGGTGACCGATCCGGCATCTGCTCTGTTTAAGGATGTACCGGAGAGCTCTGTCGTATGGATGAGCCATACCGACTATATTTCTAATCCGCCGGCGGGCTATCAGATTGTTGGCAAGACCAATGATTGCCCGTGTGCAGCTATGCAGAACACGGAGAAGAAAATTTATGCCGTGCAGTTCCATCCGGAAGTAACCCATTCTGAGTATGGCAAGCAGATTCTGCGCAACTTCCTGTATGAAGTGTGCGAATGCTCTGGCGATTGGGTGATGGACAACTTCATTGAAAATACCGTCGCTTCTCTGCGCGAGAAAATCGGTGACAAGAAGGTTATTCTCGGTTTGTCTGGTGGCGTAGACAGCTCGGTAGCAGCCGGTCTGTTGTCTCGTGCTGTTGGCAAGCAGCTGACCTGCGTGTTTGTCGATCAGGGTCTGATGCGCAAGGATGAAGGCGACTTTGTTGAGCAGACCTTCACCACGATGTTTGATATGAACTTTGTTCGTGTCAACTGCGGCGATCTGTTTATGTCCAAGCTCAAGGGCGTGACCGATCCGGAAGAAAAGCGCAAGATCATTGGCACAGAGTTCTACAAGGTATTCTGGAACGAGATTCGCGGTCAAGCAGAGGATGGATTCTTCGCACAGGGCACCATTTACCCAGACCGCATTGAATCCGGTAAGGGCAAGAGCAACGGCAAGGCAAATACCGCTGTTATCAAGACGCACCACAACATGGCAAAGATGCCGGATGACATTCAGTTCCTCGGTGTCATTGAGCCGCTGGGCGATTTGTTTAAGGACGAAGTGCGTGAGGTAGGCGAAAAGCTGGGCATCCCGCATGAGCTGGTATGGCGTCAGCCGTTCCCGGGTCCGGGTCTCGGTGTACGTATTATTGGTGAAATCACCGCAGAAAAGGTCAAGATTCTGCAGGAAGCTGACTGGGTACTGCGTGATGAGATGTCCAAGAATGGATATGAGTCTCAGCTGTCTCAGTTCTTCTGTGTTCTGCCGGGCGTCAATACCGTCGGCGTTATGGGCGACCATAGAACATATGATAATCTGGTTGCCATTCGTGCTGTCACCACAGACGACTTTATGACCGCAGACTGGGCGAAGATCCCGTATGATATTCTCGCAAAGGTATCCAATCGTATCACCAACGAAGTTGAGCATATCAACCGCGTTGTGTATGATATTACCTCTAAGCCGCCGGGAACGGTAGAGTGGGAATAATTTCTTGATATGGGAAAAACAATTGTCAAGGTGATGAAATATCAGTTGCAATATCTACAGGGCAGTGGAGATTTTTATGAAATGCAAAAAGTCCTGTGGATGTTGCAACGCCAGACGAGAGAAATTCTAAATAGGACGATTCAAGAATGTTGTAAGTGGGAATGGAAAAAGGAGAAAGATTATCCTGACATTTCGGGACGTGAAGCCCTTAAAATAGAAACTGGGTATACAAGTATAAGTGGATATATTTACAGTATACTCAAATCGCAATATCCTAGCATCTATAGTGGCAATGTAAACGCTACTATACGGAAAGCCTGCCAGAAATATGGATTTATTAAAAAAGAAGTTTTGAAAGGAACTGCTTCGATCCCATCGTATAAAAAAGATCAACCGTTAATTTTACATAACAAGGCATTGAAAATTGCGCCATCAGAAATTGGATGGAACGCAAAAATATCATTGTTTTCTAACGAATATAAAAAAGCGAAAAATCGAGATTCTTCGCTTCTGTTTCAAATAAAGGCAAAGGATAAGAGCCAAAAACACATTTTGGAACAAATTTGTTCTGAGACATATAAGATTGGTGAAAGTCAAATCGTATATGAAAAGAAAAAATGGATGCTCTATCTTGCATATAAACTTGAAGCAAAAGAAAATATTTGTGATCCGGATAAAATTTTGGGTGTTGATCTTGGCACAGTAAATGCCATATATGCTAGCGTACATAACGATAAAAATCGTTTGTGTATTCCGGGAGATGAGGCATTAGAAACCATTCGTAGGATTAAGGCTGTTCAAAAATCAAAGCAGAAACAGGCTCGTTATTGTGGTGAAGGGCGAATCGGACACGGGACAGCAACGCGGGTTGCACATGTATATAATGCGGGAAATCGTATTGCAAATATGCAAGATACTTTAAATCATCGCTGGAGCAAGAAATTGGTCGAGTATGCCGTAAAAAATCAATGCGGCACCATTCAGATGGAAGATCTATCTGGAATTAAAGAAGATATGGAGTATCCCAAACGATTACAGCATTGGACGTATTATGATTTACAACAAAAAATTAAATCAAAAGCCGCAGAACAGGGAATTCAAGTTAGAAAGGTAAAACCTGCCTATACTTCTCAGCGTTGTTCTCGTTGCGGCTGTATCAATGCAAAAAATCGTCCGACACAGAGCAAGTTTCTCTGTATTGAATGCAGCTATAAAGAGAATGCCGACTATAATGCTTCTCAAAATTTGGCTATTTCAAAAATTGATGAGATCATTAAAAATCAGATGAACGGTGCGAAAAAGAAGAAAACAAAAAAAGAATAGAGATTCGCACTTGTTTGGGCGACTTCCCGTCCATAAATCGAGACAGTGACTAGTAAGACTTTGACTTTTCAGAGCATGGTAATACACTCGATAAGGTTAAGCTACACATACTAATCCGTGTAGAACTGTGCTTATTGTACAATTTTGCCGTTGCAACCTGTGCGTAAGCACAAGTTGAAGGCACGCGGTGCGCAAGGGTTTTTAAATCCCGCGCCGTTGCAACCTGTGCGTAAGCACAAGTTGAAGGGTGGCACGATTGACGAATTTGCCGCTGCTGTCCAGTTGCAACCTGTGCGTAAGCACAAGTTGAAGGGCTCGCGACTTCTCCACCTTGCTCCTGCTGCGCGGTTGCAACCTGTGCGTAAGCACAAGTTGAAGGTTTCAGCTTGTCCATCCAGATTTTTATCCGGTCTGTTGCAACCTGTGCGTAAGCACAAGTTGAAGGTAATACCTCTATATATAATATACTTACATATATACGTTGCAACCTGTGCGTAAGCACGAGTTGAAGGATAAGATTGTGGTTTTCTGCTTGCTCTGCTTGAGTTGCAACCTGTGCGTAAGCACAAGTTGAAGGACATTCCAGCGGTGATTACAGTGCATCAAATACTCTGTTGCAACCTGTGCGTAAGCACAAGTTGAAGGTGCCTTGTCCATCACTATTATAATATGACACAGATGCGTTGCAACCTGTGCGTAAGCACAAGTTGAAGGTTTCCACACACTTTGCTATCTAGCATCAAGACATGGTTGCAACCTGTGCGTAAGCACAAGTTGAAGGCGTTCTACAACCATTTGATACGCAACATCAATACCGTTGCAACCTGTGCGTAAGCACAAGTTGAAGGGTCCTCGAAATTTGCCGGAATATCACTTGCAAATCGTTGCAACCTGTGCGTAAGCACAAGTTGAAGGAAGCCACTCCCCAAATGCCTAGCCTAACAATGACGTTGCAACCTGTGCGTAAGCACAAGTTGAAGGACGAGAAGAGAAGCGTTTAAGCTGATATGTGTTTTTGTTGCAACCTGTGCGTAAGCACAAGTTGAAGGTCCGTCTTGGCTATATACTGTGGATATTTCGGTACTGTTGCAACCTGTGCGTAAGCACGAGTTGAAGGCAGCACCGCACGGGACTTATAGGTTTCCAGATCCTGTTGCAACCTGTGCGTAAGCACAAGTTGAAGGTCCCCTGCTATCCTGTACTGTCTGATTAAGATGCGTTGCAACCTGTGCGTAAGCACAAGTTGAAGGGATCTCCACATTAAAAGATAGCGCGCCCTTTCCTACCGTTGCAACCTGTGCGTAAGCACAAGTTGAAGGTGTAAATACTTTTGTAACTCTTTATCGCCGCCGGGTTGCAACCTGTGCGTAAGCACAAGTTGAAGGGTAAATAAAGTATATCCACACTTTGCATTTTTGTGTTGCAACCTGTGCGTAAGCACAAGTTGAAGGAATAGCGCAGACGAAGTATTTAGCGACTTTGACTGTTGCAACCTGTGCGTAAGCACGAGTTGAAGGTCCGTCGGCATAAGCTCCATTGTGAACTGAATCAGTTGCAACCTGTGCGTAAGCACGAGTTGAAGGATTTGTCTCTTTTATTTTATGATACTGTATTGATTTTCCGAGAAAAATTGCTTATAATTTAATTGAAATAATTTGCTGCTTGAATATGCATAAGATTCTTGTGGTGTATAAGGTTGCTTTCTGTCTTGGAAAGCAGCCTTGTTTTATCTCTAAATGCCAGATAAAACGATTGTCAGATTGTTTAGATACTTAAAAGAACAAAAAATCTACGAGGGTAAGTTTGAAAACCGATGGACAGAGCGAAAAAAATTTCGGCAAATCCGTCGAAGGGTAAGCGTATTGCCATTGGCGAAAAATAGACATTTGAATAGAATGTGTAAAAAACAAGAAAAAATATAGGAAATTTGCTGTTAAAGAGCTGTTTATAGGCAGATAATTCGGATTTTCAAATTACCTTTCGGAAAAACGAATCAAAATGAATCTAGATTCATTTTTTTCATCCTTTCCATATGCACGCCATAGATTTTTTCATTTTGTTTCACAAAAAAATGGAATTTTATGGTTAACTATTGAGTAAGTTTACGGCTTGTTACCGCGCGTGTTTTTGGATGAAACGTAGAATGATACATGTGCTTATCTCAAAATAGTTGACAATTGTATCTGTAAACCATATAATGGTACACAACATCGTATCATGCAACCGTGAGGAGCTGGGGTACATTTCATGTCGATTGCAGTACGATTACCAGAACATATGTTTTCCTGCGCTTTGCAGTATCAAAAGCTCCGCTGTATAGGCATAGGGGGAATAACAAGGAGATTTTTTAACCGATGAACGAAAACAAAACCACACGCACGGGCATCCCAAGCATTGACCGCCCATGGATGCAGTATTATCCGCCACAGCTGATTGAAAATCTGAGAACGCCGGAGCAGACGATTAGCGAGTACTTAAAAGAACACTGTCCGGGAGAGGATGCCGTTGCCATCCATTATTATGGAAATGACATCACTTGGAAGGAACTGTTTGAACAGGTTGATCTGACTGCACGCGGCTTAAAGGCACTGGGCCTTGGCGAAGGCGATGCCATTCCGACATTCCTGCGCGCTGTACCGGAGTTTATCTATCTGCTGTTGGCTGCGGAAAAGATTGGCGCATCGATTCTTTGTCGTGACAATACATTGGAAGAGAATGTAGAGGCTGTACGCCGCTCTGGTGCAAACGTTATCTTTGCACAGGATTATCTCTCTCAGAGAGAATTGAACGCATATCGCCACGGCTCGGATGCACAGATTGCTGTTCTGCTGTCCCCGTATCGCAGTGCAAAATATGCGACGATGCCGGATCACATTCAGAAGTATATTGACGACCAGTATCCGGACAAGCCGGCATACGGCGGCAGAACCATGTCTTGGGAATGGGTTCTCGAGATGGGCAAGAACTATACCGGAGAAGTAGAAGCTCCGCGCAATATCGACCGTCCGCTGTTCCGCGCCTATACAAGTGGTTCGACAGGCCCGTCCAAGCAGGTTATTCACTCGGCACATACCATGATTGGCAACCTGCATCAGATGAACTTCTATGGTGCTTCGAATGAATTCCGTCCGACTTGGCTGATGACACAGCTGCCGCCGAGCTTGGTTGCCGTTGTTGTAGCGATGGTGCTGCTGCCGCTGGCATCGAACAAGCTGCTGATTCTGGATCCGTTCTGTGCACCGGAGGATGTAGACCTTGAGATGATGCGCTATCGTCCGAACTGCTGGCCGCTGATTCCGATGTTTATCGAAACCATCATGCGCAATGGCCGTGTGCCGGATGACTATGATATGTCTCATCTGAAGTCTACCGGTGCTGGCTGCGAGGCATTCAACAATAACCAGATGAAGCGTGCGCAGAAGTTCCTGAACGACCACAACTGTACTGCACAGTTTACCAGTGGTTATGGATGCAGCGAGGGCGGTTCCAATCTGGCGCTGCCGATGTCTTCGTATCCGCTTGGAAACGGCAACGTAGGTATTCTGATGCCGCTGTCGATTATGTCTGTGTTTAAGCCGGGCACCCATGAAGAAGTGGGATACAACAAGATGGGCGAAATCTGTGTAACTGGACCGGGCAACATGATCGGTTACGATACACCGAAGGCAACAGCACGTGCACTGCAGAAGCATGACGACGGCCGTGTTTGGCTGCACACTGGTGATATTGGTTATATGAACGAGGATGGCGTTGTATATGCGCTGACGCGCGGTAGCGCACCGCGCTTCGGTTTCCCGGGTAAGGAACTGGCAACACTGCCGATGGAAAACCGTCTGGCAGACGCAGAGATTGAAGGCATTAAGGACGAGTTCTTCGTTATTATTCCGGATGTCGAGCACAACCATCACTTCCTGCCGTATCTGTACGTTGTCCTGGAGGACGGCTACACGGTTGACGATGTAAGAGACGACATTGATGCTTGTCTGGATGATTATATGAAGCCGATGGATATTTTCCAGCTTCCGGAGCGTCCGTTCTTCCACTTCAAGACCAACCGAATCGGATTGACACACGATCTGATCCATTCGGATTTATAATTTGGCTCTTCGACGGCGTTCTTTCAAAAGGAACGCCGTCAAAAGCATATAATGAACAGCATGGGGATAGCTTTCGGTTTGGGTCGCTGGAGGCTATCCCTAGCTGGCAATCACTTTAAAATAGGAAAAGGGGTGTTAAATTGGTTGTTTTCTCTTTTTGAGAAGATATACCAACTCATGCAAGGGAAATGTATGTATACTGAAAGTAGGGTATGTTCACATTTTTGGACAAAGATGGAGAAAAGATTATGAATCAAAAATTCAAACGAATCTTGAGTCTGTTCCTGTCTTTGCTCATGGGTATGTCGGCGCTTCCAGCGTATGCAGCTCCAGAGCAGGCAGCAGACCAGTCCTCCACCACATCACAGACCGCTGACACAAGCACAGAGACAACAAAACCTGCGACCAAGCAGAAGATCTCTGCGAGCGGCACGATTACCGTGGGAGACGAACAAGTTCCATTCAGTCTGGATGAGTCTGATGTCAATGCAGCGATGGTTGCAGATAGTTCTGGTGATACGGAAACAACCATTGATACATCTGATCCAGCAGTCAAGTCCGTAAAGAAGGAACTGAAAAACATTCGGGTCAAGTCTACGAAAGCAGACGGAACCGAAGAAAAAACAAAGCTGACTGCGGAGCAGCAGCAGCAAGTTCTGGGCATGTTCCAGCAATATCAGAATAACTGGAAGGAAAATGCAGATGTCCTTGGCTCGCAGCTGCCGTTCTACATGCAGTACAACGACAAGGGCGAGGACGGTCTCGGCGTTTTGGGCGAGATGCTGATTCTTGCTGGCAAGACAGTAGATGATGTCAGAAACGGCGATTACAGCTATGATGATCTGACCGGTACCATTATGACCTTTATGTACGGCGACCAGCTGGGCGTGCAGTACTATGGCGACATTGTGCGTAAAAAGCGTGATGAAGCAATGCAGGTTGTCAAGAATTCCGGTGCAAAGACGGAGTATCAGAAGCTGTTGGTTCTGAATGACTGGCTGGCAACGCAGGATATGTTCGATATGTCCTACATTATGAATGCCGACAAGGCTACGCCTTCTATGGCGGCAGAGAATCCACAGCCGGCAGATCATTATCAGGATGTATATGATACTCTGTATGCTAGCTACAAAGATCAGATTACCAAGCAGTTCCACGATCCGACTTATGATGGTGTTAAAGCAACTTTCCGTCAAAAGTTCTACGAAGAAGCAATCAAGAAAGCAATTTATCTTCAGTCTTTAGGTAAGGCTGAAGAAGATGCAACAGCCGAAGAGAAGGAAGCCGCAACTCAAGTGGCTGAGTCCTATATGGAGAATAATAAGGATGCTATTTCCAATGATCCAGAAGGCTTCATCAAGGACAACTTTGGCGAAAATGCACAAGCCATGATTGACGGCGTAGAAGCATCTCTGGAAGATGCGGAAAAAAATGGCGTAGATGTTAATGGTGATGGAAATAAAGTAACTTTCGAGCAGATGACACAGCAGTCCATGGCAACCGAGAAGATTGTTGACTTAGATCAGGATGGCACCAATGAGACAACCGCTAACGAGGCAATTCCGATTTACACCGAACAGGCAGCAAAGCAGCTGGCTCCGGCAGTTATCAACTACTGGGAAGGCAACCAGATCGGCGCGCTGGGCGAAGGCAAGTCGGTTTGCTTGGGCTATTCCAAGGCATATGCTTACCTGATTCAGACCATGCATCCGGAAATCTACGGCACGAAGGGCGCAGATACCGACATGTCTAAGGCTGAAAACTGGAAGGAAGCCAAGGAACTGTACACCTTTAGCTCTGACGGCAAGAAGGTTAATACCGCTGACAACTACAGTGTTGACTTGGTTCGTATTACCTTTGATGCCAACGTTACCATGTATGGTGAGACGCAGGATAACTTCAACTCTGACCATTTCTGGAATGCAGTAAAGGTAGACGGCAAGTGGTATTATGTTGACCCGTGCTATACAGACTGCTATACCGAGGTTATGAAGCGCGACCGCGTGGAGACCGATGGCTACATGAACCATATGTACTTCATGTTCAGCGATACGACCGCAAGAAGTCTGTATGATGGATACTTCAAGGAATTGAATACGGCTTATCAGGACGTTGCTACCGATCAGGATTATGAAAACGCTTGGTTTGCCCGTGCAAAGACTAATGTCGCTTCGGACGGTACGAACATGTACTATGTATATGATTCTACCAATCTGATTAAACAGCTCAACGATTCTAAGCAGGATCAGACAACGACCTCTCAGGACGACCCAGAGTATAAGCTGGTCAGCCACCCGATTACCGAGACGGATTCTGGCAATGGCGATTCCGATTATACGACCCTGATTGACTTCACGTACAAGCCGGATTCCAACGAGGATGATACCGTTGTTCAGGTATACAATCCGGAAAGCAAGAAGATGGAAACCAATGATATGCTGACTGAGCTGTATGCAAAACATGCAGAGCAGGCTGACATTTATCCGGATATTGCCATCACTTCCGCATTGTATGAGGGCAAGCTGTATTTCAACCTGTCCAATTATATCCTGAGCTATGATCTGACTACCGGCGCAATTGCGACTGTCAAGAAGTACGATACCGTTTACGGTAAGCGCGACAAGACCAATCCATTTGGCGGCATGTCGTTTGCTCTAGTAAACAACGCAGATGGTGCAGACTTTACCTTCCACAATCATCCGATTGCGGGTATCAGCCTGAAGAATGACGGCAATCTGTATGTTTCCGTTGCAACCAATCTGGCGTATATCTCCGGTAAGGATCATATCACCAACCGTGCAAAGCCGACCGATGACAACGACTATACCATTGACAGCAAGGATAATGGCTATGGTTATGAATTTGAGGAAAGCAACTACAATCCGGACTACAACAGCTACAGCAATGATAAGTATGATGACTCCATGATGGAGCAGTTCGGATACACGAAGGAAATCAATGACAATGATGAATTCATGTGGGTTGCCAACCTGAGAGGTACGCAGGCAATGTCCAGCATCGCTGGAGAGAGCGTTGAGTACACGAAGGAAACCTGTGAGCATCATTACATTCATTTCGATGAGACCTACTTCACCAAGAAGAAGGATTCTGAAGGCAATAAGACCGACGAATGGAACACTGGCGAGAGCTATGTTTGCACCATTTGCGGCAAGTCTGTAGAAGAGCCGACGGAGCCGAAGAAGAACAGCTTCGGAGGTAATGACGACTACGATAAGAAAAAGGCGCAGTATGATAAGGACAAGGCAGAGTACGATGAAATCGTAAAGAATGCCGGCCATACCTATACTGCCAAGGATCCAAAGTGGACAAAGAACGAGGATGGAACCTATTCCGTAACCTTCGATACGCTGGTTTGCTCTTCTGTTTGCGAAGCAGATAAGAACCAGCGCGATTGCCTGCTTGACGATGATACCATCACGATTAAGCTGAGCGAGCCGGTTACGGCAAAGGCTGAAATCACCAAGACCGAAGGCTCCTGCACCGATGAAGGCGGCGTAAAGGTAACCTATACTGCTTCTGGTGAGGCAGATGGTCACAAGTACACCGTAAGCAACGTTGTAGAAAGCGGCAAGGGTGAGCACACCCTGAAGTCTGAGTTCAAGTGGACAAAGACGGAAGACGGTGGATACACCGCTACTGCTTCTGCAAAGTGTGAAGTTTGCGGCGCAGAAGAAAAGGACGTAGAGGCAACCGTTACTTCTGAAGCGAAGGAAGCAACCTGTACAGAAGATAAACAGGTTACCTACACGGCAAAGGCAACCTGCTTGGGTCAGAAAGTGACCGATACAAAGGCTGACGTAGAAGAAGGCTCTGCTCTGGGTCACGACTACAAGAAGTCTATCAAGTGGAACGACGACTATACAGCAGCAACCGGCGAGTTCTCTTGCTCTCGTTGCGATTTCAAGGAAGAAGTTCCGGCTGAGGTTGCTACTCCTGAGACCACTGAACCGACCTGTACCAAGGCTGGCGAAACTACTGTTTCTGCGAAGGCAGAGCTGAAGGACAAGGACGGCAAGGTTATTCAGACCGTTGAGGAATCTAAGGTAACTGCGACCGTTCCGGCACTCGGCCATGAGTACGAAGCAAAGTTCGACTGGGCAAAGGACGGCTCTTCTGCAAAGGCAACACTGACCTGTAAGAGAAGCGACGATACCCAGAACGTTGATGCTAAGGTAGTCAAGGACGAGGCAAACAGCAAGGCTGCAACCTGCACCGAAACTGGCAAGGATGTATTTGTTGCTACCGCAACTTACGATGGCAAGGAATACAAGGATACCAAGACTGTTGAGCTTCCGGCACTTGGTCACAAGTATAAGGGTGAAATCAAGTGGAGCGAGGACTACAAGACCGCAACCGCTGAATTTACCTGTGAGAATTGTGGCGACAAGCAGAAGGTAGATGCAACGGTTGACGTAAAGTCTGCTGATGCAACCTGCACGACCGGTGGCAAGGCAACTTACACCGCAAAGGCAGAGCTGAAGGACAAGGACGGTAAGGTACTTGCAACCGCAACCGATTCTAAGGAAACGACTGTTGCCGCACTTGGCCACGATTACGAGGCTAAGTTTGACTGGGCAAAGGACGGCGCTTCCGCAAAGGTAACCATTACCTGTAAGCGCGGTGATGATGAAAAGACCGTCAATGCAGTTGTAACAAAGGACGAGAAGAACAGTGTCGCAGCAACCTGCGATAAGGCTGGTAAGAACGTTTATGTTGCAACCGTTGAAGGCTATGACTTCACTGAGACCAAGGAAGTAGAAGTTCCGGCACTGGGTCACAAGTACAAGGGTGAAATCAAGTGGAGCGAGGATTACAAGACCGCTACTGCTGAGTTTACCTGCGAGAATTGTGGCAACAAGCAGAATGTAGATGCAACGGTTGACGTAAAGTCTGCTGATGCAACCTGCACGACCGGCGGCAAGGCAACTTACACCGCAAAGGCAGAGCTGAAGGACAAGGACGGCAAGGTACTTGCAACCGCAACCGATTCCAAGGAAACGACTGTTGCAGCACTCGGCCACGATTATGAGGTTGCGTTCAACTGGGCAGAGGATGGTTCCTCCGCAAAGGCAACGCTGACCTGTAAGAGAGGCGACGACAAGCAGACTCCTGATGCAGTAGTAACTAAGGATGATGCAAACAGCGTTGCAGCAACCTGTGAACAGGCTGGCAAGAATGTACTTGTTGCTACCGTAACTTATGATGGCAAGGAGTACAAGGACACCAAGACAGTAGAAGTTCCGGCACTGGGTCATGACTTTGTCAATGGCGTTTGCACTCGTTGCGGCGCAGTAGAGCTTCCGTTCACAGATGTCAATAAGAACGACTGGTTCTATGAGAAGGTTGCTTACGTTTACACGCACAAGCTGATGTCTGGTACTTCTGAGACGACCTTTGAGCCGAATGCAAATCTGACTCGTGCTATGATGGTTCAGATCCTCTACAACAAGGAGGGTTGCCCGGCAAATGCTTCCGACAACAATCCGTATGCGGATGTTGCAAAGGATCAGTGGTATTTCAATGCTGTACAGTGGGCATATGAGAACAAGATCACAGGCGGTACAAGCGCAACGACCTTTGATCCGGACAGCAAGGTAACACGTGAGCAGTTCGCAAGATTCATGTACAACTATGCTGGCACACCGGAAGTCAATGGTACGCTCAACTTTGTAGATGCCGATCAGGTTTCTGATTGGGCTTATGATGCAATGCTTTGGGCAAACCAGAATGGCATTATCGGCGGCAAGAAGTTGGATGATGGCAGCGTTGTTCTCGATCCGAGCGGCAATGCAACTCGTGCTGAGGCAGCATCTATGCTGATGGGATACTGCACCATGCAGGAAAAGAATCAGTAAAACCATCGAATTTGTTTCGATGAACTGATAGAGATGGATGTCTCTGGCTCCGCAGTGATTTTCACTGCGGAGCCTTTTTTCCACAAAAGACAATGAGAAAAGAAAATGGAATTTTTGTGAATTTTCTTGATTGTGGTATAATGGAACAAACAACTCTTGCGAGGGGGATGCAATATGGATACAGAGAAGAATAGATTTAGTCAGATCTTGGAACAGGTCATGAGCTTGGGAGAAATCAAAAATGTGACGCTGGCGAAAGCCTTACAGTATGATGTGAGCTATATCAGCAAATGGACGAGCGGAAGAATGCTTCCCGCAGAGAAAAATAAGCGAAATGTTTTGCGGCGCATCAGCAGAGAAATTGTCCAGTTGAGTTCTAAAACAGGAAAAGAAAATCTATATGAAAACTATCAAGTTTGGGATGATATAGAGCTGGAAGAGACCATTTTCGACAATTTAGAGGCAGAATACAACTTCGTTCAAGACATGCAGCGGGAATACGGTTCATCTGTCGAGCCTAAAACAATCTTTTTTGCAAAATTGAGTCCGGCACAGTATATTTCCAAGATGCATCATCCGGTCCTGCGAAGGGTGAGTCAGCTGCATATCACAGCAGAAATGGATTTGCTCGCACTCACACATGAGTATCGTTTGCAGATTATTCAGGGAAATATTCGCCGGGATGTCCATGTTTCTTACCCGGATGTTCATTTTTCGTTGATGGTAGACCTGACGCTGGAAAAAATGGATTATACCTATGATCCGATTTTTCTTCTGAATATGATGTCAGATATGGCACGTATTGATTTTTGCCTATACAAAGGAAGACAGGCAGCTGGCCGGCTGATTTTTGCCGTGAAAGATGAGTTTATGATTAGCGGTATGTTGATGGATTCCGACCGTTGCATGGCGGTTACGGTTAGCAGCGCGGCTGAGAACTGCAGCCCCATGTATCACAGCATTCGAGACTCGTGCACGAGAGAAATGCTTTTGTATCGAAACACCACGATGCAGAAGATGATAGAGGGAAAATCATATGTACATGCAGCACTTTCGTTGCATCAAAAGTGGATGATTGGACATATGACAGAGCATTTTTTGCCGGATGATTTATTTGAAGAACTGCTTGCGCAGGTAAAAGAACAAGACAATACCGTTCAAGAAGAACGATTGAGATATTTACATATATTAACCAAGAAAACAATGGAAACGACGCCAATCTCTATTATCCTGCACGGCTCGGCACTGACCAATCTTGCCGTGGATGGAGAATTGGATTTCTTTGATTATCCCGTGTACCTTACACTGGAACAACGAAAGCGTTGTTTACAGCATATCTATGAGCTATGTGCACAGGAAAAAAATCTCTGTGTCAAGATGATACATGGTTGTTTGGTATCCGATTTTCAGTATGCTGTGACGCAGTGTATATTTTTGTCGGACACGGTTTGCTATGCGAGATTACATACGGAAAACCGAAAAAATAATCTTGCCGTCTTTAATCACCCGGACATGAAGACGATTTTTCTGCGTTTTTTTGAGACCGTTTGGTCGAAGCGCAACAACATCGTGTGTACAGAAATAGACGGTATTCGCTCTTTTATCCACGATGCGATTGAACGCATTGATATTTTAAATTATGTAGAAAAAACAAATTGAGAAAATCACTCCATTGGATACACGTACAAAATAGCGGGTAATAAACAATGGAGTTTTGTAAAATTTCCCTGATTTCAGCTTTTTCCAGTTTATTCAAGTTCATTCATGAATTTCCATGATAAACTAAAACCGTCCTTTATCGGATAAGACAAGAATAGGGCTGAAAAAAGAAAGGGGAAATATATATGACAAAACCGTTGACAGGCAAGCCGAGCGTAGATCGCCCGTGGATGCAGTACTATCCGCCGCAGATGATTGAAGGGCTGCACATTCCGGAGCAGACAATCGCTGAGTATTTAGCAGAGCGCTGCCCGGGAGCAGATGTTGCGGCAATGCATTATTACGGCACAGATATTTCTTGGAAAAAAGTAAACGAACAGGTTGACAAATCTGCTCGTGCATTACGCGCATTGGGATTTGGTGAAGGGGACGAAATCCCGGTATTCTTGCGCGCAGTGCCGGAATTTTTGTACCTGCTTCTGGCAGCAGAACGAATCGGCGCATCGCTGCTGTGCCGTGATAATACAATTGAGGAAAATGTAGCGGCAGTAAAAAAATCCGGCGCAAAGATGATTTTTGCCCATGATTTTCTGTCGCATGATGATTTAAATGCCTATCGTAAGAAAGCTGGTGTACACGGCGCGGTTTTGCTCAGCCCGCTGCACAGCGCGAATCGAACAGAAATTCCTGACCACTGTTGGGACTATATCGACTCGCTCTACGGTGATGATCCGGCATATGGCCCTTGCACCATGTCTTGGGATGATTTTTTGAACTTGGGAGACGGATTTACCGGCACCGTGGAAGCGCCAAGAGATATTGATCGGCCGTTGTTCCGAGCATATACCAGTGGATCTACAGGTCCATCTAAGCAGGTCATTCATTCCGCACACACAATGATCGGCAATATGCACCAGATGAATTTCTATGGCGGTTCCAGTGATTTCCGTCCGACATGGATGGTGACACAGCTGCCGCCAGCGCTGGTTGCCGTGGTTGTAGCTATGATGCTCATGCCGCTGGCTTCCAACAAGCTGCTGATTTTATCTCCGTTTGTCGATGCCAACGATGTAGACTTGGAATTGATGCGTTATCGTCCGAACTCTTGGCCGATTATCCCGATGTTTATTGAGGTTGTGATGCGCAACGGACGCATTCCAGACGACTATGATATGTCTCATCTGCTCGCTGCCGGTGCAGGATGTGAAGCGTATAATAACAATCAGCTCAAGCGCGCACAGAAATTTTTAGATGACCATAACTGCCATATCCGCTTTACGACAGGCTATGGATGCAGTGAGGCAGGCTCCAACATGACGCTGCCAATGACACCGCATCCGATTAAGGACGGCAATGTCGGTGTGCCGATGCCGCTGACGCTGATGTCGATTTTCAAACCGGGCACAGATCAGGAATTGACCTATAACACAGTGGGTGAGATTTGTCAGTGTGGCCCGGGTACGATGATTGGATACGATGATCCGAAGGCAACGGCTAAGGCAATTAAAATTCATTCGGATGGCAGAAGATGGCTGCACACCGGTGATATTGGCTATATGCTGGAGGACGGCACAATTTACACGCTGACGCGCGGTTCCGCACAGCGCTATGGCGGCGGAGAACTGATGACGCTTCCGATGGAAAATCGTCTGGCTGATGCGAACATTGACGGCATTGATGACGAGTTTTTCGTTATTATTCAAGATCCGGAGCATCATCATTGTTTTGTACCGTATTTGTTTGTCGTGCTCAACGATGGCTATACTGTGGATGATATTCGCGAGGAAGTTGCCGCATGTTTGGAGGATTACATGCAGCCGGTTGAGATTTATGCTCTGCCAGAGCGTCCGTTCTTCCACTTTAAGACCAATCGCATTGGTATGGCAAAGGCAATTTGTGAAGGAGCTTTGGAAAGAGTAAGCGTATAAGCACAGAAAAGGCCTAGGACACAGCGTGTGTCCTAGGCTAAATGGGGGAATATTTCATGGGAAAGAAACGCTTTTCAGGTTGGAGCGTTGTGGCGGCAATGTTCTTGTTTTCTTTTTTTGCCACAGCGATCTACAGCAATTGTCTGTCGTTATATATGCATCCGGTCTGCGACAGTCTTCAATTATCCAGTACCACACCGTGGTCCATGATCAATTTGATTGCGGCATTTGCCAGTGCCGGCGGCGCTATGGTGATTGCCGGATTATATCAGAGAAAAAATTTTAAGCTGTTTATGTTGATTTGCATTGCGGCAAGTGGTGCGCTGTTTGCCTTGGCAAGTATCTGTACGGCGATTTGGCAATTTTACATTGTCTTTTGTCTCAGCAATATTTTCCTTGCTGGATTGACACAGCTGCCGATTTCCGTCTTGATTACTGCGTGGTTTGAAGACAAACGTTCCGTCGCAATGTCTATTGCGTTTTGTGGTTCCGGTGTTGGCACCGCAATCTGGTCGCCGGTCTTGTCCAAGATTATTGCGTCGAGCGACATCGGATACAAGCACGCATTTGTCTTTAGCGGTGCCGTGGTAACGGTCGCATTGGTCATCATCTGCTTGCTGTTTGTCAAGCGTTGTCCGGAAGAATATGGACAGGAGCCGTATCGTCAGGGAGATGGCGAAAAAGGTGAGCAGAGTTCAGAACAATCTTGGATTGGTGTGACCAAAAAGACAGCGACAAAGTCCAGTGCATTTGGGGCAATGGTCGGCACCGTGATGCTGGTCGGCGCCTTGGCATCTGGCATCACAACACATGTTCCCAATTATTTGATGTCTGTTGGCTGGACGACAGAGGGAACGGGATATATTTTGTCTGTATATTCCATTGTCGTTCTGATTGCCACGATTATTGCAGGATTTATGATGGATCGCTGGGGCATTCAAAAAACAGTGCTTACGATGGCGGTTCTGATTATACTCGGCATGATTTGCTTGTACTTATCAGAGTTTCATAGGAATTTTGCGTGGGGATACTGCATTTTCTTCGGACTTACGATGAGCTTGCCAAGAATGCTTCCGTCTATTTTGACTTCTACAGTATTCGGCACAAAGGACTATGCGGGAATCTATGCGTTTTTGAATCTATTCTTCCTGATTGGTGCGGCAGTCGGTTCGGTGCTGACGAGTATCTTACAGGGCGTTTTGGGATATGGTATTACGTGGATGATATATGCAGGGTTCGCGATCTTGCTGTTCTGCTGCGTGACAGTTGCACTGTCTAATGGAAATAAACTTCGCACAGCATATCCGGATGGAGAGCTGGCGCAAACGTGAGTAAAACGGAAAAAGCTGTGTGTGGTGAAAACCATACACAGCTTTTTTATCTTGACAAAACGGGTAGCACATGCTAATATGAAGCTAGCTTCACGAGAAGTAAACTTCATATATGAGGAATATCCATGAAAACAAAAATCAAGGAGCTGCGGCAAGCCGCAGAAATGACACAGGTTCAGCTGGCAAAACTGGTTCATGTGTCGTCGCGTACCATTATTTCCATTGAACGAGGGCAGTACAATCCATCCCTCATGCTGGCATATCGCATTGCTCAGGTGTTTGGCGTCAGTGTGGAAGATTTATGCTGTCTGGAAGAAAACAAGCAGGAGGAGGACAAGCAATATGAAACTCTACGATAAAAAACGCGCATCGGATGGCAAATGGCGTGTTGGTTTAGGTATCATATGGATTATTTTGGCAATACAAGATCGCGGAAATTGGATAAACTGGATCGTCTCAGGAATCTTTATCTTAGGCGGCATCTGGGATTTGATTCGTGCACGGACAAAGAAATTGACGGAAGAGGAACGCATTGAATTGACAGACGAGCGCAATCAAATGCTTCAATTGCAAGCAAAAAGTCGGGCATATGATGTTATGAATGCAATTTATTTGATCTGTATGATTGTTTTTTTAATCATAGCGCAGATTTTTGATATGCAGGAGGTTCTGCATCTGGCAATCGGAATTGGCCTGGTTTATGCAATTTCTATGCTTGTAAACAGTATTGTATCTAGTTATTACAATGAAATCTAAACAAAAATCGCCGTATCTGAGAATTTTCTCGGATACGGCGATTTTGCATGATAGGATTTACTTTCTTAATTTTCCGATAGCGCAGAACAGTGCGAACGCAACAATGTTGACTGCAACAATGGTTGAGCCGACCGGTGTGCTGGCAAGAATAGAGAGAATAATGCCGAAGAACGCACAGCAGACGGACAAAATGGCAGAACAAATGGTCACAGCGCGGAAATTCTGGAAGACACGCATGGCGGACAGTGCCGGAAAGATGACCAGAGCGGAAATCAACAGAGAACCGACCAGATTCATCGCCAAGACAATGATAATGGCAATAATAATTGCAATGAGCAGATTATAGGCGTTGGCGTTGGTTCCGGTGGACAGAGCAAAGTTCTCATCAAAGGTCACGGCGAAAATCTTGTTGTAAAACAGGGTAAAGATCGCAATGACAACGAGCGAGAGAATTGCGCACAACCAGACTTCTCCGCGCGTCAATGTCAGGATAGAGGTCGAGCCGAACAGCGTGCTGCACACATCGCCAGATACATTGGACGAAGCGGAGAACAGATTCATAATCAGATAACCGATTGCCAAGGCGCCGACGGAAATCATAGCAATGGCGGCATCACCTTTAATTTTGGTGTTCTGTCCGGTGCGCAGCAATAAGATTGCACAGAGAATGGTAACCGGAAAGACCAAGATCATTTGATTTGACAGATTCAGCACGGCTGCAATGGCAATAGCACCGAAGGCAACATGGGAAAGTCCATCTCCGATGAAGGAAAATCGCTTGAGTACCAAAGTAACGCCGAGCAGAGAAGAGCACAGCGCAATGAGCACACCGACAATCAGCGCATAGCGGACAAAAGGATAGGCAAAGTAAAAGGCTAATGTATCAATCAAGCTCATTGTGTATTGCCTCCTTCCAAATCAGCAAAGCGCTTGCCAATTTTGCTGTTGAGATATTCGGCTTTGGTGCCGTAAAAGGATGTGTCTCCGATATGGAGAATATGGCTGGCATAGTGCAGCGCTGCATCCATATCATGAGAGATCATGATGATGGTAATGCCGTCCTGCTTATTCAAATCGTCAATGATTCGATACATTTCTGTGGTAACCTTTGGGTCAAGACCGGCAACCGGCTCGTCCAGCAGCAAAATCTTCTGTGTTGCACACAATGCGCGGGCGAGCAGCACACGCTGCTGCTGACCGCCGGAAAGCTCTCGATAGCACCGTTTTTCCATGCCGTCCAAGCCGAGCTTGTGCATCATTTCTGCCGCCAGTGCCTTTTCTTTGCGATTATAAAAAGGGCGCAAGCCACAGCGGCCTTGACAGCCGGAAATCACGATTTCACGGACGGATGCCGGAAAATCGCGCTGTACAGCGGTCTGCTGCGGCAGATAGCCGATTTCGTTGGCTTGGAGTCCGTCTCCGGTTTCAATGCTGCCGCTGATCGGGGACTGTAAACGCAGCAGTGTTTTGATCAGGGTGGATTTACCGGAACCGTTTTCGCCGACGATGCACAAATAATCGCCGGTATGAACGGAAAAATCAAAAGCTTGTGTAATGGCTCGGCCGTCATAGCCGAGCACCAAATCCTTACAAGTAATCAATGCCATAGATATAGATGCTCCTTATTGCAAAGCTGCCGACAGAACATGCAGATTTTCTTCCATCACAGAGAGATAGGTCGTGCCTGAGGCAATGTCTTGTGCCGTGACGGTCTGCATGGAGTTGAGCACACGAATCTGCTGATCGCGGCTTTGCGTATTTTGAATGATGGTATTCGCAATTTTATCGTTAGAATTCTCAATGGTTAGAATGCTGTGCAGTCCCAACTCATTAACTTTGTTTGCCAAAAAGATGATGGTGTCGAAGCTTGCCTCTGTATCTGCCGAGCAGCCGGAAAATGCCGCATAATATGACAGCCCGTAGTCGTCGACGAGATAGCGGAACGGGAATCGGTCTGCAAACAGTACTGTGTGAATCGGTGCAGCGTCAACGGCGGTTTGATAGGCGGTATCCAGCTGTGCCAGCTTGCCAGTATATGCCGAAGCGTTGGCAGCATAGGTGTCAGCGTGCGTTGGGTCTATGTTAGAGAGACTGTCTGCAATGGCAGAGACGAAGAGCTGTGCATTTTTGAGAGAAAGCCAGACATGCTCATCATATTCTGTCTCTTCTTCGTGTTCGTCCTCATCGTCGTCATGATCGTGATCGTGTCCATGTTCCGCCTGCATTCCTTCGACAACTTCCTCTTCTTTGGCATTTTCACCGAGAACATCCATCAGATTGATAACCTGCATGTTCTTGTTGGTCGCATTTTTGACAGCGTCTGCCGCCCACGCATCCGATTCGCCGCCTGCGTAGATAAACAAATCACAGGTGGAAATGTTCATGATGTCTGCTGCGGAAGGTTGATAGCTGTGCATGTCTACGCCGCTATCAAGCAAAAAGGTGATTTCTGCATCACTTGCCCGATCGCCTAACACTTCCCGTACCCAATCGTATTCCGGAAAGATGGTTGTGACAATATGAAGGGATTTTTTATCCTGTGTTTGGTCGGTGTTGGCAGAGGATGTTGTTGCACAGCCGCTTAACATGCCTGTCAATAGAACAGCTGAGAGAAACAGAGAAAAGAATTTTTTCATAGGTTATGAACCTCCGGATTGTCGGCAATCCTCACAGATGCCATAAATAACAGAGCGCGGTGCGTCTACTTGAAAGCCATGATCGCTCATCAAATGCATGTAGACGGACTCAAGCTCCTTGCAGTGTAAATGAATCAGTTTGCCGCACTTTTCACACTTGCAGTGAAAACAGACGGTGGGATGACAGTGCGATCCCTCGCCCAGATATTCAAAGCAAGCGCTGCTTTTTTCATCGACGACATATTTGGCAACCATGCCCTCGGCGACCATGCGGTCCAGATGCCGATAAATCGTTGTCGTGCCGACAGAGATGTTTTTGCTTTTAAAATATTCATGAATATCGTGCACCGTAACATGACTGCCCTGCATGGATTGCAGGTACGAGAGGATTTCCGTCATCTGTTTGGTGCGATATTGAGATTTATTCGCCATAGATATTGCCTCCGTAAATTGAAAACCATTTTCAAATTATAGCAGGATTTAGAAAAAAGTCAATATGAAACTCATTTCCAATTTCTGTTTTCGCGTTTTGCTCAAACTTAAGAAAAATTAAGAATTTTTTATAGTACAAATGTTGCAATTTTCTGTATAATAGACATAGAAAAAACGAAGGGGCGTGAAACAATATGACGAGGATTTTGCTGATAGAAGACGATGCAGATATTCGAGAAGGTGTTCGACTGCTCCTGTCTGCTGAGGGCTACGAGATACTGGAAGCTGACTGCGGAGAAAAAGGATTAAAACAGCTGGATGAATCTGTGGATTTGGTGATTTTGGACGTCATGATGCCGGGAATGTCCGGTATTAAGACCTGCGAAGAAATCCGGAAAAAATCCTACGTTCCGGTACTGTTTTTGACGGCAAAGTCTAGCGAATCGGACAAGGTTATGGGACTCATGGCCGGCGGCGACGACTATATTATTAAGCCGTTTTCCTATGCCGAATTGCTGGGACGCGTCAAGGCTCTGCTGCGGCGGTATCATGTATACAGCGGAAAGAAATCTGTAGAAGAGGAAGCGGAGGAGACTATGCTTCAAGTGGGAGATATTCGCATCAATGAGCTGTTAAATGAGGTGTGGAAGAATAATCGGCCAATTCGGCTCACGGAAATTGAATATAAAATTTTGTTGCTGCTCATGAAACATCCCGGAAAAGTGTTTTCTGCACAGCAAGTATATGAAAACGTTTGGAAGGAACCGTATCTGTACGCTTCCAACAGTACGATTATGGTACACATTCGGAATCTACGCCTGAAAGTGGAAAATGTACCGGAAAATCCCGAACATATCAAGACGATCTGGGGAAAGGGTTATCGCTTTGAATAAACCAAAATTACGGTTAAAAGGACAAGCGTTGCTCGCTGTCGTCCTTTGCGCGCTCATTGCCTGTGGATTTTATCTGTGTATCAATCAAATCGGAGAGCTTACGCTGGATCAATGCCTGTCAGATTCTGTCCATGTAGAGAAGAAAAATGAACAAATGCTGGCGGGATTGCAACAATATGTCACAGAAAAAAATCTTGCTATTTCTGATGCAGATGCCATTGATACTTGGATGGATACCACGCACAACGCCTATTTGATGTTAGGCATCTATCAAAACGATGTCCTTGTTTACGATTCTACGGCGTATCGTTTGGGCACGGGGTATTTTGACAAAACGTATTCTGATGATATGGAAGATGGCTTTACCACAAAAGAAATCACATTTTCCGATGGAACGGCACGTGTACTGCTGTACGGATATTATGACAGCACCCTGTACACAACGGCGGTTGTTATAGAAGTAGGTTGTTCTGTTCTTGTATTTGCCCTGCTGTTTCTTGGTTGGTTTGGCAAAAAAATTGCCTATATTCGCAAATTAGAGCAAGAGATCAAAATTTTAGAGACCGGCGGGCTGGAGAAACCGATTACCGTGCGAGGAACCGATGAGCTGGGAACGCTTGCCAACGGATTAAATCAGATGCGCATGGCTCTGGCGGAAAACATGGAAAGAGAGGCAGAAGCCAAACGAGCCAACTATGAACTGATTGCCGCGGTTTCTCATGACTTGCGCACACCGATGACGAGCCTGAGCTTGTATCTTGACTTGTTGCGTGAGGGAAAATATGCTAATATAGAAGAAATGAACCAATACTTAGATAAAAGTCGAGAGAAAATTGTGCAGATCAAACAGCTGTCTGACCAACTCTTCGACCGATTTTATATGTCGAAGAAAAGTGACGTCAAATTGGAACCGCCTGTCAAAGCGCAGTTCATTTTAGAGGATTATTTATCCAATTTGGCGGGATTTTTAGAGATAAATGGCTATCAAATTCAAGCACAGCTCGATTGGCCGGAGACCTATATTTCTGTATCCTTAGAATATATTGGTCGAATTTTTGATAATATTGGTTCGAATATCCTAAAATATGCAGATCCAAATGAGCCGATTTTGCTGACGGTTTCCGGAAGCGCAAGACAGCTTGTCATTCGATTTGAGAACAAAATTCTATTACAGGGAGGCAATTTGGAAAGTACGCAGGTTGGCGTGCGAAACATCTGCCTGATGATGGAAAAAATGCAGGGACTCTGTCAGGTGCGGAAGACCAAAGAACGGTATTGCATCCAGTTGGCATTTGCCGCTGTCAGAGAGTAAACAGAAAGGAAGGACATCATGAAAAAACATCTATTGGGAGGCTGCTTGGTAGCATCGTTACTGCTGTTGAGTGGCTGCGGAAGCGGAACAACCAATCAGACCGTGTATGTGCAGAGTGTGGGGGATATTCTTGGCTATGACACGACGGCTACGCAATTTTCAGGAGTTGTGGAGTCCAGTAAGTCACAGAAAATTGAAAAAGATGACGATAAGACCATTGATGAAATCAAGGTACAACAGGGAGACAGCGTAAAAAAAGGACAGGTTTTGTTCACGTATAACAAGGATTCTCTGCAAATTTCTGTAGATTCTGCCAAACTGGAGGTTGAGTCGATTCAGAATAAAATCTCGTCGTATCAGCAGCAGATTGCGCAGCTGAAAAAAGATAAAAAAGCAGCGGGAAAATCGGAACAGCTCAGCTATAACCTGCAAATTCAGGAGGCACAGTTAGATCTGACCTCCGAGCAATATAATTTGAAGAAGAAGCAAAAAGAATTGGATGATCTGCAAAAGGATCTGCAAAATGCAGACGTTGTCGCAGAAGCAGATGGCGTGGTACAATCCATTTCTTCTGACAATTCGTCCGGTTCCTCGGATGGCAGTGGTACCTTTATGACGATTTTGCAGACCGGTGCATATAAAATTAAGGGCCAGGTCAGTGAACTGGAAGTCGGCGAACTGGAACAGGGCGCAGAAGTCACGATCCATTCTCGTATTGACGACAACAAGACATGGACAGGTACGATTTCACAGGTGGATACCAACGGCGCCGTTTCCGATTCTGACGAAAATTCGATGAATGGAGACCAAAATTCAGAGAACACGGCATCAAAATATACGTTTTATGTCGTGCCGGACACGCAGGATGGCATGATGATTGGCCAGCACGTGTACATTACCATCGGAAAACAGGAGACAGATAAGGGAATTTGGCTCAATGCGGACTATGTCGTTCGTGATGGAGATACCGCATATGTTTGGCTGGCAAATACAAATGGCGTATTGGAGAAGCGAACCGTCACGATTGGCAGACACAATGAAGAAGCCAATACATATGAAATTACTGATGGTTTGACCTTGGATGATTATCTGGCCTTCCCGACGGATGACTGCAAGGAAGGGGAAAAGACGACAGTTTCTCAAGCTGGTGATTCCTCGGAGGATACATCTGGTGAAGATATGTCCGGCGATATGGGTTCTGCTGTCTTACCGGCAGAGGAAGGAGCGTCATAATGAGTCAAATCATTGCGTGCCGCGATATTTTTAAAGATTATGCGCGGGGCAAATTGACAGTGCCTGTGCTCAAGCATGTGACGTTTTCCGTAGAACAAGGCGAGTATATTGCTATTATGGGGCCGTCGGGTTCGGGAAAAACAACCTTGATGAACATCATCGGCTGCTTGGATACCCCGACTTCCGGCACATTTGCGTTAGATGGCGAAGAAATTGCCGGCCTGTCAGAAAATCGCATGGCAGAGATTCGGAACAAGACATTGGGCTTTGTCTTTCAGCATGCGGATTTGCTGCCGGAATTGACCGCGCTGGACAATGTTGCGCTGCCGCTGTTGTATCGCGGCGTGCGCAAAAAAGAGCGCAGAGAACGCGCGGCAGAGATGCTGGAGAAGGTCGGATTGGGGGATCGTATGGAATTCTATCCCAATCAAATGTCCGGCGGTCAGTGCCAACGTGCAGCGATTGCCCGCGCGATTGTCGGCAATCCGAAGCTGCTGCTGGCAGATGAGCCGACAGGTGCCTTGGACAGTCAGTCGGGAAAAAATATTATGCAGCTGTTTCGCCAGCTCAATCAAGAAGGTATTACCATTATCACGATTACACACGCCATAGAAGTGGCGCGGGAAGCGGATAAATGCTATCAGATCTATGATGGCGAACTGTTTACAGATGGGGAGGTTCCGGTACGGTGAAGAAAATTCCAAAAAAAGCAAAGATATTCGTAAGCGTTGCCGTACTGGTCGGAGCGGTTGGATTTGGCTGCTTCCGTGTGTATCAAGACCACTTCAATGGAACCGTTGCCGTGTACTCGGCCTCGGATGACAGCATTTCGACGAGTGCAGCCAATTGGGGCGGATCACAGTATGACGGCACGATACAGGCGGATGGCGTGCAGACCATTATGGTATCCGAATCCCAGACAGTCGGAGAAGTCGCAGTCAAAGAGGGACAGCAGGTCAAAAAGGGAGATAAGCTGTTTTCCTATGATACCACGCTGTCTGATTTGGATATGCAGCGTGCGCAGCTGGACATCAAAAAGCTGGAGTTGCAGCTGAAAACGGCAAGAAATAATTTAAAAATTGTCCAGAAATATCGTCCGGGCGAGCCTGTGAAAGAAAAGATTACGCAGATTGATCCGGTTGAATCGAGTGGTTCTGATGATTCCAGTGATAAAGATTCCAAAAATCAGGCGACCAATACCAATGCTTCTCAGGCAGCGGCAACCGTTGTGTTGCTGGGCGGTGATGGGGAATCGGTAAAATCATTCGATGACAGTGATTCCAGTGGAACGACCAAGGATAAGAATGGCTCAAAAACGCCATCTCAGCAACAGCAGGGCGGTACATCGGATACACCTTCCGCATCATCCGAAAACATACCGGAAGATGACAACGGTGAGACAACCTATACCAAGCAGGAAATTGAACAGATGCTCAACGAACAGAAGGAATCGGTTCGGGACTTGGATTTACAGCTGCGGCAGGCAAAATTGCAGTATGCAAAGAAGCAAAAGGAAGAGCAGAACAATACCGTGTACAGTGAGCTGGATGGAACGGTTACATATGTTGGAGATCCGAGCAATAAGAGCAAGGCTTTTATGAAAATCAGCGGTGGCGGCGGATATTTGGTAAAAATCTCCGTCAATGAGTTTACCCTGCGGGAAGTCAAGGTTGGTCAATCCGCAACGGTGCAGGATTGGATGACCGGAGAAAGCTATACAGGCAAGGTCACGAGTATCAGCACCTATCCGAGTGATGAGCAAGGCTATATGGGAAACACCAATTCGTCCTACTATCCGGTATATATCCAGCTGGATGACAGCGGAAATTTGACCGATCAAAGCTCCGTGAGTGTTGAACTGCAATCGTCTGAAGAACAGAGTGATTTGTACTTGGAATCCGGCTTTATTCTGAAAGAAAGCGGTAAAAATTATGCTTATGTACAGGGCGAAGACGGAAAGCTGGAAAAACGCCGGGTGACCATAGGAAAATCGTTGGATGGCTATTATACGCAAATCAAAAGCGGTTTGACGGGAGACGACTGGATTGCCTTTCCGTATGGAAAAAATGTCAAGGAAGGTGCTGCGACACAGCAGGCAGATACTTCCGAGCTGTGGCAGTAAAGAGGGAGTGAAACGATGTTTGAAAATATGAGGCTTGCCTTTCAAGGCATTTGGAGCCACAAAATGCGTTCCGCTCTGACCATGCTGGGCATTATCATTGGCATTGCATCCATTATTTCTATCGTGTCGATGATGAAGGGAACCAACGAACAAATCAAGCAAAACCTGATTGGCAACGGCAATAATATTGTGGAAGTGCAGTTGTGCCAAGATGACAATCCGATTCAGTTGGATTATCAGTCGGCACCGAATGGCGTTTCTACCATCTCTGAACACACGCGGCGGGAACTTCTGGGCATTGACCATGTAGAAGGTATCTCGCTGTATACCCAGCGGCAATACACCAATGATGTGTATTATCAGAATCAGAGCTTTAGCGGTAATGTGACAGGAATCGACGAAAACTATCTGGATGTCTATGAATATCAAGTGTCTACTGGGCGTCCGTTTACAAAAAGCGATTATCAACAGCGCCGCAAGCTGGCATTGTTGGATGAAAAAGCGGCAGTGACGCTGTTCGCCGGAGAGAATCCGGTTGGAAAGACCCTTGAAATCAAAGGAGAACCGTTTGAGGTAATCGGTGTTTTGGTGTCTTCCAATGCATCGACGAAGGTCATTAACAGCTACAGCGATTATCATATGTACGCAGGCGGCAACAGCAACGGCATGGTATTGATTCCGAATACGACATGGCCGATTGTCTATCAGTTTGATGAACCGCAGAATGTGGCGCTTCGTGCAGATACAACAGATAATATGACTGCGGTTGGCACGGCAGCAAGTGAGATTATCAATGCTTCGTTCCCGATGCTGGATACCTCAGAGGGGTCCTATGACAGCCCGAACATCAAACAGGCGGAACAACAGCTGAAAGATCTGTCTGATTCATCCGGTAAACAGCTGATTTGGATTGCAGGCATTTCGCTGATTGTTGGTGCGATTGGCGTCATGAATATCATGCTGGTATCCGTCACGGAACGTACCCGCGAAGTTGGATTAAAAAAGGCGCTAGGCGCAAAACGCGGCGTTATTTTGGGTCAATTTTTGACAGAAGCCTCTGTCCTGACCTGCATTGGTGGTCTGATTGGTGTTGTCAGCGGGCTGGTATTGTCAAAAATCATCAGTCTGTTGACCGGTACACCGACAGCAATCAGCATTCCGGCTATGCTGGCAGCTGTCCTGCTGTCGATTGTCATCGGCGTCATTTCCGGTGTCATTCCGGCTGTAAAGGCGGCAAATCTCAATCCGATTGATGCATTGCGCAGAGATTAACAGTATACAAACGGCTCGAAAGCACTTGCTTTCGAGTCGTTTGCTTGTGAGAAAGAAAAATTTGTTGGTTCTGACTATAACAGTTTCTTAACAAAGACTTTTCAATTGGCGCAAAAGGCGGTATACTAAAGTGTAAAATACTGTCGAATTTCAAAAGCGTATGAGCTTCGAGAGAGGAGAAGATATGAAAGGCAATATGAGAAAGAAACGAACGATTCTCAAACGGTCTATTCTGGCGCTGATTGCAGTCGTGTGTATTGTTCTGCTTGTTATTGCGCGTCAGTCGGGTGATGTAACAGGAACCGCATGGGCACTCATGCCGCCGATTGTGGCAATTACCTTGGCATTGCTGACAAAGGAAGTATACAGCTCTCTGTTTGCCGGCATCGTCGTCGGCGGTCTGCTGTTTTCCAATTGCAGCTTTGAGGGAACCGTTACCCATGTGCTCAATGACGGCTTTTTGTCTGTGCTGTCAGACTCCGGAAATGTGGGTATTTTGATTTTCCTGATTCTGCTCGGTACGATCGTTGCCCTGATGAATAATGCAGGCGGCTCTGCGGCGTTTGGCGAATGGGCAAAGACACATATCAAGACAAAGGTCGGTGCACAGCTGGCAACCATTGTGTTAGGCATTCTCATCTTTATTGATGATTATTTCAATTGCTTGACCGTTGGCAGCGTTATGCGTCCGGTGACAGATGGACATAAGGTGTCGCGTGCCAAGCTGGCATTTTTGATTGATGCTACCGCTGCGCCGGTGTGCATCATCTCTCCGATTTCTTCTTGGGCAGCGGCTGTCTGCGGCTTTGTAGACGGAGAAGATGGCATGAACCTGTTTGTCAGCGCGATTCCGTATAACTTCTATGCGATTCTGATGGTTGTGCTCATGGTCGGCATGGTACTTGCCAGAGTGGAGTTTGGTCCGATGGAGCAGCATGAACGCAATGCGGAGCGAGGAGACCTGCTTTCTAACGGTCATATCCAAGTGCAGGAAGATACTATGACACAGGACGGCAAAAAGGGCAGCGTGGCGGATCTCGTCATTCCGATTATCAGCTTGGTGATCTGCTGTGTCATTGGTATGATTTATACCGGCGGATTCTTCTCCGGCACAGATTTTGTCACCGCATTTTCCAATAGTGATGCCTCGGTTGGCTTGTCTATGGGCAGTTTTTTTGGCTTGGCGATTACTATTTTACTGTATCAGATTCGCGGCGTCCTATCCTTCCGCGACTGCATGGATTGTCTGTCCGAAGGCTTCAAGGCAATGGTTCCGGCGATCTTGATTCTGTCCTTTGCTTGGACCCTGAAGGCAATGACCGACAGCATCGGCTGCAAGGAATTTGTTGCGGGAAGCATGAAGCTGGTTGCCGGTGATTTGCAGATGTTCCTGCCGGCGGTTATCTTCCTGGTGGGCTGCTTCTTGGCATTTGCAACAGGTACCTCGTGGGGCACGTTTGGCATCTTGATTCCGATTGTTGTCGCTGTCTTTGAGGGAACAAACCATGAGTTGATGCTCATCTCTATTTCGGCGTGTATGGCCGGTGCTGTCTGCGGTGACCATTGCTCTCCGATTTCCGATACCACGATTATGGCATCTGCCGGCGCACAGTGCGATCATATGAACCATGTGTCTACACAGCTTCCGTATGCTGTTTTGACAGCTGTTGTATCTTGTGCAGCGTATATTCTGGCTGGCTTTGTGCAGTCAGCGTGGATTGTATTGCCGATTGCCATCGTTGCCATTATTTTGATTATTCTCCTTTTGCGGTTCGTGCAGGCACCTAACCGCAAGCGGGAAGAAGAGTTACAAGAAACACATTGATGTACGAATAGAAAGAGCAGCATAGGCTTAATCCATGCTGCTCTTTTGCATGTGTGATTTTTTTCTGAGGGAGTGGCAACTGCGATAGAATCACCGCTGCGAATACGAGAACACAGCCGAGAAATTCGCGCAGAGAAAAACTCTCGTGTAGAATCAACCAGCCGGACAGGGCGGCAAAGACGGATTCCAGACTCATAATCAGCGTAGCTGACGTGGGATCAGTCCGGTTTTGTCCGAGAATTTGCAGCGTATACGCAATGCCGCAGGACATCACGCCGCTGTATAAAATAGAAGAACGGGCAGCAAAAATATGTGCCCACGTCGGGGATTCGCAGATAAACATCAATAGAATGCTGATGCCGCCTGCGGTTAAAAATTGTATACAGGACATTAAAACGCCGTCTACGCCTTTTTTGCTGAAATGGTCAATGACCATGATGTGAACCGAGAAAAAGAACGCACAGCATAAAATTAGCAGGTCACCAGCCGAAATGGTGAATTGCTCGGTAAAGCACAGCAGATAAAAGCCGAGCAGGGCAGCTGCGACGCAAAACCAAACGATTTTTGGAATTTTTTTGCCGATAAATACGCCGAGCAGCGGAACAATGACAATGTACAGAGAGGTGATGAAGCCGGCTTTGCCGGGCGATGTTGTCACCATGCCGAACTGCTGTAAATTGCTGGCGACACACAGCACAAGGCCGCAGCAAATGCCGCCGATCAGGGAAATTCGGTCTGTTTGCCGCTGCACTTCGGGAGTAGGACGTTGTGCAATGGGCTGTACCCGTCTTTGAATCATAATGACGGGAAGGAGTACGAGTCCGCCAAGCATGGTGCGGATGCCCATAAAGGTAAATGGCTGCACATGCTCCATGCCCGTTGTCTGTGCGACAAAGGAAGAGCCCCAGATGAGGGCTGTGAGCAGCAGAATGATATTTCCGGTTGTTTTTTTCGTCATAGATTTTCTTCTTTCTTTGAATATTCTTAAATAGTGTACCATATTTCTGTATTCGGCTCAATGGATATTGGTCATTCGGCACGAAATTTTCGTCATGAAATCGAAAAATATTACCGGATTGCACGTAGTTTGCAGGATTATGAAATTTAGACTTGAAATATGTGCAAAAAGCATGTAAAGTTAAATGTGTATTTTCAAAAGTGCAACTTTCCTGCCAGCGACTGGCAGATAGAAAATTCCGGAGGTTTTCAAAGATGAAAAAGGTTGTAAAGTTTGGCGGCAGCTCTCTTGCCAGCGCTGAACAGTTTCAGAAGGTAGGAGAGATCATCCGGGCGGATGAGAGCCGCGTATATGTTGTTCCGTCTGCACCGGGCAAGCGTTTCTCTGACGATACAAAGGTAACCGATATGCTTCTCCATGCATACGATCTGGCAAGTCAGGGTAAGGATGTCACCGATCAGCTGGACGCAATCAAGGCGCGTTATACAGAGATCATTGAGGGTCTGCATTTGGAGAACTTTTCTCTGGATGAGGATTTTGCGATTATCGCAGAGCAGCTGCGCACCGATCCGCAGAAGGATTATACGGCATCCCGCGGCGAATATCTGAACGGCAAGATTATGGCAGCATATCTGGGCATTGAGTTCATTGATGCACAGGATGTCATCTTCTTCAATGAGGAAGGCAATTTGAACCCGTACAAGACAGAGCGTGTTATGAGTGCTCGTCTGGCAGAGGCTTCCAGAGCAGTTATTCCGGGCTTCTATGGTCTGGGCAAGGATGGCAACGTCAAGACCTTCTCTCGCGGCGGCTCGGATGTCACCGGCTCTATCGTGGCACAGGCGTGCAAGGCGGACATCTATGAGAACTGGACCGATGTTTCCGGTTTCCTGGTAGCAGATCCGCGCATCGTAGACGACCCGATCAGCATCCGCTATATCACTTATCGTGAGCTGCGTGAGCTGTCCTACATGGGCGCTTCGGTTCTGCACGAAGAGGCAATTTTCCCGGTTCGTCACTGTGGTATTCCGATCAATATCCGCAACACCAACCGTCCGCAGGACCCGGGCACTTGGATTGTAGAGACTACCGGTCAGAAGCCGGATTATGTTGTAACCGGTATTGCAGGCAAGAAGGGATTCTGTACCATTCTCGTTACCAAGGCAATGATGAACTCGGAGGTTGGATTCGGCCGCAAGGTATTGCAGGCGCTGGAAGACAACAACATTTCCTTTGAGCATATGCCGTCCGGCATTGATACAATGACCGTCATCGTACATGAGGACGAGTTCATGAATAAGGAGCAGCAAGTTATCTCTGCGATTCATCGTCTGGCAAAGCCGGACAGCGTAGAAATTGAGTGCGATTATGCGCTGGTAGCTGTTGTCGGTCGTGGTATGCGTTCTGCGAGCGGAACCGCTGCGAAGCTGTTCTCCTCCTTGGCAAATGCTGGCGTTAATGTTCGTATGATTGACCAGGGTTCGTCTGAACTCAACATCATCATCGGGATTAAGAACGATGATTTTGACAAGGCAATTCGTGCGATCTATGATGGATTTGTCAGAAACCAGCCGAATAAGTAAAACTATGACATAAAAATACCGCCGTGTGCAATGGATGATAATCATCTCGCACACGGCGGATTTTTTTGCGTTTTTTACGCGTTTTCGGTCAGCAGAGTATAGAGAATGTCAATGCAGTTCTCCACGCCCAGCGTGCCGGTATCCAGACAAATGTTGTAGTTCTTGTACAGACCCATCGGGTGACCGGTGTACTGCTTGTAGTAGGTCTCGCGCTTCTGATCCTTCTTGACGAGAATTTTCTTCAGCTCCGGAGAATTCGGACGACCTTCCAACTCGGCGGCACGTTCCAGCCGATGTTCTTCGTCAGCGTACAGGAAGATCTTGAATGCCGGAATGCCCTTCTGCGTCAGAATATGATCGGCGCATCTGCCAACGATGATGCACGGCTTCTTTGCCAGATTCAGAACGACTTCCTTCTGCGCCTTGAAAATTCCATCATAGGAGCTGGAATATACATTCGCATTGTTCAGCAGGCTGTTCATGAACTTACTTGCCGGGCTCATGTCCTCGCCCTCACGCACGATGTCTTCCTCAGAATAGCCGCTCTGCTTGGCGGTTTCTTTGACAAAATCTCTGTCATAGAACGGAATGCCAAGACGCTCGGACAGACCGGACGCGATGGTACGACCGTAAGCAGCGTATTCGCGGCTGATCGTGATGACTGGATACTTGAGTTTTCCTTCCATATCTATACTACCTCCTCTTTTTGTTTAGCTTGTGTTAGTTTACAGCTGCCTTTTGTTTCTTAGACAGGATGTACTGGAATACCAGACTTGCAAATACAAGGATCAGACCAACCAGATCGGTTGTCAGTGCCGGATGGATCAGCAGCAGACCGCCAACGGCGATGACAATACGAATGATGGCGTTCATGTTTGCAAAGCAGTAACCTTCCAGAGCAGCAGCCAAAGCAAAGATGCCGATGAATGCCGTGATGGCAATCTGTACGACCTGAATGGCTGTTGTGTCAATCAACAGCATAGCCGGATTGAAGCAGAACATATACGGTACGATGAATGCTGCAACAGCGAGCTTGGATGCGTTGAATGCCGTTTTCATCGGATTACTCTTGGCAATTGCGGAGCCTGCGTAAGCAGCCAGTGCAACCGGAGGAGTAATATCAGCGACAATACCGAAGTAGAACACGAAGAAGTGTGCAGCCATGATCGGTACACCCATACGAATCAGAATCGGTGCGGTGGTAGCAGCCATGATGCAGTAGTTTGCCGTGGTCGGAACACCCATGCCCAAAACGATGCAGCACAGCATGGTCAGAACCAGAGCAACAATCAAACGATCACCGGCAACGCTGACAATGGCATTGATAATGTCATTCGCAAGACCGGTCATAGTGATGGTGCCGGAGATAATGCCTGCAACACCGCAAGCAGCGCCGACAGTAATCGCACTCTTGCCGCCAGCTTCCAGTGCTTCCAGAATCTTATGCGGTGTGATGCGGTTGTCCTTGTTGAACAGGCTGACAACAACGGTCAAAACGATTGCCAGAGAAGCAGCCTTCTGCATGGTCATAAAGTTGCCGGATACCCAGACAACCAGCATAACCAGCGGGAGCAGCAAATAAATCTTCTTGACAAGATTGCGCACTTTTGGAAGCTGTTCTTTCGGCATACCGTGCAGATTCAGCTTTTTTGCTTCCAGATGTACCGAAATAAAGATACCTGCAAAATAGAGGATTGCCGGAAGAATGGCGCGTCCGATGATGCTGGAATACGGAACACCGACGAAATCTGCCATCAGGAAGGCGGCAGCACCCATGATCGGCGGCATAATCTGACCGCCGGTAGAAGAAGTTGCCTCGACGGCACCTGCGAATTCCGGCTTGTAACCGGTCTTTTTCATCATCGGGATGGTGACAGAACCGGTGGTTACCGTGTTGCCGACAGAGGAACCGGATACCATGCCGCACAAAGCGGAGGAGATAACGGATACCTTTGCCGGACCGCCTGCAAAGCGTCCTGCAATGCAGTTGGCCAAATCAATGAAGAAGTTGGAAATACCGGTGCGCTCCAAGAACGCGCCGAAAATGATAAATACAACGATGTACTTAGAGCAGACATTTACCGGAGTGGAGAAAATGCCTTCCTTGGTGTAGAACAGGTTGCGCACAAGATAGCGCAGGCGGCCAAAGAACTCCGGGTTCGTCAGTCCATATACCAGCGCATAGACAACAAACACACCGGCAACAATCAGAATCGGCAGACCGACACAGCGGCGTGTGACCTCGATCAATGCCAAAATGGCAATGATGCCAATGACAATCTGGAACCAAGTAAAGCGAGTGCCCTGATTGATAATCTGATTGACATTAAAGGTAAAGTAGAAGAAGGAACCGACACCGGCTATCATAAAGATAATATCGCCGATCGGCATATGATTGACTTTTTGATCGCCCTTCTTAGACGGATAAATCAAGAAGCCCATCAAAATAATGAGACCCATAAAGGATGTCAGACGGATTTCTTCCAAAAATGTTGCGAACAGTGTGACATAGATACACCACAGAGAGAATGCAGCGAGAATAACCGTGATGGCGATTTTCGGCTTGCCTTCCCAGATACGGGTGTTGGATTCTCTGTCATACTTACGCATGACCGAATCAACATCGGCCTGTACGTCCATAGCCTCATCCGTGAGGACTTCCGGATCGTTCAGCTTGGTTTTTTCTTCGTTCTTATTCACGGAACCTGTATCCTCCTTATTCGTCCGTATTCACGGTAATACCGTGCTCGGCATAGTATTTGGCAGCGCCTGCATGATAAGGAACCGTTGTGATGCTGGTCGCCGTGTCCAGCTTCAGCTCTGCGCCCTTGGCGTTTTCCTTGGTAATCTCATCGACATGGTCAAAGATCGCTGCCGTCAGCTTGTAAACAGTATCCTCATCTGCTTGTGCAGATACGACAACGGTAGCCTGTACCGTGATGGTATCAACCGGCTCGTCCTGTCCCGGATACGTGTTTGCCGGAATCGTATAGGTCTTGTAGTACGGGCACTTGGACAAGATATTGTCACGAACGGTGCCGTCAATATTGATGAGATTGACGCCGTTGGTTGTGGCAAGCTCTGTGATAGCAGAGGTTGGGGGACCGGCAACGATAAATGCGGCATCAATCTTGCCGTCCTTGAGAGATTCCTTGGAATCCTCGAATGACTGATACTGCGGCTTGATGTCTTTAATAGTCATACCAGCGCCTTCCAGCACATCTACTGCGTTGAAGTAGGTACCGGAACCGGCCTGACCGATAGATACGCGCTTGCCGCGCAGATCCTCTACAGAGGTGATGTCGTCATCCATCGTGAGCAGCTGAACGGTTTCTGCATACAGTGCGCCGAGCGTGCGGAAGTCGTGTGTCGGGCCGTCCTGCTCGAAAGCACGGGTGCCGTTCCAGCCGTATGTCATAACGTCGGACTGGGTAAAACCGAGCTGGAAGTCACCATCCTGAATACTCTGAATGTTGACCTTGGAGCCGCCTGTCGATACAGCGGTTGTACGCACGCCAGCATATGTTTTCATGTACTGTGCCAGTACGCCGCCGTATGAATAATACGTGCCGGCAGTACCGCCAGTGCCGAACATCATTCTGGTCTGTGACTCGGAACAACCGGTCAGACACAAGGCCATCATGACAGCGAGAAACAAGCTGATCATTCTTAATCGGAATTTCTTCACTTTTTGTTCTTCTCCTTTGTGTAGTTCGATTTGCAGAAATTTCTATATTCCTACAAATATCATTGTATCATTTATTCGTGCGGGATTCAATGCAAATACGACGGAATCGCGTAGGAAATTTTCAAAAAAGATGCCAAAAATTGCACGAAATCCCGGATAAATGCATAGCAAAAACTTAACATATGCATCAATGAGAAAGAAGGCAGAGAGCGAAAGGAAGAAAGTTTGCATACAAAATACTACAGAAGAAGTATAAGGGAATATTACACTTCGGGTGGAAGATTGCAGCGGAATTTGATGGAAATATCCGTGAGCTGGATGCGCTGTTCTGGCATTTTATGATTGGACAGATAATCATAGAGGATTTGAATCGGGCGGGTGCTCTGCGTTTCAATGTCTTGTCCGATGACAAAATCCACGATGCCTTGTTGGATGAGAGACAGATTAGACGGTGTGATGTCATGAATAATCATGTGAATTTTTCCTGCCATGCCGGTCTCTTGCAGCGCTTTGGCAACGCCGCGGCGTCCCATGGATGACACAAAAATACCGTTTAATGCCGGATCCGCTTGAATAGCGCGGCAGGTAATTCGCTTGGCGAGTTCACCATCAAGAAAACAGCATTCCGGATGCAAAACTTCCACATCCGGATAATTGGCTGACATTTCCTCTAAAAAGCCCGTCAAGCGCTGACTGTCAGCGTAATGTCCGCTCTGTTGACCGAGAATCGGGAGAATATGTCCGTGTCCGCCGGTTAACATACCCATCAGTGCTGCGGCAGATCGTCCGGCGGCAATGTCATCTGGTCCGACATACGCAAGCCGATTGGTATCGCTGATGTCCGTGTTGAGTGTAACGACGGGGATGCCGCCTTTTTCGCTGATTTGGTTGATTTTATCTCGAATTAGGCTGTTTGCCAGCGGCATTAAAGCCAGGGCATCAATGTGTTCGATTTCCACAAGCTCATCAATCAGAGCCAGCTGATGCTGAATATCCACACCGTCCATTGTGCGCAGAACAATTTTTACCGGCAGCAATTCGCTGCTGGGGAATTCTTCAAATAAATGCGCCAGTTCTTTGACGAAATCAGAGGCGGCAGAGTGCAGAACGACACCAATTTTCCATGTGTTGAGCAAAGAAGGCATAAGGCGGGCGGAAATGTATCCCATATCCCGTGCTTTTTCACGGACGCGCTCGGCGACCTCTGGACGAATGCCGGGTTTATTGTGCAGCGCACGGTCTACTGTGCCGCGAGAAACACCGCAGGCATCTGCAATTTGCTGCATGGTTACCATGATTTATCACGCTCCTAACTAATGCTTGTATCATACCATAGATCTCTCTACTTGAAAAGATGTGACAAATGCACGAATCTATTTTTTGTAACATGCGGATTTGATGAAAAATGCGCAAAATTTAGGCAATTTATCTAAACAATCAGGGGAGAAACTAGAGAAAATCACGGGATTTTGCACGGGAAAATGATAGTTATGCAAATTGCTTGAAACAAATGCACAAAAATGGTATCGTAAGAGACAGAAGAGAGAACGACCAAAACAAAGCATGATGTGGTTCTTTCTGTGGACTTCCGATGCATACGATCCCAAGCCGTGTGCATCGGGATCCATCCGCTTTTTTCAACAACAACGACCAAATAAAAGGAGAGTATACACATGAGATTAGGTTTTAACGAAGCAAACGACCGTTTTTGCCAGGGACACACCGTGATGCAGGATTTGGAGCTGTGCGAGAAGTACGGCTTTGACTGCATCGACATTCAGTCCGAATGCCTGAACCGCGATCTGGAAAAAGGCATTGTGACCATTGAAGAACTGGGCGAGTGGTTTTCCACCCATCATCTGAAGATGCTGTCTTACAATGCACTGTGCTTCTTCAACATGAAGCAGACCGCAGAGGAGAAGCAGGCTGTGATGGACGAGCTGGATGAGATCATCCGCCGCTGCAACATTCTGGGCTGCAAGATGATTGTTGTCGTTCCGTCTCAGGACATGAAGGAGCGCGGCTTACAGCCGACCCGCAAGGAAATCCGCGAGGATGCCGTTGCTGTGCTCAAGGAAATGGTAAAGAAGGTTGAACCGTATGGCATCAAGCTGAGCTTGGAATTCTGCGGTGCACCGGATATGACTATCAATCGTTTTGAGGATGCCTATGCCATTGTTGAGGCTGTTGATTCTCCGCTGGTTGGTGTCACGCTGGATCAGTATCATTTCTATGCCATGGGTTCTGGCTGGGAGTCTCTGGAGAAGGCTGACGGCAAAAAGATCTTTGTATGGCATCTGAATGGCACAGAGGATATGCCGTGCGGCGCATATTATAACAATGACGAGAAGCGTCTGTGGCCGGATGCAGAAGGCGATTGCCTGCCGCACGCACGCTATGCAGATACGCTGAAGAAAATCGGTTTCGAGGGCGATTGCTGCACCATCGAAATCTTCCGTCCGGCATACTATGAGATGACGCAGGAAGAAAATGTAAAGAAGTCCGCAGAAGTTACCCGTGCGCATGTCGAAAAGTACTGCAAGTAAGTATTCTCGCATACAAAAGAAGAATGCACGCGCCAAGAAAAATTGGTGCGTGCATTTTTATCCTTGCAAAAGTGCGATTTTATGCTATAATAAACCCGATTTATCCGATATTTGACAATAGAAAGGAAAAATAATGAAACGGGCGTTAAGTTATGGCATTTTGGGCGCTTTATTTTTTGCGTTTACATTCGTATTCAACCGGAGCATGAATTTAAGTGGTGGATATTGGCTGTGGAGTGCTTGCCTGCGGTATCTGTTCACTTTGCCGCTCATGGGCATTCTTGTGTGGAAACAGCGCGGGTTGCAAGCGGTCTGGCGTGCGATCAAGCAGCAGCCCTTGGCATGGCTGTTGTGGAGCACCATTGGATTCGGTCTGTTTTATATGCCGTTGACAGCAGCCTCTATTTACGGAGAATCTTGGTTTGTGGCAGCCACTTGGCAGGTGACCATTGTCGCGGGAGTTTTGCTCACGCCGCTGTTCGGCAAAACGATTCCGGTAAAAAATCTGCTGTGTGCGGGATGTATTCTGTTTGGTATCTTTCTGCTGCAGACGGCGCATTTGTCTGAGCTGCAAGTAGGCAGTATGATGTGCGCATTGCTTCTGATTTTGATTGCAGCCTTTTCTTATCCGTTGGGAAACAGAAAAATGATGGTCATCTGTCCGCAGGATTTTTCGACGGTACAACGGGTATTTGGCATGACATTGTGCAGTATGCCGTTCTGGCTTGTGCTGTCGGTCTGTGCAGGCATGACCCATGGCGCACCGAGCACCGGACAGCTTACTCAGTCCTTTATCATAGCCTTGTTTTCCGGCGTGATTGCAACGCTTCTATTTTTTGAAGCAACCAACTTGGTCAAGCACAATGCAAAGCAGTTGGCTGTCATTGAGGCAACCCAGTCAGGAGAAGTGATTTTTACGCTGCTGGGCGGCGTGCTGTTTTTGGGAGATCCGATGCCAAGCCCTGCCGGCTGTATCGGTATCGCAGTCATTGTTGCGGGTATGATTTGTAATAGTTTGGTCTCTATGCAAAAATAAAAAACAGCGAGAAGAATTTTCTTCTCGCTGTTTTTTGGTGCAGTAAAGCAATCCAAATCCGAACCATTTCCCTTTGATGCGACTTCTGCCACTTCTCCAAAAGTAACAGTCTGGGAGGGATAGCGTCCGGTACGACTACATCCCGGAATTTCAACTCTCCGATGTACCGCCGATTCTTGAGCATATGTTCGACACTATTATAGGTGAACGCACTGCCCACCGGATTCTTGATGCCGTTTTCGTTCAGCCAGTCCCGGATTTCCTTCATGGCGGACACCTCACTTCATACGTCAAAGAACAGCAAACCATTCCTCGGAATCACATTTCGTATAATCTATATACCATAACTTGCGAAGAATTGCAAGAATTTTTTCAGGCGGTGATGTCCTGAAGTTCATCCTCCACAACTGCGGGTACAATGCCAAGTTTGATTAACAACGAAACGAACATCCGTTCCACACCCTTGTCCTCTCCGCGCGAGGTAATGGTCAGGCTGAGAGTAAGTTGATGAATTCCACCCGGACTGGTGGCAGGATAAAAAGAACTCTGACCGTATATACAATATTTTTGGGATTTTCTTATAATATCTGGATGTAATTTGATAATTATATAAATAAAATATAAATAAAATTACGATATAATCATAGTACAGGGATACAGATAAAATTGGAGAGCGTCTTGGAGGCAGGATATGTATTTTGAATATGGAGAAAATGAAATTTTATATCTTAAAAGCAAGGATAAAAAACTTGCTGAAATAATTGAAAAAATTGGCTGGATTAAAAGAGAAACGGATACAGATTTATTTTCTTCGGTTATTCATCATATTATTGGTCAACAGATATCTACAAAAGCACAGGCAACCATCTGGCAGCGAATGCAAATAGATTTAGGGGAAGTAAATGCAGAAACGATTCTATCGGTGGATGTTTCTAAATTGCAGTCTTATGGTATGACATTCCGAAAAGCGGAGTATATCACAGATTTTTCTGAAAAAGTTCACAGTGATGCCTTCAATCTGGATGCAGTCTGGCAAATGTCAGACGAGGAAGCTATCCGGGAATTGAACAGTCTAAAAGGTATTGGTGTCTGGACTGCGGAGATGATTTTATTGTTTTGTATGCAACGACCAAATATTTTTAGCTATGACGATCTTGCAATTCAGAGGGGATTACGAATGGTTTATCATCACCGTAATATTGACCGCAAGCTATTTGAAAAATATCGTCGTCGTTTTAGTCCTTATTGCAGTGTAGCAAGCCTGTATTTATGGGCAGTGGCAGGTGGGGCAATTCCTGAAATGAAAGATTATAAACCGAAAGCAACAAAAAAGGAGAAAAAATGAAATGGTATATACATGCAAATATAAATCACCGTTAGGAGATATTCTACTGGCTGCGGATGAGGTTGGACTTATGGGGTTGTGGTTTGAAGGGGAGAAATATTTTGCAAAGACACTTCCAGATGAGCATATTCCACAGGAAACAGTGATTCTTACAGAGGCAAAAAAATGGTTGGACGTGTATTTCTCCGGTGAAGAACCGAAGTTTACGCCACCTCTTCATCCTGTGGGATCAACATTCAGACAAGCTGTGTGGCAGATCTTATTGCAGATTCCATATGGAAGAACAGTTACATATGGTCAGATTGCCAGCGAGATAGTTGAAATGAAAAAGATTCCACATATGTCTGCACAGGCTGTAGGCGGTGCAGTTGGGCATAATGAAATCTCCATTATCATTCCGTGCCATCGTGTAGTAGGCACGAATGGCAGCTTGACTGGATATGCAGGTGGAATCGATAAAAAGATTGCACTGCTCACGTTGGAGCATACAGACATGAGTAGTTTCTTTGTCCCGAAGAAAGGAACCGCACTTTAGAAAGTGTTTTTCCTGTAGTCTTTTGGGCTATAATCGGTTTTTTCTTTAAAACATTTTCCAAAATGACTTACCTGATGAAATCCTACATTTTCTGAGATTACACCGATGGGTAAATCTGTCGTCTTTAGTAATTCTGCTGCTTTTGAAAGCCGGTATTCCATTAAATATTTGTAAGGTGTTGTCTGTAGGCTTGCTTTAAAGCAGCGGAGACATTCAGATTTTCCTACATTTCCGCTTTTGGCAAGTGCTTCCAATGAAATATCTTCTGCATAATGATTGGCAATGTAGTTAAGGAATTTTTGCATACGGATACTGACGATATTCTCCTGCTGCTGTGGCGGCAGGAGAATATTTTTTCGGAACATCAGCCAAAGCGTTGAAAGCGTCACCAGAATTTCATAGGGATAAAATTCGTTTTTCTTTTCTTCTATTTCAGTGAGCTTCTTAAGTAAATCCAGCACTGTGTTTTCCCATTCATTCTGACCTGTAAAGTGATAAAATTCCAGATCTTCATTTTCCGATATACTGTCTACAAAGACTCCCGCAGGACTTCCAAAATAAAATTTTAGGAAATAATCAGGAAAAACAAAGCTCTTATAATGGCATGACATAAATTGCTTGACTTGGTGCAGTGTATTTTTGTTAATAAAAATCCCCTGACCGGCAGAAACTTCGATCCTTTTGTTTAAAGTAAGAAATTTTATCTTTCCATCCATGACATAAATAAACTGAAAATCTTCATGCCAGTGCATAACTTGAAACCCTGGATTTTGAGGAAAACTTTTTTGATTGACAACATCCAAAACTAAATATGGAAAATCTGTGTTTTCCATCAAATTAACAGAGTTTATATAATTTGATTTGCTCTTTTCCATGTGTGATCCTCCATCTGGCTGTATTGTGATATTTTTCGGCTATAAAGTAATATTATTATTCTTTGTTCAGCGATATAATGATAGCGCAAAGCAGGAGGTCATGTCAATATAAAGAACTGAACCTTCGACAGCGAACAGGAGGATACACATTTATGAAGGATTACAAAAGCAAATCCGAGTTTCAAATTTTTCTATCGTATTTCAAACCGCATATAGGGCTTTTTTTGCTGGATATGGCTTGTGCATTAGCCATTGCACTGATTGATTTGGCATTCCCGGCAATATCTCGTTGGTGTATGTATACTTTACTTCCGCAAAATGCGTGGAGAACTTTCTGGCTGGTCATGCTTGTGGTTTTTGTAGCATATATTCTTCGGTCGGTTTTCACCTACATGATTTGGTACTGGGGACACAATTTTGGTATTCTTGTGGAGACCGATATTCGGCGTGACCTGTTTCAGCATATTCAAAAATTGGGTTATGATTATTTTGACAATCATCGCGTTGGGCAGTTGATGAGTAGGCTTACCGCAGATTTGTTTGACATTACAGAGCTTGCCCACCATGGTCCGGAGGATATTTTTGTATCAACCGTGACAATTGTAGGTGCATTGATCATTATGTTCCGCATTCAGTGGCGTCTGGCTCTGGTGATTGCCGTGATGATTCCGATTTTTCTGGTGATTGTGTGGAATTGTAAGAGCGCTATGAGAAACGCATCACGCAATGTAAAAAGGGCAACAGCCTCTATTAACACCGATTTTGAATCGGGACTTTTCGGAATCCGTACTGCAAAGGCATTCGCAAATGAAGGAGAAGAACTGCATAAATTTGATTCTGCCAATATGAGCTATCGTGATGCAAAATATCAGTATCATAAAGCAATGGCAAGCTTCAATGCTGTGATGGAATTTTTCCTTTGTATTTTATCTGTCATTGTGATTGCAGTCGGCGGCGCACTTATTATGAAGGGCCGTCTCAACACCATTGACCTGATTACCTTCAGTCTTTACATTACCACCTTTGTGGCGCCGATCAGAAGATTGGCCGTCACATCAGAGCTGATTGCAAACGGAACTGCGGGACTGCATCGCTTTGCAGAATTGATGAAAACGGAACCCACATTAAAAGATTCTAAAGATGCCAAAGTGCTTACAAATGTGAATGGAAGAATTGATGTCAAGGATGTTTCATTTGCCTATCAGCCGGAAAGAAAAATTTTGAATCACGTTTCCCTGTCCATCAAGGCGGGCGAAATGATTGCGTTTGTAGGTTCCTCCGGCGGAGGAAAAACAACACTCAGTCAGTTGATTCCGCGTTTCTATGATGTGGGCAGCGGAAGCATTTGTATTGATGGACAGGATGTACGCAGCGTAACGCAGGATTCTCTGCATCAGAATGTAGGCGTTGTTTCACAGGATGTATTCCTTTTTGCGGATAGTATTGCTGAAAATATTCGTTATGGCAGGTTGGATGCCACAATGGAGGAAGTGATTGAGGCTGCAAAGCTGGCAGAAATTTATGATGACATTATAGCAATGCCAGATGGTTTTGAGACAAATGTAGGTGAACGCGGCGTTTTGCTTTCCGGTGGACAAAAGCAGCGTATTTCTATCGCACGTATTTTTTTGAAAAATCCACCTGTTTTAATTTTGGATGAGGCCACCTCCGCTTTGGACAGTGTAACAGAAGCTAAAATTCAAAAAACCTTTGAAAAATTGTCAGCAGGACGTACAACCATTGTCATTGCACATAGATTATCGACAGTGAAAAATGCAGATAGAATAGCAGTTATTGACAGAGGTGAAATCAAAGAGCTTGGCTCACATGAAGAATTGATGAAACAAAATGGTGAATATGCTGCTCTGGTACAGACACAGATGCTAAAAGAATAATTGAGATAGAATGATGCAGATGCCACATTAAACTTGCAGGCTCTTTCATCGTACTTCATGTTCGTGCCCTTTCTGCCTTACGGCACCTTTACAGTTGTGACTTTCGTAATACGATTCTTCTGATAAGGTTTTGGACACACAGCCGTTTGGAACGACCCGGAATTGTCATTTCCAAAGAAAACAAAAAATCCGAACCCTTCTCCTATCGAGAAAAGGTTCGGATTTTCATTGTTTGGTGCCGGTGACCGGACTCGAACCGGTACGCTGTCGCCAGCGGTGGATTTTGAGTCCACTACGTCTACCAATTCCATCACACCGGCAGATGACGATAATTATTATACAGGAAGGGATGGAAAATTGCAAGTCCTTTTGCAAAATTTTTTTACAAAAAACATCCAGGCAAAAATGCCTGGATGTAAGAGTCAAAATTCTGCGTCATCGTCTGCCCAGGTGTCAACCAGCTGCATAGCCTTATAGACAAAGAGGGCAACAGATGCAAGAAATGCGCAGACGACAAAACCACGATGCTTTTTGAAAAAGTCAGAAAAGGCAGTGCCAATCAGAACGCCGAAAGAGATGAGCATCATTTTCAGTACAAAAACTTCTGACAACACGAACTTGCTGAGCAGGGAAGACAGATGCTCTTGCGCTGCGCTGTATCCGAGCTGGGCATACTTGCGAAGGTCTTCTGCATGAGAAGCCGCCAAATCACGGTATTTTTCCGTCTGTTCAAATAAATCGTTCCTCATGAGTGCTTGGCTCCTTTCTCGGTAGTCATGCGGCGTTTGGCATAATACCGCCGCCGACTCTCTTGCTTTTTCTTTTCCGACTGAATTTTTTTGCGAATTTCCGCCGAAGTCGAACAGCTTTGCCGTCCTGCCTGCGAGACATGTCCAATGCGCATTTCCAGCGCATCCAACAGGTCTTGGGTCTGAAAACAGTGCTGGCTTTTGAGCGCTTCTGCGAAAATCAAACCACAGGCGCGGGCATCAGACAAAGCCTCGTGATGATTGAGACGAATGTCCAGATCGTTGCACACCGTATCCAGCTTATGGTTTTCCATTTCCGGCCAGAGCAGCTGAGAAATTTTGACTGTGCAGACGTAATCGAACTCCGGCACCGGAATGCCGTAGTATTCGAGCAGCTTACACAAAACGGCGGTGTCAAAGGCTGCATTGTGACAGACGATGAGCTGATTTTCAATGCTGCTGTGAATTTGCTCCCAAACTTGGTCGAAGGTAGGGGCATCTTTTACCATATTCTTTTTAATGCCGTGAATGCGGACGTTGTACCAGTTGAATTTTCCATATTCTTCCGGAGGACGAATCAACGTGATGGTCTCTTTGACCGGAACATTATCCTCAAACTCGACAACGCCAATCGAGCAAGCGCTGAGCATCGATGCATTAGCGGTTTCAAAATCAATTGCTGTGAATTTCAAAAACAAGCCTCCAGTTTATTGATGGCGAACCCGCTCTTCGGCCGTGCGAAGAAAATAGTAAAACGGCGCAATTCGCTTCAGATGATATATCATTATATCATAGAATGAGCCGTCAAACAAGGCGGTATGGTCGTCACAGAAGTAACTGACACCAATATTTTTTCGATTTAACCAGATTTGATCAGCTTCCGGCGCGTTTGGAAACGGCGGACGCTTATAACAATCACCATACAACGAAAAAGCAGGTGTCTGTTCTAAGGCTTGTCTCGCCTGCTGATAGCGGATGTCATGATTCAGAATCATCTGGCGAAATTCGTCACGGACGTTGGTCGGAATATGATAATATCCAACGCCATATCCCCAGCCTTCCTGCTCGATCTCAAAATAATAGCACAGCGAATCACTCAAGTGCTTTTTCGGATGACGAAACGTCAGCCAGAGATGATCGCGGTATAAGTCCTTGTTTTTGGTGAATCGGTTGTCGCGGCGCACGCGGCTGAGCACTTTATACGGCATCACGACAAACTGCGGATCAATTTCCAGCATCGTAGGTGCCATTTGTTCGGTTAAATGATAAAATGGTTCGATAGCGAGCCTGCGGCAGTCTGCTTTGTGTTCTTCGTACCATGCTTTGCTGTTGCGGATGTGATTCTCCGCGAGAAAATCCAGCATCTGCGGCGTGAATTCTTGGAATACCATAAAGATACGATCTCCTTGTAAGTTTTTTGTAGAATTCTATTGTAGCGCATCTGATTTGTTGTGTGAACTGCCCATTGTCTAAAGCCAATGGGCTTCCTGCTTCGCAGACCTCGTAACCTACTATCTCCACAGGCGTTAATTTGGGCAGCCCCTGCCCTATTTATTCTTTTTATGCTATTTGTCTTAATCCCTCTGCTAGTATATTTTTGGCTGCATTGATGTCTCTATCATGCTTTACACCACAGACAGGACATATCCATTCCCTTACTGACAAATCTTTGGTCTCTGTATTTTTGTATCCACAAACGTTGCACAACTGGCTGCTTGCATAAAATGTATCTATCTTGATATATTTCCTGCCATTCCAGTTTGCCTTATACTCCAGTTGCCTTGTCAGCTCATACCATGATACATCACTTATGGATTTTGCCAAATGATGATTTTTTACCATGTTTTTTATCTGTAAATTTTCCGAAACTATCACTTGGTTTTCGCTGATAATCTCATGTGACATCTTATGTAGATAATCTTTTCTAGTATTTGTTATTTTCTCATGGCATAATGCTATCTTTTTTCTTGTTTTATAGTGATTTCGACTTCTCTTTTCTTTATGTGCTAATTGTCTTTGCAGCTTTGTCAGTTTCTTTTCATATTTCCTGATGATTTTGGGATTTTCATATTTCTTCCCTTCAGATGTAATGCATAAATCCTTAATACCTAAATCTATCCCTGTATTTTGATTTGTATGTGGCAGTTCCATGTGTTCTGTTTCCACTAAAATTGATACATAATATTTACCACTCGGAACCTGTGATATCGTTGCAGATTTTATCTGTCCGCTAAAATTTCTATGCAGTTTTGCTTTTACATCTTTTAATTTAGGCAACTTTACTCTGTTTTCCTCAAAATTTGCTGTTATATTGCTATTCGTAAAATTTGTTGTGTATGACTTATGATTATCATGTTTACTCTTAAACTTCGGATAACCTGCATGTTCCTTAAAGAATTTCTGATATGCAGCATCCATATTATAAATTGCATTTGTCAGGGCAAATTTATCCACTTCTTTCAGCCATTCATATTCTTTCTTTAATTCCCTGTTGCAATAATTATTACAATCTGTTTTATTAACAGATTTTTGCTCTTTTTTATATCTCTCTTTACGATATGCAAGTGTCTGATTATACACAAAGCGACAACAGCCGAATGTTTTTGCAATCTGTATTTTCTGCTCATTATTGGGATATATTCTGTATTTATATGCTTTTAACATCTGCTGTCACCGCCTTTCTATCCTTGATTTTCTATATATCTTCGCAACATCTCTTCTGATACATTCCCTACACTACAGGCGAAATAACCATCTGTCCAAAAGGCATGTTCTTTCCAAAAATACTTTCGCAAATAATTCGGATACTTTTTCCATATATGATATGTTGTATAACTTTTCATTAAGTTTGCAATCTTGCTCACCGATATTGTGGATTCTATGGTCTTTATCTGTTTCTATATATTTGACAACAACATTGTGTCTTTGACATATCTCATAAGAGAACTGTTTTATATCATCCGATATTTGTTTTATTGCTAATAATTTCTTTCTGTATTTACATACGAAAATAATATGATATTGGAGTAAATATTTGTGCCTATTTTTAACTTTCTATATCATCATACCACAAGTATAACACAAACCTCTACTTTTGGCTACCTTAACCCACCGTCTAAAGCCCGTGGGATTGCGGTGGCCTTATTTCAAATTTTTTCTATCTATGATATAATCAATTTGCAAAACTGACAAGACCATAGGGAGGAAACCATGGAAAAAGAGACCAATCAGGAAACAAAGGTAAAATCGGAAAAGCCGAAAAGGAACAAGAAAAAGATTGCGCTTGTTGCGGTAATTGTCGTTGCTTTGGGCATTTTCTGTGCCAAATCGTTTGACCGCGTCGGACAAGGTGAAGTCGGCGTTGTGTACACGATGAGCAGCGGCGTACAGGATAAAACGCTGTCTCCGGGCTATCATTTTATCGCGCCGTGGGCAAAGGTAAAGCATTATCCGGTTGCCCAGCAGCAGCTGGTACTGTCCAATAATCCGGAGGATTACAATGAAAGCGAACATGCGGACTGGCATGTCGATGCACCGGCAGATGGCGGCATGGTTAAGCTGAACATGACAGTCAACTACAATTTCATTCCGGATCGCGTGACGGACTTGTATGAAAAGTTTAACGGTATGGATGGCGACCAGATTGTGGATACGATGGTGCAGAACAGCATTATCGCGTACATCAAAGAAGTCACACCGCAGTTCTCTGTCATGGACATTTACAGCGACAAGCGTTCGGAGGTCAGCAAGACCATTACGGAGTATTTGAACACCAAGCTGACGGAAGAGTACGGCATCAACATTTCTTCCGCTCTGATTATTGATGTGCAGCTGGACGAAGCCCTGCAGGAAAAGGTCAAGGCGAAGGAACAGGCAAAACAGGATGCAGAGAAGGCAGAGCTAGACAAGCAGACTGCTATCGCGCAGGGCGAAGCGGATAAAGCGCGCGCAGAAGCCGCAGCAGCGGTTACGATTACCAATGCACAGGCAGAAGCAGAGGCAAACAAGATCATCTCGGATTCGATTACGGATAATCTCATTCGCATGACGGAAGCAGAAGCACGGAAAAAACACGGTTGGGTCACGGTAAAGGGCGCAGATACCGTCGTTGCTGACGCATCAAAGGGCAATTAAAGAAAAAGAAATCTGCTGACAACAAAATAGTTTTGCAGCAAACGACCATTCTTCTTGCAAGAGTGGTCGTTTTGTTTTAAAAATTTTTGCCATGTTTTCGAGTTGCACTTTCTTTTCTGACGATTCTGTTGTATACTTATTAGTAATTTATGAATCGCAGGAGGTTTTCTTATGCATAGAATTTTACAGCTGCTGGAACAGGATGCCCGTATTACACCGGCGCGCATTGCGAAGATGCTTGGCATGACCGAGCAGGAGGTAAAGGACAGCATTCGCAAGTATGAGCGAGATGATGTCATTCTGGGCTATAAGGCGATTGTTGACTGGGGCAAGATCAAGCGCGATAACGTGACTGCGTTGATTGAGGTTCGCGTGAGACCGCAGACCGGCGCCGGATTTGACGAGCTGGCCCAGCGCATTTATAACCACAAGCAGGTTGTAGATATGTATCTGATGAGCGGTTCCTTTGACTTCACGATTATTGTCAATGGTCGCTCCCTGCAAGAAGTTTCTCAGTTTGTATCTGAAAATCTTGCGCCGATGGAGAACGTCGTTTCGACTTCGACGCACTTTGTGCTCAAAACCTATAAGAATGCAGGCATTGCTTTTAATCCAGTTGACGAAAGAGAGGATTTCCGGAATGATTGATTACTCGGCTCTGATCTCGGACAAAGCACGGGACATCAAGCCGTCCGGCATCAGAAAATTCTTTGACATCGTCAATACGATGGATGATGCGATCTCTTTGGGTGTTGGCGAGCCGGATTTCCAGACACCTTGGCAGATTCGCCGCGCAGGCATTGACTCTCTGCAGCAGGGCAAGACGTTCTATACGTCTAACTGGGGCTTGGCAGATTTGCGCAAGGAAATTTCAAAATATGCGATGGAAAATTACCATCTGGAGTACGATTATCACGATGAAATTATCGTGACAGTCGGCGGCTCTGAAGCCATTGACAATGCTTTGCGTTCGTTCGTGTCCAATGGAGATGAAGTGCTGATTCCGGAGCCGTCTTTTGTCTGCTATACGCCGCTGGCTATGATGGCAGGCGGTGTGCCGGTTCCGCTGAAAACACGCATGGAGGACGGCTTTAAACTGACGGCTGAAACGCTCAAGAAGGCAATCACGCCGAAAACCAAGGTCTTGATTATGCCGTTCCCAAATAATCCGACCGGCGCCATTATGACGCGGGAAGAATTGGAAGAAATTGCAGCGGTTTTGCGGGATACCAATATCATTGTTATTTCTGATGAGATTTACTGTGAGCTGACTTATGGCGGCAAGAAGCATGTCTGCTTTGCGGAGCTTCCGGGAATGCGAGAGCGCACAATTGTCATCAATGGTTTTTCCAAGTCGTTTGCCATGACAGGCTGGCGACTCGGCTGGGTTATGGCGCCGCGTGAGATGCTCAAACCGCTGGTAAAAATCCATCAGTTCGGCATCATGTCCGCGCCGACAGTCAGCCAGTTTGCCGGTATTGAGGCACTGCGCACGGGCAGAGAGGACATCAAATACATGCGGGAGCAGTATGACCTGCGCCGCCGCTTTATGTACTATCGATTGCAGGAAATCGGTATGCCGTGCTTTGAGCCGGAAGGTGCCTTCTATATCTTCCCATCCATTGAAAAATACATGGATGATGATGAAAAGTTCTGTGATGAACTGCTCAGAAAGAAGAAGGTCGCAGTCGTTCCGGGCAGCGCATTCGGCGAGAGCGGACGCGGACATGTTCGTATTTCGTATTCGTATTCCATGATGCATCTGGAAACAGCAATGGAACGCATTGAGGAATTTGTACAGGAATTATAATTCCGATGAACGATGGCAGAGACCAGAGTCCTATCTGTCTCTGCCATTTTTTGTGCTCGATAACTGTGCTGATAAAATAATGAAAAATTGTACATTTTATTGTGCACAGTTATGCGATATAATGACTGCAATGAAAAAATAACTTCTGTACGAGGTGATATGACATGAGTAATTCAAAATACACAACGCGCTTTCTATGTCTGACGGCGGTTATGGCTGCGATCACTTGCATTGCGACAATGGTGATCCAGATTCCGATTCCGTTGGGCTATGCACATCTTGGTGATGCATTTATTTTGTTGACCGTTTTGTTTGTCGGCAGAAAATCCGGCATCTGGGCGGGCGGCATTGGCTCTGCTCTGGCAGATTTGCTGACTGGTTATGCATACTGGGCCATTCCGACCTTTATCATTAAGTCGTTGATGGCGTACTTTGTTGGAAAAATTGCGTATAAAGAGGATACCTGCAAGCTGTTTTCTGTGAGAACGCTGATTGCCTGCGTCGTCGGCATGGTTTGGATGGTTGTCGGTTATACCGTAGCTGGTGCGTTCTTGTACGGTGGACTGGCACAGGGTCTGGCTTCGACACCAGGACTTTCCGTCAAGGCAGTACTCAATCTGGCTGTTTGCTACGGTGTCGGTGCGCTGCTTGAAAAAGCAAAGGTTCGTGCATTCCTCACAACAGATGGAAAGGACCGTGCATGATAGATCACAACAGACAAAAGAAAATTGCTGTTATCAATGACTTTTCCGGCTTTGGACGCTGCTCAATTGCAGTGTCCATGCCGATTTTGTCTGCATTGAAGGTACAATGCTGTCCGGTACCGACGTCGATTTTTTCTAATCATACCAGGTTTCCGCAATTCTTCTTTGATGATTACACAGATAAAATGCAGCCGTATATTGATAACTGGAAAAAACTTGATTTGCAGTTCAATGGCATTCAGACCGGTTTTCTCGGCTCTGAGCGGCAAATTGCCATCGTGCAGAAATTTATTGAAGATTTTTGCACAGCAAATACAATCGTGATTATTGACCCGGTCATGGGAGATTGCGGCAAGATGTATCAGACCTACACAGAGGGCATGTGTCAGTCGATGAAGAAGCTGGTGGCTTATGCAGATATTCTGACACCGAATTTGACAGAAGCATGCATTCTGACCGATACACCGTTTCATGAAGGCCATTGGACCATGAAGGAAGTGGATGCACTCGCACGTAAATTGGCGGAGCAGGGTCCGGAAAAAATTGTCATTACTGGTATTCCGCAAAAGACATACGTCTCCAATTTGATTTATGAAAAGAACGGAGAAGCCAAACTGCTGCGCACGCTGCGTATTGGCAGCGAACGCTCTGGCACCGGCGATGTGTTTTCTTCGATTATTGCGGCAGATGCTGTCAACCATGTGCCATTTGAAGATTCCGTGCGCAAGGCATCTCGCTTTATTAAGAAATGTATTCTGCGTTCCATCGAATTGGGATTGCCAAAGACCGATGGCGTTTGCTTTGAAGAATACTTGACTACGTTGAAATAACAAGGAGCGATCCTGCAATGAAAAAAGAAATGACGATTGTATATGATGTACACGATGGGCTGTACATCAATTTGACCAACCGCTGTCCGTGTGCCTGCACGTTTTGTCTGCGTCAGACCATGGACACCGTGGGAAGATCCGGTGGATTGTGGCTGGAGCATGAGCCGAGCATCGAAGAGGTAAAAAAAGCCATTGATGGTGTGGACTTACAGCACTATGCAGAGGTTGTATTCTGCGGCTTTGGCGAACCGACCGAACGGTTAGATACGCTGCTGGAAACGGCAGCATATATCAAGCAGGTCTGTCCGGACAAAAAAATTCGCATAAATACCAATGGTCTCGGTGATTTGGTCAATGGAGAATCCATTGCGCCAAAGCTGCGCGGCTTGATTGATGTTGTGTCGGTGAGCCTCAATACGCCAAATGCACAAGAATATCTCAAGCTGACGCGCAGCAAATTTGGCGAGCAGTCATTTGATGCGATGCTGACATTTGCAAAGAGTGCCGGTGAGCAGGGAATAGAAGTCGTGATGACAACGGTTGACACGACAATTTCTCATGAAGAAGAGAAGCAATGTCAGGCTATCTGTGATCGCATTGGCGCCCGCTACCGCATTCGTCCTTGGGAGGATTAAAACCGCAATATTTCGATATGAAATAAATTGAGATTTTCTTGGAGAATCTGTATATTTTTTGTATGGAATGCGGATTGTAAACAATATGTAAACGTGATAGGATAAACTGGTACCGGATTTTCCGGTACCAATTTTTTTGTAAGAGGATAGAAAATATATGAAAGATATGACAAAAGGAAATCCGACGCGGTTGATTTTGCAATTTGCGATTCCACTGCTCATCGGACAGCTGTTCCAGCAGGTGTATAGCCTGACGGATACGCGCATTGTCGGCAGCTTTTTGGGAGAGAATGCACTGGCAGCTGTCGGTGCGACAAACTCGCTCAATTCGCTGGTTATCGGCTTTTTGATGGGCATGACCAATGGCTTTGCGATTGTCACGGCGCGTTTTTTTGGTTCCGGCGATAAAAAGAGCATGAAGAAAGCCATTGCAGGCACCATTGTTTTGAGTGCCGGTACAATTATTGCGTTGACATTGCTGTCGGTTGGCTTTCTGAAGCCGCTGCTTCGCGTACTGAACACGCCGGAAGATCTGCTGCCGCTTGCCTGTTCATATTTCCGTGTCATTTTGCTCGGTATGATTGTTACGGTATTTTATAATGCCTGCGCAGCGACACTGCGTGCGGTAGGAGACAGTATTACACCGCTGATTTTCCTGCTGGTTGCTACGATTGGTAATGTCGGATTGGATCTGCTGCTCATCTGCGTGTTCCATATGGGCGTTGCCAGTGCAGCTTGTGCGACGGTATTCTCGCAGTTTATTTCGGTCGTGATGTGCTTGGTATTTATTAAGGTCAAGTATCCGGAGCTGGTTCCATCACGAGAAGATTTTTCTCGTTTTTTACATGACTCGCATGTGTTTAAATGGATGTACAGCACAGGCCTTTCCATGGGATTTATGCTGTCTCTGGTCAATTTGGGTTCTGTGGTGCTGCAGAGTGCGATTAACTCTTTTGGCGCCAATATCATTGTCGCACATACAGCGGCACGCAAGCTGACAGAGTTGTTCATGATGCCGTATTCGGTTCTTGCCACAACGATGGCAACATATTGCAGCCAGAATCTCGGCGCAGGCAAGCTCAAGCGCATCAAGCAAGGCATCTGGCGGGCGTTAATTTTGTCGTGGTGCTGGTGCCTCATCGTCGTGCTGATGGCGTATACTATTGTTCCGTCGCTTGTCTATATGGTTACCGGTACACATGTGCCGGAGATTATTGAAACCGCATCGCTGTATCTCCGTATCAATACCGTGCTGTATTTTGTCACGGTTGTCATTTCTGTATTGCGCAATTCGTTGCAGGGTATGGGCGATATGGTCACGCCGCTGGTATCCAGTGCGATTGAATTGATCGGCAAGGTTGCGGTCGTATTCCTGCTGGTACCGCATTTGGCGTACATGGGTGTCATTTTGTCCGAGCCGATTATCTGGTGCATTATGGTCATTCCGCTGATTGTTCAGATTTTGTTCGGCAAACGATTCCGAGACTTGAGAGAAGAAGCCAAGCAGACAGCATAATAGAATAGAGAGACAAAAATCCCGTTGGACGAGTCCAACGGGATTTTTTAAATGAAAGGAGTAAAAAATGAAAAAGAAAAGATATAATCAATTCACACTCAGTCTTACTGAATGGAGCTTATTGGTTGTCTGCCGCTTTCCAGCTATTGCTGCGGTCGGACAGTTGACCATTTGAGTTAAACTATGTTTTAAGTCGCGTGTTTTTTGTTTTCCTTAACTCTGGTATTAGTATACCGCAAAATTCCCGGCTTTGCGTGACCATATGAAGAACTCTTTTTGAAGAAATGTAGAAGAAATTATTGCTAAAATATGAATAACAAAAGCATGAAAAAAGCCGCGGATCATACCGCGGCAATTTTTCGGAAAGGAGAAAGAAAAAGAAAAAATATATGAAATCTTTTCCGGCAGTTTCGCCGAGAAAAGAGGAATAGGTTGTCTGCCGCTTTTGAATCAAATTCCGGCCGGGCAGCTGGCTTGAGGTGGAGATGCTTCATTTGTTTGTCTGGTATTATCATACACGATCTGATCTAAAAAATGGTGACGAAATTTGAAAGAAAATTTAAATAATTCATGGAAAATTTATGTCTGAATTGTAACGATTGCCAATGACGCATAAAAACACCGCGGATAAACCCGCGGTGTTTTTAAAAGAAAGGAAAAATGTCAACTACCCACCACTTAAAGGTAGTGGGCTTGTAACTGCCCAGTCGTAGTAACGGTTTGCACCTCCGACTTTTAACCCCATTGGATATTGCTATCTAAAGTGGCGTTACATCATAGGATGGTTGACAGCACCCTTTACAGCAAAGTTTACTCAGCTGTAACTGTACTAGGTACTTGGCTATCTTCAAGATAGTTTATTCCCATACGGTACAGATTCATAGCTCCAATGCGGTCATCATTGGATTTATAGCCACAGTTTTTACAGCTAAACAGATGCATCTTTTTATTACGATTAGCTTTTTCAATGTGTCCACAGATGGGACAGCACTGGCTTGTATAAGCAGGATTAACCTTAATTACAGTAGACTGATTCTGTTTAGCTTTGTACATAAGTTTCTGCTCAAAGTCATAGAACGACCATGATACAGATACATAGCGGTCTTTAGTTTTAGCGCGCTCTGTGGCATTTCTAACACCGGACAGATCTTCAAGTACGAATAATGTATGCTTTGGATTGTTTTTCACGAGTGCCTTCGATACACAGTGATTTATATCTTGCATCCAACGGTTTTCTCGTGAACCAATGGCTTTCATTCTTCGTCTTGCAGCTGGAGTCTGACGCATTTGGAGTTCTTTACGAAGTTTTGAATAGGTGGCACGCTTCTGTTTAATAGCCTTACCGCTGATAAAACCCGATTTGTGCTTACTATCATAAGTGGCAGCAACAAAGTTGATACCTCTGTCAATGCCAACAACATTGCAAATATCAGAGATATTGCTTTCTGCAACATCATAAGTAACAGGTATATGCAGAAAATACTTATCATGTTTATTTACAAGCTTGGCTGTACCAAACTTATAGATTGTATGGTCAAAATATTTAGACATGCCTTCAGCAAAATATGGTAGTTTAACACGACCACTTAGAGTGTTTACTGAAAAATTGTTTTGTGTAAGAGAATAATCTCTATTCCAAACAAGGTCGTACTGAGGCTTCTTAAAAGATGGTTTAATCCACTTGGATTCGTTTTCAAGAATAGTTTTGTATCTGGCTATAACAGTCTTAAATACAGACTGAGCCATCTGGGATTTGAGCCTAAACTTCTCGCGAAGTTCAGTATATAATATCTTGTTTAACGAAAACTGTTTTAAGTCATGTGTGCGGAATACATAGTCTGAAACATAATTGCAGGCATCACTATATGCAGACATGGTTTCATTAAGTAAAGCCTTGTCATTATCTGTAGCAGATATTTGTATTTTAGCCGTAATAGTTATCTGTTCCATGTATGTACTCCTTTCATTAATATTTCACTAAATATAGTATATAATATTTATTAGTGAAAGTCAATATATAGAACTATGGATAACAGATATAATCGTGACAACAGACGAAATAGCTTTCCTATACATGCTGTGTTATTAGCTTCACATGATCTTTGCTTTCTGGTTCTAACAATAGCAAAACCCCGCAAAAGCGGGGCTTTGTCTACAGTCTAACACCGCGGTTTTATCCGCGGTGTTTTTAAAAGAAAGGAAAAAATATAAGAGTGATTGAAACAGAAGAAAAGAGGAACCTCTGTTTCGGTAGGAAGAGTCTTTTTTGCTGTGCATTTCTCATCTGCACTGGTATTATCATACACGATTTTCCACTGGAATGCATGAACAAAAATAGAAAACTTTGTAGACAAAATGTGAACAAAAAAAGAAAGCTCGCAAAAGAGCTTTCTTTTTACCTTAGATCGCACGGAACACAGCATCCATGATCTCAGAGATGCGTGTACCGGATACGGAGCGATCTGCACAATTCAAGTAGATTTTTTTTCGTTTATTAAACAGCAAACGCGTTTGTTTCTCTTTATCGCCTTGCAAAAGTGGGCGCGTGGTGTCGCGGCTCAAGTTCTGTACGATGCGATAGAATGGTGTGTTCAGATGAATCAATAGACCGTTTTTCTTGTACAGCTCGACATTTTCCGGACGAAGAACTGCGCCTCCGCCCAGTGCAATGATACATCCGGTGCGGTCAGCAATCTCGCGGGCACAATCGGTCTCAATATCGCGGAAACCGGATTCACCGATTTCTGCAAAAATATCTGAGATTTTTTTGCCCTCGCGCTTTTCCAGATAGTCGTCCATGTCGATAAATTCATATTGCAGCGTCCGAGCGAGCTTGCGTCCAATGGTCGTCTTGCCGCTGCCCATAAAGCCGCACAGGACGATGTTCTGCTTGCCATAGACATCATGTAAACGCTTTTTTGCCATGTCTCCGGACAACAGACGCAGGATGCGGGTCAAGTCCGCGGATTCAAACTGTGTGCCGAACCAAATGGTCTGTGCATAGGCTGCCTGCAATACCAGCATCAATAGACCATTGCGTGTCTTGACGCTGTGCGGAGCCAGCTTCATAAAAGCGGTTTCCGGCGGATTGTAAATCGTATCAAAGACATATTCTGCACCGATAGGCAGCTTTTCCAGCGGACAAGCCTCCTCATGCGGATACATACCGAGCGGCGTGCCGTTGACGAGAATGGCCGTGGCACGTGGCAGCTGCGTTGCAGGCATGACGTCAATGTCAGCTTGCGGTAGATACGAGCGAATGTCATTGCGCAGAGCCTTTGCTTTGGTCAAATTTCGACCGGTAATCAGAACCTTTGCGCCGGCGTTGGCAAGATGATAGCAGATGACGCGGGAAACACCGCCATAGCCGCAGACAACAGCGATTTTGTTTTCTACAGAGATGCCGTCAAATTCAAGCGAGCCGGAAAAGCCCAGAATATCTGTGTTATAGCCGACAGCAGTTCCGTCATGAAAGAATACCGTATTGACACTGCCGAGATTTTTGGCTGTCTCATCGACAGCATCGAGATATTGAAATACAGCTTTTTTGTGCGGGATAGTCAGATTTAAACCGCCGCATTTTTGCGATGCGATGTGCATCGCTTCTTCTAAATCTTCCGGCGGCACATCGACAGCAAAGTATTCGCAATCTTTTCCGGAGACTTGAAACAGCTTGTTGTGCAGCTCGGGAGACATGGTATGTGCGATAGGGTGTCCGAACAGGGCAAACGTTGGCTTATTCGGCACGTAGCTTCGAAACTCATCCATGGTCAAAATCATGCGTTTATTCTCCTTTCTGCTTGAGGGCGTCCAGCGTCTCAAAGAACGTCGGATAAGAAATAGCAGCACAATCCGAATCATCAATGGAAGAATTGCCTTCGCAAGCCAGAGCACATACAGCCATGCTCATGGCAACGCGGTGATCGGCATAGCTTACAAAATCTGCGCCGTGCAGCGGCTTGCCACCGCGAATCATCATGCCGTCATCGGTCTCCTGCACATCAGCACCGGTCTTGGAAAGCTCTGTCGTCATCGTGGCAATGCGGTTAGATTCCTTGACCTTCAGTTCTTGGGCATCGCGAATGACGGTTTCGCCTTCGGCAAAAGCAGCGGCGACAGCTAAGACCGGAATCTCGTCAATCAGACGAGGAATCATGTCACCGCTGATTGTCGTGCCGTGCAGATGAGAAGAGCGAATGCGCAGATCACAGATCGGTTCAACGGTGCCGCGCTCATTCAGACGCTCAATATTTGCACCCATCGCCTCCAGTGCATCCAGAATGCCAGTGCGCGTAGGATTGACGCCAACATTGCGGATGAGAATATCGCTGTTTGGCAGAATCAAGCCGGCAACGAGAAAATATGCAGCGGATGAAATGTCACCCGGAACTTCTACATTGACTGCGTGCAGGGCCTTTGGCGGTGTCAGGGTGATTTCTGTTCCGTTGGAAACAACCTGCGCGCCGAGACCGCGCAGCATCCGTTCCGTGTGATCGCGGGACGGAGCCGGTTCAACGACGGTTGTCGAGCCATCTGCAAACAATCCGGCGAGTAAAATAGCGGATTTCAGCTGTGCGGATGCGACCGGCATGTCATAGCGAATGCCGTGCAGCGGCGCAGGATGAATGTCCAAAGGGCATAAATTGCCGTCTTTTCCCGAAATATCTGCGCCCATTTCGCGTAATGGCTTGATAATACGTCCCATCGGCCGTTTTTGAATAGATGCATCACCATTCAATGTGCTAGAGAATGGCTGACCGGCGAGAATACCGCACAGCAGGCGAGTTGTCGTACCGGAATTGCCGGTATATAACAGCTCTGTCGGTGCTTTGAGACCATGCAGGCCGACACCGTGCACGACAACTTCTTTTTCCGAAACGTCAATAGAGACACCCATTTTTTCAAAACAGGAGATGGTAGATAAGCAATCTTCGCCCATCAAAAAGCCAGTGATATGTGTGTCGGCATCAGCCAGCGCACCAAACATTACCGCACGATGCGAAATGGATTTGTCGCCCGGAACGGTCACATCGCCGCGCAGCGCGCGAGCGGTAGTCAATGGATAACTCATGCTTTCACCTCACTGTCTTGTGTCACGGGATAAGAACCCAAAATGCGAACATAGGAACACTCCTGCATGGTCTGGTAGATCAACGCACGGGTGTCCTGTCGCAGCAGATTTCCGTCAAAATCAATGTAGAAACAATAATTCCAAGGCATATCGCGCAGCGGACGCGAGTGAATTTCTGTCATATTGACGCCGTAATCGGCAAATACGGCCAATGCACCATACAGGCTGCCGACAATGTGCGGCAGAGTCAACACAAGGCTCACGCGCGTATCGGTTTCCTGTGCAGAAAGGGAACGGGAAACCGCAATAAAACGTGTTTGGTTGAAGTCTGCGTCGTTGACATGCTCCTCTAAAATTTCCAGTCCATACAGCTTTGCTGCGGCTTCAGAACAAATTGCCGCGCGAGAGACATCGCCGCTCTGTGCCACGTCATGTGCTGCCACGGCGGTGTTGCTTTCTTCGGTCGCTTCCAAGCCGTGTTTTTTGATATACTGCTGACACTGGCGCAGTGCCTGCGGGTGAGAGTGAACTTCTTTGATGGTATCAAAAGATGCTCCCTTGCAGGCAGCGATGCAATGACGAATGCGCTTGATATGAGAATGGGTGACGTATAAGCCGTACTGTTCCAACAGATCATAGACTTCATTGACGGTTCCGGCTGTCGAATTTTCTACCGGAACGACACCAATATCCGCTTTTCCATCCAAAACCGCATGGAATACATCTTCCCATGAATTTTGTGGAATGCGCTCGGCATTCGGAAACAAATCCATGGCGGCAATTTCTGCATACGATGCCGGCAGACCGCCGTAATATACGGTCTTGGGTTCAGTGTTGCGCGGCTGTAAATCCAGCTGCAATCTCTGCGGCTCTGCTTCCAGCATTCGTGCGTACTGGTGCTTGCGGCTGACGCGCGTTGTCGTGCGCAGCAGGGAAGAGTATTCCAGCTTGAGTTCATCCGGAATATCCTGCAGCATGGTGTTCATCAGTTCTGTCTCACGAGACGGAACCAGAACCTGGCCGCCGTGCTCCATTTTATAATCAGAGACTTCTTCAGCGCACTTCATGCGCTTGAGAAACAGCTTCAAAATTTCGTGGTCAATCGCGCTGATGTCGCGGCGCACATCTTTAAGATCTCGCATATCCGTAAGCCTCCATGTACAGATCCGTGACAGCAACAGCGACTGCTGCTTCGATGACAGGTGTTGCACGAGTCACAATGCAAGGATCATGACGTCCCTTGATAACCAGCGGTTCAACCTGCTGATCCGTGAGATTCAATGTGTGCTGTTCGCGGGAAATAGACGGTGTCGGCTTGATCGCTGTGCGGACAATAATCGGCATACCGTTTGTGATGCCGCCCAAAATACCACCGTTGTTATTGGTTTCGGTCTTAACCGTATCGCCGTCCAAATACATGCAGTCGTTCGCTTCAGAACCGCGCATAGCTGCAATAGAGAAGCCTGCGCCGAATTCCACGCCCTTGACAGCCGGAACAGAGAACAGGATAGAAGACAAACGTCCCTCTACCGGAGACAGCATCGGAGATCCCATGCCAACCGGAACACCGGTGACAGCACACTCGATGATACCGCCGACGGAATCCTGCGCCTCTCGTGCCTGGTCAATCTGTGCGAGCATTGCTTCCTCTGCGCGCGGGTTGATAACCGGATATGCCTGTGTGCGCAGCTTTTCCAGAAGCTCGGTAGGTACATTTACGTCATCAAACGGCGTATCCATGATCTGACCGATGGCAGCGATATGTGAACCGACTTCGATGCCCTTGGAGCGCAGGAACAACTTGCACATGGCACCGGCAAAGACCAGCGGTGCCGTAAGACGGCCGGAAAAATGTCCGCCGCCGCGGTAATCATTGCAGCCCTGATAGCGGACACGACCGGTGTAATCTGCATGACCCGGGCGCGGCTGTTCGATTAAATTGCGATAATCCTTGGAACGGGTATCGGTATTTTCAATGACGCAGGAAATCGGAGCGCCAGAGGTTTTGCCCTCAAAAATGCCGGAAAGGACCTTGGGGAGGTCCTTTTCTCGGCGAGCTGTGGACTGACGATTTTTTCCCGGTGCGCGGCGATCCATTTCAGCGAGAATAAATGCTTCATCGTATGGCACACCGGCCGGAAAACCATCGAGTACACAGCCGATGCCACCGCCGTGTGATTCACCAAAAATGGAAAGCTTGACTGCATTTCCCCAAACAGAACCCATATGACAATCTCTCCTTATTCAGCGGTGAGCAGCGTATGTAACTGCTCCAACGGGATTTTATGAATGTTTGCCGTGCCCATCGGATGTACCAGAATCATATTGATGCTGTCACCGGCACGCTTTTTGTCGTGCAGCATGGCAGTATAGACATCCTCAATAGGATACGGCAGCTCTGTCGGCAAATCATGTGCCTGACAGATTTCTGTGATTTGCTGGGTGTAATCGGTCTCTCCCAACTTGGCTCCAAGCTTTGCTGCCTGCACCATGCCGATAGCAACGGCCTGACCATGCGTCAGCTCAGTGAAATGTCCGACTTTTTCTGCGCCGTGACCGATGGTGTGACCAAAGTTCAAAATCATGCGCAGACCGGTATCATGCTCGTCTTGCTGGACAACATCACGCTTGATGCGAACGCATTCATAGACAATATGCTGCATGTTGCTCTTGAAATCCGGTTGAGCAATCATGTTCAGAATGTCTGGGTTGGAAATGCAGCCATATTTAATCACTTCTGCCATGCCGTCGTTGAAAATACGTTCCGGCAGGGAAGAGAGGATGTCCGTGTCGATGATAACCAGCTCCGGCTGATAAAACGCGCCGACGAGGTTCTTGCCCTGCGGCAGATCGACACCGGTCTTGCCGCCAACAGAGGAATCTACCTGTGCAAGCAGCGTAGTCGGAATCTGGCACACGTGAATGCCGCGCAGATAGGTGGCTGCTGTAAAGCCGGTAATATCACCGACAACACCGCCGCCCAAAGCAATAACCAAATCCGAACGGGTCAATTCTGCCTCGCTCAGGTCAGCATAAATGCCTGCAACGGTGTCTAAGGTTTTGTATTCCTCGCCAGCCGGAATCACCGTAGTGGTGACTCCGATTGGAAATTCTGCGCGCAGCTGTTCCAGATACAGCGGCGCAACGTTGGAATCCGTGACGATATGAATGCGAGTCGGCTGGAACTTTTCTGCGATGTACTTAGCAGTCTGCGAGAAAATACCGGAACCAATATAAATATCAGAATCGGTATTGGAGCCATGAAGGGAAAGATGATACATAATATGTATGTCCTCCTGCTTAGACTTCGCGGCCGACAGCAGCAGCGACAGCACGCATTTTATCCATGGTACGTGCGAAGTGCTTGTAGGTCAGAGACTGTGCACCGTCGGACAGAGCGTGTGCCGGATCATTGTGTACCTCGATAATCAGACCGTCAGCGCCGGCTGCAACAGCGGACATTGCCAGCGGCTCTACCATCCAGTAGATACCGGCAGCGTGAGACGGGTCAACAACAACCGGCAGATGGCTCAGACGCTTCAGAGCCGGAACGGCACTGATGTCCAGCGTGTTTCTGGTATAGGTCTCGTAGGTACGGATACCGCGCTCGCACAGGATAACCTGATCGTTGCCGCCAGCCATGATGTACTCTGCGGACATCAGGAACTCTTCCAGCGTGTTTGCGAAGCCGCGCTTGAGCAGGATCGGTGTGTTGGTCTTGCCCAGCTCCTTGAGCAGCTCAAAGTTCTGCATGTTGCGGGCACCGACCTGATAGCAGTCTACACGACCCTCAAACAGCTCGATGTGTGCCGGATTGGTAATCTCGGTAACAATCGGCATACCGGTCTTTTCCTTTGCGATGCAAAGCAGATCCAGACCCTGTGCCTTCATACCCTGGAAAGAGTACGGGGAAGAACGCGGCTTCCAAGCGCCACCGCGCAGAACAGTAACGCCCTGACGCTGTACTTCCTCTGCGATTTCGCAGATCTGCGGCTCGCTTTCCACCGAGCACGGACCAGCCATGACAACAATTTTCTTGCCGCCAACCTCTACGTTGTTGCCGATTTTTACAATGGTGTCGTTCGGATGCATCTGACGGTTTGCCAGCTTGAACGGCTCCTGCACCTTCATGACACGGTCAACCCAGTGGTTGAGCATCAGTGTGTCCTTCTCAACGGCAGAAGTGTCACCGACCAGACCCAGAATAGTGGTCTCTTCGCCGACGATTGGGTTTACAGATACATGAAAATGCTCGATCCAGTTGGTAAGGCGTTCTACTTCTTCCTTCGGGCATCCTTTTTTCAATACAACGATCATGATATTCTTTCTCCTTGGAAAATATATTTCCCGGCTGATACCGCACGAAAAGTGAGCATAAAAAAAGCCTTTCAACCCGCGAACAGGGACGAAAGACAATTCCGTGGTACCACCCAAATTCGGCATAGAAATGCCGCACTTTTTTCAAATACGAGGCCGGGAAGCCCGATATTCTAGCCTTCTAACGGGGGCAACCGTTCGCACCTACTTGTGTTCAGCGCGAAAGCTCAGGAGGGAACTTCAATCCGACTTGTTCAAAGCGCGCTCTCAGTCTATGGCACGCTATCCCTGTTAAACCGATCCGGAACTACTTTTCTCCGTCATCGCTGTGCTGGTATCAAATTCTGCATTTATTATACATCGGACAAAAGCGCGATGTCAAGAGGTTTTGCGCGAAAAATACGATGTTTCTTTTTGGCTACACAGGATATGGACGATGAGATTCTTTTGCAAAAAATTGCGGTGAACGCTTGACAGATGCAGAAGAAGTGAATATAATGTTAAGCATAATCATTAAATACTGAAATGTGATGAAAAGGTTTAGTAACTGTAAGCCGTCTTCAGAGAGCTGCCGTTTGGTGCGAGGCAGTGTCGTTCAGCAGTGAAACTCGCCTTGGAACAGTCCGCTGAAACAGACGAATGTACCGTCTGATTAGGTTGGAACGGATCTCCCACCGTTACAGGGGAAGCGCATTGCTGGATGCGTTGAGCGGTCGTCTTACGGTACAAATAGAAGTATGGCGACAAGTAGAGTGGTACCGCGGAAGTTTGCTTTCGTCTCTGTTTCCAAAGTTATTTTGGCGAGATGAGAGCTTTTTTTATGCCCATCGCGCACACCGTCTGAACCAGTAATTTTTTACATTTGTATGGAGGATATACGTTATGTCAAGACAGATTCGGATTTTTGATACGACCCTGAGAGATGGCGAGCAGTCTCCAGGCTGTAGCATGAACCTCAGCGAAAAGATTGAGGTTGCCCGTCAGCTGGAAACCTTGGGCGTTGATATTATGGAGGCAGGTTTTGCCATTGCATCTCCGGGAGACGCTGCTGCGATTGCAACCATTGCACACACCATTAAGAATTCTACCGTATGCTCTTTGGCGCGCTGCGTAGAGAAGGATATTGACGCCGCTTGGGGCGCAGTTAAGGAAGCTGCTGACCCGCGCATTCATGTGTTCCTGGCAACTTCTCCGATTCATATGCAGTACAAGCTGAAGATGAGCCCGGAAGAAGTTCTGGAGAGCGTTCGTCATCATGTATCGTACACCAAGAAGTTCCTGAGCAATATCGAGTTCTCCGCAGAGGATGCAACCCGTTCGGATTGGGATTTCCTGTGCCGCGTAGTTGACACCGCCATTCAGGCTGGTGCAAGCACCATCAATATTCCGGATACCACCGGTTATCTGACACCGGGCGAGTACTATGACCTGATTAAGTACCTGCGCGAGCATGTAGACGGCATCGAAAATGTTATTCTGTCCTGCCATAACCACAATGACCTGGGCATGGGCGTTGCCAACTCTCTGGCTGGCGTACAGGCAGGCATTGGTCAGGTAGAATGCACCATCAACGGCATTGGCGAGCGTGCAGGCAATGCTTCCCTGGAAGAAATCGTTATGGCACTCAAGACCCGTAAGGATTACTTCGACTGCGATACCCGCATTGACACCAAGCAGATTTACCGTTCCAGCCGCATGATCCAGACCATCACCGGTGTGCCGGTTGCTCCGACCAAGCCGATTATCGGCGCAAATGCCTTTGCACATGAGTCTGGTATCCATCAGCATGGCGTCCTGAACAACAAGTCTACCTACGAGATCATGACACCGGAGTCTGTTGGTATTCCGAAGAATGCTATTGTTCTGGGCAAGCATTCCGGCCGTCATGCCTTTGAGGCTCGCTTGAAGGATCTGGGCTACACCCTGACTCCGGAAAAGCTGGATAAGGCATTTGAGAAGTTCAAGGTACTGGCTGACCGCAAGAAGGTCATCAAGGATCGCGACTTGGAAGCTCTGATCGGCGTTGTTCCGGTATCCGGTCCGGTTCGCTACACGCTCCAGCAGTATGTCATCAACAGCGGCAATACCATCAGCACCACCGCTGTTATCAAGATGTCCAAGGGCGATGAGAGCTTTGAGCGCGCAGCACTGAGCGATGGCCCGATCAATGCATCGTTTGCAGCCATTGATAAGATTACCGGCCTGAAGGTTCAGCTGGAGGATTACCAGCTGCGTGCACTGACAGATGGTCAGGACGCACAGAGTGAGGCTGTTGTAAAGATGATTATCGGCGAGAACAGCCAGGAAGTCATCACCGGCCGCGGCGTTTCCGTTGATATTGTAGAGGCTTCTATCAAGGCTTACATCAACGGCGTAAATAAGTATCTGAACAACTAATAGAAAGAGAAAACAGCCCTGCTTGCTTTGGCAGGCGGGGCTGATTCATACATAGAGGAGGCAAACCACCTATGGCAATGACAATGACACAGAAGATCCTCGCAAGCCATGCAGGATTGGAAAGCGTAACCGCTGGCCAGCTGATTGAGGCAAATCTGGATCTGACTTTGGCAAATGATATTACGGGTCCGGTAGCAATCCGTGAGATGGAAAAGGCTGGATTTGAGCACGTATTTGATAAGACAAAGATCGCGCTGGTTATGGATCACTTTGCACCGAACAAGGATATTAAGTCCGCAGAGCAGTGTCTGACCTGCCGGAATTTCTCTGGCAAGCATGAGATCGTCAATTTCTTTGACGTGGGACAGATGGGTATTGAACATGCCCTGCTGCCGGAAAAGGGTCTGGTAGGCCCTGGCGAACTGATTATCGGTGCTGATTCCCATACCTGCACCTATGGTGCACTGGGTGCATTCTCCACCGGCGTTGGTTCTACTGACCTCGCAGCAGGCATGGCAACCGGCAAGGCTTGGTTCCGTGTTCCGTCTGCTATTAAGTTCAACCTGACTGGTTCTCTGCCGAAGTATGTTTCCGGCAAGGACGTTATCCTGCACATCATCGGCAAGATCGGTGTAGACGGTGCGCTGTACCGCTCGATGGAGTTTGCCGGTGACGGCGTTGCTTCTCTGACCATGGATGATCGCTTCACCATTTGCAACATGGCAATTGAAGCAGGCGCAAAGAACGGTATCTTCCCGGTAGATGACAAGACCCGTGCCTATATCAAGGGCCGCGTCAATCGTGAAGTGACCGAGTTCGCAGCAGATCCGGATGCACAGTACGATGAGGAGTACACCATCAATCTGTCTGAACTGCGTCCGACCGTTGCTTGTCCGCATCTGCCGGAGAACACCAAGACTGTAGACGAGCTGGGTAAGATTGAGATTCAGCAGTCTGTCATTGGTTCCTGCACCAACGGCCGCATTCAGGACATGCGCGACGCTGCTGCTATCCTGAAGGGCAGAAAGGTCAAGAAAAACGTTCGTACCATCGTCATTCCGGCGACACAGGAAATTTACTTGCAGTGCATCAAAGAAGGCCTGGCAAAGATCTTTGTTGAAGCAGGTGCAATTGTTTCTACGCCGACTTGTGGTCCGTGTCTGGGCGGTCATATGGGCATTCTGGCACATGACGAAAAGGCAATCTCTACCACCAACCGTAACTTCGTTGGCCGTATGGGACATGTTTCTTCTGAGATTTATCTCGCCAATCCGGCTGTCGCAGCAGCTTCTGCTGTCACCGGCTATATCACCGATCCGGCAGAGCTGGACTAAGGAGGATTTTACACATGAAAGCAAGAGGTTCTGTTTTTAAATATGGCGATAACGTCGATACCGACGTTATCATTCCGGCACGTTATCTGAACATTGCAGATCCAGTAGAATTGGCTACCCACTGCATGGAGGATATTGACACCGAGTTTGTCAAGAACGTAAAGAAGGGCGACATCATGGTAGCAACCAAGAACTTTGGCTGCGGCTCTTCTCGTGAACATGCCCCGCAGGTTATCCGTGACAATGGCATTTCCTGCGTTATCGCATCTTCTTTTGCTCGTATTTTCTATCGTTCTTCTATCAATATCGGTCTACCGATTATGGAGAGCGAAGAAGCTGCCAACGCTATCAGCGCAGGCGATGAGGTTGAGGTTGATTTTGATACCGGCGTTATCACCGACATCACAACCGGCCAGACATTTCAGGCAGCAGCATTTCCGCCGTTCCTGCAGAACATTATTTCCGCAGGCGGCCTGCTCAAGAGCTTGAAAGAAAGAGAGGAAAACAAGTAATGCAGTACAATATTGCGGTCATTAAGGGCGATGGCATCGGCCCGGAAATCGTTACAGAAGCTATGAAGGCAATGGAGGTTGTCGGCGAGAAGTTCGGTCACACCTTCAACTTTACCGAGTGTTATGCAGGCGGCAATGCGATTGACAAGTTTGGCATTCCGCTGCCGCAGGAGACACTGGATGTTTGTAAGGCATCGGATTCTGTTCTGCTGGGTGCCGTTGGCGGCCCGAAGTGGGACGGTGTTCCGTCTGATAAGCGTCCGGAGCGCGCACTGTTAGGCCTGCGTTCCAATCTGGAGCTGTTTGTCAATCTGCGCCCGGCACAGATGCACGCTGCTCTGGCAGATGCTTGCCCGATTAAGCCGGAAATTATCGGCGATGGCTTTGACATTCTGGTTTGCCGTGAGCTGACCGGTGACGTTTACTTTGGTAAGCGCGGCCGCCGTGAGAGCGAACTGGGCGAGACCGGCTGGGACGATATGAATTACTCTGTTACAGAGGTAGAGCGCATCGGTCGCCGTGCATTTGATATGGCAATGAAGCGCAACAAGAAGCTGACTTCTGTGGACAAGGCAAACGTACTGGAGACCTCCCGCGTATGGCGTGAGACCATGCATAAGCTGCGTGAAGAATATCCGGAAGTTGAGTATCAGGATATGTACGTAGACAATGCAGCCATGCAGCTGGTTCGCAATCCGGGTCAGTTTGATGTCATCACGACCGGCAACCTGTTCGGCGATATTCTGTCTGACGAGGCGAGCATGATTACCGGTTCGATTGGTATGCTGCCGTCTGCTTCTATCGGCAAGACCAAGCTGGGTATGTACGAGCCGATTCATGGTTCCGCACCGGATATTGCAGGCAAGGGCATTGCAAACCCGATTGCAACCATTTTGTCCTGTGCTATGATGCTGCGCTATTCGTTCGGTCTGGGCGAAGAAGCTGATTGCATCGAAGCAGCCGTTGAAAAGGCACTGAATGACGGTCATCGCACCGCTGACATTGCCAAGGAAGGTGAGAAGGTTCTGTCCACTTCTGAGATGGGCGCGATTATTTGTGAGAATATCAAGGGTTAATCTTAAATATAAAATATATAGAAACAGGGTCTGGCGTATGCCAGACCCTGTTTTGCGCTATTTCATAGATTTTTTAATTTCTTGCAAGATTTCAATGTCTGCGGGGCAAAAATCAAACTGATCGATTTCTGCCGGAGTAATCCAGCGCATATCGTGATGTTCAAGCAGCTGCGGGGTACCCGATGCTATTGTGGCATGAAACAGTGTCAAATGTACCGTCAAATCTGGATAGCAGTGTGTGACATCCATGAAGATATTTCCGACGGAGAGCGTAATACCAAGCTCTTCCTGACATTCTCGAAGTAATGCCTGCGGCTTGGTTTCGCCAGCTTCTACTTTTCCGCCGACAAATTCCCACAGCAATCCGCGCGCCTTGTTGGCAGGGCGTTGACAGATCAAAAATCGCTTGTCCTGCCAAATTAACGCGGCAACAACTTCGGTTGTTTTGAGAATTTGAATCGCCGTTTGATATTTTTCTCTGCGTGTAAGATCTGCTTGTGTAACAGTTGTCAAACGCGAGAGGTCACTGTTGTGAGTAAGATCCGCGAGTTTGACGCGCACGGCAATAGGGTCACTGCGCAAAGCGCGAATATAATCCAAATAAGGAACTTCAGGGCGGTGCGTCAGATGACAAATGGTCTCCACAGCAGATGCGGGAATACCTGCGCGCCGCAAATCTTCCGCAGTCATAGATGTATCTTCTATGACATCATGCAGCAAAGCGACAATCGTGCTTGTTTCATCTGGCATTTGCTCGGCAAGATGAAACGGATGATGGATGTAAGGAAGACCGCTTTTGTCTGCTTGTCCATGGTGGGCTTGATAGGCAAGCTGCAATGCGCGCTTGGTCAGCTTGGTATAAATCATTGTTATTTTCCTTTGATTTGAATCGACACCGTGCCGTCTTCACCGATGACAAGGGACAGGGACTTTACATATTTCTGGTAGAACTGATGCTTTTCCGTGTCCGACATGACAGCACGCGTAGAGGTATACAGATGATCCATCATATCTGTTACATTTAAATCAATGTGATCGGCGAGATACCGTTTCATTTCCGTCAACATAGCGGTCAGCTTAATATCCTTGCCGGAACCGGAATAAAAATCATCAATATAGCAATAAAAGATTCCGCTGTCGTCCAGCGCTTCCTTTAGCTTACCGCTGCATTTTTCGTGTTCGACCATGACGAGAAAACGCGCTTCTTTCAACGTGCTGATGACACTCCAATAATCCGAATCGCTGGCGACAATGACAAATGAATCCACGTGATTGGCATAAAATTCGCGCACGACATTGGCGGTCATATGGGTATCGACAAGGGATTTGTCTTCTTTTAACCGTGCGACCTCGATGCGTTCGATGGGAATATCCGTGTGTTCCTGCAATACCTTCCAGGCGGAAGAGGTGTGTACATCATCAAATAACATGATTTTGGAAATTTTATCGCGCAGATAATCTTCCAGATTGTTTAGCGTCGCGCATAAATCGTATGGATCGGAGTTTTCACAGTCAACGACAATGACAGTATCACGGCTTTCGGACAAAAAGTCATAAATATTGTTCTTTACCGAGTTATCTACATTGGATACCTTGTTGAGATCGGAAAAATCATCCTCGTGCCAGCGGTACAGAAGCGTGACAAACTTCTTGTCGTTATACAAAATATTTCCGTCATTCTGGAAAAATACCCAGTTGATGTACATTTGATATGGATAGCATTCAAACGATGCATAGTATGCGTCAGATGCCTGCTTGGTACCTGGCTCTGTCAAACCGTCCGGCATGATAAAGATGCTTTTGACGTATGACCATTCCAGCCAGAGCGGAAACAGATTTTTGCAATTGTTGATCCGGTCGGAAATATATTTATTGATGTCAACGATATACTGCGCCAGCCGCGTGTTTTTCTTTAATAGATTGATGCCCCAATTGCCCAGCTCATGAATGCATTCTACCGGGATATATTCGTTGAGGGAAGATAATAACCGATAATTGTGAAAAACTTCTTGATTGATGCGCTTAAAATGGCGAATAATTGCGGTTCGCACCATACATAGATCGCGAATGATGCAGGCATTTCGATTGAATTTTAATTTTTGATATATTTCTATATCCGGGGATTCGTGTACATTTTCAAAAATATGCTCTGGAACACCGATTAAAAAAGCAACGGTTGAAATAACAGAATATGTACTGGTAGAGCTTTTTTCGTGATGAATGGGATTGGATACAGGTTCTACGGTTGATTCAAAATCTTGTGTCATAAGAAGGTTCCTTTCGTGAAAAGTTTACAACGATGTTGTACTGATATTGTATCGTATTTTAGATGGATTTTCAATAAACATACAGGAAATTGATATTGACAAGCGTACATCATCGTGGTAAAATGTGTAGCATACTACAGTTAGGAGACTAAGAAATGTGTGACTGTGAGCTGTGTGCAGACGATTTGGGCTATCTCATCAAGCAGATCAGCGATAAAATGCGGGCGAATGCTGATGCGGCGTTTCGCAAGCATGGATTGACGTTTTCGCAGGTGCATGTGCTGGACTTTGTCTTAGCATGTGGAGGCAGTGCGACGCAAAAAGAGATTGAAATTTATTTGGGCGTTTCCCATCCGACGATTGTCGGTTTGGTGTCTCGGCTGGAAAAAGCCGGCTTTGTCACTTCACATATAGACGAGAACAATCGCAGAAATAAAATCGTTTGCGTGACTGAACAAGCGCGACAAACGCGGAAAATCCTGGAAAGAGGACGTCAAGAGAAGGAAGAGCGGCTCGCGCAAGCACTGGGACAGTCAGAACGAGAACAGCTCATGCATTTGCTAAGCAAACTGTATCAAATTTTGTAATTGAAAGAATTGTATGGAAAGGAGTATGAATCCATGATAAAAATGTTAATGGGCAGCATTCGGCAGTACAAACGTGCTTCACTGCTGTCACCGTTGTTTGTCACGCTGGAAGTCATGCTGGAATGTTTACTGCCGCTTGTTATGGCAAGTATGATTGACAATATGACAGGAAACAGCATGATGCCGATTATCAAATACGGCATCGCGCTGGCAATTATGGCGATGCTGTCGTTGCTGTTCGGTGCACTGTCCGGTAAGTATGCGGCAACGGCATCCTGCGGCTTTGCTAAGAACTTACGCCAAGACTTATTTTTTAAGATTCAAGGCTTTTCGTTCGCTGACATCGACAAATTTTCGTCCTCGTCTCTGGTGACGCGTATGACAACGGATGTCACGAATGTACAGAATGCGTATCAGATGATTATTCGTGTCGCTGTGCGCACCCCACTGATGTTGATTTTCTCTGTCATTATGGGCATGTCCATCAGTGTGCGGATTTCGTTGATTTTCTTGGTCATGATTCCGATTATCGGCGGCGCATTGCTTGGCATTGCATGGCATGTTTTCCCGATTTTCAAGCGCATCTTTAAAAAATACGATCGCATGAATGAATCAGTACAGGAAAATATCTCTGGTATCCGCGTTGTCAAATCCTTTGTCCGTGAGGACTATGAGCGAGAGAAGTTTTACACTCAATCGGAATCCGTTCGCCGTGATTTCACGCGTGTCGAGAAGATTTTGGCACTCAATGCTCCGATTATGATGTTTGGCATTTACGTATGTATGTTGCTTGTCAGCTTCATTGGTGCCAATATCATTATCGCTTCGCACGGCTCGGCATTGACAACCGGTGAGCTTTCTTCTCTCATCAATTACGGCGTGCAGATCTTGGCATCTATGATGATGTTCTCTATGGTGTTCGTCATGTGCATGATGGCAGCGGAGCCGGTACAGCGTATCACCGAAGTGCTGAAGCATGAGAGTGTGCTGAAAAATCCGGAGCATGGCAAGACCACCTTGGATGACGGCAGCATTTCCTTTGACCATGTTTCGTTCCGCTACTCGGACAAGAGCAAGAAGTATGCACTGTCTGACATCAATTTCGATATTCCGTCCGGCAAGACTATTGGTATCATTGGCGGTACCGGTTCGTCGAAAACATCGCTGATTCAGTTGATTTCCCGTCTGTATGATACGACAGAAGGCAGCGTCCGTGTTGGCGGTGTAGATGTACGTGAGTACGATTTGGAATCTTTGCGCAGTGAAGTGGCTGTGGTACTGCAAAAAAACATTTTGTTTTCCGGTACAATTAAAGAAAATCTGCGCTGGGGCAATAAAGATGCTACGGATGCAGAATTGGAACGCGTTTGCCGCTTAGCACAGGCGGATGAATTTATTCAGCAGTTCCCGCAGAAATATGATACATATATTGAGCGCGGCGGCAGCAATGTCTCTGGCGGTCAGAAACAGCGTCTGTGTATTGCTCGTGCGCTGCTCAAAAAGCCGAAGATTTTGATTCTGGATGACTCGACTTCCGCTGTAGATACCAAGACCGATGCGTTGATTCGTAAGGCGTTCCGACAGGAAATTCCAGATACCACCAAGATTATCATTGCCCAGCGTATTTCATCCGTAGAGGACGCCGACCAGATCTTCGTCATGGAGGATGGCCGGATTGTCGAGCGCGGCACACATGATGAGTTGGTAGCGCTGGGTGGTATTTACCGTGAAGTATATGATTCTCAGACGAAAAGCAGAGAGGAGGCGTAACTGATGGCAAAGCAGAATAAAAAAGGCAAGCGTCCTGCCGTAAAAAAGGGCACATTTGGCCGACTGTTCCGGTATCTGTTTCAGCATTACGGCATTCGGCTGATCGTCGTGATGATTTGTATTGTCATCAGTGCGGCAGCTTCTGTTGTAGCAACGGTATTTTTACAGCGTTTGATTGATGAATGCATTGTGCCGGGCATTTCGTCTGGTATGGGAGCGGTACAGAATTTGCTGATCCATATCCTTCTGACCATGATGGCGTTTTACATTCTCGGTGTCGTCGCAGCGTTTATTTACAACCGAATTATGGCGACCGTCACGCAGGGTACACTGAAGAATCTGCGCGACGATATGTTTAACGGCATGGAAACACTGCCGATTAAATACTTTGATACGCATCCGCACGGTGACATTATGAGTACCTATACGAATGACACCGATGCCATTCGTATGTTGATTGGTCAGAGCTTGCCGATGCTTACACAGTCGGTTTTGTCTGTACTCGCTATGATTGGCATGATGCTGTATTTCAGTGTATGGCTGACTATTCTTGTCTTGATTTTTATTGGCGTCATGCTGACAATTTCCAAAAAATTTGGCGGCGCCAGTGCGAAGTACATGATGGCACAGCAGCGTTCGCTGGCAACAGAAGAAGGCTTTGTTGAGGAAATCATGAGCGGCCAGAAGGTCGTACAGGTATTTTGCCATGAAGAAGAGAGCAAACAGGATTTTGTCAAGCTCAATGAAAAGCTGTTTCATGACGGCGAAAAAGCAAATCAGTACGGCAATGTCCTCATGCCGATTCTCAACAACTTGGGCAATCTGATGTACGTGCTGCTGGCAGTGCTCGGTGGTACATTGGTTGTTCTGCACGCGCCGAATGTCAGCTTGACCGGTGTAGACACCATTACGCTCGGCATTATCATTTCGTTCCTCAGCATGACGCGTCAGCTGTCGCAGACCATTGGTCAGGCATCTATGCAGGTATCGATGATTGCCATGGGTCTGGCAGGCGCAGGCCGCGTCTTTGAGTTGATCGATCAGGTATCCGAAGAAGATCATGGCTATGTACATCTGGTTAACGCAAAGAAAGATGCAGACGGCAACATCATCGAGTGTGACAAGCCGACTGGCATGTGGGCTTGGAAGCATCCGCACAGCGCAGACGGCACTGTATCGTATCGAGAACTCAAGGGTGATGTCCGTCTGGAAGATGTCAATTTTGGTTACACGCCGGATAAGACAGTCCTGCACGATGTCTCGCTGTATGCGAAGCCGGGACAGAAAATTGCGTTTGTCGGTGCGACTGGTGCCGGTAAGACAACCATTACCAATTTGATTAACCGATTTTATGATATTCAGGACGGCAAAATTCGTTATGACGGCATCAATATTGAAAAAATTTGCAAGCCGGATTTGCGCCGTTCGCTCGGCATTGTCTTGCAGGATGTCAATTTATTCACGGGAACCGTTATGGATAACATTCGATATGGCAGACTGGATGCAACCGATGAAGAGTGTATCGCAGCTGCCAAGCTGGCAAATGCGGATAGCTTTATCTCCCGCTTGCCGGATGGTTATCAGACGATGCTGACAGGCAATGGCTCAAATCTCTCGCAGGGTCAGCGTCAGCTGCTGTCAATTGCACGTGCCGCTGTGGCAGATCCTCCGGTTATGATTCTGGATGAAGCAACCTCGTCCATTGATACACGAACCGAAGCTCTGGTTCAGGCTGGCATGGACAATCTGATGAAGGGCAGAACGGTATTTGTCATCGCACACCGCTTGTCCACGGTTCGGAACAGTGAGGCAATCATGGTGCTGGATCATGGCAGAATTATCGAACGAGGCACCCATGATCAGCTCATTGAGCAGAAGGGCGTATATTATCAACTGTATACCGGCGCATTTGAGTTGGAGTAAAAAAACAGACCGCACAAGCGGTCTGTTTTCGTTTATAGCATCAAATTAGTCAGCCGTCATCAAATCCATGACGAAGGAGAAAATCGAAACACCCTCAGCTCTGGTGAGCTGCTTTTTTGGCTGGAAACTACCGTTTGGATAGCCAGAGATGAGACGTGTAGCCGTTGCACGGCATACGGCATCTCGTGCCCAATTGGAAATCGTGTTCTTGTCGGTATAGGTCACATCTGCCCAATCCATAGTTTCCATATCCACTTCTTTTTGATCCAAATGGTGCGCAATCATCGTGACGAACTCTTCGCGCGTTACACCGCGATTTGGTTCAAACTTGAAATTGCCAACACCGGAAACCAGATTGTTTGCTTGCGCCCAAGCAATTGCCGGTGTATACCATTTGCCATCGGGAACGTCGGTAAAATTCGCATGGGTGTATTCACTCAGATCTGCATTATCCAGCTTTGCAATAATTTGTGTAGCCATGGCGCGGGTCATCGTGACCTTGCCATCGAAACGATGAGGAGCCGTACCGGATACCAATCCAGCAGTTGCAGCCTTCATAGCAGAGGTAAGATACCATGATTCTTCGGAAATATCATAGAACAAATCGTCTACAAACATCGCATAAATCGTCGTTGCGCCTGTAACAGGGAACGAATAAGACAGATCTGCGCTCAGCAGCGTACCATTGCCGTCAAACCAGCCTTCAAATGCTTTGTCAGCAGTCGGTGTAGCGGTGAGGGTAACATTGCTGCCAATATCATATTTGCCCGAACCGGAAGTGCTGCCGGAACGGGAGGCAATACCGGTTACCGGAACCAGTTTCTCACGGTGTGCGCTGACAGACAAAAAGCCTGCATCGCGCTTGGCGTTGATGGAAGTTTCTTCTGTATAGCGGAAGTAATTGGAATCTCCAGAGGTCACACCGAAATAACGGGAATAGTTGATGGTTCCTTTGCCATCATTGGTCATACGGTATTCACGCTGTGGATCAAAAATATAATATTTGCCATCTAAGACAACTTCCGTCCAGCCGTGATGGCCATGTGCTGTGCTGCTGAATCCGAGAGATTCTTCAAATTTGAAATCGCCGGTATGTACATACGCATCAATACCAATGTATCGCACCATGACTGCAAAGACAGCACCCCAATCATAGCACACACCCTTGTGCTTGATCATCGTATAATAGGTTCGAGCAATCACATCTTCCGGGAAGGCTTTTTGCAAGCCATCTTCATAGTCGTTGTACGGATATTTTTCTTTGAAACCGTCGTATCCTGAATTTTTAGCAGTGTATCCTGCCCAGGAGTAGTCGATGTTTTTGATTGTCCATGCGTAGCAAGCCTTTACTTTTTCAGCTGTAGACTGATTCGCATAGGGAGCAAGAACAGAGTCCAACAATTTGTCTAAAGCGGCATAGCCGGTCTTTTGCGGATGCAGCGTCTGGCTGTTTAACAGGGAAATGATCTGCGAATTGGAGACATTCTTGTCTACAATCATTGCGGACTTGTCATCTGCGACGAGTGTTGGATCATCCGTTGCCTGTACAAGAGCCGTAAAACTTGGCGTAAAGCACAGAACCAGAGCCAACATGAAGCCAATGAATCGCCTCTTTTTGTGAGTTTTCATCAATACTCCTCCTTTTTACATGCGGTTATTGTCTATTATATCATGTGACGAATTGGGACTGCAATAGATGATGCAAATTATTTTTACAAGGATGAGTGGGCAACGTCCGCCACCCGGAATTAACTCTTATAATCCGGAAACTACCTTTACATTTGACGAATTATTTTTATAAATTCTCTTGACTTAAAGTTAACTTCAGGGTGTATGCTAGAGCCAACAAGAAATCTAACAGGAGGAATCTATGATGTTCAACGAAGTATACACTCTGGCAAATGGTACCCGCATCCCGAAGTTGGGACTCGGTACATGGTTTATTGATGATGACAAGGCGGCGCAGGCAGTGCGTGAGGCAGTCAAGCTGGGCTATCGCCTGATCGACACGGCGCAGGCGTATGGCAATGAGCGCGGTGTAGGAGAAGGTGTGCGTACCTGTGGCATTCCGCGTGAGCAGCTGTTTGTCGCTAGCAAGATTGCCGCAGAAAACAAGACTTACGAGAGTGCTATGGCATCCATTGATGAGACTTTGGAAAAGATGGGCTTAGACTATCTTGACCAGATGATTATTCACAGCCCGCAGCCGTGGGCAGAATTCCGCGTAGAGAAGCGGTATTTTGAGGAAAATAAGCAGGTTTGGCGTGCATTGGAAGATGCACAGGCAGCCGGAAAAGTTAAGGTAATTGGCGTGTCCAATTTCTTGCAGGATGATTTGGAGAATATCCTGTCTGATTGCCGTGTCAAGCCGATGGTGAACCAGATTTTGCTGCATATCAGCAACACAAATCAGGAACTGCTGACATTCTGCAAGCAGCAGGGCATTCAGGTTGAAGCGTATTCTCCGATTGCACATGGTGAAGCGCTCAAAAATCCGGCAATTATGGAGATGGCGAAAAAATATCATGTCTCTGTCGCACAGCTTTGCATCCGCTATGTGATTCAGCTTGGTACTGTGGCACTGCCGAAAACCGCAGATCCGGCGCACATGGCAGACAATGCTGCGGTAGATTTTGAGATCTCTGCACAGGATATGCAGCAGCTTGTACAGATGCAGACCATCCAGAGCTATGGCGAATTTGATGTCTTCCCGGTATTTGGAAAGGGCGTTTGAGAAAAATGAAAACACTTGTGGCATTTTACTCCCGTGCGGATGAGAACTATTTTGGCGGAACCTATCGCTATATTTCGGTTGGCAATACACAGCGTGTAGCACAAGTGATCGCGCAGGAAACCGGCGCAGATTTGTTTGCAATTCAGCAGGTGCAGCCGTATGCGGCGGAATATCAGACCTGTGTCGCACAGGCGCGAGAGGATTTTTACAACAAGGCTCGACCGGCTGTGCAAAATCTGCCGGAAAATTTGGATGATTACGATGAAATCTACTTGGGCTATCCAAATTACTGCGGGGATATGCCGATGGCAGTGTATACCTTTTTGGAAGCCTTTTCGTGGGAAGGAAAGACGATTCATCCATTCTGCACCCATGAGGGAAGCGGTTTGTCCGACACGGAGCGCAGCATTCAGCGCACCTGCACCGGCGCAACGGTGACAAAGGGACTGGCCGTACACGGCAGTCATGTAGACAGTGCGAAACATGCGATTCAGGCATGGATCAAGAACATTTAACCGTGAGAACAGGATTCTCTGCATAAGTAAAGAGCGCATCTGATTGTACGTCAGATGCGCTCTTTTGTGTCAAGATCGGTTATTTGCTTGTGCGAGCGCGAATAAACGCGAGCAATTGCTGGGCGGTTCCGTTAGGTCCCAGCACGCTGCTGTCGATGGACAGGTGGTAGCTGCTGGAATCGCCCCATGTGTTATCCGAGCGTTCCGAATAATACGATGCGCGTTTCCGATCCATCTGTTTAATCATGTTTTTGGCTTTGGATTCCGTCAAGTCGTATTGCTTCATGATGCGCTGCATACGCCAATCCAAGGGCGCATGAATGAAAAAGCTAACACGATTCGGAAAATCAGAGAAGACGGCATCTGCGGCGCGGCCAATGAAAATACAGGGGCCTTCCTTCGCCAAATTGCGCATGGTTTCCTCTTCTGCCATAGAGATCTGTTGTTCAAAAGACAGGCCGTTCTGTCCCAATGTATACATATTTGCGGCAAGAGAGAACAAAAAGCTGTTGGTCAGGGAAGAACCGCTTTCACTCATCACCTTGGTATACATGCCATATTCTTTGGCTGCCTGCGCAATGTCGTCCTTATCGAATAGCGGCATATGCAGCTCCTTGGCGAGAATTTCAGCGATCTGATGTCCACTGCTGCCAAACTGGCGGCTGACCGTAATAAGCAACTGGTTATTCATAACAACGCCTCCTTTGCTCCATTATACAACAATTGGAGGATGTGTTCAATTTATTTTGCGGAAAAAGGTGATTTCATAAAAAAACCTTTTCTGACACAGGAATTGATGTTATAATAAAAATAGATAAGATATAAGATTTTCAGGTAAGGATGTTTCCATCATGAAAAATGTCATGATTCGCCCCGCGACACGCGCAGATGCACAAGAGATGCTGGCATTGTATGCGCCGTATGTACTGCATACGACCGTCACCAGCGAATATGATCCACCCAGCTTGGAGGAATTTACCAACCGTATTGAGACCTATACCGCCAAGACACCGTGGCTGTGCTGCGTCATAGATGGACAAATCGTCGGATATGGGTATGCATCACCGCATCGAAAGCGTGCTGCCTACCAGTGGTCGTGCGAAACGTCTATTTATACCAAAATGGGATTTCATCGTCGCGGCATTGCAACCGCTCTGTATTCGGCACTGTTCGATCTGTTGGCGTATCAGGGATATTATAGCATTTATGTCGGCGTGACCTGCCCCAATCCGCGCAGTATGGCATTTCATATGTCGATGGGTTTTGAGCGCATGGGCGCGTATCACAACAGTATGTACAAATTTGGAAAATGGCGCGATGTCATTTGGATGGGCAAGGCATTGCGGCACTATGAAGGAGAGCCGAAGCCTACGCTTCGCTATCCCGACATTCAAGACCAAGCCTATTGTCAACAAGTATTGGCGCAAGCAGCCCAGCTTGTGCATGAGCCGCGGGCGATACACAATCGCCATGCGTGAACCGTTATATTTGAAACTGTATCATCAATTGCGTGCAGAAATTGAAGCAGGTCGATTGGCTGCGGGTACACGGCTGCCATCCATTCGTCAGATGACACAGCAGTCCTCTGTCAGCCGAACGACGGTAGAAACAGCTTATGAACATCTGTGTGCGGATGGGATTGTCAATTGTGTGCCGCAGAGCGGCTATTATGTCAATGAAATTCCACACCGGCAACCCATTCCACAGCCAGCACCCGTTCAGACGGTACATACCTGCGCATTTGATTTTACCGGCCACCGCATGGATTCGGCGTTGTTTGATTTTGATATTTGGCGCAAGTTGTCCCGATCCGTGATGATGGACAGTGCGCCATTTCTCGGTTATGGAGAAAATCAGGGAGAATTGGTTCTTCGAGAACAAATCGCCAAATATTTATCCGCCGGTCGCGGCGTATATACAACGGCACAGCATGTTGTTATCAGCGCAGGCATTCAGAGTCTGCTCGGTGTGGTGTGCGAGATGTTTGACAAAAGTCAGCAACGCATTGCCTTTGAAAATCCAGGCTTTCGCAAGGGATGGCGTGTTTTTACAGATCATGGCTATCAGACGGTTTCGATTCCGAGCAGTGCGCACGGGATTGATTTGGAAAAGCTGGAGCAATCGCAAGCGAATATGTTGTATATTTCTCCGTCTCATTCGTTCCCATCGGGAACCAGCTTGACGCACAGCAAACGCAAGCAGCTGCTATCGTGGGCGAACAGATGCCATGCTGTGATTTTGGAAGATGACTATGACGGAGAACTTCGTTACACGGGAAAGCCATTGGCGACGCTATCTGCGATGGATTCCGCCGAACATGTGATTTATCTTGGCACGTTTTCTAAGCTGCTGCCGCCGTCCATTCGTATCAGTTATGCTGTGTTGCCGCCGCGGTTGCTTCCGGCATATCAACGCATTGCCGGACGGTATAATCAGACCTCCAGTACCATGGAACAGCTGACAATGGCGCGGTTTATGGAAGAAGGTCGGCTGGAAAAACAGATTCGCCGTCTGCGCCGCATTTATGCACACAAAAATGCCTGCATCATACAGGCGTTTGCAGAATATTTCGGTTCGCGGGTATCTGTTCGTCCCAATGATACGGGTCTGCATGTCGTTGTATCGGTCACGGGAAGCGGGGATGCAGAGACAATGTGTGCATTGGCGCGGCAGGTCGGTGTAGATATCACACCAATGGCTTCGTATGAACTGGCAGACAATCAAAATGAACAGACAGATTTTTATCTTTCCAGTGCGGGCATTCCGATTGAAGATATTGAACCGGCAGTTGCCCGATTGCGAAGTGTCTGGACGTAAACGGGGAGAAGGGAGCATATATGGCTGGAGGAGAGCATGACAATCATCGAGAACGAATGCGATATCGGTTTTTGGAGCATGGACTGGATAATTTTGCAGATCACGAAGTGTTGGAGCTATTGCTGTTTTATGCCATTCCGCGTGGCGATGTCAATCCATTGGCGCATCGCCTGATGGATTCATTTGGTTCACTGGCGAACGTATTGGAAGCAGAGACAGCAGATTTGTGTCGCGTGGAAGGCATGGGAACCAAGACGGCAGCTTTTCTGCGGATGCTGCCGCCAACGTTTCGACGCTATCAGACCTCAAAACTACAGGGTTCGATTTTTGACACAACAGAAAAAGTGGCAGAATATCTGCTGGGATATTATGTCGGACGCCCACGAGAACAGTTGTCAGCTGTTTTGCTGGACAACCAGTGTCGATTGATTCGTATTTGTGATATTGCAGAGGGAAGTACGACTTCCGTTCATATCAATACACGCAAATTGATTCAATGTGTCTTGCAGTACAATGCTGCGCATGTTATCTTAGCGCATAATCATCCACGCGGACGATGTTCTCCGTCGCGGGCAGATATTGTTCAAACATCTACCATCCGAGATATGCTGAAGAACATCGGTGTTCGGTTAGTAGATCATATCATTATTGCAGAAGATCAATGGATCTCGCTGGCGTCGAGATAAGACTAAAATATAAGTACAGAACAAATGTTCGATTTTGTTCTGTACTTTTTTTATGGCGTATGATATACTGGACGAGGAATATACTAAGAAATAGGACAGGCTGCAGGAGAATGCAATGGATCATTTTGAATTAGTATCAGAATATAAACCGGCGGGAGATCAGCCGGAAGCCATCCAAAAGCTGGCGCAGGGCGTGAAGCTGGGTTTTGAGGAACAGACCTTGCTGGGTGTCACCGGTTCCGGCAAAACCTTTACGATGGCAAATATCATACAGGAAGTGCAAAAGCCTACGTTGGTCTTGGCGCATAACAAAACGCTGGCAGCACAGTTGTGCTCTGAGCTGCGTGAGTTCTTTCCGAACAATGCGGTAGAATTTTTTGTCTCTTATTATGATTATTATCAGCCGGAAGCGTATATTGCTTCTACGGATACCTATATCGAGAAGGACTCGGCAATCAATGAGGAGATTGAACGGCTGCGGCATTCGGCGACATCTGCTTTGGCAGAACGCAACGATGTCATTATTGTCGCATCTGTCTCGTGCATCTACTCGTTGGGCGATCCGATAGATTATAAAAAGATGGTCATTTCTCTGCGCCCGGGCATGGAAGTGCCGTATGAATCGCTCATGAAACGATTGACAGAAATTCAATACGAACGCAATGATATTGCGTTTGAGCGAAATCGCTTTCGTGTGCGCGGGGATACCATAGAAATCTGGCCGGTATACACCGATTCCTTTGCCTATCGTGTTGAATTTTTCGGAGATGAAATTGAGCGTATCAGTGAAATCAATCCGCTGACTGGCGAGCGAATGCGTGAGGTACAGCACGCGGCGATTTATCCGGCTTCTCATTACGTCACACCAAAGGATAAGATGGAATCTGCCATTCAGGAAATCCGCGAAGAGATGGAACAGCGCGTGGCATGGTTCAAAGACAACGAAAAATTTGTCGAAGCCCAGCGCATCGAACAGCGCACGCGCTATGACATGGAAATGATGGAGGAAATCGGCTTTTGCAGCGGCATCGAAAACTATTCTCGCGTGTTGTCTGGACGCAAGCCCGGCTCTGCACCATACACGCTGATGGATTATTTTCCGAAGGATTTCTTGATGATTATTGACGAGTCACACGTGACGATTCCACAGGTGCGGGCGATGTATGCCGGCGATCAGGCTCGCAAAAAGAGCTTGATTGACAATGGTTTCCGTCTGCCGTCGGCGCTGGACAACCGACCGCTGAATTTTGAAGAATTTCAGGAACGTATTCATCAGGTCATTTATGTCAGTGCCACACCATCTGATTTTGAAAAAAGCCGTTCCAGCCAGATTGTCGAACAGCTCATTCGTCCAACCGGTCTGCTGGATCCGATCATTTCGGTTCGGCCAATTGAGGGACAAATTGATGATTTAATTGGGGAGATCCATGCGCGAACGGCGCGAAAAGAGCGTGTGCTCGTCACGACATTGACAGTAAAAATGGCGGAAGATTTGACGGATTATTTGGAAAATGCGGGCATTCGAGTGCGGTATCTGCATCATGACGTCAAGACGATACAGCGCATGGAAATCATTCGAGATCTGCGCTTGGGCGTGTTTGACGTTCTGGTAGGCATCAACCTGCTGCGTGAGGGCTTGGATTTGCCGGAAGTATCGTTGGTGGCGATTCTTGATGCTGACAAGGAGGGCTTTTTGCGCTCGGAAACTGCACTGGTACAGACGATGGGACGCGCGGCGAGAAATGCAGAGGGAAAAGTCATTCTGTATGCCGATACACGCACGCCGTCGATGGAACGCGCGATTCGGGAGACCGAGCGCCGCCGCGCCATTCAGCAGCAATTTAACGAAGAACACGGCATTGTGCCGAAGACGATTGTGAAGCAGGTGCGAGACATCATTGAGATTTCGGCTCCGGCTTCTGAGGTCGGCGCGGTGCTCAGCAAAAAGAAATTAGATAAAACACAGCGCCTCCAGCAGATTGCTATTTTGCGCAAGAAGATGAAGGAAGCGGCAACCATGTTGGAATTTGAGCTGGCTGCTGATTTGCGCGATCAGATTCGCGAACTGGAAGCACAGGATTGATGCGGGAGAAAGGTCATGCAGGAGAATATTCATGTAAAAGGTGCTCGAGAGCACAATTTAAAAAACGTCGAGGTATGGATTCCGCGCGATAAACTGGTTGTCTTAACCGGCTTGTCCGGCAGCGGTAAGTCCTCTCTGGCATTTGATACAATCTATGCCGAAGGACAGCGGCGGTATGTCGAGTCTCTGTCCTCTTATGCACGGCAGTTTTTGGGGCAGATGGATAAACCGGATGTGGATTTTATTGAAGGCTTGTCTCCGGCGATTTCCATTGACCAGAAAACAACGAGCAAAAACCCACGGTCTACGGTGGGAACAGTCACGGAGATTTATGATTATCTGCGTTTGATGTGGGCGCGTGTCGGTACGCCGCACTGCCCAAAGTGCGGAAAGGAAATCAAACAACAGACCATTGACCAAATTGTGGATCAACTGTTGGCATTGCCGGAGCGCACCAAGCTGCAAATTTTGGCACCGGTTGTTCGGCAGCGCAAAGGCGAACATGTCAAGGTTTTTGCCGAAGCACGCAAGAGTGGTTATGTCCGCGTGCGTGTGGATGGAAATCTCTATGATTTATCGGAAGAAATTAAGCTGGAAAAGAACAAAAAGCACAGCATTGAAATCGTAGTCGATCGAATTGTTATCAAAGACGGAATTCGCAGCCGGTTGACGGACTCTGTAGAGACTGCCTGTGCGCAGACCGGTGGTTTGGTTATGGCGGAGATTATAGGGGATAAGACGCTGGCTTTCTCACAGAATTACGCCTGCGATGATTGCGGCATTTCCATTGAGGAATTGACGCCGCGCATGTTCTCATTCAACAATCCATACGGCGCGTGTCCGGTGTGCACGGGTCTGGGCGTACAGATGAAGATTGATCCGGACAGCATCATTCCCAATCCGAAGCTGTCCTTACGAAAGGGAGCCGTGCAGGCAAGCGGATGGACAAACTGTGACACGGGATCTATTGCGCGGATGTATTACGATGCTTTGGGCAAACGGTATGGCTTTACCCTGGATACACCGATAGAGAAGATGTCAGAGGAAGCTGTCCATGCACTGCTGTACGGTACCGGAGAAGAAAAGCTAACCCTGCGTGTTTCGCGCTATTCCGGCGGTAAGATGGAGCAGCCGTTTGAAGGCATTGTAACCAATCTGGAACGCCGCTATAAAGAGACAACATCGGAGTGGGCGCGTGCGGAAATTGAAGAGTCTATGCGGGAGACGCCATGCCCAGAATGTGGCGGGCGCAGACTGAAAAAAGAACTGCTCGCGGTCACGGTTGGCGGGTTAAATATCATGGAGTTTTGTGAGAAGCCGGTCAGCAAGGGCTTGGAGTTTTTTCAAAATCTCCAACTGACCGAACAGCAAAATCGCATCGCAGAGCGTATTGTAAAGGAAGCCTGCGCGCGGTTGGGATTTTTGCAAAATGTTGGCTTGGGATATTTGACACTGGCACGTCCTTCGGCAACATTGTCCGGCGGTGAGAGCCAGCGCATTCGCTTGGCAACACAAATTGGTTCGGCTTTGATGGGCGTGTTATATATTCTGGATGAGCCGTCTATTGGCTTGCATCAGAGAGATAATGACAAGCTGCTCGCCACGCTCAAAAATCTGCGGGACATGGGAAATACCCTGCTTGTTGTTGAGCATGACGAGGATACCATGCTGGCGGCAGACTATATTGTGGATGTCGGACCGGGAGCAGGCACCAACGGTGGAGAAATTGTCTATGCCGGAGATGTGCAAGGGTTGATGCAGTGTGAACAATCCATCACTGGACAATATTTGAGCGGAAAACGTCAAATTTTGGTTCCGGAACAAAGGAGAACTGGAAATGGAAAGCAGTTGACCTTTACAGGGTGCCGCGTCAATAATTTGCAGAATCAAACGTTCGATATTCCGCTCGGCACGTTCACTTGTGTGACCGGCGTTTCCGGCAGCGGCAAATCTTCGTTTGTCAATGAGATTCTCTATAAAAAGCTGGCGGCAGAACTGAATCGGGCAAAATGCAAGCCGGGTGCTTTTGATGAGGTGATCGGGCTGGAGCATTTGGATAAGGTGATTGATATTGACCAGTCGCCAATTGGACGCACGCCGCGCTCCAATCCGGCGACATATACCGGCCTGTTTAACGACATTCGCTCCTTGTTTGCGCAGACACAAGATGCAAAAATACGTGCCTATGGCCCCGGAAGATTCTCGTTTAATGTCAAGGGTGGACGCTGTGAAGCGTGCACCGGCGACGGCTTGATTAAGATTGAGATGCATTTCCTGCCGGACTTATATGTCCCGTGTGAAGTGTGCAAAGGCAAACGATACAACAAAGAGACGCTGGAAGTGCGTTATAAGGGTAAAAACATTTCCGATGTGCTGGACATGACGGTGGATGAGGCAGTTACATTCTTTGAAAATGTCCCCAAGATTCACAGACGCCTGTTGACACTGCAAGAGGTTGGCTTGGGCTATGTCAAGATTGGTCAGTCTTCTACCACACTGTCCGGCGGTGAGAGCCAGCGCGTCAAGCTCGCTACAGAGCTTTCTAAACGCTCGACAGGGCGCACGATGTATATTTTGGACGAGCCAACAACCGGCTTGCACACGGCGGATGTCCATCGCTTGCTGGACGTGCTGCAAAAACTGGTAGATGGCGGCAATACCGTTGTCGTGATTGAACACAATTTGGATGTCATTAAAGTTGCAGATCATATTATTGATCTGGGGCCGGAAGGCGGCGATGGCGGCGGACGCATTGTCTGCACAGGCACACCGGAAGAGGTCACGCAGTGTGAGCAATCGTATACGGGTCAGTACCTGAAAAAATATTTGGAAAAGAAGTAAAAATCTTTTGGTAAAGAGAAGCAAATCCGCAGTTGGGTTTGCTTCTCTTTTTGCATTTCTTGGAGATAAGCGGGAATTCGTGAAGAGACGGTAAATTTTCCCTATTGTCGGCGGAATTCTTTCGGAAATCTTGTGAACGGACGGTTTTTTTGTTATACTGTTATATGAATTAAAATAATATAAAAGAGGAGTTGCAATGAAATCAAAAAAATGGAACATTGCCCGGCCGGATATAGGTGCTGTGCGCAGTCTGACAAAGACCTGCGGCTATGCACCGCTGACGGCAGCCGTGTTGTGTGCACGGGGACTGGACACGCCGGAAAAAGCGCAAGCTTTTCTGAGTCATGACCTGTCCGGACTGCATGATCCGTTCCTGCTGCCTGATATGCATCGCGCAGTAGAGGCGATTGACAGCGCAATTGCAGACGGCGAACACATTGCCGTGTTTGGTGACTATGATGTGGACGGAATCACATCCACCTGCGTCCTCGTTCGTTATTTAAAGAGCAGAGGAGCTGCGTGCAGCTACTATATTCCGGATCGCCTGACCGAAGGATATGGTCTGAACAAGCCAGCTCTGCTGTCGCTCAAGCAATCGGGCGTCTCGATGGTCATTACGGTGGATTCCGGCATCACGGCGGTGGAAGAAATCGCATATGCCAATGAAATTGGATTAAAAGTCGTTGTGACTGACCATCATGAATGTAAGGACGATTTGCCAAATGCGGTGGCTATTGTCAACCCGAAGCGAACCGACAGCACGTATCCGTTCAAAGATCTCGCCGGTGTTGGCGTGGTGTTTAAGCTGATTTGTGCCTTAGAACAGCCCAAACAGCTGGAACAGGTCATGACAACGTATCTGGATTTGGTTGCCGTCGGCACAATTGCGGATGTTATGCGGCTGCAAGGTGAAAATCGCGTGATTGTCACATATGGTCTGCTGCTGTTGCAGCAGACGGATAATCCTGGTTTGCGGATGCTGATGCGGGAAGCGGGCGTGGAAACGCGCCGGATGACTTCTTCTGTGGTCAGCTTTACCTTAGCACCGCGCATCAATGCAGCCGGACGCATGGGCTGCGCAGATGAAGCAGCGGAGCTGTTTTTGACGGATAGCCCGCATCGCGCACAGGAAATTGCCGCGTTGCTTTGCAGCCAGAATAAGCAGCGGCAGAATGCAGAAAATGAAATTTTGCGGCAGGCATATGACGTGCTGCAAAAGGAGTATGATCCGCAGGAAGACCGCATGATTGTTTTGTGGGGAGAAAATTGGCATCACGGTGTGATCGGTATTGTGTCTTCGCGCATTTCCGATCGGTATGGATGTCCAACCGTACTGATTTCACTGGATGGTGAGCACGGAAAAGGCTCTGGACGCTCCGTCAATGGATTTAATCTGTTTGAAGCGCTGGAACACAGCTCACAATATTTGGAGAAGTTCGGCGGACATGCCTTGGCAGCTGGATTGACCATTTCTCGAGACATGCTGCCGGCTTTTAAAAAGAGCATCTGTGCGTATGCCAAGCAAAACATTACGGAACAGGATTTGATGCCGGTTGTCAATATCGACTGCCTGATTTCTCCGGACGACATTACCATGGAGTCCATTCGGGAGCTGGGCATTCTGGAACCGTATGGCATGGGAAATCGAGAACCGATTTTTGCGATTCGAGAGATGACCGTGGAGGAAATTACACCGATTTCTAGTGACAGGCATCTCAAAATGTCTCTGATAAAGGGCAATCGCCGGTTTACCGCTATGCTGTTTGGTACAGGTTCCGGCGGATGTCCTGTTGTACAGGGAGATATTGTAGATGCGGCGTTTAGCTTGGAAATTAACCATTTTCGCAACCAGCAGACTATTCAGCTCATGCTCAAAGACATTCGGTTGAGCGATTGCGAGCTGGAACGCGACCATTATTTTTTGTCTGTCTATTCGCATTTTATCAACGGAGACGCGCTGACAGACAATCAAGTCAATCAGATTTACCCCAATCGCCCGGATCTTGTGGCGGTATGGCGACATATTATCTCGCAGGCGGAGAACAAAAAGCTGACAGCACCGTATAATACGCTGTCACGGAGAATTTCGTATGAATCCAGACGGCTGGTCAATATCGGTAAGCTGTTTGTCTGTCTGGATGTGTTCTCGGAGAGCCGCCTGCTAAATTACCATTTTAAAAACAACCTGTTGTACATTCGGATTTTACCGTTTCAGGGAAAAGCAGATATTACCAAGTCGGTGGTATTGGCAACCTTGAAGCATAGAAAACAACAAAACGCGGCTGAAAATCAGCTGAGTTGACCGGGGAGTGAGCATATGGATATTCAAAACAAGATTGATTTTTTATTACAACGTGTAAAAAAGCAGACACCGAATGCAGATGTTGATAAAATCCGCCGCGCATACGAGTGCGCCAACAAGGCGCACGAAGGGCAGAAGCGGAAAAATGGCGATCCGTATATCATTCATCCGGTCTCTGTGGCGGAAATTATTGTGGAGATGGGTCTGGATACCGATTCTATCTGTGCAGGTCTCCTGCATGACTGCATTGAGGATACTGCTTTCGGATACGATGAAATTAAGGAACAGTTTGGTGAATCGGTAGCAGATTTGGTCAATGGCGTGACTCGCTTGGGACAGCTGCATTATTCCAAGGCACAGGAGCAGGTTGAGGATCTGCGCAAGATGCTGATTGCTATGGCAAAGGATATTCGCGTCATTCTCATTAAGCTGGCAGACCGCCTGCACAATATGCGCACCATGCAGTATATGACGGTGGAAAAGCAGCGCTCCAAGTCGTTGGAGACAATGGAAATCTATGCACCGATTGCGCACCGCTTGGGTATGCAGCGCGTCAAGTGGGAGCTGGAAGATCTGTCGCTGAAATATCTTGACCCGATTGGCTACAAGGAAATTGTAGACGGCTTGGAGCGGCAGCGACCGGAGCTGGAAGAAATGCTCGACCGCATCAAAAAGACGATTCACGGCAAGTTGGATGAGAGCGGCATCAAAAATTCTATTTCTGCCCGCGTCAAGCATATTTATAGTATTTATCGCAAGATGTTCGAGCAGAACAAGAGCATCAACGAGATCTACGATATTTGCGCCGTGCGCGTAATTGTCGAGTCTGTGGCAGACTGCTATAATGTGCTGGGCTATGTGCATGACCTGTACAAGCCGATTCCGGGACGATTTAAGGACTATATCTCGACACCGAAGCCGAATGGCTATCGGTCGTTGCACACGACCGTCATTGGTCGCTCCGGTGTACCGTTTGAAGTGCAGATTCGCACGGAAGAAATGCACAAGATGGCGGAGTATGGTATCGCGGCACATTGGAAGTACAAGGAACATCTGCAGAAGAGCAGTGGCGAACAGACTTATGCGTGGATTCGCCAGCTGCTGGAGTCGCAGCAAGACACCGAGGCCGAAGACTTTATCAAGCACATCAAGGTAGATTTGTTCGCAGATGAAGTATTTGTGTTTACCCCGCGCGGAGATGCAGTTAGTTTGCCGGTAGGTGCTACGCCGATTGATTTTGCCTATGGTATTCACTCTGCAGTGGGTAATCGGATGACCGGATGTAAGGTCAATGGCCGTATTGCGCCGATTAACTACACGCTGAAAAACGGCGATGTGGTCGAGATTCTGACTTCCAAAGAAACACATGGTCCGAAGCGTGACTGGCTGAAAACCGTTAAGACATCTGAAGCGCGAAATAAGATTAAGCAGTGGTTCAAAAAAGAATGCCGTGAGGAAAACATTGAACAGGGACGCGCTGATCTGGATCGTGAACTGCGCTCCAGCTTATTGTACAGTCACTTTATGGAAAAGCCGGAAATTCAGAAGAATGTTCTGGACAAATTCGGATACCCAAGCTTAGAAGAGATGTATAATGCATTGGGCTATGGCGGCATCACCGTGACAAAGGTGCTCAATAAGGTGCGCGACGAGGTGATTCGTGCCAGAAAGCAAGAGGAAAAACAGAGACCGCTCAATACGAGACCGACACCGCGCGGACGGTCAGATTCCGGCGTTGTTGTCGAAGGCTTGGATGATGTTGACTGTAAAGTGAAATTTGCTCGCTGTTGTACACCGGTGCCGGGTGATGATATTATCGGATATGTCACCCGCGGCTTTGGCGTTTCCGTTCACCGAAAGGACTGCGTCAATGTCAAAAATGCCAATCCGGAAGACAAAAAACGTTGGGTAAAGGTTTACTGGGATGAAAGTCATGTGGAATCCAAGGAACGATTCAGCACAGCGATTCAGATTTCTACCAATGACCGCATGGGTGTCATGAACGATGTCTTGCAGCTGCTGGCGAATAACCATATCAACGTCAAGGACTTTAATGGCAAAACACTGTCCGAGGGCTACGGCATCATCAATATTGTCATTGCCGTTACAGGTCTGGCGCAGCTGGATGCACTGACAAAGAAGTTGCGCGGTCTGCGCGGTGTCATTAACGTCACGCGCCAGACCATGTGAGGAGGAAGCCATGAGAGCCGTATTACAGCGCGTCACACACGCAAAAGTAACCATAGAGGGACAGGTATCCGGTGAAATCGGAACAGGCTTTCTCGTGCTTCTCGGCGTTGCGCCGGAAGACACCCAAGAACAAGCCTTATATCTGGCAAGAAAGATTGCCGGTCTGCGCGTTTTCACCGATGACAATGATAAAATGAATTTAGCTCTTGCAGACGTCGGCGGAAGGCTGCTGGTTGTCAGTCAGTTTACGCTGTATGCCGACTGTCGCAAGGGAAAACGACCGAATTTCACCAAAGCTGCAAAAGGTGAGCAGGCGAATGACTTGTATGAATATTTTGTCAATTGCTGCCGCGGTCTGGGCATCGAGACCCAGACCGGTGAATTTGGTGCAGATATGAAGGTCGAGCTGCTCAACGATGGCCCTGTGACCATTTTGCTGGACACCGATGAGCTGATGCGAAAGAAATAAGAGGAAATACTATGCAAATCAAGCAATTTGTGGTAGGCGATGTCGCTACCAACTGTTATCTCGTCTGGGATGAAGTATCACACGAGGGCGCGATTGTCGATCCGGGTGATCGCGCAGAACAGCTCATCCAGACCATACAAGAAGAACACATTCAGCTGAAATATATTCTGCTGACCCATGCCCATTTTGACCACATTCTCGCAGTCGGCGCTATCAAGCGCGCGACGGGTGCACAGGTTGTTGTCAGCAAGAAGGATGAATATCTGCTTGACGCTAACGCAGCTCTGTCGCCGTTTGGCGCGTATGGCAGACAGCTGATGAGCCGATTTGATTTTCCCGGCGCAGATATTTGGGCAGAGGAAGGCACATCAGTTTCGTTCGGCGGCATGACAGCGACATATTACAGCACACCGGGACATACGCCCGGTTCGTGCGTCATTCGCTTGGACGATGTGGTATTATTTACCGGTGACACGCTGTTCCGCGAAAACTGCGGCAGAACCGATCTGCCGGGCGGCAACTGGAATGATATGCTTCGTTCACTGAAAAAGCTGCATGATATGCCGGGGGACTTCCGTGTTCTGCCGGGACATGAGGGCTTGTCTACCTTAGAGCACGAACGGCAGCACAATCCGTATATGATTGAGGCAGTCGGCAGATGATTTATACCATACAAGGTCTGGAAAATGACCATCCCGTTCGGGAAATGCTGTACAATCTGCTGCCGACAGAAATCCCGGAGCGCGCAGACATTGCGCCGGAGGACGCGGATGCGTTGGGCGTTTGTGTTGAACAGGTTGGCATGGAACATTGCATTCGCGTGTGCTGCGTGCGGCAGGGAAAACAGGTGTGTGCGGAACGGTGTGCACCGATTTCCGACGATGCTGAGCAAACCAAACGGGCTCGGACGCACGCGCTAAAAACTGCCATTTTTGAGGCGGTATCTCCGTTTTTAGATACTGTGCCGGAATGGGGCTCGCTGACCGGTGTGCGTCCGGCAAAGTTCGCGCGGAGTTTTATGGAACAGGGCTATACACCGGCACAGGTGGCAAAGCTGATGACAGAGACCTATCATGTCTCGCCAGCACGGCGCGCGCTGGCCATCCGTTCTGCGGGCATCGCCATGGATTTGAAAGACAAAATCCATCCGAATGATATTTCCATTTATATCGGCATTCCGTTCTGTCCATCCCGATGCAGTTATTGTTCGTTTGTCAGCCATTCGATTGAAAAAGCGGGCAAGCTGATGGCAGAGTATCTGGATACTCTGTGCGGAGAAATTGTACACACGGGAGAAATTTTAAAGCAGGCGGGTTTGCGCATCGTCACGATTTATATCGGCGGCGGCACGCCGACCACACTTTCGGCGCAGCAGATGGATCGTCTGCTCCAGACGGTACATCAGTCCTTTGACTTGCAGGCGCTGGAGGAATTTACGGTGGAAGCAGGCAGACCGGATACGATCACACGGGAAAAGCTGCTTGTGCTCAAGAAACACGGCGTAGATCGCATTTCCATCAACCCGCAGTCCATGAACGATGCGGTATTGGAAGGCATTGGACGCCATCACAGCGCGCAGGATGTGCTGGATCGCTATCAAACAGCGCGGGAAGTGGGCTTTTCTGCCATCAATATGGATACGATTGCAGGCTTGGACGGCGATACGCCAGAGAGCTTTGCCCATACGATAGATACCCTGCTTGCGTTACATCCGGAAAATATTACCGTGCATACACTGGCAGCGAAACGCGGCGCCGATCAACATGACCGCGCACACAATGCGCAAAAACAGGAAACGGTACGTCAGATGCTGGAAATTGCATCGAAAAAGCTGACAGCGGCAGGATATGCACCGTATTATCTGTATCGACAGAAATTTATGGCGGGCGGCTTTGAAAATGTCGGCTGGTGTAAGATGGGGTATGAATGCAAGTACAATGTCTACATGATGGAGGAATTGCAGACCATCGTTTCACTCGGTGCGGGCGGCGTAACCAAGCTGCTGGGCACAGACGGAAGAAAAATCCGGCGTATCAGCAATCCGAAGTATCCATATGAATACAATGTTTCATTAGAACGAATCAATGCAGGCAAACAGGCGATTCTGGATTGGGCAAAATCCGGCGTCACGTTGCCAGACTGAGGAAAAATACATGTTTCATGTAAAGATAAACGAAATCAACGAACGCTGTCGGCGCGATCCGGCGGCATTTGTTGCACAATCTGAACAAAGCTATACCAATGTCATTGAGAGCATTGCAGATTGCATCTGTGAAAATCAATATGACCGTACCATTTTGCTGCTCAATGGTCCGTCTTCCAGCGGCAAGACGACGACCTCTCACCGCATTCGAGATGCCATTGAACGCAGAGGCGTTCACTCCTATGCCATCTCCATGGATGATTACTACTTGAGCCGCGACAGCTACATTGTCCCAAAGGACGAAGAGGGACATGACGATTTGGAGTCCCCACTATGTATGGATTTGCCGATGCTCAGCGACCACTTGGCGGCATTGGTGCGTGGTGAGACGATTGAAGTGCCGACGTATGATTTTATGCATCATGTGCGGACAGAGGAAGTCAAAGAAGTCAAGTTGGAAAAGGGCGAAATTGCTGTCATCGAAGGCATTCATGCACTCAATGATGTGCTGATGGCGAAGGTGCGCGAGTCATCCATTTCCGTGTATATGGCGGTGGGCACCCAGTTAATTCTGGAGAATGATTGGCGTCTGGCACCGCATGTGCTGCGTTTTGTACGCCGTGCCATTCGAGACAAAAATTTCCGCGATGCGCCGGTGCCGGAGACAATCAACATGTGGCGCTCGGTGCGGCGCGGAGAACGGCTGTACATCCGTCCGTATATTCCGTCTGCGGATTTTATCGTCAATACGTATCTGCCATATGAGGACTGTATTTTGATGAATCAGCTCAAGCGTGACGCCGCGCCGTATCATCAGGAGATGATAGACGCAGGATTAGAGGATTTGGTGCGGGCACTGGATCAATTTGAAGAGATCCATGACCTCAGCCTGATTCCAGACAATTCGATCATGCATGAATTTATTGGGTGAAAAACTCATCCAGAGAGGAGCATTTCTATGGACAAGACGAACTTTTTTGAAAAAGCAAAGGTATCAGCGGAAATTTTGTCTGCCCGTACCGGTGTGACTGCGGCAAAAGCAGCGGACGCCGCAGGAAAAACTGCGGTGAACATGCTTAACGCGACCAAATTGAATTTGCAGATTTTCGATCTGAATACAGAAGTGGAAATTCTGTACAAAGAAATCGGTAAAATGGTCTACAGTGTCCATACAGGCAATGAAGAGGATCAGGCAGCGTTACAGATTAAGCTGCAGCTCATTGATGAAAAACTGCAAAAAATGGCGGAGCTGCAAGCACAGTTGAGCGCAGAGCGTTCCACACAGTTCTGCCCGAATTGCGGCAAACAGTGCAAAAAAGATGACACATTTTGCAGCCATTGCGGCGCGCAGCTCTGATAAATATTCAAAATAACCTGCGCTTCTAATCCGAAATTCTGTTTCATACCTTGTCTCAAGGAGGACGAGCATGAAACGGAACAAGGCAAGCTATGTCAGCGGTGCGGCGGCACTGCTTCTTTCCAGCGTCACGGTCAAGATTCTCGGTGCGCTGTTCAAAATTCCACTGACCAATCTCATCGGAGACAGCGGCATGGGGCTGTTTGCGTTTGCCATGCAGTTTTTCTCGCTGCTGTTTGTGATTTCTGCTGCAGGACTTCCGGCGGCGCAGGCGCATTTGGTGTCCGAAGCATTGGCGCTCGGCAGGCGAGAACAAGCAAAGGCAATTACCGTGCGAGCGGTATCCGTATTTGCAGTGACATCGCTGTTACTGTCGCTGGCACTGGCGGGAGCGGCGCCGATGCTGTGCCAGCTGTTTGGACAGACGGCCGCCGTGCCATGTTTGCTGCTCATTGCACCGGCAGTGTTTCTGGTGACAGTAGAGGCAGCTTTGCGCGGTTGGTATCAAGGTACCGGCGATATGATTCCAACAGCTATTTCACAGGTGGCAGAAGCGGTCGGAAAGCTCGTCGTCGGTCTGTTTGCAGCGAGCACTTTGTTGCATGCAGGGTATGGCATCGCGGGCGCGGCAGCCGGTGCAGTATTCGGCGTGACCTGCGGAGAGCTATTTGCCGTTTTGTATTTGCTGTGGAGTGTGCGCCGCGGTGCGTGGCAAGCACTTCGCCATCCGCCGAAAGAACAGCATGAATTTTCTAAACTGGTACAGCTGATGATTCCTGTAACACTGGGAGCTGCCGTCATGACGGTCTCCGGCTTTTTAGATATGTCTGTCGTATACCGGCGATTGCCGGTGGCGGGTTTTTCTGCCCAAGAAGTTGTCGCGGCGTATGGCGCATATACCGGCATGGCATTGACGCTGTTCAATTTGCCGCAGTCACTTTCCAACGCGGTATCCGTCAGTGTCCTTCCGGCGTTATCCGCTGCGCACGCGAAAAAGCAGGATAAACAGATCAAACGGTTGCTGCGGTCATCTATGGGGCTGACGCTGCTCGTCTGTATCCCTTGCGGAATCGGGTTATTTGTGCTGGCAGGGTCGCTGTTGCAGCTTTTATTTGCCTCTCAGCCGCACGGTGTGCAGACGGCAACACCGCTGTTGCGTCTGCTCGGTGTAGCGGAACCGCTCGTCGGACTGTCTACCGTTACCATTTCTATTTTGCAGGCATTTGGACGACCGGATTTGTCGGTTTATGCGATGACTGTGGCCTGTACGGTAAAATTTGCTGTGGGTTTCTATTTGGCTGGACAGCCGAATATCAATATCTTAGCATTGCCAATCGGAACATTGACCTGTTATAGTCTTTTGCTGGTCATCAATCTGGCGTTTATCGCGCATGTACTGCATCCAAGAAGATAGAACAGAAAGACTAACTATTAAAAATCAAGTCTAAAATAAAAGATTTATGAATGAATTGCAGAAATGCATTTCAGATATTATTTGTACCTTGAAAACTGCATGACAAAAAGAGTGTCGTTATAGGCACTCAACTAGGAGATGTTTATAGAAAAGAATTAAGCAGCACGGTTGTATGATTGCCTTGATTTTTCCATTGCATAAATGGTTCTGACTAATTTCTTTGCTGCGTGGGATAAAGCAACGTTATAATGCTTGCCCTCCGCTCGCTTCTTAGCAAGATATATTCCAAAGGATTCATCCCAATGGCAGACATATTTTGTTGCATTGTAAAGCGTATCGAAGATAGCGAGAACCACGTTTTTCCATATGGGAATAACAGTTATCTAGTTGTCCTGATTGGTAGGTGGATGGAGACATCCCGGCATAGGCAAGTATCTTGTCGGCTGAGTCAAAACGACTGAAGTCACCGATTTCAGCAATAATCATGGCACCCATATTGTAACTAATTCCTGGAATCGAAAGAATTGGAGAGTTGATTTCATCCATGATGGATTTGATTTCGGCTTCAATTTCGTCAATCTCTGATGTTAGTTCCTGAATGAGCCTGATGGTATGTTTCAGTTCCAGAGACTTTGCGGGCATATTTGAGCCGATGGAGCTTCTGGCAGCTTCACGAAACATTACTGCGGTATCTTTGCCATATCTGCCATGTGAACTTTCGGAAAGCAGATGTGTAAGTCTGGTAAGGTGTGCAGATGCGATGGCATGAGCAGACGGAAATTCAGATAATAGGGCATAAACGGATGCCATATGAAGTTGTGGCACGAGCTTTTCTAATTCTGGGAAAAGAATGCATACAAGTCTGGAAACAGAAGATTTTAATTTTGCCCGCTCTTTTACTTTGTCAAAACGATAACGAGTTAATGACTTTAGCTCTTCGTTGTGGTAAGATGTGTCTGAGTAGGACTTCAAGTTCACATCAGACATGATCATAGAAGCAATGGTATGGGCATCAACTTTATCCGTTTTCGTCTTTCTAAGGCTTAGACTTTTTCTGTAAAGATTGGTATGTAACGGGTTGATAACGTAGGTTGGCAGACCTTTATCAAGAAGAAATCCCAGAAGATTGTAACTATAGTGTCCAGTGGCTTCAAGCCCTACTTTTACTTTGGTCAAATCATCTGATACGGATTGTACTTTCTGAAATAAGGATTCAAACCCCTCACGGTTGTTGGGAATGATAAAAGATTTGAATAATACTTCACCATCCGAATTAGTAATAAAGCAGTCGTGTTTGTCTTTAGCAACATCAATTCCAACATATATCATAAAAAAACTCCTTTGAAATGTATTCGATACTGTTTAGAACCACTGGTACTCCTTGCGATTGTAACCTCGTTCTAAATAAACCGTCATGCGGTATCTAACTGATTAACAAATGTACAAAGAGACTGTGGTTGTAGCCTTTCTGAAACCATCAAGTGGTAGGAACATGTAAACAATCCACAGTATCTCCAATAGTATAGCATACAGACCTTGGAGAGGGTCTATAAACACTACTACTTTATAATACGAGGAACATGTTTTATGGACTTTGAAATAAAAAAACAATATCATTTTGACGATTTGTTGCAGGTGATGCGCATCTTACGAAGTGAAGAGGGATGTATGTGGGATCGACAGCAGGACCATCACAGCATTCGTCGGGATTTTATTGAGGAGACGTATGAGGTATGTGAGGCAATCGACAACGAAGATACCGAACTGCTCAAGGAAGAACTGGGTGATGTGCTGTTCCAAGTTGTCTTTCACACAACCATAGAAGAAGAACAGGGACATTTTGACATGGACGATGTGATTGACGGCATTTGCAAAAAGATGATCTATCGGCATCCGCATGTGTTTAAGGATGTGCAGGTGAATTCAACACAGAATATTTTGAACAACTGGGATGATCTGAAAAAAACAGAAAAGCATCAGGAAAGCGTTACAGACACCATGAACAGTGTGGCGCGTACCCTTCCGGCGTTGATTCGCGCGGAAAAAGTTATGAAAAAGGCGGAAAAGGCCGGCTTTGAGTGGAACAGTGTAGACAATGCGCTGGACAAAGTGCAAGAGGAATTGGACGAAGTGCGCCGCGCAGAACACGGAGACGGTGATTTGCCAGAGGAAATCGGTGATTTGCTGTTCGCAGCGGTAAAGGTGGCAAAATTTGCACAAACCGATCCGGAAGAAGCACTGAATCATACGACAGAGAAGTTTATTCACCGGTTTTCCCATGTAGAAGAAGGGGCTGCTGCACAGGGAAAGCAGGTTGGAGATTTAACACTAAATGAAATGCTGGGGCTTTGGGAAGAGAGTAAAAGGGATGAACAAAAACGAATTGATTGATCGGGTTTCCGATTATACAGGCATGAAGAAAAAGGATGCCTCCTTGGCTACCATGGCGGTCTTTGCTTGCATTGCAGAGGCACTGGCGCAGGAGGAGAAGATTACGATTTCTGGCTTTGGCGTGATGGAAGTGCGCCATCGCGCAGCAAGAAAAGGGCATTTACCGACAGGAAAGCAGGAATTTGACATTCCGGCGATGAAAATTCCGGTATTTCGCCCGTCCAAACAATTAAAGGAGAAAATCAACATATGAGACTGGATAAATATCTCAAGGTATCTCGCTTGATTAAGCGGAGAACCATCGCAAATGAAGCCTGCGATAATGACCGCATTTTGGTCAATGGCAAGCAGGCAAAGGCATCGTACCAAGTAAAAGTTGGTGATGTCATTGAAATCACCTTTGGACAGAGAACGCTGAAAGTAGAGGTTCTCAACATCGCAGAGCACGTTCTCAAAAACGATGCTTCAGCGCTGTATCGAGAGATTCCGTAACGGTTACAAACGCATAATCCAAAGCCCCGACACATAGGATAGTGTCGGGGCTTTCGGCATAGATAGGGGGAGCATATATGGAGCGAAACACGGCAGAAAAGCAGGCACTGCCGCACGGCATTTCCCTGCAAGACAGGAAAAAGCTGTCGATCTCCGGCGTCAGTGACGTTGCGAATTTTGACGAAAACCAAATCATTGTCGCGACAGGTTGGGGGACGCTGCTTGTGCGCGGCAGCGATCTGCATGTCGATCAGCTCAGTTTAGATACCGGAGAGCTGCGCATCACGGGACGCATTGACTGTATGGAGTACGATGACAACAGCAGTACATCGGGCGGATTTCTTCGCAGGCTGTTTCAATGAATGTTGTACAGCTGCAATGGTATGGCGTGCTTGCTGCGTGTATATGCGGATTAGCACTCGGCGCGTTGTACGATGTATTTTGGCTGATCCGACAGCGCTGGAAACGTGCCGGGCTGACGTTTTTCTTAGATGTGCTGTTTTCCATGACGGGAGGCGCGACGCTCTTTGTGCTCGCCGTCAGCATCTTTCAGCAGCGAATGCGCGGCTTTTTGCCTGTTTCTATGCTGCTTGGAGGCGTTTTATGGGAGCTGACAGCGGGACGCTGGGTGCGGCATTTTTGGAAATGGATGCATAGGCGCGCAGGAATGAGAGGATTTTCAAAAAAATCGTAAAAAATAAAAAAAATCCTTTTCTTTTTGCATGTGGTGGTATAGAATAGTATCGTAATCATTGAAGGAGGGATTGGATGAGCAAACCAAAAAACAAGAAATTCAGCCTGGTGAGCAAGTTGATTGTTGCCGTCATTGTCGCGGTTGTCGTTGTCAAACCGATTTCTCTCCAGATTCAAATTCGTGATCTTCAGCGACAGGTTGAGACATTGGATGACCAGATCAGTCAGGAAAAGACCGTAAACAAAGACCTGAAGAAATCGCTGAATGAGGGTGTGACCGATGAGTCCATCGCAAAGATTGCTCGTGATGTGCTGGGATATGCATCGCCCGGTGAGCGCGTGTTTATCGACAGCTCGGAGCAGTAACCAAAAGTATATGGAGGAAACAGTTTAATAGTATGGAGTTGGCTGTAGGAGAAATCATTTCCGGCAAGGTAACCGGAATCACAAAGTTTGGCGCGTTTGTATCGCTGCCAGAGGGCAAGAGCGGTTTGGTACATATCTCTGAGGTGGATCAGTCATATGTCAGCGACATCCGCGATCATTTGACAGAGGGTCAGGAAGTCAAGGTGAAGGTCATCGCCATTGACGAAAACGGTCGTGTGAATTTGTCAATCAAAAAGACGCAGCCGCGACAGAACAGCGAGCAGCGTCCGTTCCGCCGCAACAACAATCAGAACGGTGGAAATCACAATAATACCAACCGCGGAAGCTATCAGAACCGCACAGGCAGCTCCAACGGCGGCAGAAAGTTCCAGCAGCGCCAGGGTTATGCGCCGCGTCCGGCAGCAAAGGAAGCACCGGCTTCGTTTGAGGATAAGCTCAAGCACTTTATGCAGGACAGCGAGAGCCGAATGGCAGATCTGCGCCGCAATACCGACAAGAAGAACGGTTCCCGCCGCCGCAAATAATCACACAAAGCAAACAGACATGTCGCTCTTTTCGTATTATGCTTCGGGAAGGCGGCATTGTCATGTCTGCTTTTTTGTACGGGCAAAAAAATACCCTCCGGCGAGCCGAAGGGTGAATGGATTGTGGGGATAAAGATATGAACGGTGCATGGATAGCAGTTTCCTGCTACCGTGGTTATCGTATCATGATTACCAATAATTGTCAATTGTTTTTTAAGGAGAAGCAATGATACTTTGCAATGCGAAAATTGTCCCAATGGAGGGTGAAATCATCGAAAATGGTTTTCTTTCCGTGGAAAATGGAAAGATTTCCGCTATTGGGTCGATGGAAACTGTGCCGGAAGGCGAACAGATTGATGTACACGGCGGGTGGATTCTGCCGGGACTCGTGGATGCACACACACATTTGGGATTATTCGAAGACTCTCTCGGATTTGAAGGAGAGGACGGAAATGAGGATACCGATCCGATTACGCCGCAGCTGCGCGTGATTGACGGTATTAACCCGATGGAGCGCAGCTTTCAGGAGGCACGCGAGGCAGGTGTAACTTGCTGTTTGGTATCTCCAGGCAGCTGCAATCCGATTGCCGGGCAAATCGCAGCGATCAAAACGGCAGGCCGCCGTATTGATGATATGATCGTCAAACAGCCGTGTGCGATGAAATTTGCGCTGGGAGAGAACCCAAAATCATGCTATAATGATAAGGATGAGACGCCAGTGACCCGCATGGCGACTGCGGCGTTGATTCGAGAGACGCTGTACAAGGCACAAGAATATGGCAGACAAAAGCAGCACGCAGAAGATCCGTCGGATTTACCGGAGTATGATGCTAAATACGAAGCGTTGCTTCCGGTTTTGGACGGTACGTGTCCGGCACATTTTCATGCGCACCGTGCGGATGATATGTTTACTGCGCTGCGCATTGCGAAGGAGTTTTCGTTAAAGCCGGTTATTTTGCATGGCACAGAGGCGCATCTCGTTGCGGATATTCTGGCAGAGGAACACGTACCGATTTGTGCAGGCCCGTTTTTAACGGATCGCTCAAAACCAGAACTGCGTCATTTGACCGAGCAGGCACCGGCGCTGCTGACCCAAGCAGGCATTGAGACCGCGATTACAACCGACCATCCGGAAACGACGCTCAAGCATTTCATGCAGTGCGTGGTAGCTGCTGTACAAGCAGGCATGGAGCCGCTCGCAGCTCTTCGGGCAGTTACCATCGTTCCGGCTTGTATTGCCGGACTGGATGAAAGAATCGGCTCGCTGCGTGTCGGCAAGGACGCCGATCTGCTGATTACGAGCGGCGATCCGTTGGATTACCGCACCAAGGTCACAGCCGTATATATTGACGGAAAACAGGTGAAATAATGCCGCATTTGGCATACAATACAGGAGGATTACACAGAATGAGAACCATCGAAGCAAAAGAGATTACCGCGCTGGTGCGCGAGCTGTGCATGAAGGCAAACTATGTCCTGCCGGAGAGCATCCGACAGTCTTATGTAAACGGAGAGAAGAACGAGAAATCTCCGCTCGGCAAAACCATCTTTGGCAAGATGATTGAAAACTGTGATATTGCCTGTAAAAATTCTGTGCCGATCTGTCAGGACTGCGGCATGGCTATTGTGTTTGTAGAGGTCGGTCAGGATGTGCATATTACCGGCGGTCTGCTAGAGGATGCCGTCAATGAGGGCGTTCGTCAGGGATATGTAGATGGCTATCTGCGCCTGTCTGTTGTTCGTGATCCGCTGCTGGATCGCAGCAATACCAACGATAACACCCCGGCTATTCTGTACACGCGCGTTGTCGCAGGTGATGAAATCCATGTTACCGTTGAGCCGAAGGGCTTTGGCAGTGAGAACATGAGTGCACTCAAGATGTTCACCCCGGCCGCAAAGCCGGAGGATATTATTGATTTTGTTGTCGAGGCCTGCGACAAGGCTGGCTCTAACCCGTGCCCGCCGATTGTTATCGGTGTTGGTCTGGGTGGCACGGCAGACAAGGCGTGCTATCTGGCAAAGCGTGCCCTGATGCGTCCGGTTGGTCAGTTCAATGAGAATCCGGGCTATGCAGAGATGGAAAAGAAGATTATTGAGCGCGTCAATGCGCTGGGCATCGGACCGCAGGGTCTGGGCGGCACGGTAACCGCTTTGATGTGTGCCATTGATACGTATCCGACCCATATTGCTGGTCTGCCGTGTGCAGTCAACATTGGCTGCCATGTCACCCGCCATGCAGAGGGAAAAATCTAAAATCACGAAATTTCGAGAAAACGTGAAAAAACAAGAGATTGCTCAAGCTATTCTGCGCTCAACTCCATTTTTGGCGAATTTTGCCATGCGACAGGCTTGCCTCTGTGTGGTATAATATTCCCAACAAAAGAGGAAGAAACAAATAGAAATTTGTTGAAATAATACAAGTTCTTGCGGCGTGTGCCGCGCAGAAATTCTTCTTTGACAAGTGAATAAAAAATTGGGTTGTTAAACCATAAGGAGTTGATGTTATGAAGATCACCATCGTTGAAAGAAAAATCAAGATTAGCGAAGAGCTCCGCGATTACGCTATCAAGAAGGTTACCAAGCTGGATCGGTATTTCCAGAAGGACACCTCCGCGACCATTACTTTCAGTGAGCTGAAGGGCAGACAGACGGCAGAAGTAACAGTCCGTCATAACGGCATGGTTTTCCGTGCAGAGGAAACCACGACAGATATGTTTGCTTCCGTGGATGGTATGATTTCGAGCATCGAGAGACAGATTCGCAGAAATAAGACCCGTCTGGAAAAGAAGCTGCGTCAGGGCGCATTTGACAAGATGGCTGCCAATGAGGCAAGCCTCGCAGAGTTCGCTGAGGACAAGTATGAAGTCGTTCGCCGAAAGAAATTCGATGTCGCTTCTATGACCGTTGAGGAAGCTATTTTGCAGATGAATCTGCTGGAGCATCAGTTCTTCTTCTTCCGCAATGCCGAAGAGGATGACGCACCGGCTGTTATCTACAAGAGAGCTGCTGGCGGCTATGGCTTAATCGAGGGCAATTGATCTTCGTTTTGCATAGATAAAAGGGTAAGATAACAAGAAATAGCAAAGCCTTCTGTGGAATACCACGGAAGGCTTTCTTGGGGAAATGAGTTAGGACAACCTAACTATCGGAGGCGGAATGACAGATACGGTAAGTATATACGAAGAAGGATTCAGCAGAGCAGACTCTTATCAGAATATGACGCGATTGACCAGAGAAGAAGCGGAACATCGGGAAAGCTCCATGACAATTCATCATATTATGCCCGGTGTCGATGTATTTTTTAATCATTTCAACTCACAGGAGTGTGTGGAGCCGGAACATGGAGAGGACAGTCTGCATGTGCTGGAAATCAATCATTGCCGACAGGGGCGCTATGGCTGTCAACTGGAAGGAGACCGGTATGTTTATCTCGGTCAGGGCGAGCTGGAAGTAAATATCTTGGGCATCAAGCGGCTGCATTCGGAATTCCCATTGGGATTTTATGACGGCGTGTCGATTTTGGTGGATGTAGAGGAGATGGCGGCGGCTATTCAGCCGTTATTTCCGGAAATTGCCCGACAGCTTGCCTTTTTGCAGCAGCATGTCTTGCAGCATGGCGGCGCGATGCTCATTCGCAGGATGCCTGCTCTCAATCATATTTTTGAAGAGCTGTATCATGTCAATCCGATGATTGAACAGGCGTATATCAAGCTGAAGGTGATGGAAATTCTGCTCACCATGCAGACGATTCCTTTTGCACGGGAGTCCGCACAGTCCAGCTATTTTCGCCGCAGTGATATGGATAAAGTGAAAGCCCTGCATCAGGAGGCGATTCATCGACTGGGAGAAAAGATTCCGCTGCAGGTACTGGCGCAAAAGTATGACATTGCACAGACGACACTCAAAAGCTGTTTCAAAGAGATTTATGGCAGCCCATATTATGCGTACATGAAGAGATACCGCATTCATGCGGCGGTGCATGAACTGGAAGCCGGAGAACACAGTATTACGGAAATTGCCGGTATGGTTGGCTATGAAAATGCGAGCAAGTTTACCGCAGCATTTAAATCTGTCATGGGATGCACACCGAGAGAGTACAGAAAGAATGCTGACCAAATGGAGCATTTGCACCTGTTGGGAGTGGAAATCGAATAGGAAATCCTGCAAAATAATGCTGTCAGAGATGACGGCATTATTTTTTTGAGGAGGAAAGCCTATGTCGAAACAGACGAAAAATAAAGAAAAATCGGCACTCAGCGAGCTGATGCGTTACGCAGGTAATCGCAAATACCTGACGTATGCATCTTGGGTGCTGTCCGCGGCGAGCGCGGTGATTGCGCTGCTTCCGTTTGTGTGCATTTTCCGCATCATTCAGGAGATTATCGCTGTGGCACCGGACTTTTCACAGGCAGTGAATCTTGTGCACAATGGTGTTTGGGCGGTGATTTTTGCTCTGGTGTCCATGCTGCTTTATTTCTGCGCGCTGATGTGCTCTCATTTATCTGCATTTCGCGTGGCGGTCAATATTCGCAAGACGCTGATGGAACATATCACCAAGCTGCCGATTGGCTATGTCGATGAGCAGGGCAGCGGCAAGCTGCGCCGCATCGTCAACGATTCTTCGGCGGCAACAGAAACGTATCTGGCGCACCAGCTGCCGGATGCGGCAACCGTTGTTGTCACACCAATTGCGCTGATTATTGTCCTGTTTGTGTTTGATTGGCGGTATGGACTCGTCAGCCTGATTCCGGTTGTTTTGAGCATGATTGCCATGAGCCGCACGATGGGACCGGCACTTGCCGAGGATATGAAGAAATATCAAGGGGCTCTGGAAGATATGAACCGTGAGTCAGTCGAGTATGTGCGCGGCATGAGTGTAGTCAAGACGTTTTCACAGACTGTGTATTCATTTTCGCGCTTTAAGCATTCGATTGACACCTATTACAAATTCTGCATCAATTATACAAAATCATGCCGTTCTCCGATGATTTACTTCCAAATGGCAATCAACAGCACTTTTGCCTTTCTTATTGTGCTGACGCTGATTTTGTGCCAAGGCGGCAGCGTGCTGCCGGATGTTGCGCTCAACTTCATTTTCTATGTCATTTTTACACCGATTATTGCCACATCCTTCACACGCATCATGTATATGGGTGAAGAGTCCATGACAGTCAAAGATGCCATTCGGAGATTCGACAGCATTTTGTCCGCACAGCCGTTGGATGAGACAAAACAGCCGAAAACACCGAAAGACGATACGGTTGTCTTTGACGATGTGACGTTCCGGTATCAGAAGGACGCAAAGCCCGCGGTACAGAATCTCTCATTTACGATTCCGGCGGGACATACAGCGGCCTTTGTCGGCCCGAGCGGCAGCGGCAAGAGTACAATGGCAGGATTGCTTTCCCGCTTTTGGGACGTTGAATCCGGTGTGGTACGCATTGGCGGTGTAGACGTCCGTGAGATGTCCAAGCAGAGCCGTGTCAATACGGTTTCTTATGTTTTTCAGAACAGCAAGCTGCTCAAGATGACGATTGCAGAGAATGTGCGTCTGGCACGTCCGGATGCCTCGGATGAGGAAGTTCTGGCTGCCCTGCACGATGCACAGTGCGATGAGATTTTGGAAAAACTGCCGGATGGCATTCACACGATGATTGGCACACAAGGTACCTATCTGTCCGGCGGTGAACAGCAGCGCATTGCCATCGCCAGAGCGATTTTACAAAATGCACCGATTCTTGTATTGGATGAGGCAACTGCCTTTGCTGACCCGGAAAACGAAGCACTGATGCAGAAAGCATTTGAGAAACTGGCAAAGAACAAGACGGTACTGATGATTGCTCATCGTTTGACAACCATTCAGCACGCAGACTGTATCTATGTGATGGATCACGGCAACATTGTCGAGCACGGCACACACACGCAATTGTTAGAAAAACAAGGCCTGTATCGAGAGATGTGGGATCAGTATCAACATGCTGCACAATGGAAGGTAGGTGACAACAAATGATTCATAAGCTGATGAAGCAATACGCCGTATCCGAAAAAGGCGCAAAAGATTTGATTCTCTCTATTGTTGCAACGGTGTGCGTCAATCTGGCACTGATGCTGCCGGTTGGCCTGTTATATGTGCTGGTCAGTGATTTGCTGGCGGGACAGCCAAAAGCGCATCTCACATTACTGATCGTCGGCTCAATTGCCGCATTGGTTTTGATTGGGATTACGGTGCTCTGGCAGTACAATGCGACATTTTTTGCCATGTATCAGGAGTCTGGCGTGAAACGGCTTGCATTGGCAGAAAAGCTGCGCCGTCTGCCGCTCAGCTTCTTTGGAAAGAAAGATTCTGCCGATTTGACAACCGTGATTTTGGGTGATGTCGCAACATTGGAACACGCTTTGTCGCATCAATTCGCGCAATTTTACGGTGCAATTGTATCGACAATTCTTATTGCCATTGGTCTGCTATTCTTCGAGTGGCGCATGGCAATTGCCGCATTGTGGCCGCTGCCGATCTCGCTGATTATCGTTGCACTGTCCAAGCGCATTCGCCATCGACTTTCGGTTGATGCAACACAGGCACGCCTTACAGCGGCAGACGGTATGCAGGAGTGCTTAGAGGCATCCAAAGATTTGAAGAGTGCAAATGCAGAACAAACCTATCTGCGCGGTCTGTATCGCAAAATCGAGTCGGTAGAATCTTCTTCGACACGGGCGGAACTTATCACAGGTATGCTGGTCACGAGTGCACAAATGCTGCTCAAATTTGGCATTGCGACGGTAGCATTGGTAGGTGGCTCCCTGCTCGTACAGGGCAAGATTGATTTGATTGTATTCTTTGCATTTTTACTCGTGGTATCGAGACTTTACGAACCGATGAACGGCAGTCTCATCAATCTGGCAGCCCTCAATGCGTTGGAGATTAACGTACAGCGCATGAATGAGATTTCCGACTATCCGGAGCAGACAGGCAGTGAAACGCTGACCAACAAGGGATATGATATTGTCTTTGACCATGTAGGTTTTGTGTATGACAGCGGAGAAACCGTCCTGCGCGATGTATCCTTTGCCGCCAAACAGGGACAGGTGACAGCACTGGTTGGCCCGTCTGGTGGCGGTAAGACGACGGTTTCGCGTCTGGCAGCTCGTTTCTGGGACGCCAATCGCGGCAAGATTACTGTCGGCGGTATGGATGTATCAAAGACTGACCCGGAAGCATTGCTCAAGCTGTATTCCATTGTCTTTCAGGATGTCACGCTGTTTGACCAGAGCATTATGGAAAACATCCGCGTCGGCAAGAAAGATGCCACAGACGAAGAAGTGCTTGCAGCGGCAAAGCTTGCCAACGTCGATGACTTTGTGCAGCAGCTGCCTAACGGCTATCAGACACGAATCGGCGAGAACGGTTCGGAGTTGTCCGGCGGCGAGCGCCAGCGTATTTCTATCGCGCGTGCATTCCTCAAAGATGCACCGATTATTCTGCTTGACGAGGCAACCGCTTCTCTGGATGCAGAAAACGAAACAGCCGTACAGGAAGCATTGTCTAAATTGATTGCCGATAAAACGGTTTTAATCATTGCTCATCGAATGCGCACGGTTGCCAATGCAGACAAGGTTGTCGTGCTCAAGGACGGCATTGTCGCAGAACAGGGCACGCCGCAAGCACTTTATGCACAAAATGGAATCTTTACGCGCATGACGGATCTGCAAAGGGAAACCGGAAAGAAGAGCCTGCGATTGGGAAAAGAATAAAAATGGTTGTGTGCGTTAGAGCTGCATCCATGTCTTGACAACCTTGCTCCGCCGTACTATAATAGACAAGTCTAAAACAGAGATCGACGCTGAAGAAGAGGAGTACATTCCTGCGCCAGCAGAGAGAGAAGCCGGTCGGTGCAAGGCTTCGCGGCAGGGAATGGAAGGTAGCTTCTGAGTTAATGCGCTGAAACTGGAGACATCCGGCGAGTAGGAGCATTCGGCCTGTCACCGTTATCCGACTGAAAGTGCACGTAAGATAAATTGCTTGCGTGAATTAGGGTGGTACCGCGGAGAGCACAAGCCTTCGTCCTGATACAAGGACGAAGGCTTTTTCTTATTTTCAGCGAAAGATCCGGCTGCACGCGAATATATATTGAAGGAAGGAGGCAATTTTGTGACCAACGAATTGCCAAAGACGTATGACCCGTCTGCGACAGAAGACAAACTGTACAAGACGTGGGAAGAAAAGGGCTACTTCAATGCCGAAGTAGATGAAAACAAGAAACCGTTTACGATTGTGATTCCGCCTCCGAATGTAACCGGTCAGCTGCACATGGGTCATGCATTTGATGAGACCTTACAGGACATTCTCATCCGTACCAAGCGTATGCAGGGCTATTCTGCCCTGTGGATGCCGGGTACAGACCATGCAGGCATTGCTACCCAGATCAAGGTAGAGGAGAACCTGCGCAAAGAAGAGGGTTTGACCCGTTATGACCTCGGCCGTGAGAAGTTCTTGGAGCGCGTTTGGGCGTGGAAGAACCAGTATGGCGACCGCATTATCCAGCAGCTCAAGAAGCTCGGCTCCTCCTGTGACTGGCGCCGTGAGCGTTTCACAATGGACGAGGGTTGCTCCAAGGCTGTCAAGGAAGTATTTGTCAACCTGTACAACAAGGGCTTGATTTACAAGGGCAGCCGCATCATCAACTGGTGCCCACATTGTGCAACGGCACTGTCTGATGCTGAAGTTGAGTACGAAACCCAGCCGGGCAAGCTGTGGTATATCAAGTACGATATCAAGGATTCCGATGAGAGCGTTATCGTTGCAACCACTCGTCCGGAGACCTTTATGGGCGACAGCGGCATCGCTGTCAATCCGGAGGATGAACGCTACAAGCATCTGGTTGGCAAGATGGCTATTCTGCCGATTATCGGCCGTGAAATTCCGATTTTTGCCGATGATTATGTAGACAAAGAATTTGGTACCGGCTGTGTAAAGACCACACCGTGTCATGACCCGAACGACTTCGAGATGGGTCAGCGCCATAATCTGGAGCAGATTCTCGTATTTAACGAGGATGCAACCGTCAATGAAAACGGCGGCAAGTACCAGGGCATGGATCGTTACGAGTGCCGCAAGGCGGTTCTGGCTGATCTGGAAGCAGAAGGCCGTCTGGTAAAGATCGAGGATCACACCCACAACGTTGGCACCTGCTATCGCTGCGGCACGACCGTAGAGCCGATGACCTCTGCACAGTGGTTTGTCAAGATGGCACCGCTGGCAAAGGATGCCATTCGCGTTGTTGAAGATGGCGAGATCAAGTTCGTTCCGGAACGCTTCAGCAAGACCTATACGCGCTGGATGGAGAATGTACACGATTGGTGTATCTCCCGTCAGCTGTGGTGGGGTCATCGTATTCCGGCGTACTACTGTGAGGACTGCGGCGAAATGACCGTAGCCAAGGAAGATGTCACCACCTGCCCGAAGTGCGGCGGTCATCACATCCGTCAGGAAGAGGACGTACTGGATACCTGGTTCTCCTCTGCACTGTGGCCGTTCTCCACGCTGGGCTGGCCGGACAAGACACCGGAACTGGAATACTTCTATCCGACCGATACACTGGTTACCGGCTATGATATTATCTTCTTCTGGGTTGCTCGTATGATCTTCTCCGGTATGGAGCATATGAAGCAGGTGCCGTTCAAGACCGTCTACATTCACGGTCTGGTGCGCGATGAGCAGGGCAGAAAGATGTCTAAGTCTCTGGGCAACGGCATTGACCCGCTCAAGGTCATTGACCAGTACGGTGCAGATGCACTGCGCTTCACGCTGGCAACCGGCAATTCCCCAGGAAATGATATGCGTTACTCCAAGGATCGCGTCGAAGCGAGCCGCAATTTCTGCAATAAGATTTGGAACGCATCCCGCTTCATTCAGATGAATCTGACCATTGACAAGGTTCAGCTGCCGACCAACTTGACCATGGAGGACAAGTGGATTCTGTCCAAGTTCAACACGCTGGTACAGGATGTCACCACCAACATCGACAAGTACGAGCTGGGCATCGCTGCACAGAAGCTCAATGACTTTATCTGGGATGTATTCTGCGATTGGTACATTGAGATTGCCAAGACCCGTTTGCAGAACAAGGACGACAAGGAGACCTGCGAGAACGTACAGAACGTGCTGTGCTACGTGCTGTCCGGTTCGATGCAGCTGCTGCATCCGTTTATGCCGTTCATCACCGAGACCATCTGGCAGGCTCTGCCGCATGAGGGCGAGACCATCATGCTGTCCAAGTGGCCGGAGTATCAGGAAGAGCTGAACTTCCCGACTGAAGAGGCACAGATGGAAATGCTGATGGAGAGCATCCGCGCTATTCGTAACCGCCGCGCAGAGATGAACGTTCCGCCGTCCAAAAAGGCACAGGTTTATGTTGTGACCGAGGACAAGGCACGTCGGGCCGTCTTTACCGAGGGCGAGGCTTGCTTCCTCAAGCTGGCTTATGCGAGCGCAATCAATGTATCCGATGCTGCACCGGCTGACGCAGCAAAGATGGTTTCCGTTGTCACCGGCGATGTGCAGATGTACCTGCCGATGAACGAGCTGGTTGACTTCGAGAAGGAAAAGGCTCGTCTGAATAAGGAACTGAAGAAGGCACAGAAGGATCTGGACTTTATCAATAAGAAGCTGAACAATCCGGGATTCCTGAACAAGGCGCCGGAGCAGGTTGTCGAGGGCGAGCGCGTCAAGGCTGCTAAGCTGACCGATCAGATCGCCAAGCTGAACGAGAGCATCGCTGCTCTGGACTAAGATTCATGGACAACTATGAACAGATATTAACGCGGATCCATGCCCATGGTCGCTTCAGCGGCACGCCATGCCTTGACCGGATGCGTGCCCTGATGGCGACGCTGGGTAATCCGCAAAAAAAACTGAAATTTGTCCACATTGCAGGCACCAATGGCAAGGGAAGCACAGCAGTGCTCTGTGCTGCTGTCTTGCAGCAGGCAGGGTATAAAACCGGTTTGTTTACCTCGCCGTTTATCATGGATTTCTGTGAGCGCATTCGCGTCAACGGCGAAATGATTCCGCGTGCGGATCTGTGCCGCATCGCACAGAAGGTCATGGAAACAGAGCAGCAGCTCACCCTACCGGAGGGCGAACGCATTGGCGAATTTGAGTTTACCACCGCGTGCGCAATGCTGTATTTTGCGCAGCAGCAATGTGACATTGTTGTGCTGGAGGTTGGCCTTGGCGGGCGTTTTGATGCGACGAACTGTATTGATGCGCCGGAGGTCGCTGTGATGGCGCATGTCGCGCTGGATCACATGGCGGTGCTCGGAAATACTGTGGAGGAAATCGCTGCGGACAAAAGCCACATCGTCAAGAGTAGCTGCACGCTGGTCAACTATCCAGAGCAGAAGGACAGCGTCGATGCTGTTTTGCGCCAGCGCTGCTATGACGTGACCGCGCAGTATGTCAAGGCACCGATGCCGGAAATTGCGTCCTGCACGCTGGAAGGCACAGACTGCGTGATAGATGGTAAGAGGTTTCATTTGCGTCTTGTCGGCAGACATCAGGCGGACAACGCTGCAACGGCATATGCGGCTCTGCTTGTTTTACGCGAAAAGGGCTGGAAGATCTCCGATCAGGCGATCGCAGACGGCTTTTCCCGTGCTGTCATAGCTGGGCGACAGGAGGTCGTGCAGACCGATCCGCTGCTCATGATTGACGGCGCACACAATGTGGATGGTGTGACGGCACTGTGCGCAACGATGGATGATTTGCTGCCTGCCGGCGGTATTTCTCTGGTGTTGGGCATGGTGGCAGACAAGCAATATGAGGCCTGCGTGCGCATGTTGGTGCGTCGGGCGGATTCTGTCTATACCGTGCAGCCGGACAATCCGCGCGCGCTGTCCAGCCGCGAATTGACGACGATGATTCGCGCGTTTTCGCCATACTGCAATGTCATTGACTGTGGAGATGTTCCGTCAGCACTTAAGCGCGCGCTGCGTTATGCGGATGAGACAGATGCCATTGTCGTGTGCGGCTCGCTGTATGTTGCGGGAGAAGCGAAAAATGCTCTGGCAGCCGACAGAATTTGATGAATTTTTTCACTTATGTTTTTTATAATAGAACCGTTCTCTGAAAAAGGGAACGGTTCTATTTTTTTGCCTGCATGGCAGTGTGTTAGGAGGAAAACGAAGTGAAATGTTCGCATAGACGAGAAAAAGTCGGCATTGTCATTCGATTTTGCGGCGAATTGGGACATCATGAGGCTGCACAGTGTATGGAATATCTGGAAAAGACGATGATTTTATATCCCAATGATCCCATTGTCTTAGATTTATCCGGCTTAACCTTTATGGATAGCTCAGGCATTGCGGTTGTACTTGGTGCACAGCGAAATATTTTGGGTGCAGGACAGACGTTTTGTGTGATACGCACACCGCCGTCTGCCATGCGCATCTTTCGGGCGGCAGGCATTCAAAAACGAGTCCATTTTCTGCCGGAATTGCCGGACGTATCTGTAGCAGAGGAAGAGGAGGTGGCAGTATGCGCAGCGAAATCAACCAGATGAGCATCAAATTTCTCAGTCGATCGTGCAATGAGGCGTTTGCTCGGCAGGCGGTCGCAGCTTTTGCGGCGCAGCTTGATCCGACCATTGAGGAAATCAATGACATCAAGACGGCGGTCAGTGAAGCCGTAACCAACTGCATTGTCCATGCATACAAAGAAGAGACCGGGTACATAACCATTCAGGCGAAGCTGTTTGACAATGATGAAATGCAGATTTCTGTCAAAGACAAGGGCTGTGGCATACCGGATGTTCAGCGGGCACGACAGCCAATGTTTACAACGGGTGATGCGGGACGATCCGGCATGGGCTTTACAATTATGGAGAGCTTTATGGATAAATTGCGCGTTCGCTCGCGGGAAGGTATTGGCACACAGGTCACAATGACCAAACGCATACGCAACCGTTTTGTGTAAGTACGAGGAGCAGCTGCGCCTGTTACAGGAAGCACAGCAGGGAGACGAACAGGCGAAAGAACAGCTGGTACGAGACAATCAAGCACTCGTTTGGAGCATCGTCAAGCGATATACCGGACGCGGCACGGAAGCAGAAGATCTGTTTCAATTGGGGAGCATTGGTCTTCTCAAAGCGATACAGGGCTTTGACTGCGCATATGGTACGAAGTTTTCTACCTATGCGGTTCCGAAAATTGCAGGCGAAATCCGCCGATTTTTGCGCGATGACGGCACGATTAAAATCAGCCGCACGATAAAAGAACTGGGCTATCGCATCAGTGCCGCGAGACAGACCCTGCACCAAACCCTGCAGCGATCTCCAACGGTATCTGAGCTGGCAGATTTTTTGGATGTCGCGCCGGAAGAAATCGCGTCTTGTGAAACCGCTCTGCTGCCGACAGACTCGTTACAACGGGAAATCGGAGAGGATGGAACGACGCTGGAACAATTGCTAGGAGATCAGCGGATGGAAGAGACGATTTTGGAATCGCTGTCTCTGCAAGAAGCCATGCGCCAGCTGGATTCCCGCGCCCAGCAGGTGCTTTTGCTGCGATATTTTCGCGGACAGACCCAGCAAGTTTGTGCTCGCCAGCTCGGTATTTCACAGGTGCAGGTGTCGAGATTGGAGAGAAAAGCAATTACAAAATTACGGCAGATCCTCGAAGAAGAGGAAACGCTGTTTACCGGTTGACGAAAGGATTGCTTTCCTGTATACTTTATATAGATTCAAAGAGTTGTGAGAGATAGAAATTGGAACAAATAACCAATACAGATTGCGGGGAGGGAGTTCTATGACAGACAATTCCGTTTTCTTGGGACGAATTTCGGCAAACATGCCATCTCAGCCGGAAATCAATCCAGAAGCAACGGCGAGTTTTGCCTCGATTGAACATCTGAAACAGATGATTCGGACGGGTGTTTTAGACATTGAAAACCATACGGAAATTCAGCCTGAAATCGACCAAATTTTTCAAAAGTTTATTCATTTGGCAAGCTGCGGAAAGTGTGCACCGTGTCGAGAGGGCACCAAGCGAATGCGGCAGCTGCTGAAAAAAATCATGGAAGGCAACGGCACAGATCAGGAACTGGATCAGCTGGCGGAGCTGGCAGACATGATTACGAATACAGCGTTGTGCGGCTTGGGAATGAAGCAGTACGTGATTGACCCAACGGTGTGCAAGGGATGCTCTCGGTGCGCGAAGCAATGTCCGGTAGATGCGATCTCCGGACAAATTCGTTCTCCGTTTGTTATCAATCCGCACAAATGCATCCGCTGTGGCTCTTGCACAGATACCTGCGCATTCCACGCCATTTCACTGACAACATTTGGCTATCCGGCATGAGCTCTTGAAGCAAAGGAGAGAGTCGTATGGGAACAATGACAATCAATAAAATACGAGTTACATTTACGGACGAAGAAGAAAATGTTTTGTCTGTGATTCGCAAAGCCGGATTTGAAATGCCGACGCTGTGTTATCGACCGGAGCTCTTAATACACGGTTCCTGCCGTCTTTGCGTGGTAGAGGACAAACACGGGCGAACCTTTGCCTCGTGCTCGGAAAAACCGCGCGATGGCATGGAAATTTACACCAACACACCACGCCTGATGCGTTACCGAAAGATGATTCTGGAGCTGTTGCTGGCGTCGCATCAGCGAGACTGTACGGTCTGTATCAAAAGCGGCGAATGCTTGTTGCAGGCGACCGCGCGGCGAATGGGTGTCAATCAAATCCGCTATGAGACCCAGCAGACAAATTATCCACTGGATATGAGCTCACCAGCCATTGTATTGAATCCAAACAAGTGTATCTTGTGCGGCAACTGCGTGCGGATGTGTGGCGACGTACAGGGAATCGGCGCGGTGGATTTTGTCGACCAAGGCCCGAATTACCGTGTTGCGACCGTCGGCGGCAGTAAATTGGCGGATACGGATTGCGTCGGCTGCGGCCAGTGCCGCACATTTTGTCCGACAGGCGCGATTACGATTAACACGAACATCAATGCGATTCGAGAGGCAATCGCTGATCCAAACGTCAAAGTTGTGGCACAGATTGCTCCGGCTGTGCGCGTAGCAGTCGGGCATGTATTCGGATTTCCGAACGGTGTCAACGTGATGGGACGGATCGTCAATGCAATGCATCGCTTGGGGTTTGATGAAGTGTACGACACGGCGTTTGGCGCAGATTTTACGGTTATGGAGGAGAGCAAGGAGCTATTGGAGCGGTTAGAGTCGGGTGAAAATCTGCCGTTGTTTACTTCCTGCTGTCCTGCGTGGGTGCTGGACTGTGAAAAACGGTATCCGGAGCTGACGAGCCATTTGTCCACTTGTCGTTCCCCGATGCAGATGCTGGGAGCAGTCATTCGAGAATACTACAAAGACCCGAAGAATAATGAAGGAAAGCGCGTACTTTCTGTTGCTGTTATGCCGTGTACCGCGAAAAAAGGAGAAATTCTGCGGCCGGAATCCATGACAGACGGCGTACAGGATATTGATTATGTTCTGACGACCAATGAGCTATGTACGATGATTAAAAAGGACGGCATTTTGTTTGACCGGCTGGAAGTTGAAGCCGTGGACATGCCATTTGGCATCAGTTCCGGTGCCGGAATGATTTTCGGCAACTCCGGCGGTGTGACAGAAGCAGTTTTGCGCCGTTTGAACGATGGCCATGAACGGGCAAAAATGGAACAGATCAAGCAGAGCGGCGTGCGCGGAGAAGAAGGAATCAAGGAGATTGTTTTCCACTATCACGGAAAAGAACTGCGCGCGGCCATTGTCAGCGGCTTGGCGAATGCTGCCAAATTGCTGAAGGATATTGAATCGGGAAAAGCAACATATCATTTTGTGGAAGTCATGGCCTGTCGTCGTGGCTGTGTCATGGGCGGCGGTCAGCCTCTTCCGGCGGGAGATGAAGAGCGAGCATCGCGGCCGAAAGGACTATACGAAGTCGATTTGACCCGTCAGATTAAAAAATCCGATGAAAATCCGCTGGTACTTTCTCTGTATGACGGTCTGATTCGAGGCAAAGAACACAAGTTATTACATAGAAATATGGCTGGACGGAATAATATTGGACAGAAAGAGGAGAAAACGACAAAATAACTCAAAAGAGTTATGCGACAAGACATATAAAAATGTATTGAAAAATCTGCGCGAATGTGATAGTATATACAAAGATAAAACAGGGCGTTGCCTTGGAAAGAAAAGGGGATCACCATGAAGAAAAACGCAAAAATTCGCATTGCCACGGGGATGATGGCTGCTTGCTTGCTGTGCGGAAATGCATTTGCATTGGATGCAACAGGTCAGCAGAATGCAGATCAGACCGTTGCTGTCGCAGCGCAGGCATCTGACGGCACTGCACAGCAGGAACAGAATGTTGCTGCAAAGAAAACTGGCTACGCAACAGCGAGCGTCAACGTTCGCTCGAAGCCGAGCAATGACGGCGAAATTCTGGGAACATTGAATAAGGGAACCTCGGTTGAGATTCTCGGTTCGGAGGGTAACTGGTATCAGATTTCCTTTGCCGGAAAGACGGGATATGTGTACAACAAGTACATTTCTCTGACCAAACCGGACGAACCAACGAAGCCGTCTACCACAACAACGGTATATACGACCGTGGACTTGAATGTTCGTGAGCAGCCGAACAACAAGGCGAAGATTTTGGGTACGTTGAAGAAGGGCGCTGAGGTACAGACCACCGCATTGAAGGATGGTTGGTACACCATCTCGTTTGCTGGCAAGACTGGCTATATCAGTAAAGCGTATACGACCACGACAAAGCCTTCGACACCGGCACAGCCAACCACGGATATGGAGTTTACCGATGTTCCGAAGACCGCATGGTACTATGATGCTGTCAATTGGGCAGTAAAGAAGGGTATTACTTCTGGTACATCCAAGACAACCTTTAGCCCGAATCAGGTATGCACGCGTGCACAGGCTGTCATGTTCCTGTGGAAGAACGCAGGTAGCCCGGACGTTACCAAGTCGGTAGCAAATCCGTTTACCGATGTCAAGACCTCGAGTTGGTACTATAAGGCTGTTATGTGGGCTGTAAACAAGGGTGTTACCTCTGGCACGTCCAAGACGACCTTTAGCCCGAACAAGACCTGCTCCCGTGCAGAGATTGTCACCTTTATGTGGAAGGCGAACGGCTCGAAGAAGGTTGCTTATAAGAATCCGTTCAACGATGTCAAGATCGCTGACTGGTATTATGAGCCGGTTATGTGGGCTGTGAAGAACGGCGTCACTGGCGGCACGTCCAAGACGACCTTCTCTCCGAAGAATGGCTGTACGCGCGCACAGGTTGTAACATTCCTGTACAACAGCAAATAATTTTGTTCGTCACAATAGAAGAACTGGAAATCCGCTCTTTGGCAGAAAATCCGCACAAAAAGCAGAAAAATATGTGTAAGAGATAAAAAGACCTCTTAGAAAAGTGTCGGACTAAATTAGCGAAAATTTCTAGTATTTTTCAATATTATTCGTTATTTTTCGGGGGGGGGGTT
>CAVAJF010000037.1:0-217745 GCA_963588905.1 Eggerthellaceae bacterium
CCACCGGTCTGAAAAATGGCTGGTACACCATCAAGTACAACGGCAAGACCGGTTATATCTCCGCGAAGTATACCACCGAGACCAAGCCGGAAGTAAAGCCGACCACCACAACCGTTTACACCACGGGCGACCTGTACGTTCGTGCAAAGCCGGATAAGACCAGCGCAAAGCTCGGCGTTCTCAAGAAGGGCACAACTGTAGAGACCACCGGTCTGAAAAATGGCTGGTACACCATCAAGTACAACGGCAAGACCGGTTACATCTCCGCGAAGTATACCACCACGACCAAGCCGGCAACCGCTGCCAAGAAGGTTGTGTACACTACCGCGAACCTGAATGTCCGCGATAAGGCATCCACCAGCGGCAAGAAGCTCGGCGTTCTCAAGAAGGGCACCGCAGTAGAAGTCATCGAGCTGAAAAACGGCTGGTACACCATCAAGTACAACGGCAAGACTGGTTACATCTCCGCGAAGTACACCACCGAAGTCAAGCCGGGCACCGAAAAGCCGACCACTCCGGCAACCAAGACCGTATACACCACCTCCGACCTGAATGTTCGCGCAGAGCCGAACAAGAATGCCAAGAAACTGGGCGTTCTCAAGAAGGGCGCAGAGGTAAAGACCATCACCTTGAAGAACGGTTGGTACAGCATCGCGTATAACGGCAAGACCGGTTATATCTCCGCGAAGTACACCACCGATAAGCGCTGAATGCGTCAAGGATAATCGAAAATGAACACAAACCGGCACCGAAAGGTGCCGGTTTTCCGTTATGTCATATGGAATTTTGAAATATGTATTTGCTGGAAAACTTGAAAAGAAGAAAAATAGGTGATACAATACAAAAGAAATCAATATATTTTGGAGGATGACTATGAAAACCAAAAGAATTATGAGGGGCATTCTTTCTGGTGCTTTGGCTGCTGTAACAGTGTGCGGCAGTGCGTTTGCTTACGCAAATCCGGCGGCAGAAACGACCCAGACAACAACATCTGTCTCTGCTTCGGCAGTGGAGTATGCTGAGACAGCATCCGCTGTGTATATGCGCAGCGAGCCGCAGAACGGCGCCGCTATCGTGTGCACGATTCCGGAGAACACCACTATTCAGAAGGTTTCTCAAAACGGCAACTGGTACCAAGTGTCATATAATGGTAAAACTGGTTATATTTACAAGAAGTTCCTGAAGCAGACGGGCGAGACCGCAGCTCCGGCACAGCAGCCGCAGGGAACCACCAGCACCCCGGCACAGAAGGAAGACAAGCCGCAGGAGACCACCGGCACGGTTTACACAACCGCTGGCGTCAACATGAGAACCCAGCCGAAAAACGGTTCGGCAGTGGTTTGCGTTGTTCCGCAGGGCACACAGGTACAGAAGACCGGCACCTCCGGCAACTGGGTACAGATTTCCTACAATAACCAGACCGGTTATGTATACAACAAGTATCTGTCCGACAAGAGCACAGGAGCTGCACAGAACACCACGCAGCCGAGCAATACGACGGACAACACCACAACAAACACGACGACAACGACAAAGGGCGAGGAATTCAGCGATGTGCTGGGCTCCAAGACTACCTACTATAACTCCAGCGTAAAGGGTCGCACGACCAATATCCGTCTGGCAGCAGAGGCAATTAACGGCACCGTCCTTCAGCCGGGCGAGACCTTCTCGCTCAACGGCATTGTCGGCAGAAGAACCGCGGCAAAGGGCTATCAGAACGCCATCATTTTCCAGAACGGCAAGCAGGTAGAAGGCCTTGGCGGCGGCGTTTGTCAGGTATCCTCGACGGTATACGGCGCTGTTCTGTATGCAGATCTCAAGGTAACAGAGCGCTCCTGCCATCAGTTCCAGGTATCGTACACACCGGTATCGCAGGATGCCGCCGTATATTACGGCAGCCAGGACTTCAAGTTTGTGAACAACACGGACAACCCGATTAAGATTGTGGCAAGCGCAGGCAGCGGTTCTTTGTCCGTGACGATTTACGGCACAAAGACCTCGGAAAAGACGGTTACCCTGTCCAGCAAGAGCTCGGTCAGCGGCAACTATAAGTACGCTTCCCTGTACAAGACCGTGACCGAAAACGGCAAGTCCACCACGACAAAGGTCAATACAAGCAAATATCTGCTCAAGTAATGCGAGTGGAATACAAAAAACGCCAGCCCATCGGGCTGGCGTTTTGGTTTGCATGAAATTATTCGCCCATGACCTGGAATACGATTTCGCGGTGACGATCGCGGGTGTCGCACTCGACCAGGGTCAGGTTCTGCCACGGGCCGACGGTAATGCGTCCGTCGATAAACGGAACCGTGATGAACGGGCTGAGCAGTGCCGACTTGATATGGCTCGAGCCATTGTCGTCATGCCAGGTGTTGTGGTGCTCGTAATGAATCACACGACCCTTTTCATCCGTGTACGGAGAAAAGACGTCCATCGCTGCCTTAAGGTCATGATTGACCATGCCAGGCTCAAATTCCAGCGTGGTCAGACCGGCAACACCGCCGGTCGTAAAGCCGGTAACGGTACCGCTCTTGATGCCGAACTTGTGGCAAGCTTCGGTTACAGCCTCCTGAAAATCTCCGGTTACATCAATCATGCCCATGTGCGCGCGGGTATGATATTCCTTCATGGAACTATAAACTGCCATAGTTGATAAACTCCTCCATCTTAAACGAACTTCTTCTATCTTCTTCTATGATACTTGATCCGATCCTTCTTCAAGCTCGTTTATTGTACCACGTGCCAGCGCATTTTTCAAATCTTCCGACAGATCCTGCAATAATACGGCGTCTTGCTCGCGGTGTTCCTGCACCTGCTCGACCTGTGCGGCAATCCGCTCGATTTTATCCTCCAGTCCGCGTTCGGCCTGCTCTTTACGCAGCTGCTTGATTTCGTCGAGCAGCTCAGAAACCTCCTGCTCCAGCTTGCGCTCGTCTTTGAAACGGACTTTGTTGATTTCCTCCATGAATCCGGCGGTTAAAATACCGGCGGGCATCGCAATGACGGCGGTGCCAAATACCGAGGAAATCATGCTGACCAGTCTGCCCGCGCGCGTCACCGGATAAATATCGCCGTATCCGACGGTTGTCAGCATGGCGAATGCCCAGTACAGGGCTTCAAAAAAGCTGTCAAACGAGTTCGGCTCCACCGAGAACATGACAGCGGCAGAGACAAAGCTGTATACCATCGACAGCATCAGAACCATGATGAGCAGCTTGCGCTCGCGGCGCACGGCGCGGTAAATATAAATAAAGCTCCGCGCATAGCGCATGGTCTTGAGAAAGCGCGCGCAGCGAAAGACACGCATGACGCGCAGAATTTGAATGTACTGCGTCAGCGGCATGTCCGGAAGCAGCTGCATGACAGCGGGAAATGTCGTGATGACCGGCAGAATCGCCAGCAGGTCAATCACCGCCATCGGTGTGAACGGATAGCGCAGCATGGCCTGCCGCAGCGATAACTCTTTCATGCGCGGCGAAAAATCTGCGGTGATCCAGCGCAGGATATAATCGACGATAAAGAGTGCCGTCACGGTTCGATCCAGCAGGAGAACCGGCCGGTTCCATATTTTTAACAACAGCGGGATGGCGCTCAGACAGACCAAAACGAGAATGTATCTGTCATATAGTGCGCTGAATTTGTCGTGCTGTCGGTCTTTTTCAATGATTTCGTACATCCGCTTGCGGATGTGATATGTCTGTTTCCCCATATTTTTGTGATGCTCTGTGAGAGAAAGACAGCCGCTGTCAGGAGACAGCGGCTGTACCAATTGCGTTCTGTGTAAAATTACTTCAGACCAGCGGTGATGATAGCCATCTGGTAAACTTCATCAGCATTGCAGCCGCGGGACAGGTCGTTGATCGGAGCGTTCAGACCCTGCAGAATCGGGCCATATGCCTCGAAACCACCCAGACGCTGAGCAATCTTGTAGCCGATGTTGCCTGCGTTGATGTCCGGGAAGATGAAGGTGTTTGCCTGACCTGCAACCGGAGAACCCTTTGCCTTGGTCTTAGCAACAACCGGGGAGAATGCAGCGTCAAACTGCAGCTCGCCGTCGATAGCCAGCTCCGGAGCCAGCTCCTTAGCAGCAGCGGTAGCGTCGCGCATCATGGTAACGGTCGGGCCCTTGCCGGAACCCATGGTGGAGTAGGACAGCATAGCAACCTTCGGGTCGATGCCGAAAGCAGCACCGGTCTTTGCGGTCTCGATAGCAACCTCAGCGATCTTCTGAGCAGCGGTCAGAGTAACCTCGCCGGTCTTCTTGTCAACGGTGTCCTCATAGGAGATGTTGATAGCGCAGTCGCCCATAGCGTACATCTCTTCGCCGCCATCCTTAGCCGGACGGCTCAGAATAAAGCAGGAGCTTACGAGATGTGCACCCGGCTTGGTCTTAACCAGCTGCAGAGCCGGACGAACGGTGTCAGCGGTGGAGTAAGTAGCGCCGCCCAGCAGAGCGTCAGCCTTGCCCATCTTAACCAGCATGGTGCCGAAGTAGTTGCCCTTTGCCAGGTTTGCCTTGACGGTATCCATGTCCATCTTGCCCTTGCGCAGCTCGAACATCTTCTGAGCCATCTCATCGAACTCTGCATAGTTTGCCGGATCAATGATGGTAGCCTTCTCAATGTCGAAACCGCCCTGTGCAGCAGCAGCCTTTACTTCGTCAACGCCGCCGATCAGGATAACGTCCATCAGGTCATCCTTGAGCAGACGAGCGGTAGCTTCCAGAATACGAGCATCCGGACCCTCTGTGAAAACGATAGTTCTGCGCTCTGCCTTCAGAGCAGCAATCAGATTCTCAAACATTGGTTTTCCCTCCAAAAATGAATTTACACATTCTTTTCCGCGGAGAGGACGCGCCCCTCGTTGGTTGATATAACCATTATACAACTTTTTGTTTGATATGTTCAAGGGATATTGGCAATTTTATGGGGAAACGCACAAAAAATCCGAAGAATTATGGGAGAACGCGAAGATAGATGCTCATCCCAGCAGAAATGCCAGATAACAGGCAATAATACCCAACGGGCAGATGACCTGTGTCGCTTTGTTGCGGAACTTCATCATAATCCACAGCAGCGGCAGAGCTGCCGTGCCGCACAGCATCAGAATAACGGTGTGCGGATCGCTGAAATCATAGACAGAGCCGCGGTACAGAATGTCTACTACTGCCATGATAATAAAATTGAAGATATTGCTGCCGACAATGTTGCCGAACGCGATGTCTACGTTCTTCATGCGCAGCAGCGCAACGGTAGAGGATGCCTCCGGCAGACTGGTCGCAATGCCGAGGAACAGCGCACCTGCCATGCCCTGACCCAGATGCAGGCGGAGCGAGATGGCATCGGTGATGTACGTGATCGCAATGCTGAGAACGACAATGCCAATGCTGACGAGAATAAAACGCACAGCGATTTGCGGCACGGTGAGCGGGCTGGTGTCCTCTTCGTTAGAATCGTCACTGTCTTCTGCGGACATATATCGGATGCTCAGAATGTACATCACGACGATAATGACGGAAGAGAGGCTAATGCTCAGGATTTGGATGCGCAGGATGCCCAGCCAGTTGAGAATCATGACGAGATAACAGACAAAGACAAATACCGTGACCATGCGGTGGCTGTCGGACAGCTTTCCCTCGCGGAAGGTGCGCGCAAAAAGGAGCAGGAAAAACGACAGCATGGCCATGTTAAACAGATCACTGCCCAAGATATTGCCCAGACATAGTCCCGGCTGATGAATCAGCACCGTAGACGAGATACTGGTGAACAATTCCGGCAGGCTGGTGACAGCGGACAGCATAATGCCGCCGATAAAGGCGCCGGACAGGCTGGTTTTCTTGTCGAGCAAATCCACATAGTCGGATGCCTTGACGGAAAACAGCACGACACCGGCGGCAACGAGCAGGTACAACAGATAAATCATAGATTTCTTCCTCCAAACAGCATGTCCTCCGCGGAGAGAATAAAAAAAGACCCATAGACGATGATATAGTAGGATTCCCTACTGTACCTTCGTCTATGAGTCTCATTTTTTAAGAAAATACCAGTCGATGCACGCATCGACGCGATTGTTGATATTTCCACGGCCTTCGCCGCAAACTACTCCCTCACCGAGGTTTCTATTGTGTGACTACACTATAGCATGGCGAAGCGCAACGTGTCAAGATTCTCTGTTGGTGTTCGCTCACAAAAACAGTTCCAGCACGAATACCACGGCGCAGGCGACAACAGCAACCTGAAACAGGCTGCCGCCGAACCAAGCGAGTACAATGCCTGCGACAAGCGCGGCGAGACCTGCCCACATGCTGTCGGTTGCCTGCACGATGGCAGGGAAGGTCATGACGGCGAGCGTCACATACGGCACATAAAATAAAAACGAGCGGATGGTCTGGTTTTTGATTTCCTTCCGAATCAGTGTCAGCGGCAAAACGCGGATCAAATACGTGACGCCTGCCATGACGGCGATGTAAATCCAAGCATTATTGAGCATGTTCTTCCTCCTTTACTGGGAACAAAACTGCCGCAATGCCTGCAATGACAACGGTCAGAATAATAGTGCGCATACCAGAGGAAATATGAGAGACGACCGGCAGGACGGACATGGCGAGACTTGCCGCCATGGAGATGGCAACGAGACCGGCGATGACCTTGTTTTTTCGTCCGGGCGGGATGATGATCGCCAAAAACATGCCGTATAGACCGACGCCCAACGCGCTGACGACGTGATGCGGCAGGATATTGCCGACCGCAATGCCGATCGCGGTGCCAATCGTCCAGGCGGGAATGGAAATTGCCATCATACCGTAATTGTACCACGGGTTGAGCTTGTCCGGGACAATGCTGGCGACGCCGAAAATCTCATCCGTGATGCCCCAGCCGATGAGCAGGCGGTGAATGAGCGGCAGATCCGGCGCGAGCTTTTGGCTCAGCGAACAGGACATGAGCAGATACCGCGCATTGATGACCAGCATCATGATTGCCATTTCTATGTATCCGGCTCCAGCCTGAATGACATTGAAGCCGGCGTATTCTCCTGCGGACGCAACCGTCGTCACACTGGCTGCTGCACCCTGTAACGCCGTCAATCCGGCATTTCGCGCCGCGATGCCCAGCGTAAACGATACCGCGAGATACCCCAGCGCGATCGGCACGCCGTTTTGAATGCCGCGACGGAACCATGCGGCATTGTTGAGTTTCATACAATCTTCCTCCACATCTTAAAAAACATCTACCGCTTATTGTAACGCGCGGAGCGGGTTCCGTCAATTGCAGAAATCGTTTTCCATAAAACTATTTGTATAATTCGATATAAAATATACGAATTATTGGGCATCCAGCGTGGTGATTTGCGTGTCCGTGTAATAATGGGTCAAAATCTCTTGATAGCTCTTTCCGTCCTCTGCCATTTTTCGCGCGCCGTACTGGCTCATGCCGACGCCGTGCCCATATCCCTGCGTGTGAAAGGTGAGCGAAGTGTCCGTCGTCTTGATGGTAAAGTGGGTGGAATTCAGCCCAAACAGCGAGCGAACCTCGGTTCCCTTTAGCTCTTGTCCGCCGATTTTACAGGTGCGCACGCCGCCTGCTTCCGAGGTGTCGATGTCCGTAAACCAGGTCTTGGGCAAGCCGGTCAGATTGATGTCGGGATATTTGGTCAGCATGATTTGTCGGAATTCTTCTGCGCCCAGCGTCACAGAGGCATCGTACTTGGGGCAATCGGCATCGCCATCGCTGTCCACGGTGGTGAGATAGGGAATATCCGTGCCCCAGACGCTGACGGCGGCTTCGGTCTGCTGCGCCGCGGCGGAGTGAAAGACGGCGGCAATCGGCGCGCCGTTGTACGTCACGACCTGTCCGCTTGTCTCGCGCACCGCGGTGCGGATCTTCTCTGTCCAGGCATCGGCGTTGCTGCCCCATTGCTGCTTGGCCTCCGTGTCCAAATCGGTAAAGGCGGCACAGTGCGTGTAATCGGCACAGACTGCCGCGCCCGGATGCTGCGTGTCCGTGCCCAGAGACTGTTTATAGACGGCAAACGTCCGCGCGGCGACAGCCTGCGCTTTGAGCGCTTCCTCCGGAAACGAGGCGGGCATTTCCGCCGCCAGGGCACCGGCAGTGTAGTCCTCCAGCGACATCTCGTGCACATCGCCGTTGATGAGGACGGTGATAGTTCTGCTGGGTGCGCCGTCATTTTGCGTTCCAGATGCTGGATGCTCTTCATTTTCTGCATTCTCCGCGTCCGAATTCTGCACGTCTAAATTATTTTCAACATTGTTTACAATATGGACATTTTCTGTAGTTTCTGACATATTTTTGTAGTATTTTACCCCGATAGGCAGAACAAATGCCAGAAAAATGATGAAAAACACCCGAAAAAGTACACGTTTCATAATCCATTCCTTCTCTTTGACAGGCAAGTGCTGGTTTGACATATTTGCAGGATTGATGTAATATATAATTCATATGAAGTAACATGTTCTGCCTTCTGCGGCTGTTCTGCGCTGTGCGGAGGGGCGGAGATCTGATTGATGAGGTGATTCCAATGGTTGACATGATGAAAGATATGAGACCCTCCGTCATTGACAATCTATGCAATAACTTCGAGGATCATAACCTGATCCAGCCGAAGATGTTCTCCAAATACGCAGTAAAGCGTGGTCTGCGAAATGCAGACGGCACCGGTGTGCTTGCCGGTATTACCTGCGTATCCAATGTACATGGCTACATGGTAAACGAGGGTGAAGTAGAGCCGATTGAAGGCCGCCTGACTTACCGCGGACATAACCTGTATGATCTGCTGGACGGCTTTGATGCAGAAGACCGCTTTGGTTTCCCGGAAACCGCGTATCTGCTGCTGTGCGGCGCGCTGCCGACACAGGAACAGCTGGATGACTTTACCGAGATGCTGGCGGACGCCTGTTCCTTGCCGGACAACTTTACCGAGGACGTCATCATGCGTGCGCCGAGCCGCGACATTATGAACAAGCTGGCAGTGTCCACGCTGGCACTGTATTCCTATGACCCGAACCCGGATGACACTAGCCTGCAAAACATCGTGCGTCAGGCCGTCAATCTGATTGCGAAGTTCCCGGTTATCATTTCTCATGCGTATCAGTCTAAGCGCCGATACTATGACAATGCATCTATGTTCCTGCATATGCCGGATCGCAATTACACAACCGCAGAAAACATTTTGAGCCTGATTCGACCGGACGGCATGTTTACCCGCGAGGAAGCCATGCTGCTCGACCGATGCCTGATTATTCATGCAGAGCATGGCGGCGGTAACAACTCCGCTTTTGCAACCCGTGTTGTCTCGTCCTCTGCTACCGATACCTATTCTGCGATTGCTGCGGCAATCGGCTCTCTGAAGGGTCCGCGCCACGGCGGTGCCAATCTGCGCGTCTGCAAGCAGTTTGATGAAATGAAGGCAAACATCTCCAATTGGGAAGATGAAGACGAGGTACTGGAATATCTGTGCAAGATTATGCGCAAGGAAGCTGGAGACGGCTCCGGCCTGATTTACGGTATGGGACATGCGGTCTACACGCTGTCCGACCCGCGTGCCGTTGCACTGAAAAATACCGCGCGCCCGTTGGCTGCACAGAAGGGCTTCGAGCGCGAATTTAACCTGATTGAGCTGACCGAGCGTCTGGCACCGGAGGCATTTTACCGCGTGCGCGGCGAGCACAAGATTATGTGTGCGAATGTCGATATGTATTCTGGTCTGGTGTATGAGATGCTGGGCATTCCGCAGGAAATGTACACGCCGCTGTTTGCGACAGCACGCATTGTCGGCTGGCTGGCACACCGCATCGAAGAGGTGACCACCGGCGGCAAGATCATCCGTCCGGCATACAAGCCGATTATTTCCCGTTCGAGTTATATTCCGATTGCCGAGCGCGGCTAATTGGATAAATAGAGAGAAAAAAAGCGTCAGAACCGGTTTTTCCGGGACTGACGCTTTTTTGTGCGCAGAGTATTTGGCTCCCTCTTACGCACCATCCAAACTCGTCTCTCCCTTTGGGAGAGATGTCGCGGAGCGACAGAGAGGGATGGCTCCCTCGTGAGGGAGCTGTCTTGCCGTCTCGCGGCAAGACTGAGGGAGTAACCAGCTAGCCCTGACGAATCAGGGTAACTCTGATACGAACTTGTGGGCTTAGCCCTCTTAGTCATTTGCTTTGCAAATGCCAGCTCTCCCAAGGGGAGAGCCAAGAAGCCGGTGCGAGCTGTACAATTGACGAATTAAGGGCAGCCTAAATTCAGACTTGCTCGTGTGCTGCTCCTTCCGTCACGGCTTGCGCCGTGCCACCTTCCTCAGAGAGGAAGGCTTTTGGCAGAGCGGACGTTATTTTTTCTTCATCATGCGGTCAAGCCGTTCTTGCAGCTTGGCGCGGCGGGATTGTGCGGCGGCGCGGTCGATGGAGACAATCGCGCCGTTTTCCAGCTCGACAAAATCTCCGTCCTGTAGGCCATCCGGTGCGGGGACGTCTATCATGCCGGATTGAGTTTCTACAACGGCAATTCCGTTTTCAATGCGGTCAACGATACCTTTCACGCGGCAAGACTCACCTTTCCGTTTTTCAGCTGCAGAACAACGGTTCCGTCTTTGGCTGTCTCGTAAATTTTCGTGCCGAGCGGCTCCAGATAGTCAAATACCTCGTTGTTTGGCAGACCATAGGAATTTCCGTCCGCATAAGAGATGACGGCGTAAGAAGGAGAAACAGCCTGAATAAAGTCCTTGGACGATGCCGTGCGTGAGCCGTGATGGGCAACTTTGAGTACATCGCAGGGGAGCAAATTCGGTACATTGCGCAGCATATCCTTCTCGACAGCGGCGGTTGTGTCGCCGGTAAACAGCGCACTGCATCCGTTGGCATCCAAGCGACAGACCAGAGACCACGTGTTCGGATCACTCTTGCTGTACGTGTCTGCACTGTCCGGACCCGGCGCGAGCACGGTCAGTTTTGCTCCGCTGTCTCCAATCGGAATGACGTCACCGATGTCAGGGAACTGTGGCTGAATGCCCTCGTTGTCGATGGCGTCCAGCAATTTTTCGTAAATATCCGTGTCCATTGCTTCGTCGGACATATAAATCGCATCGACTTGGAAGGCATCAAACACGCTGACGAGACCGCCGATGTGGTCTTCGTGCGGATGCGTGGCAATCACAGCATCCAGTTCTGCGATGCCCTGCCGCGAAAGATAGTCAACGACCGTGCTTCCGGCGGAAGCCTTGCCGCCGTCAATGAGAACCGCATCGTCTCCACAGACAATGAGTTCCGCATCGCCCTGTCCGACATTGATGAAATGCAGGCTGGTTGCTTCGTCAGAGGATGTGCTGGAAAGAGAATCGGAGATTCCCTCGCTGGGGTGCATAGCAGGCAAAAATTCTTTGCTGAATGCAAACGCAAACAGCACCATGGCCATAATCACCCATAAAAAATTATGTCGTTTCTTCATAAAATCCCCTCTTTTGTCGCAAATCGTTATTATTAGTATACCAGCAAATGCATATAGATGCAAACCATAGGATCAATGCAACCAGCAGGTGCGCTGTTGCCGCGTCAACATGGTGGTATGCGCACGGAGAATATGCTATAGTGAAGATGACAAAAAGAGAAAACGTATCGAGAGGAGGCTGGTGATATGAAAGAGTTGGGAGCAAGACTGCAAAAGCTGCGCCGACAGGCGGGCATGTCGCAGCAGGAATTGGCAGATCAGCTGCATGTATCGCGCCAATCCATTTCCAAGTGGGAATTGGGAACAGCCACACCAGATTTAGATAACCTCGTTCGGCTCAGCAAGCTGTTTGGCGTCTCGCTGGACGAGTTGGTTCTAGGAAGAACGGAGAAACCGCAAGAAGCTTCGCAACAACCTGCGCAGCCTGTGGAAGATTTAAAAACAAAACGGATGAAACGGATGCGTTTGTGTTTGATTGCCGGTGTGCTCTGTCTGATACTGGCATTTGCGCTGTTGCCGCTGCATCAGCTGTTCGACCGGCACATGCTGGGAAACTGGTATACGAGTGTTTGGCAGTATCTGTCAACTGTGCCGCACAATATCCTGCTGCTTGCCGGAGCCGGATGTTTGCTTGCTGCATACTGGAACAAGCGCGCATAAGATTTTCTCTCGTCCATTGACAAACTCCGACTGACTAGGGTACAATGAGAACAGAAAATAAGAATCATTCGCAATCTTATACTAGGAGGAGATTACAATGGCATTTCGTAAGGTAACGGACAGCATTCTGTATGTCGGCGTCAATGACCATCAGGTAGACCTGTTCGAGGGTCAGTATGTGGTGCCGAACGGCATGGCATACAATTCCTATGTGATTCTGGACGATAAGATCGCTGTCATGGATACAGTAGACATCAACTTCGCACAGGAGTGGCTGGGCAATATCGCTGAGGCACTGGACGGCAAGAAGCCGACCTATCTGGTTGTTCAGCACATGGAGCCGGATCATTCGGCAAGCATTGCAGAGTTCCTGAAGGTTTATCCGGACACCATCGTTGTCGGCAACGCAAAGACCTTTGTCATGATGCAGCAGTTCTTTGGTGCAGACGTTGCGCCGAACCGCGAAGTTGTTGCCAATAAGGGCACGCTGGAGCTGGGCAGCCATACGCTGACCTTTGTTTTCGCTCCGATGGTACACTGGCCGGAAGTTATGGTCACGTATGATTCTACCGATAAGGTGCTGTTCTCCGCTGATGGCTTCGGCAAGTTCGGCGCGCTGGACGTAGAAGAGGATTGGGACTGCGAGGCACGCCGCTACTATATCGGCATTGTGGGCAAGTACGGCGCACAGGTACAGGCCCTGCTCAAGGTGGCAGCAACGCTGGATATTCAGATTATCTGCCCGCTGCACGGTCCGGTGCTGACGGAAAATCTGGGTCATTACATCGAGAAGTATGACATTTGGTCCTCTTACAAGGTTGAGTCGGAAGGCGTCATGATTGCGTATGCATCGGTTTACGGCAACACCAAGAAGGCAGCAGAGAAGCTGGCAGAGACCCTGAAGGCAAAGGGCTGCCCGAAGGTTGTTCTGACCGATCTGGCGCGCAGCGACATGGCAGAAAACATCGAGGATGCATTCCGCTATGGCAAGCTGGTACTGGCTTCGCTGACCTACAACGGCGATGTGTTCCCGTTCATGCACACCTTCCTGCACGGTCTGACCGAGAGAAGCTACCAGAACCGCACGATTGGTATCATTGAAAACGGTACCTGGGCACCGACTGCAGGCCGTGTCATCAAGTCCGCGTTCGAGAAGAGCAAGAACATCACTTGGCTGGATACGACAGTTACCATCAAGTCCGCAATGAATGCCGAAAACGAGGCACAGATTGAGGCAATGGCTGACGAGCTGATGAAGTAAGTTTTTTATAGGAAAGAAAGCCGGAAATCAGAGAGCTTCTCTGGATTTCCGGCTTTTTTTGGTCATTCCCGCCATTGTTCCGACAATACGGCAATGGTATAATAAGCTATTATCACTTCATGCACAGAAAGGGGGAAAGCCGCATGAAGACAGGGAAAAAATGGATTCGAATGGCCTGCCTGCTGCTGTGCACGGCACTGTTTTGCTGCTCATGCGGCGCAACAGACCCCATTGTCGGCTCCGGCGGGACACAGATCAATATGCCGTATATCGGCATCGTGCTCAAATCCACAGACAATCCGTATTTTGCCCTGATTAAGGCGGGCGCAGAATATGAGGCGGATCAAATCGGTGCGCAGGTTGTCATTGCTGCGCCGGATAAAGAAGACAATGTCAAAGAGCAGGAGGAATTGATAGAAAGCATGTCCAAGCTGTCCGTTGATGTCATGATCGTCTCACCGAGCAATGAGAAGAGCATTACAGAACAGCTGAAAAAGGCAAAAAATAAAGGAAAATACATCCTGGCCGTGGATACGTCTTCGGATTTCGATGGCTGTGACGGATATATCGGCACCGATCAATACGATGCGGCACGTAAGCAGGGGACATATGCTGCCAAGCTGGTAGCGGAGGATGAGGACGCCAAGGCGGTGATTCTGCGCGGGGCGGACGGGGACAAGACGCATATGCTGCGGGAATATGGCCTTGAGGATGGCTTGAGAGCTGGTGGTGTGTCGGTTGCCTCTGTGGAATATGGCGACTGCCAAGAGGACAAAGCAGAAGACATCATGGAAGACCTGCTTGAAAAGGACAAAAAGACCAAAGAGATTCGCCTTGTCTGCACGACATCGGATAGTATGGCGGTCGGCGCGCAGCGCGCCATTGCCGAATCGCACAGGGACGATATTCACATCGTGTCGTTTGACGGCATGATTGATGCTTCGGAGCTGGTGCGTGTCGGAGAGATCGACGCGGCATTTGCGCAGGAGCCGTTTGAAATGGGAAAACAATGCGTGGATTATGCTGTGAAGCTATACAACGGAGAATCGACGGGAGAATCCGTGCACACGGATGTCGAGCTGATTACCGCTGACAATGCGGAAGCACATATCAGTGAACTGCAGCGCGAGCTGGATCACTGGGACGGAAAGTAAAAACCAGCTGATTGGATGACGGAAAACCGTTTCCAACAGCTGGTTTTGTTTTATTTCTTTTTGCCGATCAGTCCAAGCAGCCCCATCATACCGATCATGCCACAGGCGAAACCGGCGCGGAACCGCCGAAATAGACGGCGCATCAGTTTTTCAGCGAGTGCATCGGAGCCGGAATTCGTCCGCCGCGGTGAATAAACCGCGCAGAAGAGAACGGATGTACCTCCATAACCGGTGCCGAGCCGAGCAGACCGCCAAATTCCAAATCTTCGCCGACCTTCTTGCCGATGGCCGGAATGACGCGAACGGCGGTGGTCTTGTTGTTGACGACACCAATGGCAGCTTCGTCTGCGATGATAGCGGAAATCGTCTCCGCAGAGGTGTCGCCCGGAATAGCGATCATATCCAGACCGACGGAGCAAACAGCGGTCATGGCTTCCAGCTTGTCCAGATGCAGGCTGCCTGCGTTGACTGCGTGAATCATGCCTTCGTCCTCCGATACCGGAATAAACGCACCGGACAGGCCACCGACAGCGGCGGATGCCATGACGCCGCCCTTCTTGACCGCATCGTTGAGCATGGCGAGAATCGCCGTCGTGCCGTGCGTGCCGCAGCACTCCAGGCCGACCTCTTCCAGAATGCGGGCAACCGAGTCACCGACTGCCGGTGTCGGAGCCAGAGACAGGTCAACAATGCCGAACGGAACGTTCAGGCGCTCGGACGCGATGGAACCGACGAGCTGACCCATACGGGTGATCTTAAACGCAGTTTTCTTGATAATATCTGCGATTTCGTTCATCGAGCACTCCTCACCGGCGCGTTGGATAGCCGAATGCACAACGCCCGGGCCGGATACGCCGACGTTGAGCACGCAGTCCGCCTCGCCGACACCGTGGAATGCACCTGCCATAAACGGATTGTCCTCTACCGCGTTGGCAAAGACAACCAGCTTGCCTGCGCCGATGCACTGACGGTCAGCGGTCAGCTCTGCGGTCTGACGGATGACCTCACCCATCATGCGGATGGCGTCCAGGTTTGTGCCTGCCTTGGTCGAAGCGACGTTGACCGAAGAACATACCAGATCTGTCGTTGCCAGTGCTTCCGGAATCGAACGGATCAGAATTTCATCGCCCTTGGCGAAGCCCTTCTGTACGAGCGCGGAGAAGCCGCCGACAAAGTTGACACCGCAGGCAGCCGCTGCGCGATCCAGCGTCTGTGCGAGCGGCACATAGGACGTTGCGTCGGTCGCTGCGCCGATCATTGCCATTGGGGTGACAGAAATACGCTTGTGAATGATCGGAATGCCCAGTTCGGCTTCAATCTGTTCGCCGGTTTCTACCAGATGCTCTGCCTTGCGGGTAATCTTGTCGTATACCTTGTCGCAGGTGGTGTTGATGTCGCCGGTGATGCAGTCGAGCAGGGAGATACCCATCGTGATGGTACGAATATCCAGATGCTCGTCCTCGATCATTTTAATGGTTTCTAAAATATCAAAGCTATTTAACATGGGATATGCTCTCCTTAAATGCGATGCATCGCGTTGAAAATGTCCTCATGCATCAAATGCACCTTCATGCCAAGCTCTACGCCTGCGGCTTCCAGCTGAGCGGTCAGCGACGGGAAGCTGATGTCGCAGCCCTCCAGCTCAACCAGCATAATCATGGCGAACAGATCGCCGCCCATGATGTTCTGGCGCACGTCCACGATGTTGACGTTGTGTTCAAACAGAGTGTTGGAAATCTTGGCAATTACGCCGGTGCGATCCTTGCCAGCTACAGTTAACATTGCACGCATGTGTTTTCCTCCTAAAATTTGGGTGATGGGAAAGTGTTTTGTATCAAATCTCCTCCAGCACCGAGACAATCACGGCGTTGGAGATGAGAAAACCGTCCTCGGTGAGAGACCATCGAGAGTCGGTATGATGAACATATTGCTTGGGCAGAGAAGAGAGTACCCGCTGAACAGGGGCGGGATCTGCCGAAAACCGTTTGGTGTAAACATCTGCGTCAAAACCGGCGGAAGTCCGAAGCGACAGCATGATATACTCTGCGGCGCGGTCAATGTCGCGCTCGTCCTCGCGTTCCGGCTGCGCTTGCCCGCGCAGCCACGCGGACAAATCGCGCGGAATTTCATATCGTTCTCCGGCAAAATCGCCGTGTGCGCCCGGCCCGAAGCCGAGATAGGGGCTTTGCTTCCAGTAGCGGCTGTTGTGCCGGCTGGCAAAGCCGGGCTTGGCAAAATTCGAGATTTCGTAGTGCTCGAAACCGGCGCGGCGCATTCGGTCACAGACCGCCAGATACATGTCCGCCTGCGTGTCCTCGTCCGGCAACGTCGGATGAAGCCTGCCGAGCGGCGTGTGTTCTTCCAGCGTCAGCCCGTAGCACGAGAGATGCTCCGGCTGCAAATCCAGCAGCGCATCCAGAGAGGCGCACAGCTGCTCCATGCTCTGCCCCGGCAGGGCATACATGAGATCGACGCTGAGATTGGCAAATCCTGCGTGTCTTGCGCGAAAAAAGGCGTCCCGTGCCTGCGCAAACGTGTGAATGCGCCCGAGCGCTTGCAGCTCCCGATCATCGGCGGACTGGATGCCCATGGACAGCCGGTTGACACCGGCTTCGCGGGAAGTCGTAAGAAAATCGTCCGTCATCGAGTCGGGATTGGCTTCCACGGTAATTTCTGCATCGGGGTCTACGGCGTAGTTTTCATAGACCGCCTGCAAGATCTGCGCGATGCGTGTGCCGCCGAGCAGGCTCGGCGTGCCGCCGCCGAAATATATCGTGTCGATAGAAAAATCCTGACATACCGCCGCCTGCTGTTGCAGATCATGGATAATCTGCTTCGTGTAGGCGGCGCGCAGCTCCAGCCTGCCGGACAGCGAATAAAAATCGCAGTAGCTGCATTTTGCCGCGCAAAACGGCACGTGAATATAAATGCCGAGTTTATTCTTCATCCAGCTTGAGCACGGCCATGAAGGCCTCCTGCGGAACCTGTACCGAGCCGAGGGCACGCATTCGCTTTTTGCCTTCCTTCTGCTTTTCGAGCAGCTTCTTCTTTCGGGTAATATCGCCGCCGTAGCACTTGGCGAGGACGTCCTTGCGCATCGCCTTGATGGTCTCGCGGGCGATAATCTTGTTGCCGATCGCTGCCTGAACCGGAATTTCAAACATCTGGCGCGGAATGTTTTCCTTGAGCTTTTCGACAATCTTTCGTGCGCGCGCATACGCCTTGTCCGTGTGGACGATAAACGACAGCGCATCGACCGGATCGCCGTTGAGCAGCAGATCCAGCTTGACCAGCTCGGACTTGCGGTAGCCGATCAGCTCATAGTCCAGAGAAGCATAGCCGCGGGTGCGCGACTTGAGGGCATCGAAGAAATCATAAATGATTTCGCCGAGCGGCAGCTCGTAGTGCATCTCTACGCGGTCAGAGTCGATATACTCCATGTCCTTGTAGATGCCGCGGCGCTCCTGACACAGCTCCATGATGTTGCCGACGTATTCGCTCGGCGTCATGATGCTCGCCTTGACATACGGCTCTTCCGCATAGTCCAGCGTTGTCGGGTCAGGATAGTTGAGCGGATTGTCGATATATTCTTCTTCGCCGTCCGTGCGCTTGATTTTGTAGATAACGCTCGGCGCGGTCGTGATGAGATCCAAATCATATTCGCGTTCCAGACGCTCCTGAATGATTTCCATGTGCAGCAGTCCGAGGAAGCCGCAGCGGAAACCAAAGCCCAAGGCAACGGAGCTTTCCGGCTCAAAGGTCAGAGAGGCATCGTTGAGCTGTAATTTTTCCAATGCATCGCGCAGATCCGGGTATTTGGAGCCGTCTGCCGGATAAATACCCGAAAATACCATCGGCTGCACCTTGCGGTAGCCCGGCAGGGCTTCCGGTGCCGGATTCTCGACGCCGGTCACGGTATCGCCCACGCGGGTGTCCGTCACATTTTTGATCGACGCGGTAAAGTAGCCGACTTCACCGGCGACTAAGCCATCGGATGCCGGTTCCAGCGTCAGCGGACGCATGTAGCCGGTCTCCACGACCTGAAATTCTGCGCCGGTTGCCATCATTTTTACCTTCATACCCGGACGAATTGTGCCCTGCATGACGCGGATATAGACAATGACACCGCGATAAGAGTCGTACTGGCTGTCGAAAATCAGCGCTTGCAGCGGAGCGGTCGGGTCGCCGTCCGGTGCCGGAATATCCGTGACAATGCGTTCGAGCACCTCCTCGATGTTGGTGCCCATTTTTGCCGAAACTTCCGGCGCATCCTCTGCCGGAATGCCAATGACATCCTCAATTTCGTGCTTGGCGCGCTGCGGGTCTGCGCTCGGCAGGTCAATCTTGTTGACAACCGGCAAAACCTCCAGATTATTCTCGATAGCGAGATAGGTGTTTGCGAGCGTCTGCGCTTCGATGCCCTGTGTGGCATCGACAACGAGTACTGCACCTTCACAGGCTGCCAGAGAGCGGGATACCTCGTAGTTAAAATCGACATGACCCGGGGTGTCAATCAGGTTCATCTGATAGGTCTTGCCGTCCGAGGCCTCGTAGTCCATGCGAACAGCGCGGGCTTTGATGGTGATGCCGCGCTCGCGCTCCAGATCCATACTGTCCAGCAGCTGGCTTTCCATTTCGCGCTGGGTGACAGTATGGCATTTTTCCAGCAGGCGGTCTGCCAGCGTGGACTTGCCGTGGTCGATGTGCGCGACGATGGAGAAATTACGGATTAGGGATTGATCTTTCATGAATATCTCCTTTCCACCGCCTTTTGCCGCGGCGGATGTGTGCAAAGTAAAATCGGACGAAATACCGTCCATTCGTATTTATCAGTATAGCATAGCGCGCGATATGCCGCAAGGGATAGAACCGCCAAAAAAGCCCCCGTATTTGCATACGGAGGCTTTTGGAAATCTTACAGTGCTGCGATTTTGTCACATGCCTTGGACAGATCCGGCAGCTCGACATCTTCGAGTGCACCGGCGTCGCAGGCAGCTGCCAGAGCCGGGTTCATCGGCAGCTTGGCGAGAACGTCCAGATTGTGCTCCTTGGCGATCTCATCGACATGGCTTTCGCCGAATACAGAGATGTGCTTGCCGCAGTCCGGACATACCACATAGCTGTAGTTCTCGATGACACCCAGAATCGGGATGTTCATCATTTCAGCCATCTTGACTGCCTTGGTGACAACCATAGATACCAGCTCCTGCGGAGAGGTCATGACGATGATGCCGTCAACCGGCAGGGACTGGAAGACCGTCAGCGGAACATCACCGGTTCCTGGCGGCATATCAACGAACATAAAGTCAATATCCTTCCAGATAATATCCGTCCAGAACTGCTGAACGGCACCGGCGATAACCGGGCCTCTCCAGATTACCGGATCAGAAGCGTTTTCCATCAGCAGATTGATGGAGCAAACGTCAATGCCGGTCTTGGTAGCCATCGGATACACGCCTTCCTCTGTTGCACCCAGCGTACCGGTCAGACCGAAGCCCTTCGGGATGGACGGTCCGGTAATATCGGCATCCAAAATACCGCAGTGTGCGCCCTTGCGCTGCATAGCAACCGCAAGCAGGGACGTTACCATGCTCTTGCCTACGCCGCCCTTACCGCTGACAACGCCAATGACCTTTTTGATCTTGGACAGCGGATGCGGTGCCTTGAGCAAAGATTCCGGCTCGCCGCAGCTTCCTCCGCAGCTGTCGCAATCGTGATTACAACCCATGATAGAGTCAACTCCTTATAAACAATTTTCTTTGTGCGTGCTGTCATTATATCATATCCAACACATTTTGCAAGATACTGTGCAAAAACAGAGCGAAAAGCCGAGATTTGGAAAAAGAAAAAAGGCTGACATCCGAAGATGTCAGCCCTGCCAGAAAAAAAGAGAGGTTTAAAAGTAGAAAAAACGAAATTAGTGTGCGCGCTTGCGGAAGAAATGTCTGTGCTGTGCGCGCGGAGCAGATACTTCCTGCTGCGGCTCTGCAACTGCCGGACGATGAATCTTTGGCAGATGAATACCGGCCTTGTGCGCGTCGCGCATGTACTTCGGCACCCAAACGTTGCAGATATAGAAAAGAATAGAAAGCGATGTGCCAATGACCCAGCCGAGCGGATAGGCATAGCAGACACCGGCAAAGCCCATCATCGGAACCATGATATAAGCCAGAGCTACGCGCAGTGCCAGATCAACGAGCGTAGTCACCATAAACGGTCCCATCGCACCGCCGCCGCGCAGCGCGCTGTCGCAGCAGTTTTTGATGCCGACGAGCGGATAGAACGGAGCGACGATGAGCAGATATTCAATGCCGACGCTGATAACCGTGCCGTTGGAGCTGCTGCCGAGGAACAGCTGCAAAATCGGCTGACCGGCAACAAAGAACAGAACGATAATCGAGCCAATGACAATCTCAGACATGATGATGCAGTCGCGCACGCCCTGACGCACGCGCTTGATGTCCTGTGCGCCGATGTTCTGTGCAGCAAAGCTGGACAAAGCGTTCGGCAGTGCATTCATGACCATGATGGCAAAGGTGGAAACCTTCAGAGCGGCGGAGAATCCGGCAACCGTGTTGGAACCCAGCGGATTGACCAGACCCTGTACACAGAACACACCGACAGATACAAACGACTGCTGACAAATGGACGGAATCGCAATCAGTGCCATGCGGCCGAGCAGATGACGATCAAAGCGCTTCGGCTTCTGTGTCGTGTGAATGCGGGACAGACGGCGAACCAACGTAACGACAGCGAGCAGAGAAGAAATACCCTGTGCAATCAGTGTTGCCCAAGCAACACCGGAGATGCCCATATTCAGCTTGCTGACAAAGAAAATATCCAGAATGACGTTGAAGGTCGTGGAAAAGGCGAGGAAATACAGCGGGGTGCGGCTGTCGCCCAAGCCGTTAAAGATCGCGGTTGCGGTATTGTACAGGAACAGGAACAAAAGACCTGCGATATAAATGCGCAGATACACCATCGTCGGCTGGAAAATGTTCTCCGGCGTGCTGATGAGCTGCATCAGAGCCGGACAAGCGATCTCGCCGACAGCAGTCAGCGTCAGAGCCAACGTAATCAGAGAGATGACAGCAGTGCTGACAGCGGTGCGCATCCGCACGATGTCGTGTGCGCCAAACAGCTGAGAGATGACGACAGAGCAGCCGACGCTCGCGCCGGTAGCGACTGCGATAAACAGAACCGTAATCGGATAGGCGGCACCGGTTGCAGCCAGCGCATCAACGCCGAGGAATCGGCCGGCAATCACGCTGTCTGCCAAGTTGTACAGCTGCTGAAAGACCATGCTCAACAGCAGCGGAATGACAAACTTAATCAGAATTTTAAAAGGCGAACCTTTTGTCATATCTGTAATCATAATTTTTCTTACCTCTTTGTGAAACGGGAGTGATCGTTCTCTTTCAAAACCGTAAGCGATTGTATCACAGAATGTGACCAAAATGTAAGCGGAAAATTACACAGGTTTTTGAAAAAATGGAATGGGTATCTTGTACAAAATTCATTGTGAAATTTTGGGCAAATCTCCCAAAAGACAACGAAACCGCAACAATCAAAAAGCCAGCCTGTTCGGGAGAGAACAGGCTGGCATATTTTATGCGTCTGATACAACTTCAGACGTTTCTACTTGTGAAACATCTGCATGATCGAATGTGACCATATTGCAGGCAATCAGCAATACAAAGCAAAGAACGACGCAGAGCGCGGCAAGACCGACAACGCGGCAGATGCGTCGATGCCGTCGATTGCGTTCAGCAAGAATGCTGTTGAGCTGAGATAGCTGCCGACTCAATGCGGTTTCGTCTGATGGTTGTGAAATAGTTTCGCCCAGTAAATCTGCAACGGTTGTATCCAATTCTTCTGCAAGTCGGATTAACAGTTCTGCATCGGGGACAGATACGCCGCGTTCCCATTTGGAAATCGTTTGGCGGACAACATGCAAACGATCTGCCAATGCTTGCTGAGATAAACCTCGCTGTCTGCGCAGTGTTTTTAGATTCTCTTGAAACATAAGGAATGTCCTCCTATGGATGAATGTATCTCAACCATATCGTATGTAACAGCCGTTGCGCAAGCAATGCAAAGGCACATTACCGCATATCTGAATACATACTGTATAATTCTTTATAAATTCCGCCTTTTGCAATCAATTCCTCGTGGGAACCCTGCTCGGCAATGCCGTCCTCGGTGAGGACGAGAATTTTATCCGCGCCGCGGATCGTGGTCAGACGGTGGGCAATCGTAAAGACGGTTCTGCCGTGTGCGAGCTTTTCCAACGACTGCTGCACAAGGCGTTCGCTCTCGTTATCGAGGGCACTGGTGGCCTCGTCCAAAATCAGTACCGGAGGGTCTTTCAGGAACACACGCGCGATAGAAATGCGCTGTTTTTGACCGCCGGACAGCTTGACACCGCGTTCCCCGATAAACGTATCATAGCCGTTGGGCAGAGCGGAGATAAACTCATGCGCACCGGCGAGCTTGGAAGCCTCGATGATTTCCTCGCGCGTGGCTTCAGGTCTGCCGTAAGCGATGTTGTGCAGAACGGTGCCGGAGAACAGATAATTGTCCTGCTGCACCACGCCAATATGCGAGCGCAGCGAATGCAGCTGGAGCTTGCGCACATCAACGCCGTCTAATTTGACGCAGCCGCTAGACACATCGTAAAATCGTGGGATTAAATTACAAAGAGTAGTCTTGCCGCCGCCGGATGGGCCGACAATCGCAATGTTTTGACCGGCATCGACATGCAGATTGATGTGTCCGAGCACTTCGCCTGCGTCATCCTCATAGGAGAACGAGACGTCTTCAAAATCGACTTCACCGCGCACATGCTCGCAGGGAATGGCATCCGGCGCGTTGGTAATGTCCGGCTGCTCGTCCATGATTTCCAAAAAGCGGTCAATGCCGGTCATGCCGCGCTGGAACTGTTCCATAAATTCGACAATGCGGCGGATAGAGGTCAACAGCGTCTGGACGTACAGCAGATACGCGACGAAATCACCCGGATGAATCGCCCCGTGCAGCAGAAAGACACAGCCGAGCACGAGAACGACGAGATTCATCAAGCCGTCAAACGCACGAGTGGTCGCCTGAAAGCCGCCCATCCAGAAGTAATTGCGCTTTTTGATGTCCAGCCAACGCGCATTGCCCGCTGCAAATTTCTCTTCCTCCGCTTCTTCGCGGGCAAAGGACTTGACCACGCGGATGCCGAGCAAAGAATCCTCGACTTGGGCATTGATTTCACCGACCTGCCAGCGGGATTCCTTGAATGTCTCGCGCATTCGCCGGTTAAACTTGTAGCAGCACACCAGCATGATGGGCAAAACGGCAAAGGTAAACAGCGTCAGCGGAACATTGACGGACAGCAAAATGGCAAATGACACGATGATTTTGACACCGGCAATGAAAAATTCCTCTGGGCAGTGGTGCGCAAATTCGGTGACATCGAATAAGTCGGAGGTGATGCGCGCCATGAGCTGGCCGACTTTGGCATTGGCGTAGTAGCGGAACGACAGCTTTTGCAGATGATGAAACAGCGTCGTGCGCATATCCGTTTCAATTTTTGCACCCATGACATGGCCGATGTTTGCCATATAATAGGAGCCTGCGGTGTCAATGACGCGCAGCACGAAATACAACACGCCCAATCGGACAATCAGATTTGCCGTCAGCTCGGAGAGATTGTACTGGGCAAGATTCATGACATACCGGACGATGACCGGCAGCGCCAGCTCGCAGATTGTCGTCAGCGAGGCGCAAAACAGATCCAGAATCAGCGTGGGTACATAGGGGCAAAAATACGGAGCAAAGCGGCGAAACAGCTCCGCTGTGGAACGGGTTCGTCCATGTTTTTCTTTCAAAATCAGTTCATCCTTTCTAAATATCAAACAAAACTAGCATACAACAGGCGCACAATCTTGGCAAGAGGCAATCGAAAGATACCGGAATATGACAACTTTGTATGTTCAACTGAAAAGAGGTAATTTTTTCAACTCAAAACCGTTATCCTGAATAAGGGGAATCGACAAAGGCGTGAGGTGAAAATTTATGACAAGCGGAGAGGCAGTACGTTTGCGAATTGAAGAGCTGTGTCAGGAAAATGAGATCACAGTGAATAAATTGGCTACGATGAGCGGAATCACACAGTCTACGCTCAACAACATCGTCAGTGGAAGAAATCGAAGCACGACCATTGGAACGATACAGAAAATATGTGATGGACTGGGGATGACGATTCAAGAATTTTTTGAATCGAATCTGTTCGACCATTTGGAGCAGGAGCTGCGCTGACGGAATTCCATTCCGCTCAGCGCTTTTTTCATGCGTGTCCAAATCTACACGAAAATCTGCGTCAATCTATGGTATAATGCTCATGTGTAGTAAAGTAACAAAGAAATTTAGTTGACAGCAGCCTACTAATTCCGTTTTATTTTAAGATAGCCGAATAGAAATTTTCACAGAAATATGCTAACATATACGATGAGCCAAAGAGAAAGTAGGTGTTAGCATAATGAATGACATTGAAAAATTACGCGAAAGCGTCCGAGCTTTTTCTGCGACAGAGGGTGAAACAAAGACAGAGTTACCTTTTTTGTCAATTTATCATTTTACGAATCGTAAAATAGAAATGCCGAAAATGGATAATTTTTACATTTATGTAGTACTTGATGGTTCAATCCGCTTATATACTCCATCTGGAATTATGGATTATGTGCCGGGACAATATTCTATTTCAAAAATAGACACTCCGACTGCGGGTCATGTTCTTTCGTTCTCAGAAAACAGGGATTTTCTTGCGCTTACGCTTGAATTTACATTGAATGATGTTGTATCGGTTTTACTTGACACCGATGGGGACTTTGCAAAGAGAATAGCCGAAGAAAAGTTAGATAGCTCTATTATGAATCTTGCAGACAATCAAGTTGTTTCATCTATTTATCGCTTGTTTTCCATTATGGGAGAAGCAACACAACGAGCTTTTATGGGCAAGCACATTAAGCGTGAAATCATTTTTCATATTCTTTGTGGGACTGCCGGAAGTCATTTTTTACAGAGCGTCATCAATATTCAGCAGGCTGGAGAAATTTACGAGGTAAATAGTTGGATTAAAGAGAATTTTCGTAATTCTTTTACAGTAGAGGAATTAGCAGAAAAGCGAAACATGAGCGTTTCTCTGTTTCATCAAAAGTTCAAAAGTGCTGTCGGAATGGGTCCTCTGCAATGTCAAAAAAGATTGCGATTGACGGAAGCACGCAGACTTATGTTAGATGAGAACTACAATGTAACGGAAGCGTCTTTAGAGGTTGGATATGAAAGTGTTTCTCAGTTTACAAGAGATTATCGAAAAATGTTCGGAATGAAGCCTAAAGAGGATATTCTGAATCTCCGCAGCCAATTAGAGAAATAGGCGATTTTTTTGTAGAAACGGGCAAGCGGAATAATTGTAGGTCTGTTAAAATAATTTTGTACTTGAATCGTATTAAAGCGATAACAGATATGGAGGGAATCAATATGATTTTAACAGATGAATTGTGTGACAAATTATGTGCTGCGGCACATGAAAAAAGCAAAGAAGTTGGAATCGACATCAGTTTTGCAATTAGTGACGAGAACGGTCTGCCGAGAGTGTATCGTCGCTATGGTGAAGCATTGGTTTTGAGTATTACACTTGTGCCGGGCAAGGCATACACAGCGGCAGTTACCCAGTGCAAAACAAAAGATGTCGCAGCTTGTTCTGTTGAGGGTGGGTCACTTATGGCTATTCAGACAAATGACCCAAGAATCACATTAGTTGCAGGTGGGTATCCGTTATTTGCAAACGGAAAAATTGTAGGCGGTATTGGTGTTGGCGGTGGTACAGAAGAACAGGACTGCGCGATTGCAGAGTATGTCGTTTCCAAATTTGAGGAGCTGACAAAGTGAACCTGAGTACTTTCTGCACCTGCCAAAATACCGATTGCCCACTACACCCTACTAAACACGATAAAGGGTGCGCTCCATGTATTGCTAAAAACTTGAAATTGCAAGAAATACCAAATTGCTTTTTTCAAAAAATTGAAAATAGCGAAAATCGAACAGGCGATAGCTTTTCCGATTTTTCCAAGTTGGTTTTGAAACATACTGAAACAAAATAATTGCTATCAATAGCAAACCCAGCCGAGCCTGTCAACGGTCAAGATGAACGGCGCAAATGCGCCGCCGTTGACAGTCCCGCTCGTCTTTGCTGTTCGGTAATCAAGAGGGCGACAGCACAAAATGCTGCCGCCCTCTGCCATTATTCAGAAAGGGGGATTTTCCATGACCGAACACGAAAAGTATCAAGAACATATCCGGCATACACACGATGCCTTTTGTAAAGCCGTCAATCTATGGTATAATTCCCATGTACGAATGCAAGGCATGGTTGCAACCGCCTGTTGCGGAAAAGAAACCGTATTTTGGTGGTGTGCTGTTAGCAAAAGTCGTATGCTGATAGTGAAAGGAGGAGCGCGCATGACCTTCGGAGAAAAAATACAAAAGCTGCGAAAACAAGCTGGTTTATCACAGGAGGAGTTGGCAGATCAGCTGCATGTTTCCAGACAAGCTATCAGCAAATGGGAACGTGACAATGGTTATCCAGAGATAGAAAAGATGATTCGTATCAGCAAAATTTTTCATGTGACACTTGACTATTTATTGAATGAGGAAGGTACACAGACACCGGAAGCTGCTGCGGAACAGGGTCTGTATATCAGTCGGGAAACGGCAGATGGTTTTCTTTTATATCAAAAGCGGAAACATCTGCATATTGCGCTTGCTGTGGGTATGATGGTGGGAAGTCTTGCACTCTCGTTTATGTTTTCAGAGGTTTCTATGCTGCTGTTCATGCTGATATGGATTGCGGGAATTGTTCTCTTACTATCTGTCAGGTTGGCAGATAATCCATATAGAAAGCTCTGGAAGGAACCACTGCTGTTTGACAAGACGGTAGAGAAAGAATTACATACGGCATATGCAGAGAAAAAGAACTTCTTGCAACGATTGAACTTGATCGGAATGGTTTTCATTGCATTGGGTGTTCTGTTTTTTCCATTACTTGTTTCGGCGGAATTATTCTTTGTCGATACGGTTGTATTCAGTGCGGGAATCATGCTTGCAGGAATGGGAACGTTTTTGTGTATGTATATGACTGGCCTTATTCGTGCCTATCGGCTATTGATTATGAATGAAGCATATCACGAAAAAAGAAAGTGAGGGTACAGATGAAACGATTTTTTTTGATAATTGCAACAGTTATGGCACTTCTTCTCAGTGGCTGTCAATCGAATCATGAAACAGATCGCTCCGCGTATCGTGACGATATGGCAAAGGCGCAGGAAATAGCAGTTGTTTCAGCTGATACAGCGGAAGTTAAGGACACCATTACGGATACAAAGGAAATCGAGGATTTCGTCTCGGCGCTGCATGTGGACCAATGGGAATTGGGGACGCTGCCGGATAAAGCATCTGAAATCGGTGCTTTTGGATTGGCACAACAGAAAACCATTCAACTGGGGCAGACGGATACCGATGAAACACTGTATGATGTTGCTACGATTACTTTGTACGATGGAGGATATATCCGCGTTGAAATGGACGGGTTCGATATGACTTTTGCAGTGAGTAAAGATACGGCAGAGTATCTGAACGGATATTTTGCATAAAGAAGTGTGTATCCGGCGCAGGCTATGGTATAATAAGCAGGACATGCAACAGAGAAAGAAGGGGCGGCATGAAAAAGCATAGACTGCCGGTGTGGGCGCTGGTAGTGATTGACTTGGCGGCGGGCGCTGTGTGCGTGGGACTGGTGCTGCTGGTGCTGTATGTGCTCCCGCAGGGCACGACTGTGTCGAAGCAAGAGACACAGGAAGCGACGACCCAGTTTGCGCTTCCATCACAGGGCAGCGGCGAGACGACGGGCACAACGGACACAGATGCCGGACTCGGTTTTCCGGCGGCGAGCCAGAACAATTGGAGCCATGCGGACACCATTTCGCTGGCGGCAGACCAGACAGAGATACAGGCGTTTGCACAGGCGAAAAAGACGAGAAAAACGCTGGTTGATGACAAGACAGACCATGCAGAAATCAAAATTGAACAGATTACCTGCACGGTGGATAACCAACTGGTGGTCTATTTTGCGGCGGATGTCTATGTCACATCGACGCAGTATGTCAAAACGGCGTTTGCCAAATCCATGTACGGAAAAAATATTCGGGATTTTGTCAGTGCCATGGCGAAGCAAAATCAGGCATCGCTGGCGATTTCCGGTGATTCCTACGGTGAGAGCGACAGTGCCTGTGTCATTCGCAACGGCGAGGTATACAGCAAGGATCCGGGCACTTCCGATGTCTGTGTGCTGTTTTCCGATGGCGTCATAAAGACCTACAGTGCCTCGCAGTTTGATGCGGACAGCGTGATTGCGCAGGGCGCTTGGCAGGCGTGGACGTTCGGGCCGTCGCTGCTCGACGGCAGAGGAAACGTGCTGGAATCTTTTCATTCGACGGAATATCTCAACAAAATCAACCCGCGCGCGGCCATTGGCTATGTTACGCCGGGACATTACAAATTTGTTGTTGTGGACGGCAGACAGGACGGCTACTCTGCCGGTGTCACCATGTCGCAGCTGGCACAGCTCATGAAGGAAGAAGGCTGCCAGACCGCGTACAATTTGGATGGCGGAAAATCTGCCGTCATGTATTATAACGACAAAGCGGTGAGCAAACCGATTGGCGGCGTCAGCCGGACGATCAGCGACATCATTTATATTCCGGCAGACGAGTGAGGGGAGAACACATGAAGCTTTTACAGGCGGTACTGCCGCATATCACCATTGTCCTGTGCATCGTGTTTGTTGTGCTGTGGATTTTGGACTATTTTAATCCCATGATGCATTTCCTGACGGCGGCTTTGCCCAAGGCACTGCTGTTGGTGCTGCTCATCAGTGCCGCCGCGACGGCAATTTTGACGGTTGCCTATCAGAGAAAATAACCATGGATCGGATAAAAAGGAGGAGTAGGTATGGCATTGCCTGCCGCATTTGAACAGCGTATGCAGCGATTGCTCGGAGAAGAGTATCCGGCATTTCATGATGCCTTGGCGCGCCCACAGGCGCGTGGACTGCGTGTCAGTCCGCTCAAAATCGCACCGGAGCAGTTTGCCGCACAGGCACCGTTTGCCTTGACGCCGGTTCCGTGGGCGCCGGAGGGATTTTTCTATCCGGATACGCAGCGGCCGGGGCGGCATCCGTATTATGAAGCGGGCGTATATTACATTCAAGAGCCGTCTGCGATGGCGGTGGGAGCCTTGGCGGATGCCAAGCCGGGAGAGCGCGTGTTGGATTTATGCGCTGCACCGGGCGGCAAAACCACCCATCTGGCGGGACGGATGCACGGCGAGGGCCTGCTTGTGGCCAATGAGATTCATGCCGGACGCGCGGCGATTTTGGCGCAAAGCATCGAGCGCATGGGCGTACAAAACTGCATCGTGTGCAATGAGACCCCGGAAAAGCTGGCACAGAAATTCCCGGAATTTTTTGAATGCATTGTGGTCGATGCGCCGTGCTCCGGCGAGGGCATGTTCCGCAAGGATGACAATCTGGCACAGAGCGAATGGACACCAGAGCTTCCGGCATTTTGTGCGGCGCGTCAGGCGGAAATTTTGGATCGCGCGGCGGAGATGCTGGCGGGCGGCGGCAGATTGATTTATTCCACCTGTACGTTTGCGCCGGAGGAGGACGAAGGCACGCTGTCGCGTTTCTTGGAGCGGCATCCGGAATTTACGATGCAGCAGGTGTCGACACCGGAGAAGCTGAGTCCGGCACATCCGGAGTGGGCGGAAAACGGCAATCCGGACACACGCTATGCATTCCGCCTGTGGCCGCACAAGCTGGACGGCGAAGGACATTTTGCGGCGGTGCTGCACAAGAATACAGGCGACAGACGCAATGTGCCCGTATTAAAAGAAAAATACAGCAAAAAAGAGAAGGAGCAGCTCCAAGCCGCCGAGCAGATGATTGCCGAGCTGGTACGTCGGCTGCCGGAGGGAAAGCTGGTGCTGCGCAAAGATAAGCTGTGGCTGCTGCCGGAGGCGTGTCAGCTGGATGTGTCCGGCCTGAAAGTCAAGCGCATGGGCATAGAAGTCGGCACACTCAAGAAGAACCGATTGGAACCGGCTCATGCACTGGCTCATGCGCTCGCGCCGGAGGATTTTTTACAGGTATGCAATCTCAGCGCGGCGGACGGTTCCGCAGAGGCGTATCTGCGCGGCGAGACCTTCCCGTATGACGGGCAAAAGGGCTGGACAGCCGTGGCGGCGGATGGTTTTGTCATGGGCTGGGGCAAGTGCGCCGGCGGCATCATGAAAAATCACTATCCCAAGGGACTGCGTTGGGTCGGAAAATAACAGAAAAGAGGACAAGATACGATGAATTCATCTGCACAGGCATTTATTGAGCGCTTACAGCGCGGAGACATTCGGTATATGGAAGATGCACAGCCGGACGGCAGCCATTATGTGGCGGTAGAAGTCGCTGGCAAAAGCGGCAAGCTGTTTAATATTGCCATGGTATTTTCGGCGGACGGCGCGGAATTTGGAATGCGCTGCTATAAGCTGGGACAGGTGCCGACCGAGCGCGTGCGCCCGATGCTCAAGGTACTCAATCAGCTCAATGGAGATTTTGCATGGGTGCGCTTTTTCATAGACAGTGAGCAGGAGGTTGCCGCTGCGCTGGATGCCATCATCACACCGGCATCTGCACCGCGGGTATGCTGGGAAATGCTCGTTCGTATGTTCAGCGTGCTGGATGCGGCACAGGAGAAGATCCATGACGTACTCAAATGAACCGATAGCGGTAGAAAATCAGCAGTTTCAGCCGCTGCTGCATCTGCTCTATGTAGAAGAGCCGGATTTTGGCTGTGAGGGCGTGCCGGAGACCGGCACCGTCTGCGGCAGCATCGTTGCAGAGGATGAAGCAGGACGCCGCACGATTCCCATCGAAGAACAGCTGCTGTTTGCCAGCCGATTGGATGACAACACATGGATTGGCACCGTACAGGGAAACCTGATGCTGTTGGACGCAAAAAAACATCTGCTGCCGCTCAATGAGGCGGAGCAGATGTGGTGGAATACCATCCAATGAAATCAAAGCCCGACTGTTTTTATGCAGTCGGGCTTGCTTGTTGTTCTAACGCTTGTTTTTTTCGCATCAGTATGGAAATGCCCACAGCCGCCGCGATATACAAAAAGATTTGCGGCAGATACGCATAGCGCGGCTGAACTTCGATGATGAGAAAGACGCAGAAAAACGCCATCAGCGTCATATAGGGGAGAATCGTGTCAAATGTGACCGGTGTGTCCTTTCGGCGCAGATGAGAGCCGGCACCGAAAAGGGCGAAAAACAGCGCACAGAAAAAGACCGTGCGATCCAGCTTGATGGCGTAATCATAGACCTTCATGCCGTTCAGACCGTGCCATGTCGCATCGGTATGATTGATAAAGCCGAGCGAAGCGCCCAATCCGTGATTGCACCAGAGATTTTGAATTTTTGTCAGCATCAACAGAAACATTTCCGACGGAGAGCAGAAGATGCGGTCGTGAATGACCTGTTTTTCTGTCTCCCGCGCCTGAGCGAGCACATTGGCCGGTGTATCGGTGTGATGATATTTTCCAAAGGCATCCATGTCGGCAAACGAATACATGCCGTTGGTATCATGATTGAAACCGAGGATAAATTTCCACTCCGGCCAGTTGTTGGTGAGGCCGTATTGGTTGATGCCGGAGGCGGCAATCGCCCAAGAGGCTGCTGCATTGCAGATCAAATAGACAACGACTGTGATGACAATGCCGAGCAGCATTTTTTTGTTGTCGCGCAGAGAACGGCGCACGAGCAGCAAAAACGCAGCGGTGCCCAGCAGTCCGGCGACAATGACAATGCCCTCCGGGCGCATGATGTTGCCAAACGACAGACAGATACCGGCGAGCAGCGCGCGCCGAACGGAAAAGGCATGATCTCCGCCGCTTGTGAGGATATAAATTCCAAGAAGAAGAAAGAAGGCGGATACATGCTGATTGGTCAGGGAACACAGCATGATTGTGGGGAACAGCGTCACAAGATACAGGAGAGCTGCCGCCTGTGCTGCGCGCTCCTCGACAAATCGACGGGCAAAGAGATAGATAAACGCATTGATACCGGAGAGCATGAGCGCATGAATGAGTTTAATCGCCGCCATGCTGCCTGTGAGGCGCAGAATCGCCGCTTCCCACAGGACGAAACCGGTTTGATACGCCCAACAATAGAAATAGTAAGGAGCGTTCTGAAAACTGAAGTCACCGACGGCTGCCTGCTGCGCCGCCTGATACATCGTGGCAAAATCCATTTCCAACGGGGTCTGCACGGCGAAAATGGCAATGACATGTACGATGGTGCTCAAAACAAATAAAACCGGTAAAAAACGCGGGATTTTGAAGCGATAGGGAACCAAAATCGCTACAGCGGCGAGCAAAATGCCCAAGCCAAAGCCGTTGCAGACGGCCATCAGACCGAAGGCGGCAATCACACAAAAAAAGAACAGCCGACACAATCCAGTGCTAAGAGTTTTCATACGGGAACCTCCTCATGATTCGGATTCTCGGAAAGCAAAAAAGCGCTGACCGATATAGTTGAAACCGGTGAATAACACCATGCCGGCAAACATCGAGCAGTTGTCGCGCAGGGAGACTGATGCGCCGGACAGCAGCCAATTGACCGCTGGTTTGGCAATGCCATAGGCGAGCAGATAGCACACCGCGATATTCAGTGCAAAACGCAGGGCAGTTGAGCCGACACCGTCCTTGTTGCCAAAGGTAAATGTCTTGTTGAGAAAATAACTCAAAATACTGGTCAGAATATAATTGGCAGCAGAGGACACCCAATAGCTGCATCCGGCGAGATTATACAGACCGAACATAATCGCCATACCGACCAAGGTATTGATGACACCAACGATGACAAATTTTATCAGTTTGGCGTCAAAAAACTGCGTGCGCAGAGTAGTAATCAACTTATGCAAAGGGTCGCCTCCCATTATCCGCGGTAATGCCGCTCATACGGTGCCCATGTGCGTTCGCTGATGATGTAGCGCGGGCGGTGCTTGGATTCCATATAAATTTTTCCGATGTATTCGCCGATGACGCCAAGAGAAATCAACTGAATGCCGCCGACAAAGCAGACAATACAGGTCGTAGACGCCCAACCGGCGACAGAGTGACCGAGGATAGCCTGTACAATCGCCCAAATGACACCGATAAAGCTGATGAAGCTCACAACAGCGCCCAGACCCGCAATCATGCGGATCGGCTTGACGGATAGGCTGGTGATGCCGTCAAAGGCAAGCGCGAGCATCTTGCGCAGCGGATAATGGCTTTCGCCCGCGATGCGCTCCGCGCGCTCATAGTAAACCTTTGCGCTCGGGAAACCGACGAGCGGCACCATGCCGCGCAGGAAAATATTAACCTCATGAAAATCCGCAAAGCTCTCCAGCACGCGCGTGCTGATGAGACGATAATCTGCGTGGTTAAAGACAATCTCTGCGCCCATGGCGTTCATGACATGATAAAATCCCTCTGCGGTGAACCGCTTAAAGAAGGTATCTGTCTTTCGCTTGGAGCGCACGCCGTAGACCACTTCGGCACCCTTCAGGTACTCGTCCACCATGCGATCCATCGCGTTGATGTCGTCCTGTCCGTCACAGTCGATGGAAATGGTAATGTCGCACTTGTCTTTGGCTTCCATCAGACCGGCGAGAACAGCGTTCTGGTGGCCGCGGTTGCGGCTCTGGCTGATGCCGATATAATGCGGGTCCTTGCGGGCAAACTCGCAGATGAGCTGCCACGTGCTGTCTTTGGAGCCGTCATTGACAAAGCAGATGCGGCTCTGGTCGCTGATTTTTCCGGCTGCGGCAAGGCTGTTAATTTTGTCTAGGAACAGTGGCGCGGTGACCGGCAATACAGCTTCTTCGTTATAACAGGGAATCACGATCCATAATAACGGTTTGTTTTCCATAAAATGCCTCACGATCTTTTCTATATCAAGATAAAATTGAACTATTTTTTAGTATAACACAGGCGTATCCGGCTGACAACGAGCAGGATGCACACAAAAAACAGGATGCAGAGCACTGCATCCTGTCAGGCTTTGTTAGGAATCCGATTTGTTGTCCGGCAAATCCAGATTGAATGTCACAGCTCCCGGAACGATTTCCGCCTGAGAATAGGTGAAGCTGCCGCCGGATTCGCCGTCCAGCGTCCATGGAAGCGGAATATCGGACTGTACGGTTACAGACTTGGCGCGGCGGAAGAAGATATACTTGCAGTCTGCGAGCTTTTGCGACATCAGGCTGGCGACAATCTCGTTTAATTCTAGCAGATTTTCCGGCATGTGAATGAGAATGACCTCAAATAAGCCGTCATCCAGCTGGACGCCTGTGCGCGTGATGTTCAAAATACCGCCGATCGAAGTGGAATTGGACAGCTGACCGTAGATAAACTTGCCTTCGATTTCTTCCTCGTCACAGCGCACCTTGAGCGCGTAGCTCTTGATAGACGTCAGGGATTTTGCACCTTCAAGTAAATAGGCAGCGTGGCCCAGCGCGTTTTTCAGCGGCTGCGGGGTTTCGTAGGATACTTCGGTAAACAGGCCGAACGCGGCGACATAGGTGAAATATCTGCCGTTAAACTTGCCGATGTCACAGCAAAACGGCTTGCCCACGCAGAACTGTTCGGCAGCTTTCTCCATCACGCTGCTGATGCCGAGCGTGTTGGCAAAATCGTTGGTGGAGCCGCCTGGAATGTACCCGAGGCGCGGACGCTTGTCCGCAGGACACATCATCAGTCCGGTGACGACCTCGTTGAGTGTGCCGTCGCCGCCGACGCAAACCAGCGCGTCATACTGCGTGGCGTACTCTGCGACATAGTTGCAGGCATCGCCTTTCGCCTGCGTCGGAAACACCGTCACATGGTAATTGTGCGTAAAAAAGTAATTGGTAAGCGGAAACAGATTGTCCCGCGCCTGATTTTTGCCTGCTGTCGGATTGATGACAAGCATCAGGCTTTGCTTTTTTTCTGTGAGCATCACGATGCCTCCTCTGGCGTATATGACGGCGAATCCGTCACGGTTTGGTTCATCACATTATAATAATGCTTTTTTCGCTGTAATGCAATGCTATCTTGTAAACATATCTTAAATAAACTGGATAAAAAAACGGGGGAACTGTGCGGAGAAATGGTATAGAATCACGGCGCTGACTTGCAATTTGGCGGCATATCATATATACTATATATTGCGTTTATCCGTAATAGATATGTCTCTGTAGCTCAGCTGGATAGAGCGGCCGCCTCCTAAGCGGCAGGCCGGAGGTTCGACTCCTCTCAGGGACACCAAAAGCCCGAAGGCAGAATTTGCCTTCGGGCTTTTCCGTTTCTCGGATTCACTTGCAGCATTTCGGATGTTTGGCTGCACCGATTGACCGAAAAATGCAAGATGTGTTACGATGAAACAAAATGGGAGGGTTTACCATGTTAAACCGCATGTTGTCCGTTGGTATGTTTCTCGTAGCGATTGTATTTTTTGCAATACAACTCGTTGATTTTCTGCGCCATAAGCAGGAGGCGGAAAAAGAACATGCCCCGTTGATCCCGCTGATTTTCATTGAGGCACTGACATGGTTTCTCGGTACGTTTGGTGTGTCGGACGGTGCCATCAATATGGTGGCGTATCGCGGACTGCGCGTGTCGGACACGAGAAAACTGCCGGGAACGATGCTGGTCGGTGCGATGGTGCCGCTTGCGATCATGTCCGTGAGCTATTTGAACGCCGTAGAATTTTCGATGCAGACCCTGCTCGTGCTCATTGTTGTGCAGGCGGTTGGCGGCTTTGTCGGCGCATCTCTGGTAAAAAAGCTCCCGATTCAGGCTGTCCGCCTGATTATGGCACTGGCACTGCTGGCAACCGCAGGAATTATTCTCGCGCGCACGTACATATTTCATGTAGAGGGCGGCAGTGCGATTGGATTGACGGGGGTTCGGCTGGTTGTCGCGGCGATATTGCTGGCGGTGACAGAGGCACTGACGATGATCGGCTTTGGCAATATGACACCGAATCTCTGCATTTTGTTGGCGCTCGGTATGCATCCGCTCTCTGTGTATCCAATTGTCATGACCGCAAACACCATCGGCGGTCTGATCGGCTGTGTTCGGTTTATTCAGGACGGTATGTATGTGCGCAAGGCGGCACTGATAGAAGCCACCGCCGGACTGGTCGGCGTATTGCTTGCGGTGCGGCTGGTTACGAGCATGAATTCCGGCCTATTGCAGCTGCTGATGATTGTGCTGATGGCGTATAGTTCGGTCAGTCTGTTGCGCGAATACCGGAAAAATAAATAGATTGCTTCTGCACACGATATGTACTATAATTGTCTTGCAAGGAGGTGGCGCTATGGATACAAATATGACGTTCCGCATGGATTCAGAGGTGAAATCGCAAATGACCACGATTTGTGCTCAGCTTGGGATGACACCTTCTACAGCGTTCAATGTTTTTGCCAATGCTTTTGTTCGAGCAAAAGGTATGCCGTTTCCGGTGACAATTCAGGAGCCTGAAAACGCAGTGACGCGGGAGAAAATGCTATCTGATACAGAGCAGTTGCTTTCGGATTTTGCTGTTGATTATAAGAGGATGGCAGAATGATTTGGGTTAAAACAGAAGATGTGATTTTCATTCATCGTAGGATTATCCAATCAACAGGAGGTATTGATGGACTTCGAGATCGTGCTGGATTGGAGGCAGCGATTGCCGCTCCGCTTCAGTCGTTTGCCGGGCAAGATTTTTTTCCATCTGATGTTGAAAAGATTGCTCGATTAGGATATGGACTAGCCGCAAATCATGCATTTCTTGATGGAAATAAGCGGATTGGAGCAATGATGACGCAACTTCTGTTAAAATGGAATGGATATCAGCTAAAACTTCGGCAAGGAGAACTGGCAGATATGTTTATTTCAATCGCAGATGGAAATTCCGGTGAAGAAGAACTGTTGGCGTGGATTCAAAACCATATAGACTAACTATATGAGTAAATCAGAAAACGAATAAAATACCAAGAGCCGGAAGACGGGAGAATATCCCGCTTTCCGGCTCCTATTACTTTATAATTATAACGGTTCGTACAGATCCCTGCCTTCCTCCCTGAGGAAGGTGGCGCGGCGTAAGCCGTGACGGAAGGAGCAGCACACAAACAGGTCTGTATGAGAGTTGCCTTGATTTGTCGGGTGTGCAGTTCGCACGGATTTCTCGGCTCTCCCTTTGGGAGAGCTGGCATTTGCACAGCAAATGACTGAGAGGGCAAGACGCTAACAAATTCGTATGAGAGTAACTCTAATTCGTCAGAGCCAGTTGGTTGCTCCCTCAGTCTGGCAATCCAGCTCCCTCACGAGGGAGCCTAGCCCTCTCTGTCGCTGCGCGACATCTCTCCCATAGGGAGAGACAGGTTTGGGCGGTGCGTCAGGGTGGATTTTATTGTTTTCCCTTTTGAATGCCGTGTACGATGCGCAGCAGCGGTTTTTCCGGCAGCAGGCGGGAAAAGGTCGTGCCCAGCTTGGTAGAAATGCCGGGGATGATGAGCAGCTTTCCGGCGAGTGTTTGGCGCACGGCGATGCGTGCGACGCGGCGGCTGTTCATCGCCTTGACAGAAAACTTGCTGATGCCGGCGGCGGTGTTAAATTCTGTATCGACGGGGCCGGGGCACAGGCAGCTGATAGTCACATGACTGCCAGCGGCGCGCAGTTCTTCGTAAATTGCTTCGCTCAGGCGAACCACATAGTTTTTGGATGCATAATAGGTGGACAGCATCGGGCCTGCCAGAAAACCGGCAGAGGAGGCAACGTTTAAGATTCTACCGGCATCCTGCCGCATGAAATCGCGCAAAAACAGCTTGGTTAAAATGTGTACGGCGCGAATATTTACGTCAATCATTTCCAGCTCGCGGTTCAGCTCCGTGGAACAGAAATCGCCAAACAGGCCAAAGCCTGCGGCATTGACGAGCAGGGAAACACCCTGCGCGCGCGTCTGCTCGTGCAGCCAGATACAGTTTTCTTTTTTTGAGACGTCGCAGACGTAAATCCGGCACGGCGTTTGCAGCTCTTTGGCGAGTGCCTCCAATCGGTCGCGGCGGCGGGCAGCGAGCAGCAGCCGCCAGCCCTGTCGGCTGAGTTCGCGGGCAATATCGCGCCCGATGCCGGAGGACGCACCGGTAATCAGCGCGGTTTTCATGGGAAATCCCTTCTTTCAAAAATCAAATTCTGCCTACAGTATAGCATAAATCGTGTGGGTGTGCATTGGTTGTATATTTGACGAAAAAACGGTGCAAAACTATGTGCAAAACAGTCAATATTTCGCCGGATATGGAATTCACAAATTATTCACAGAAAAAATGACGCTTTTTCTTGACAACGGGAAAACAGGGTGCTATCTTATATTTAGCACTCAGAGAGGTTGAGTGCTAACACTCGAAACAAGACAGTGCCAAGGCATCCCGGAGCACTTCAGGAGGTGGAGACCGTGGAGCTATCCGCACGAAAGAAATTGATTTTAAAAACTGTCATCAACGACTATATCCGCACGGCGGAGCCGGTTGGCTCCAAGGCGCTCGCAAGTCGTCCGGAGCTGCGCTTCTCCTCCGCCACCATCCGCAATGAGATGAGTGAGCTGGAAGAGATGGGCTATCTCGAAAAACCGCATACCTCCGCCGGACGCATCCCGTCCCCCGCAGGCTACCGGCTGTACGTCGATGAGCTGATGGGACGAACGGATTTGAGCGTGGCGGATGTGGATCGCATCAACTCCGTCATGAAACTCAAGGTCAAAGAACTTGACCGCATGGTTTCAGAGGCCGGTAAGCTGATCTCGAACCTGACCGATTACACGACGCTCGCTGTCACACCGTATATGCAGCGCGTGACCATCCGAAAGTTTCAGATCATCGCCGTCAGCCCGCTGGATTTTGTTATTGTCGTCGTCACAGACAGCGGCGTGGTCAAAAACAAGATGCTGCGCACGGCGACGCCGGTCACGGCAGAGGAAGCAGAGCTGCTCACGTATGTGCTCAATCAGACGCTGACCAATATTCCGATTGACGCGATTACCCCGCAGCGATTTGATATTGTCCGTCGGGCAGCCGGTGTGACCGCCCTGCTGGAGCTGGTTTCTCAGTTCCTGGATGAGGTCATCGAGGAGTTCAGCAGCCAAAAGGTATTTTTACAAGGTGCTTCCAAGCTGCTGGCATATCCGGAATATCAGGACGCCCACAAGGCGCAGGAGCTTCTGGATTACATCTCGGACGAGAGCCATGTACCGGCACTGCGGACATTTACCCGCGACATCGACGGTGTGCGCATCACGATCGGTCCGGAAAACGGCACCGATGGCCCGCTGCAAAATGCCAGTATGGTCTATGCGACCTACAACATTGGCAGCATGGGACGCGGCCTGATCGGCATCGTGGGCCCGACCCGTATGGATTACGCAAAGCTGTCCGCGCGACTTGCGCTGTTCTCCAAGGGTCTGAACCGATTGATCTCGGAGACATTTTTTGATGACGAACAATAGGAGGAAGACCATGAATACCAACGAGAACAAGCAGGAGACCGCCGAGCAGGAAAATGCACAGGCGGAAGAAGCGGTAAAGACCGAAGAAACTGCTGAAGATACAGCCGCTGCTCCGAAGGAGGAGTCGGCAGAAGAAAAGCTGCAAAAGCAGCTGGATGAGCTGAATGACCGCTATATGCGCATGGCAGCTGAATATGATAACTACCGCAAGCGCGTCGCAAAAGAGCGCGACATGATCCGCTCTGAGGCAACCGGCAAGGCGCTGAGTGCCATTTTACCGATCTACGATAACTTGGAACGTGCCCTTGCGCAGGAAACCGCAGATACGGAATATAAAAAGGGCGTGGAAATGACCGCTAGACAGTTTGAATCCGCGCTGGACTCGCTCGGCGTAGAGATTATCTCCGCAGAGCCGGGCACCGAATTTGACCCGACCGTTCACAATGCAGTGATGCACATGGAGGATGAGTCGCTGGGAGAAAACTGCATCGCAGAGTGCTTCCAGAAGGGCTTCCGCCACGGCGACAAAGTCATCCGCACCGCAATGGTCAAGGTCGCAAACTAATTTATCTTTGTAAAACATTATCTTTGATATAGGAGGAACATATCATGGGCAAGATTATCGGTATTGATTTGGGTACTACCAATTCCTGTGTTGCAGTTATGGAGGGCGGCGAAGCCGTTGTCATCCCGAACAGCGAGGGTGCGAGAACCACTCCGTCTGTTGTAGCATTTAACAAGCAGGGCGAGCGCATTGTTGGTCAGACTGCAAAGAACCAGGCTGTTACCAATGCAGAGCGCACCATTATTTCTATCAAGCGTCACATGGGTTCTGACTACCGCGTAACCATCGACGGCAAGCAGTACTCCCCGCAGGAAGTTTCCGCAATGATCCTGCAGAAGCTGAAGGCTGATGCAGAAGCATATATCGGTTCTCCGGTAACCGACGCAGTTATCACCGTACCGGCTTACTTCACCGACGCACAGCGTCAGGCAACCAAGGACGCTGGTAAGATCGCTGGCCTGAATGTACAGCGTATCATCAACGAGCCGACTGCCGCAGCACTGGCATACGGCGTAGATAAGGAAAATGAGCAGAAGATCATGGTATACGATCTGGGCGGCGGCACGTTCGATGTTTCCATTCTGGAAATCGGCGACGGCGTTGTAGAAGTTCTGGCTACCGCAGGCAACAACCACCTCGGCGGCGATGACTTCGACCAGCGTATCATTGACTGGATGGCTTCTGAGTTCCAGAACGCAAACGGCATTGACCTGCGCAACGACAAGATGGCAATGCAGCGTCTGAAGGAAGCTGCTGAGAAGGCAAAGATTGAGCTGTCCGGCCTGAATACCACCACCATTTCTCAGCCGTACATCACGGCTGACGCTACCGGCCCGAAGCATCTGGAGCTGACTCTGAGCCGCGCTAAGTTCAACGAACTGACCCGTGATCTGGTTCAGGCTACCATGGGCCCGGTTAACCAGGCACTGAGCGACGCTGGTCTGTCCGCAGGCGAGCTGTCCAAGATCCTGCTGGTCGGCGGTTCCACCCGTATTCCGGCTGTACAGGAAGCTGTTAAGTCCATCACCGGCAAGGATGCATTCAAGGGCATCAACCCGGATGAGTGCGTAGCAGTTGGCGCAGCTATTCAGGGCGGCGTACTTGGCGGCGAAGTCAAGGATGTCCTGCTGCTGGACGTAGCTCCGCTGTCTCTGGGCATTGAGACCCTCGGCGGCGTATGCACCAAGCTGATTGAGCGCAACACCACCATCCCGACCAAGAAGAGCCAGGTATTCTCCACCGCAGCTGACAACCAGCCGTCTGTAGAGATTCACGTCCTGCAGGGCGAGCGCGAGATGGCAGCAGACAACAAGACACTGGGCCGCTTCACACTGGACGGCATTGCTCCGGCACGCCGCGGTGTACCGCAGATCGAAGTTACCTTCGATATTGACGCAAACGGCATTGTAAACGTATCTGCAAAGGATCTGGGCACCGGCAAGGAGCAGAAGATCACCATCACCGCTTCCACCAACCTGTCCGATGACGAAATCAACAAGGCAGTAGAAGACGCTGAGAAGTTTGCAGAGGAAGATAAGAAGCGCAAGGAATCCGTAGAGATTCGCAACAACGCAGAGCAGCTGGCATTCCAGTGCAAGAGCACGCTGGATGAGCTGGGCGACAAGATCGACGCAGCAGATAAGTCCGCCATCGAGGCTGAAATCGAGAAGGTAAACGAGGCACTCAAGGGCACCGATACCGACATGATTAAGGCAGCAGCAGACAGCCTGACTGCAAAGTTCCAGGAAGTTTCCGGCAAGATTTACCAGCAGGCAAATCCGCAGGGCGCACAGGGTCAGGGCTTTGATCCGAACAACTTCGCTGGCGGCGCACAGGGCGGTCAGCAGACCGGCGCAAACGGCGAGCAGTATTATGACGCTGATTTCAAGGACGTTTCTGACGACAACAAGTAAGAAGGAATAACAATACAGGGGCAGGCAGGTTGGCAAAACGACCTGCCTTGCCCTCTGTATCTTTCTATTTATACCCCCATAAAGGAGGGGCATGACATATGGCTGATAAAAGAGATTACTATGAGGTGCTTGGCGTCAGCAAGGGAGCCACAGAAGATGAAATCAAGAAGGCATACCGGAAGCTGGCGAGAAAGTACCATCCTGATTTAAATAAAGACAATCCGGAAGCAGCGGAGAAATTCAAGGAAATTGGCGAGGCATATGAAGTGCTGTCGGATTCCGAGAAGCGTTCGCGCTACGACCAGTTCGGCTTTGCGGGTGTAGACCCGAATTACGGAGCCGGTCAGGGCGGCGCAGGCTTTGGCGGCTTCCAGGACGTCGATTTGGGCGATATTTTTGGCAGCTTCTTTGGCGGCGGCTTCGGCGGTGGATCTTCCCGCACCAATCGCGCCAATGCACCGCGTCAGGGCGAGTCTATTCGCCGCACGGTGATGCTCAGCTTTGAAGAAGCGGCATTTGGCTGTGAAAAGAAGATTCAGATCGACCGCGTAGAGAAGTGCACCGAGTGCGGCGGCACCGGCGCAGAAAAGGGCTATACACCGGAGACTTGCTCCAACTGTCATGGTACTGGTACCGTGCAGCAGACACAGAGAACACCGTTTGGTGCATTCTCGTCCACCGGTCCGTGCCCGAATTGTCATGGCACCGGCAAGATTATCCGGAAGCCGTGTAAGAAGTGCCGCGGTACCGGTCAGGAACGCCGCGCACGCACGCTGGAAGTCAAGATTCCGGCAGGCATTGACGAGGGTCAGAGCATTGCTTTGCGCGGCCAGGGCGGCGCAGGCGTCAACGGCGGCCCGAACGGCGATGTTATTATTACCGTTGCCATTCGTCCGCATCCGCTGTTCCAGCGCGATGGCTACGACGTATGGTGTGAGGTTCCGATTTCCTATGCACAGGCATGTCTGGGCGATAAGCTGATTGTCCCGACGATTGACGGCAAGGTAGAATACACGATGCCGGCAGGCACACAGCCGGGCACAGTATTCCGTATGCGCGGCAAGGGCATTCAGGCAGTCAACGGCCGCGGCCGCGGCGACCAGTTCGTCAAGGTGACGCTGGAAGTGCCGAAGAATCTGAACGACAGCCAGAAGGAACTGCTGCGTAAGCTGGAGGACAGCGATAACCCGCAGAACCATCCAAACCGCCGCTCATTCAAGGATAAGATGAAGAATTTGTTCGGCAAGAAAGATAAAGAGTAATATCTGGATAGAATGCAAAAAAAACTCCCGAAAGGGAGTTTTTTTGTGCGTATTTTTATCTTGTCTCTCCCTTTGGGAGAGATGTCACGCAGTGACAGAGAGGGCTGGCTCCCTTTTACGAACGAACCAAACTTGTCTCTCCCTTTGGGAGAGATGTCGCGGAGCGACAGAGAGGGCTAATACCATCTAGCCCTGATGAATCAGGGTAACTTTCATACGAATTGGTTAGCGTCTCGCCCTCTCAGTCATTTGCCATGCAAATGCCAGCTCTCCCAGAGGGAGAGCCGAGAAGTCTGCGTGAACCGCTTATTCTCGTGCTGCTCCTTCCGTCACGGCTTACGCCGCGCCACCTTCCTCAGAGAGGAAGGCTTTTTTTCTCTTACTTCGTTGTCAGTGCGTCCGTGATACTGGTCAGCTCATCCTGCTGCACGCCGTAGGCATAGGCGCCGCCGTCTACGCTGACGAGATATTCTCGTGAGCCGCCCTTGGCGAATGACAGCGAACGGGTGCTGCCGTCTGTCATCGTCAGCGTGACAGATGCCAGTGCCTGCTGCTGTGCCGGCGTGTCGAGAATCCGCGTGTAATTGACGGAATCCAGCGCGGCATACAGCTTTTGCAAGGCTTCCGTGCTCATGGTTTCTCCGTCCAGTGCGGCGGTCTGCGAGACATCGGAAGAAGAGTCGCTGCTGTCTGTGTTGGAGCTGTCCTCGCTCTCGTCTTGGCTGTCTTCGTCAGAGGTCTCCTGTGTCACAGCAACCGTGTGCGTCGTGCCGTCCTGCGCGACGGTGATCTGGGATACCTCATTGAGAGAGAACGGCATCAAATTGGTGGAACGCCAATCGCTCCACGTGTCATTTAAGAAACCGCAGCCGGAAGCGTCTGAAATAAAGACTGTCGAGCCGCCTTCCTTCATGACATAGCAGCCGCTGTTGTCGTCCGTCGTGCTGCCGATGAGAACGGTGGCATCGATGCTGTTGGTCTTGATGTGCACGCGGGCAGTCGGCTTGTCTAAGCCGTATTGGCTTAAATCCGATGGATTGTCCTCGGCAATAGACTGTGCGGTGAGCAGGGTCTGTAAATCGGACAGCAGTCCGTTTTTCAGCGCGGAATCGTCTGCGTCACAGGATACCGGTGCCGTAAAGACAAAATCCGAATAGGCTTTGGCGGTTGTCTCGTCCATGCCGGAGGTGTCCCGCGCCTGTATCGTCAGTACCGTTCCGTCTGCGAGCGCATCGACGGTCAGGCTTTTTACCTCAGAGGACAGGCTGTAATAACTGCCGAGTACGGTCAGATTGCGGTAGTACGACTCCTGCTCCAACAGGGCGGAGGCGGTGTCGCTGTCCACCAGATAGACATCGGTCTTGCCGTCGATATTGCAATAGGTGCCGCTCACGACATCGCTGGACACACCAAACCGCAGAGTGGTGGTTTGACCGTCTGTGTCAGTGATCGCCACGGTGCTGACGGAATCGCTGTCCGCCAGACCGTACTTGGATAAATCGTCACAGGAAGTTTCGACAACCTGACCGGAAATAGAGCTGGCAGTCGAGCAGAGATTCTGCATGAGGCTGTCGCTGTAGGCGCTGGCATCCTGCGAGCCGGACATGGAATAGGTGGTTTTTTTGTTTTCTGTCGTACTGGTCAGCGTGTAGTCGTCGCCGCCGCTCAGTGTGACGTGGACGCTGGACAGCTTTTCCGTGTCCAGTGAGACCAGCGTTTTGGTCTCACTGGATGTGTCCTGTTCGTCCGGCATGTGCATGAGTCCGGCATAAACGCCGCCGAGAATGGCAACAGCGACCAGACCCCAAATCAGCCGTTTGGTGTTTTTTCGCATTACAGCTTCCTCCGACGGACAAAGACGACAATGCCGCCCACAAACATGGCAACCGGAATCAGGAACAAGATCAGGAAGACAAGGAACTCTGCGGTCGTGCCGATGACAAGAGGTTCTGCGGACAGGCTCTTGGATGGAATGGAAACAGAGCTGATGGTCGGCTGCATCTGGCCGAGTACATTACTCAGGAAGGCATGGTTCATGAGGCTGGATGCGTTCATCAGATCATCCGACATCATGATACCGGCGGAGCAGACAAAGATCTGGCCGTTTTTGTCGTTGCCGGTGTACTGTGCCAGTGCTGCCAGCGTAAACGGGCCGTCGCTGTCGCCGTCTGCCTTGTCATAGTTGTCGTAATTGGTGTCTGAGGAGAGCTTCTTTGCGTAAGAGGAATCGCGGCTTTCCATCAGGGCTTCTACCGTGCGGTCGGTCGTGGAATCCGGCAGCTGGACGGTCAGCGATTTGCCGTTTGGTGCAACGAGCGTCTGATCGGAATCGGAAATGTCGCTGTTGGTATCGGAATCCGTCAGCTGTGCGAGCACATCTGTCGCTTCATCAATATTGTATTTAGCGTCCAGCACCATATCGGAATTGACCGTGATGCCCCATTCCTTGAGATAGGAATATAAAACAGGCAGATCGGTCGGGCAGGAGGTGCTGTCAAATACCATCAGATCGCCGCCGTTCTTGACAAAGGCATCAATGAGATTGATTTCGTCTTCCGTGTAGTCGGTCTGCGGCAGACTGAGCACGAGGACGGAGGCGTCATCCGGAATTTTCTTTTCTTCGGTGAGATTCAGCGTGTTTGCCGTGTAGCCCGCCGAGGTAAACAGCGTGGACAGACTGGTGGAAATGCTCTCGTTGTGTCCCTGCAAGACATACATGCCGGGGGTTTCCTCGCTGGTGACGGACAAAATGGCGGAAGTCAGTGCCTGCTCGCCCTGAAAACCGGTCACATCGTAATAGCCGGAATAGGAGGAGCTTGCCTCTGTAGCGTAGAAATCACTTGTGTTGAGCACGCGGGTGTTGTCTCCGCACGAGACAATCACACTGCCGGTCGTGATAGAGGACGCGAGATTGCTGTACTTGCTCACGGCATTCGGGTTGGTGTAAGGGTTGACATAGCTGATGCTCAGCTTGTCTCCGGCAAGCTGCGTGTATTTGTTCAGCAGCTTGTAAACGGTGCCGTAATAGGTATCCTTTTTGAAATCGTCCTCGTCTGCCAAGACAGTAATCGTCACGGAATCCTTCAGATCGGACAGGGCAGACTTGGTATCGTCGGAAATCTGATACAATTGATTGGATGTCAGGTCGAGGTTCAAATCAAACTTGTCTGTCAGGCTGGTGGCAATCAGATTGACGAGAATCACAGCGACCAGCACGATGGCGAGACTGCCTGCGGAGACGGATACGCGGCGCAGCTTTTTGCGGCGCTGTGCCTTTTGCTCCGGCGTCAAAGCGGGCGCTTTTTGCGGTTTCTTGTGTTTGTTAAACATGGCGCACACCTCCTCACATTCTGCGGCGCTCGATCACACGGGCAGTTAAATACAAAAACAGACCGGTGAGGGAGATGAAATAAATGAGATTGCCAAGCGAAAACTCTCCCGACATAAACGTGTCATAGCGAGTAAAGATGGACAGCCAGCTGAGCAGCTTGCCGAGCAGCGTGCTGGTTCCCAGAGAATAGCTCAGCATATCGACAATATATAAGCCGAGAAACAGGGCAAACGATAACACCGCGGCGATGAGCTGGCTCTCTGTCAGGCTGGACAGAAACAGGCCCATGGCGGCAAAAATCGAAATGGCGAAGATCACGGCGACATAACAGCCGATAATTGTCGGCCAAGATGGCGTGCCGAAAATCGCAATGATAATCAGCCACGGAATCGTGCAGGCGAGTGCGCGCAGCAGCACGCCCATCGTGGCAAAGAACTTGCCGAACACGATTTCCCACACGCTGACCGGTGCGGTGAGCAGCAGCTTGTCTGTGCCCTGCTTGTATTCCTCACTGAACAGCCGCATGGTCAAAATCGGCATGAGAAACAGAAAGACGATGAGCATGTTGGAAAAGACACTGCCGACGTCACTGGAAGAGGACAGCACACAGGTTGCAAAGAAATAGAGATTCATCACGGCGAGATACGCGCCGATGTAAACATATCCGAGTGGGGAACGGAAAAATCCCTGTATATCGCGTTTTCTTATCGCGTTCACTTGTCATCCCCTCGCTTTCTGCCGAACAAGCGGCGTTTTTTCTTCTTTGGCTCGGCATCCGGCTGCGGTTGTGCCGGTGCTTCTGCCTCGTCGGAATCGGTCAGCTCCAGGAAAATCTGCTCCAAGCTGAGTTCCACCTGCTGCATGGACAGGATAGCCATGCGGTTTTGACTCAGTGCGTCAAAGACATCGCGGCGCACATCGGCATCCGGCTCCGCCGTGATGCGGTACACCGACTTTTTGCCGTCCTCGCGGACGCAAATCGCTTCGGCGACGCTCGGAACTGCGCGCAGAATGCGCAGCACGGCCTCGGCTTCGCCTTCGATGGTCATTTCCAGCTGTTCTGCGCCCTCCATGCGGTCGCTCAGCTCGGTCGGCGTGCCGTCTGCGACAATTTTGCCGTGGTGAATGACCAGAATCCGGTCACAAACCGCCTGTACCTCCGGCAGAATATGGCTGGACAAAATGACGGTGTGCTTTTGTCCGAGAGAGCGAATGGTTTCGCGGATTTCAATGATCTGTTTCGGGTCGAGACCAACGGTCGGCTCGTCGAGAATCAGCACTTTTGGGTCGCCAATCAGGGCCTGTGCCAGTCCGGTTCGCTGGCGGTAGCCCTTGGACAGATTGCGAATGAGTCTGCCGGATACGTCCGTCAGGCCGGTCATCTCGCACACCTGCTTGAGATGTTCTTCCTTGGGAAGCGTACACTTTTTGAGCGCGTAGACAAAATCCAGATATTCCGAGACCGTCATATCCGGATAGAGCGGCGGATTTTCCGGCAGATAGCCGATCATTTTGCGCGCCTGATCGGCATCTGTGTCGATGTCAAAGCCGCCGAGAATCGCGGTGCCTGCGGTTGGACGCAGGCAGCCGGTAATCATGTTCATAGTCGTGGTCTTTCCGGCACCGTTTGGACCGAGAAAACCGACAATTTCCCCTTCCTTGACGGAAAAGGAGAGACCGGATACGGCAACTGTGTCGCCATATCGGCGGGTAAGCCCCTGTACCTGTATCATAAGATTCCTCCTGTTGGCAGGAAATGTGTGCACAAATGTATTTTTGTGCACATAGATTCTGCAATTATCCTCATTACCTGCCTATGGTAGCACGTTCGTGTGTTTGTTGTGTGAACAATTGGTAGGGATTGCTGTACAAATATGTTATAATCAACATATGCGGAGCATAGAAAGGGGATGCCGTATGCTGGAATATATCACGCAGGGAGTCGGGCGCAGCGGATTTGAAGAAGGCAGGCTGCCGGTACTGCTGCACATAGAATGCGTGCAGCTGGAGAATCTTGCGCAGACCGAGCATTTTCACACAGATCATGCGGAACTGCTTCTGGTACAGAAGGGAAGCTGTCAAGTCAGCGTGGCAGGCGGACAGGAAACCATGCAGGCGGGAGATTTTGCGCTGTGCTCAGCGGGAGAGCCGCACGCCTGCTGGACACGGGACGAACAGCAGGCAACCGTCATCTCCTGTGGGTTTTCCCATTTGACGTGCCGAGGGCGAAAGGAAAATTGTTTTCTGGAACCGCATGAACGCCCGATTGTTCATGCGGGAGAGGGGAGCCAGGCGCTGGAACAGCTGCTGCTGGCTTTGATGCAGGCGGCGCACGATCCGAACGGGCAAAGCGGAGAAATTTGCAGCTACCTGTCTGCCGCAGCTGTTTTGCTGGCGCTGCGATTGCAGCGGGCAGTGACGGAGCAAATGGAACAGACGCGATATAGCTTGGGCGTGCGCACGCAGCTGTATCTGGATCGGCACTATACCGAGCCGCTGACGCTGGACAGCATCGCGCAGGCGATGGGCGTGAGCAAATATCACTTAGACCGCGTATTTTTGACGGGGGCGGGCTGCACACCGATGCAGTATATCACACGCCGCCGCATCGCGCGGGCGCAGGTGCTGCTCGCATCCACCGACCAATCCGTGCAGCGCATTGCGCTGCAGTGCGGATACAACAGCTATACCTATTTTACGTCGGTATTTCGCAAAGCCGTGGGAAAATCCCCACGAGAGTACCGCATGATGATTCGCGGGATGACAGATCCGCGCAAGACTTGATGATAAGTGTGGGAACTTTGTATGATTTGATGATGGATTGCGTGAAAACGGCGGAAGGATATTGCAAAACAGCGGAAAAATCCGTATAATCAGTGATAGAAGCTGATACAGCATAGAACACGGATGATGATGGAGGCAGAACATGGAACTGTTAAGAATTGGTGTCGTCGGCTGCGGCGCCATTGGACGCGAACATATTAACCGAATCACCAACAGACTGGCCGGCGGCAAGGTCGTTGCTGTATCGGATCTGTATGTAGAGGGTGCGCATCAGGTGGGAGACCCGCTGGGCGCAACGGTATATATCAACAGCGCGGATCTGGTCAACGATCCGGATGTCGATGCCATTATTTGTACCACACCGGCATTTGCGCACAAGGAAACCGTCATTCAGGCGTTGGAGGCAGGCAAGCCGATCTTTTGCGAAAAGCCGCTGACGACAACCGCCGAGGACTCTTTGGAGCTGGCGGAAATCGAGATGGAGCTGGGCAAGAAGCTGATTCAGGTCGGCTTTATGCGCCGCTTTGATGAGTCGTATACACAGGTCAAGGAGCTGCTGGATTCCGGCGAATTTGGCGCGCCGCTGTATCTGCGCTGTTCGCATTGGTTCCCGGAGGTAGACGATGGCTTTACCACAGAGATGGCAGTCTATGACGCGGCAATTCATGAAATTGATGTCATTCACTGGCTGCTCAATGAGAACTATGAGAGCGCACAGGTCATGTTCCCGCGCCAGACCGGCAATAAGAATCCGGAACTGAAAGACCCGCAGATTATGCATATCCGCTGTAAGTCCGGCGTGCTTGCGACAATTGAGGTATTCCTCAACTGCCAGTTTGGCTATGACATCAACTGTCAGATTGTCTGTGAGAAGGGTGTGATTGATCTGCCGAAGCCGCCGCGTCCGCTGCTGCGCAAGTCGGGCGGCCAGACCATTCCGCTGGATGAAAACTGGAAGAATCACTGGAAGCGCGCCTATGATTTGGAAATCCAGAAGTGGATTGACGCCGTGCGTGCCGGTGAGCTGACCGGCCCGAACGCATGGGACGGCGTGATTGCCAATGTCACGGCGGATGCGCTGTTGCGCGCACAGCAGAACGAGGGACAGATTGAGCCGATTGCAGTCGGCCCGCGTCCGGATTTCTACAAGTAAAGCATAAGTAAACCATAAATGCCGCAGAGCGTCTCGCTCTGCGGCATTTGTTATATCGGATACTTTCGGAACAGGCTCGGAGACAGACCGACATTTTTCTGAAAGCTGTGGATAAAGTTTTCCTCGCTGTTGTAGCCGGTGTGATAGGCGATTTGCTTCACGGACATCTGGGTAGAGGTCAGCATGTGCTTGGCCTTGTCGATGCGGCGCAAAATAATGTATTCGTATGGAGAATAGCCCGTGTGTGCTTTGAACTCGCGGGAAAAATGCGATTGGCTCCAATTGACCGACTCGGCAACCGCCTTGACATTGATCGGCTCAAACAAATGCGCGTTCATATACCGGATGGCCAGCGCGATGCGGTCGGTTTCCGCCTTTTCCGGCGGGTTTTCCGTCAGCAGCAGCAGGCACAACATGCGGTGCAGCAGCTGAGAACAGGCCGCTTCGCTCATGCGCTCGCCGGAAGCGCAGCTGCTCAGCAGAGAATCTAAGAGCTGTAAAATTTCCGGCAGAGATGCCGTGGAAAATACATGATGTCCGCCGTGCGAGCGAATGATGCGCTGATAAAAAGACGAAGAATTTAAGCCGTTGAACAGCAGCCAGATGAATTCAAAGCCATCCGATGCTTGATACTGATAGGGGTGGCGGCAGTCGAACAGGACAAACTGGCCGCGCGTGGCGAGCATATCCCAGCCGTCGATTTTCAGCTCTAGCGCACCGTTCTGCACAAGAAACAGCATGATATGATTGTTGTGATCGCTTTGCTGGGCGATTTTATCCTGATGATTAAACGAGTAGGTGTGGTCACAGAAATAGTGTCCGCAGCGGGACGGATAGTAAAATAAGTCCCGCGCGAGGGCGGACGGCGTAAAAAAGTACCGTTCAGAAATCTGATGCACACCGGTTTCCGGAATTAACATGGCAATCCCCCTCCTATATATGTATGGTATCAATAGATGCCGGAGAAATCAAGGGACGGTTACTGGAAAATAGCAGAATTTATCAGTAAGTCCGCAAATTGTATCATTGTGAGACGGGGCTCTTATACGGTATAATAGGGGCAACAACAGGGAACCGTCCCTTACAGACGGAAAACCAAGGATTTTTAGAGGAGGAAACCAACATGAAAATTGCGTTTGACGTTGACGTTCTTGCGAAGCAGTACGACATCAACACCATGGTTCATAAGGTAGCTGATTGGGGCTACAAGTACATCGAGCAGTCCCCGCATCCGCGCATCAACCCGTTCTACAAGCACCCGCTGTTCTCCAAGGAGTGCGAGGCAGAGTACCGTCAGGCTCTCAAGGAGACCGGCGTAGAGATCTCTTCCTTCATCGTAGTATACCGCTGGAGCGGCCCGACCGAGGAGCAGCGTCAGCACGCGGTTGCAAACTGGAAGAAGATCATTGAGATCGCTGTAAACATGGGCGTACCGGTAATCAACACCGAGTTCTCCGGCGATCCGAACCAGCAGGAGATCTGCAATGGCATGTGGTTCCGCTCCATGGAAGAGCTGCTGCCGATCATCGAGCGCGAAGGCCTGCGTGTTGAGGTTCAGTCTCATCCGTATGACTTCTGTGAGCTGAACGATGAGGCTTGCGACCTGGTTAAGTCCTTCCGTTCCAAGAACCTGGGCTATGTATACTCTGCTTCCCACGGCTTCTTCTACGATCAGGGCAAGGGCGACGTTCGCCACATGCTGAAGTACGCTGGCGATGAGCTGACCCACGTTCTGTTTGCTGATACCTACAACCAGACTAAGGACTGCCGTTACATCCTGAATCCGCCTTGGCTGAACCAGCACGGCAGAGCTGACGTTACCATCCATCAGCACACCGCTATGGGTGAGGGCGAGGTTGACTTCCCGGGCATCTTCGAGACCCTGCGTGAGATGGACTTCGCAAACAAGCAGCTGAAGGCCGACGCTCCGAAGGTTGGCGGCGACAACATCGCTTGTGTTTCCTACTTCGGCTTCCCGGAGAAGATGGACAAGCAGGCACCGGAAGCACGCGAGATCATCGAGCGCGAGCTGCTGGGCAAGTAAGAAATCGTTCTATCCTTACTATATAAAGCCAGGATCCCCGCAGGCATATGCCTGCGGGGATCTTTTTGCCTGTGAAAAAATCGACAAAATTTCTTGCTAGAACACGCAAAACATGGTATACTTTGTAACGCAAGACGTATAGACCACTGGTCTGTGCGAGAGGAGTTCAGAGCCTACGACGGGAATTTGTCGGAATTCAGGAGCCGATGGAACCCTGTTCATTCTTGCAAATCAAAATTTCCCTTTTGTTGTTGTATGATGAAAGAACTGCTGCATTTTTAGGAGAGTGCGGCAGTTCTTTCGTCGTAATACACCGTTTTTGCTGTGGAAATAACTGGATAATATTGCATAAATATGTGTATAATATGGCATAACTTGCATAAATATGATGATTTTGTATAGAACATGCCAAAAATGACAAAAGCGTACAATTTCCCAAAGAAAGAGCAGTTTTTAGCAAGATCGCTACACAAATGGAGCAAAGAACAGGAATCTACACGTTTGGATTGGTAACATTTGAGTGACTTTGAAAATGTTTTGAGCCACGTGCAAAAAAACACTTTGCTATTTTTGTAAGAAGTGCACAAAAAATGTTGCGAAATTTTTAACACGAAGTTTGGCAGTCAGGCTTGAGAAAGGTCAAGACGTCTGCTATAATCATACATGGAAATACAGCTGAGTCCTTTCGGATACAGCTGATTTTGCGCCTTTATCAGGTGATTCCGGGACACCGCTACAAAGGCGCGGAGAGAGTTTAGAAAAAGGAGAATAAAGTTATGTTAACTGTAATTGAGTTTGTCGCCTTTACAGTGTTCGTAGCAGTTCTGTCCGCGTATAAGACGCGCGACGAGAAGCTCGATACTGAGGAGGGCTACTTCGTTGCAGGCCACAGCTTGCCGGGCATCGTTATCGCAGGTTCCCTGATGATGACCAACTTGTCCGCAGAGCAGCTGGTCGGCACAAACGGTCAGGCTTTCTCTGGTTCCATGTCCACCATGGCTTGGGAAGCTACTTCCGCATTCGCACTGATTATTCTGGCATTCGTTCTGCTGCCGAGATTCCTGAAGGGCAACATCGCAACGATCCCGCAGTTCTATAAGATGCGTTACGATGAGGCAACGAAGAACATGTTCTCGGTTATGTTCCTGTTCGCTTACGTTGTTACCATGCTGCCGACCATCCTGTACTCTGGTTCTGTAGCACTGGAGAAGATCTTCAGCATTCAGGAGATTTTTGGTGTAAGCTACTTCGTGGCTATCCTCATCGTGTGTGTTGCTACCGGTCTGATCGGTATGGCATACTCCGTATTCGGCGGTCTGAAGGCTGTTGCTTACTCTGACACCATCAACGGTGCAGGTCTGATTATTGGCGGCTTCCTGGTTCCGATTCTGGGCTTCGTAGCTCTGGGTCAGCTGGACGGCGGCGGATTCATCGCAGGCATCAAGCATTTCGCAACCGCTACTCCGGAAAAGATGAATGCTTGGTCTGCTCCGGGCGAACTGGCTCCGTACGTTCCGTGGCCGCTGCTGTTCACCGGTATGTTTGTAAACAACATGTTCTACTGGTCCACCAACCAGTCGATCATTCAGCGTTCTCTGGGCGCTAAGAACCTGGCAGAGGCACAGAAGGGTGCTATCTGGGCTGGCTTCTTCAAGTGCTTGGACGTATTTGTCATCGTTATCCCGGGTATCATCGCTTACCAGCTGATGCAGGCAGGCGTTCTGACTGTAGGTTCCGGTGCAAAGTTCGACGGCGATGCTGCTTACCCGATGCTGGTTATGCAGGTAATGCCGAAGCCGATCATGGGCTTCTTCGCGGCTGTAATGTTCGGTGCTATCCTGTCCTCCTTCAACTCCGTACTGAATTCTTCCTCCACGATCTTCTCTCTGGATATCTGGAAGCCGATCTGGGGCAAGAACGCAGACGCAAAGAAGGTAGTAAAGGTTGGTCAGATCTTCGGTCTGATCGTAGGTATCCTGGGCATCGTTATTTCCCCGTTCATTATGTACTTCGGTACTGGTATCATGAACTTCATCAACCAGTGCTGGGGTTTGTTCTCCATGCCGATCCTGTGCGCAGTACTGTTCGGTATGCTGAATAAGAAGGTATCCCCGCTGGCTCCGAAGATTGGCGTTCCGGTACATATCGTTGTATACGCAATCGGCTACTTCACCGTATTTAACAAGATTCACTACCTGTATTGGGTATTCGTATGCTTCCTGATTCAGTGCGTTATCTACTTTGCAGTTGCAAAGTTCGCTCCGGCAAAGGAAGACTTCGAGATGCCGAATGTACCGCAGATCGAGATGACTCCGTGGAAGACCGGCAAGATCTGGGCTACTGTTGGTGCTCTGGTAGTAGTTGTTATGTACATCATCTTCTCCCCGCTGGTACTCGGCTAAGAGAAGGATTTACATCCGCAAATATCGTTCTCGGAAGTACGAAGAGACTCCTCGCTTGAGGGGTCTCTTTTTGCGTGCGTTTGTGTCTGATACAGACTTGCTTGCGTGCTGCTCCTTCCGTCGCGGCTTGCGCCGCGCCACCTTCCTCAGGGAGGAAGGCTTTTTCTTACTCGCCATTCAACTTGTCTCTCCCTCTGGGAGAGATGTCGCGGAGCGACAGAGAGGGCAGGCTCCCTCGTGAGGGAGCTGGATTGCCGCCTTGCGGCAAGACTGAGGGAGTAACTGGTTGTCTCTGACGACTCAGAGCAGCTCTGATACAGACTTGTTCGCATTGTGCCCTCTCAGTCATTTGCTTCGCAAATGCCAGCTCTCCCGAAGGGAGAGTCGAGAAGCTGGTGCGAGCTGTACACCTGACGAATCAGAGGTAGAAACAGACTTGTTCGCGTGCTGCTCCTTCCGTCGCGGCATACGCCGCGCCACCTTCCTCAGGGAGGAAGGCTTTTGTCTCGCACGATTTAACTTGTCTCTCCCTTTGGGAGAGATGTCGCGGAGCGACAGAGAGGGCATCCCCTTAGAAAAGGCGATTTTTTCCAACAAAAAAGCACTCCATCGGAGTGCTTTTTGTATGTATCCGGTTAGTTAGACGATGTACTGTCGGATGCTTGGGTATTCGCGGTGCTGTCGGACGAAGAGTCTGCGCTTTCGCTGCTTGTCTCGGATTCTGTATTCAGTCCCAGATCTTCATCTGTAAAGCCGTTATATACCTTGCCGCCTTCCAGTGTGACACCCTTGATTTTTGCGAGTTCCGATACGGTGACAAAGGCATAACCCTGCTGCTGCAGCTCATCAATGGCGGCGAGAACGCCCTCTACGGTGGTCTCATACAGGTCATGCTCCAGAACAATGGCGCCGTCCTGTGCGCCGTCTAAAATGTGCTGCTTGACAGAAGCGGCATCGCGGTATTTCCAGTCCAATGTATCGACATCCCACAGGATAATCGGCATACCGAGCTTTTGCATGGATGTCTGCACGCTGTCGTTGTATTCGCCGCCGCACGGACGGAATACCGTCGGCTTCTGGCCGGTATACGACTGAATCAAGTCGTTATTGCTGGAAACCTGTTCGTAGTCGCCGTCGGAAACCTCATGTGCTAAGCGGTGATCCATCGTGTGGTTGCCGACCTCGTGACCTTCTGCCAAATAGCGCTTCATCATTGAGTTGAAGTCCTTGACGCGATAACCGCACAGGAAAAAGGTGGCATGAGCATTGCGCTCTTTCAGACCGTCCAGCAGACGTTCGGTGCGTCCGCCCTCGTTGCCGGTCGGGCCGTCGTCAAAGGTCAAGGCGATGTATTTATCACCCTTGGGAATCTTGTTTGCTTCTTCCTGTTCTTTCTTTTTCTGTTCTTCCAGCTTTTTTTGCTTTTCCTTTGCCTGCTCAGCGCTTCCTGTGTCAGTGGAAGCGGTCTGCGCACTGCCGGACTGCTTGGCATTGCTGAAGGTTGTTTTGCTGCCGGATGCTCCGCAGCCTGCCAGCATTGCCACGCATAACATAGCGGCGATGCCGGACAAAATCAGTCGTTTTTTCCATTTTATCATTTTTTACGCCTCTTTTTGTTAAAATACTTCTTTAGTATAGTACAAAAAAGAGGACAAGAAAAGAGGTTTGGATAAAACTTAAGAAACTTTAAGGAAAATACTTTGTGCGCGATGTACCATCGTGCCGATGCACTGCCAGAACAGCCGCACCAGCCGCGCGGCAAGATACGAGAGAATCAGCAGGAGGAGCAGGGATAACACGCCCCAGCGCGGCGCAACGATGACCTGTACAACGGGATAGAAATAGTAGCAGAAAAAGGGGTGAATGAGCCACATGCTCGTGCTTTCCTTGCCGATACACAGCAGTACCGCACGGATCGGGTGAAGATGGCGCAGCAAATCCATGAGAAAGATAATCAAAAATGGAACATAGAGAATATCTACGATTTGTCCGGTGATCCAGCGCATTTGTACAATGACGCCGACAAAGAAAATATCTAACAGGGGATTGAGCAGACGGTTGCGGCGCAGGGAATCGCGAATCTGTATGAGCAGATTGTCTTTGGCAAAGACGGCACCCATCCAAAAGCACGCGGTATACGGCGCGGACACCAGAAAGAAGGTCTGATACAGATAATTGTCGCTGAGTGTGCCGAACACCTCCAAGTCACCAAGCGCGGGAAAGACGTCTGTAATAAAAATAGAAAACAGGACAATTGCCGTGACATTAAACAGCGTCGAGCGGTGGCGCACCAAGTGGTCAATCAGCGGATATAAGATCAAAACACAGAGATAACTGTTCAGGAACCACCATTCACTGTTATAAGAGGTGGAAAAGCCGATGAAATTGTTAAAGCATTCCTGTGCGGAAAACGTGGCATACCGCGTACAGATTTCTGCTTCATCGCAGTAGGTCGGCTGATGTGCACAGAATAAAAACGCCAAGGGAATGAAAATGACAAAAACCTTCCAGTACGCGAGATACAATCCCTTGATTTTGGCAATCAGGTCATACTTCTTGGAGCAGGTGGTGAGATAAACGCCATATCCGCCAAGAAAGAAGAAAAAGGAAACACAGATTTTACCGAACGAACCGAAATAGGCAAGAGAGCTTTCGCCGCAAATGTTGAGGACGTGCCACAGCTCGCCGCCCGCGATGCGTTCGGGAAATGCCCATAGATGATGCATCAGCATCAAAAAAATGGCAACGCCCTTCATCAGTTTGGTATCTTCTCTGGAAAATGTCTGCTCCATGTATCGATTACTCCCATTGCTATCATATTACAAATTTTAGTATAAACACCGGCCTGTCGGAAGTCAATTGTCAAGTATACAAAAAACAAGAGCCTGCCCAACTGGGCAGACTCTTGCGTATTTGTCAGAATATTCTGTGCGCGACAAGCGCAGGGAATTAATAATGACGAGCTTCGTACAGATGATCCTGCAGCTTCTTGTAAGCTTCCTGTACTTCCGGCTTCTCGGAAACAGAAGCAACGCCTACACGCCACCAAGCTTCCCATTCCTTGGACATGGACTTCGGCAGAACCTTCATGTCGATCAGGGTAGAAACAGTCTGCTTCTTGGAGTCTTCCAGTGCAGCAGCCAGCTCTTCCATGGTCTTTACGGTGTAGGTCTTGCAGCCGTATGCAGCAGCAACAGCAGCGTAGTCGATGTTCATTGCCGGGCCGAGATCGCAGCCATCGTACGGAGTACCCGGGATGTGCATGTTCTTCTCGGTGGTACGGGACTTGTTGCCCTGGCCAACCTGCAGGTTGTTGATGCAGCCGTAAGCAGCGTTATCAAACAGGCAAACGTTGATCTTGTAACCGTACTGGATAGAAGCAATCAGCTCGGAGTGCAGCATATCGAAGGAACCGTCGCCGCACATTGCGTATACTTCCTGATCCGGGCAAGCGATCTTGCAGCCGTAAGCGCCTGCAACTTCGTAACCCATGCAGGAGTAACCGTACTCGCAATGGTAGGTGTTCGGAACCGGAGCTCTCCACAGTGCCTGCAGGTCGCCCGGCAGGGAGCCAGCAGCACCAACACAGATGGAATCCGGAGCGATATGGGTGTTGATGTAACCCAGAGCAGCGGTCTGTGTCAGCTTAGAGCCGATGGACTCGATGTAGTGCTCAACAGCACGACGGTTTGCGTCCTGGATTTCCGGAACGTAGGACTCAGCGTCAACGTACTCGGTGTGATCCATGCGATCTACGTCAGCCCACCAAGCATCCTGCAGTCTCTTTACTTCTGCAGCGTACTCGTCGGAGGTGTGGTAGCCGCCCAGAGCGTCGATCTCAGCGCTGATTGCGGTCAGAGCCTCGTTTGCGTCAGCAACAACCGGATAAGCGTCCATCTTCAGGCACTGGAACTCAGACGGGTTGATGTTAACGAACTTAGCGGAAGTGTCGTACAGCCACTTGGAAGCCGTGGTAAAGTCGGTGTAACGGGTACCAACGCCGATAACTACGTCACAGTCATGTGCAAACTTGTTTGCGCACTCGGTGCCGGTGATGCCCAGACCGCCCAGAGACAGCGGATGGGTCCACTCGATAGCGGACTTACCTGCCTGGGTTTCGCCGAAAGCAATACCAAACTTCTCAGCGAATGCACGGAATACCTTATGAGCCTCAGCGTAACGAACGCCACCGCCGCAGATCAGCAGCGGCTTCTTTGCGGACTTGATGATCTCAGCTGCCTTCTTAGCTGCCTTCTTGGTAGCCGGACGGCGCTCGATGTTCCAAACGCGCTTCTTGAAGAAGTCAACCGGATAATCATAAGCTTCGCCCTGTACATCCTGCGGGATGGATACAGCAACGGCGCCGCAGTTGCCCGGATCGGTCATTACACGGAATGCAGAGATCATATCGGTCATGATCTGCTCCGGACGGTTTACACGGCCCCAGTACTTAACAACAGCCTGGAAGGAGTCGTGAGCGGAAATAGTCAGGTTCTGCGGCTGCTCCATCTGCTGCAGTACCGGATCCGGCTGACGGGAAGCGTAAACGTCGCCCGGCATCAGCAGTACCGGAATGTTGTTAGCAGTTGCAGTAGCAGCAGCGGTAATCATGTTGCAGGCGCCAGGACCTACGGAAGAGGTGCAAACGAATGCCTGCTTGCGGCGCAGCTGACGAGAGAATGCAACAGCTGCCAGAGCCATGCCCTGCTCGTTCTTGCCCTGATATACTTCCATATCCTTGATTTCCTGCTCGATACCGTTGCAGTAGCCAACGCAGTTGCCGTGGCCCGGGATCATGAAGATACCGCGGATAAACTTCTGTTCTACTTCCTTGCCGTCCATGTCAATGTAGCTGACATACTGGTTCTCCAGGAAGCGGATGCACGCCTGGCTAGTGGTCAGGCGGACAGTTTCCATGTGTCTCATTGGAATTTTTCCTCCTCATGCAATTCTTACACAATTCTCACATTGTTTAAATCTATCTTATTCTCTTTCAAATAAGCGGGGGTAAGGGGGTAAAGTGGGGATTAGTAGCCGGTGGAGCACTTCCAGATGTGCTCGTCTGCGTCATCGCGTACCAGCCACTCGTGCTCAACATCGTCAACACGGGTCTTGTCCCACGGATCACCCGGCAGATGACGGATGCCCCATGCATAGCAGCAAGCGTAACCCGGAGCGGTTACCTGAGAATGCATCTTGCTGGTAATCAGAGACAGACCGTTGTGGTGGGTCTCATACAGCTCGCCGTTGCCCCAGCCTGCGCCGAAGCCCTGCGGCTTGTCGAAGCGGTAGAAGTAAACTTCCGGCTGCGGATGATGATGCGGCGGATAAGAGGACCACTTGCCCGGCAGGTTGATAACTTCGCCCAGTACCATGTTGGAGTACGGAGCAATGTCGAGGTCGAAGCAGGTACGAACATCACGCTTGATGCAGTTCTGCAGAACGCCGCCAGTGCCGCGTGCCCAAGTATCGGTATCTTCCGGACGGAACAGCTTGTTCGGGAATTCCGGCTCGGTCTTGTCGTTCAGGGTCTTCTGCACGTAGATGTTAGACGGGCCCTTTGCGGTGATGACGATCTTGGTCTGCTTGTGAACCAGCAGACACCACGGGTTGTAGTCGAACGGATTCGGGCGAACCATGTCTACGCTCTGGTCGTCCCAGCTCATGTTGACGTCGCCGTCAAACAGCAGGCAGGCAACTTCCTTGTCTGCTTCTTCGATGGTATAGGTATCTCCAGCTTCCATAACCAGAAGAGCGACATCCATCATGCCGTCCTTGCCTTCTCCTTCATCAAGGCGCAGGTACTCGTTATAGCCGCGCTTGACTTCCTTGTCCATGTACATTGTAAAACACACCTTTCTCTATGCCCGACTGATGCAGGCAGAACATTTGAATACAATGCTGCAAAAAGGCGTACAAATCCCTTTTGCATAATTTATGGTTTAATTATAGCATGGTGTGTGTTCTTTTTCAAGAATGCGCCGGATAAAAGCGGCCAGAATTTTGTACAGCGTGACGGCTGAGGGAACACCGTGATAGCGTTCTGTTGTCAACCTGTCGGATAATACAAAATGCAGTCATCCTGTGCACGCGGACGCCGGAAAAGAACACGAAAATCTTGGGTAAAACAGAGGGTAAAACTTGTACAAGCCCCGGTCGGGTGTTATAATGAGTGTACAGGCGAGACCACCCAATACTATGCTTGGGGAAGCTGGTATTATAAGTATAGTACCAGATCGGTGCGAAAGAAACAAGACTGCACTTTTTGGTAAGTGACTATGGTTTTGGTGACGATAGAAAACAACGAAAAGGGCGGGCGGCGGAAGGAGGAATCCTGATGAAGCGAGACACGAGAGAAATTCCATATGATTGTCCCATTGAGGCGACGCTGGGATTGATTGGGGGAAAATGGAAGGCACTGATTCTGGATCATTTGACAGACGGCGCGCTGCGGTTCGGAAAGCTGCAAAAGCTGATGCCGAAGGTGACGCCGAAGATGCTGACACAGCAGCTGCGAGAGCTGGAAAAGGACGGCTTGGTGGAGCGGCATGTCTATCCGGTTGTGCCGCCGCGAGTAGAATATGAGCTGACCGAATTTGGACAGACGGTTTTGCCGATCTTGGACGCCATGTGCGTCTGGGGACGGGCATATCTGGACGATCAGAGAAAAAAGTCCTAATGATTCAAAATAAGACACAAAAAGAGGATGTCGTTTGCGACATCCTCTTTTTGTGCAATGATACGGTTTGATGTACTTATTCCCAAATCAGTCGAATGTTGTGTGCGCGGCAGAATTCCACGAACTTCGGCGCCGGCTTCTGGTCGGTGACAAAGGTGGAAATGTCCTGCAACCGGCAGAATGTCACGGTGGCATCGTGCCCGAGCTTAGAGTTGTCTGCGACGAGAATCACGCTGGAGGCGTGGGATACGACACCACGCTTGATTTCCGCTTCGAGGAATGTCGTATTGCTCATGCCGGACTCGACGGTTACGCCGGTAGCACATAGGAACGCCTTGGTGATGCGCAGATCGGACAGCGCCTGCTGGGCAAAAATGCCGACAAACGAGCTGGTTGCCGGATTAAACGCGCCGCCGAGAGAGATCAGATTGATGCCGTCATATTTTGCCGCCTCGACCATGGCCGGAAGCGAATGCGTCACGACGGTCAGCTTGATGCGCGGCGGCAGATGCCGCAGCACGTTGACGGCGGTAGAGCCGGAGTCGATAAAGATGGTGTCGCCATCATTCAGCTCCCGCGCTGCCAGCTTGCCGATCAGATCTTTGGCGCCCGGATTGAGTCCGGAGCGCACCGGAAGCGGCATGACGTCCTCCGGCGTCACGGCGGTGACGCCGCCGTATACCTTGGCGATGTGGCCGCGCGCTTCCAGCTCGTTTAGGTCGCGCCGGATGGTGTTTTTGGATACACTGAACACCTCGCACAGCTCATCAATAGAGACTGTCTTTTTGGATAGTACATATTCTTCAATTGCATTGAGTCTGCTGATTTTCATAAGGAAATCCCGCTTTCTTGGAACAAACAAGTAACTAACACAAAACCATGATAAAATCATTATAGCAGAAAGTTGAACAAAATCCAACCGGAAATATGGAATTTGTTGAGCAAGTTTTCCCTGTGCGCGATACAGTGCCGGAAAGGGAATGTTTGTGCAGCCGGTCAGAAATTCTGCTCTCAGGGAAAATTTCTCTAAAAATCGGCGGGCGAGCATTGCAATTCGTTTACAGAGATGATAAAATCTAAGAAAGTATGGTATGACTTCGGGAGGAAAGGGTTTTTCCGATGTCATGCTGACAATTCTTTGATTAAGGAATAGGTAGGTGTATTCAATGCAGAAAGCAGAAAAGATGCAGGCTCTCCGTGAATTCGCAGCCGAAATTCGAGTTGAGACCCTGAAGACCATCGGTTCGCTTGGCTTTGGACATGTAGGCGGCTCGATGTCTATCGCAGACGCAATGGCAGTCCTCTATGGCGATATCATGAAGATTGACCCGAAGAATCCGCGTTGGGAAGATCGTGACTGGTGTGTTCTGTCCAAGGGACATGCAGGCCCGTGTGCATATGCAACACTGGGACTGAAGGGCTTCTATCCGCTGGAAGAGACCCGCACCCTGAACAAGCCGGGTACCAACTTCCCGTCCCATACCGACCGCACCAAGACTCCGGGCGTTGATCTGACGACTGGTTCTCTGGGTCAGGGTATGTCCACCGCTACCGGCGCTGCTCTGGGCAACAAGCTGGACGGCCGTGACAGCCACGTATTCGTATTCGTTGGCGACGGCGAGTGCGATGAAGGTCAGGTTTGGGAGGCTGCTCAGTTCGCAGCTCACTACAAGCTCGACAACCTCGTTTGCTTTGTAGACAGCAACAAGCGTCAGCTCGACGGTGCTGTTGATGACATCATGTCTCACGGCAAGGGCCTGAGAGCAAAGTTCGATGCATTCGGCTGGAACGCAATCGAGCTGGAAGACGGCAACGACGTAGAGCAGATCTACGACGCTGTTCAGGAAGCTTACGCTACCAAGGGACAGCCGACCGCAATCATTCTGAACACCATCAAGGGCAAGGGCGCAACCTTTGCTGAGTCTACCGGTGCGCACAGCTCTCAGCCGACTCCGGAGCAGTGGGAAGAAGCAATCGCTGCAGCAGAAGCAGAGCTTGCTGCTGTTAAGGCTGCAAAGTAAGGAGGACAGGCGAAAATGAGTTTTACTTTAATTGGAAAGCATGAGAAGGACTCCCGCAATTGCCGTGACGGTTACGTTACCGCAATGGAGGAGCTGATGGCGGCTGATCCGACCGTTATGCACGTTGACTGTGACCTGTACAACTGCATCAACACCGCAAAGCTGGCTAAGGAATTCCCGAACCAGACCATCAACGCTGGTATCGCTGAGGCAAACGCTATGGGCGTTGCAGCAGGTCTGACTGCTACCGGCAAGAAGGTTTGGATGCATTCTTTCGGCTGCTTCTCCTCCCGCCGCGCATTTGACCAGGCATTCATGTCTGCTGCATATGCGAAGCTGGGCGTAAAGGTTCTGGGTTCTGACCCTGGCGTATGCGCTGCATACAACGGTGGTACCCATATGCCGTTCGAGGACTGCGCACTGTATCTGTCCGTTCCGGATTCCATCGTTATCGATCCGACCGACTTCACCATGGTCAACAAGATCACCAAGAAGCTGACCGCTGTTGAAGGCAGACTGTCTTACATGCGTATGATCCGTAAGGGCGTTATCAAGGTATACGGCGACGATTCCGACTTCGAAATCGGCAAGGGCGTTACTCTGAAGGAGTCCGCTGACGACGTAGCTACCGTTATCGCTTCCGGCATCATGGTTGACGAGGCTCTGAAGGCTTACGAGGCTCTGGAAGCTGAGGGCATCAAGGTTCGTGTCATCGACATGTTCACCTGGAAGCCGATCGACGAGGATCTGATCGTGAAGTCCGCAAAGGAGACCGGCGCTATCGTAACTGCTGAGAACCACAACTGCACCTGCGGTCTGGGCTCTGCTGTTGCTCGCGTCCTGTCTGCTAAGTGCCCGACTCCGGTTGAGATGGTTGGCGTACATGACCAGTTTGGTCAGGTTGGCGCTCAGTCCTTCCTGCAGGAAGCTTACAAGCTGACCGCAGAGGAGATCGTTGCCAATGTCAAGAAGGTAATTGCAAGAAAGTAAATTTCGTTATGCATACCGAGCCGTCCCTGTCTTGTGCAGGGGCGGCTTTTTTTACGAGGAAAAAGATGAAAAAAGTATATACAATCCTTCTTTGGGTTTTGCTGGGAACATTTGCTCTGGGCGGTACAGCGTTTGCAGCATCGGAATATGTTGAGCAGCTCACACCGGATTCTGCGGATTATGCTGAAATATCGACGCTCACAAATCGTGTTTTAGATGCGATGAGCGGGATGTGCCCGGATGTGACGGCAGCAGACATTGACTGGAGCCGGGCATATAAAGTCTACGCGGACGAATCGGATGTCTATAGTTCTTATAAAGAACAGCAAATGACATACGATGAAATCAAACAACAGATGGAATATTATGTCTGGGTGCTTCCGGTACAGGTAAAAGATGCATATTTTCACGTTACGATTTCACAGGGAATGCCGCTCACGGAGGATGAATCCGTGCTGGCAGTACTGACAGAGGAACAAAAAGAACAGATTCGGGAAGAAACGGGAAAATGGATTCCGGTTGTGACGGAACAACTGGATGAGGACAAGACAGCAGAACAGATAGACCAGCAAATCACAGATGCAGTGGGAGAAGAAACGATCCATCGAGCGTTTATCATGGGAGGTTCCCCCAAACTGCGTTCGGCGGTCGCTGTTGTTGAAACAATCGATCACGACATACAGATTGTTGTGCTGGAAGAACCGCGGCTGACTGGCGTAAAAAGCTCTAAAAGAGCACGGACAGCCGAACAACCGCTGCAATCCGGTCAGATCTATGCGATGGAAGACATGGCGGACAGGATGAGTGAGTATACGGTGGATAAAACCGATGAACAGACTGGCGCTGGCGGTGAAAGCAGCGCGGGTTATACGACCGTACTATGGATTGTGCTGGGAGCTGCCGGAATAGAAATCGGCTGCTGGGCGTGGAAACGTGCAAGATGCAAATGAAATTTGTGCATACCGAGCCGTCCCTGTCTTGTGCAGGGGCGGCTTTTTTGTGTGCAAATTTTGGTGATTTGAGGACAAAAATTCGCAAGTTTGCGCACAAAAACAAGGTTCTGTTGTGCAACATGAATTAGAACGTGCAAGATATAAAAAATAGTTGACCAAATTGCACAAAACATTTGACAAACAGTCACGTATCCTATATCATAAATAGTGTAGGAAACAAGCCTATTATCTGCTGCCGCGTGATACGAAAATTTGGAGAGGTTTTCGTCGGGAAAACAGGCGGCCGCAGAGGTATAAAATCATGGAGGTGTTGTGATTATGTTCACAAACAAGGATATCAAGCTGGGTATCTGCCCGATCGGCTGGACCAACGATGATATGTGGGATCTCGGCGACGAGAATACATTCCAGCAGTGCATTTCCGAGATGCGTCTGGCAGGTTTCACCGGATGTGAGATCGGTCATAAGTATCCGTCTGACGTAAAGGAACTCAAGGAAGCTCTGGATCTGCGCGGCATGACCGTTGCATCCAAGTGGTTCTCTTCTTTCCTCGGCACCAAGCCGTTCGAGGAGACCTTCGAGGAGTTCAAGAAGGAAATCGAGTACCTGTGCTACGCAGGCGCAACTGCTATCAACATTTCTGAGCAGTCCTATTCCATTCAGGGCAATCAGGATCTGTCCATCTTCGACAACAAGGCTCGCTTCACCGACGCTGAGTTCGCTCAGATGTGCGACGGCCTGAACAAGCTGGCTGAGTACGCAAAGAGCAACGGCATTCGTGCATGCTTCCATCATCACATGGGTACCTGCGTACAGACTCTGGAAGAGACCGAGCGTATGCTGAACAACACCAGCGACGATCTGCTGCTGTGCTACGATACCGGTCACTGGACCTTCTCTGAAGTAGATCCGATGGCAATTCTGAACGAGTTCCCGAACAGAATCGGTCATGTACATCTGAAGAACATGCGTAAGGCAGTTCGCGATCAGGCTATCAAGGAGAGCTGGTCCTTCCTGAAGTCGGTTCGTAACGGCGCATTCACCGTTCCGGGCGATCCGGAAGGCTGCGTAGACTTCGAGCCGGTTCTGAGAAAGTTGGACGAGATCGGTTACGAGGGCTGGATCATGGTTGAGGCTGAGCAGGATCCGGCTAAGGCTAACCCGTTCAAGTACGCAAAGATGGCTTACGAGTACATCACCGACCTGATGGCTAAGTAAGGAACATAATCATTTTATTTAGATGAAAACTGGATACCTGCGTCTGCGGGTATCCAGATTTCTGGCTTGATTAACAAGTATAGACAAGGAGAGAAAAGGTCATGGCAAATTTAAAGTTTGGCGTAGTTGGCTGCGGCAGAATTGGTAAGCTGCACATCAACAATCTGCTTAACAACATCGACGGCGCTGAAGTAGTAGCAGCAGCTGATCCGATGCTGGATAAGTCCGGCGCACGTGAGTGGCTGGCAGAGCGCGGCATCACCAATGTATCCACCAACTACATGGACGTTGTAACCAACCCGGATGTTGACGTAGTAATGGTTTGCTCTTCCACCGATACCCATTGCGAGGTTTCCATGGAAGCAGTAAAGGCTGGCAAGAACGTATTCTGCGAGAAGCCGATCGACTATGATATTGAGAAGATCAAGAAGCTGCTGGCGCTGGTAGAAGAGAAGGGCGTAAAGTTCCAGGTAGGTTTCAACCGCCGCTTCGACCACAACCACAAGGCAGTTGCTGATGCAGTGAAGGAAGGCAAGATTGGCGATCCGCATTACATCAACGTAACTTCCCGCGATCCGGAGCCACCACCGGCATCCTATGTAGCAGTATCTGGCGGTATCTTCTATGATATGATGATCCATGACTTCGATATGGTTCGTTACCTGTCCGGTTCTGAGGCAGTAGAGATTTCCGCAGTAGGCTCCTGCCTGGTTAACCCGAACCTGCAGGAAGAGTCCGGTATTCCGGATGTAGATACCGCAGTTGTTACCATGAAGCTGGCAAACGGCGCTATCGCTACCATCAACAACTCCCGTCAGGCAGTATACGGCTACGATCAGAGAGTAGAAGTATTCGGCTCTAAGGGCATGGCTTCTGATAAGAACGATCTGAACTCTACCGCTACCATCACCACTGTTGATGGTGCAGTATCCGAGAAGCCGAAGTGGTTCTTCCTGGAGCGTTACAACGACGCATTCATCGAGCAGATCAAGTACTTCATCGATTCCATCGTAAACGACAAGCCGACAGTTGTTGGCGCATACGATGGCCTGCGTCCGGTACTGATGGCTGCTGCTGCAACCGAGTCCTGCCGCAATGGCGGTGTTTGGGTAAAGGTTGCTGAGTAATTCACCCAATTACCGAAAACAACACGATACAAAGAGAGGCGTCTCGCGCAAGCGGGACGCCTTTTTTGCTGCCCGAAAGAATAAGTACATTTCGTGCAAATGCACGAAATATCGAGAGCGAAAACGAAAATGTCACTCGAAAACACGGAAATTTGGTGCGAATCACGAGAAAATATTGAGAAACTTGTGCATGTTTACGGGATTTTGCACGAGAAAATGATACTTGCCTGATTCTGTTGAACAAAAGCACGAAATGTAGTATCATAAAAACACCGAAAGGAACACGCGTGAAAGAGAAAACGGGAAATTCGTATTTATGGGAAAGAGTGATGTATATGAGTTTTTTTAGTTCGTTTATTTGGATAGCGATCAGCTTCCTGTTCTTCACTGCATTGGTAGCTGTTGTGGCTGCATGGAAGACAAAAGGAGATAATCTGGAGACAGCAGAAGGATATTTCCTCGCAGGCCGTGGCCTGCCGGGTGTTGTCATTGCCGGTTCCTTGCTTTTGACCAATCTGTCCGCAGAACAGCTGGTCGGCACCAATGGTCAGGGCTGGGCATCGAATATGAGCCCGATTGGCTGGGAAGTTGGTTCTTTGTTTACCCTGTTTGCATTGGCCTATTTCTTCCTGCCGACTTATTTGAAAATGGGTACGACAACCATGCCGCAGCTGATGGAAGCACGATTCGGCAGAAAGACCAGAACCATGTTCTCTCTGGTTATTGTCATCATGTATTCCATTTTGAATCTGCCGGTTATCCTGTACTCCGGTGCGGTTGTATTTGAAAATATCTTTGATATTTCCGGCATCTTCAATTTGAGCAAGTTCAGCGCAGTTGCTATTCTGTGCGTTATCATCGGTATTATCGGTGGCTGTTATGCAATCTTTGGCGGCTTGAAAGCGGTTGCTGTATCCGATACGATCAATGGCATTGGCTTAATTATCGGCGGTTTGATGATTCCGTTTCTCGGTCTGGCTCTGCTGGGCAAGGAAACCTCTGGTGGCGGTATTCTTGCTGGCTTCCAGTACATGGTTCAGACGGAACCGGCAAAGCTCAATGCATGGGCTGCATGGGATGCCGGTGAACCGGCTCTGCCGTGGCCTCTGATTTTCACCGGTATGCTGTTTAACAACCTGTATTGGTGGTGCTGCAACCAGTCGTTCGTTCAGCGTGCGCTGGCAGCAAAATCTCTGAAGGAAGGCCAGAAGGGTGCGATCTTCTGTGGATTCCTCAAGACACTTGGTTTCTTCTATCTGGTTCTGCCGGGCGTGATTGCGTACTTCCTGCCGTCTATTCAGGAAAAGATTCAGGCAGCTGGCAGCAGTGCGATTGACTTTGCATATCCGGCACTGGTTTCTGCTGTTGTTCCGAAACCAATTATGGGCTTCTTTGCAGCAGTTCTGTTCGGTGCGATTCTCTCTTCGTTTAACTCCGTGCTGAATTCCGCCGCTACCATGTTTACCCTGGATTTGTTCCGTCCGATTCTGTGCCCGGGTAAGACCGATGTGTTCTATGTTCGCGTAGCAAAGATTTATGCAACGATTGCCGGTGTGATTGCAATCATCATTTCTCCGTTCGTCATGTACGCAAACGGCATTACGACCTTCCTGAACTCTCTGTCACAGTTCGTTTCGATGCCGATTTTGTTCACCGTACTCGGTGCAATTGTATTCCGCCGCGTGCCGAGATATACACCGTTCCTGATTACCGTTGTCCATGTGGTATGCTATGGCGCTTTTATGATTATCAAGCCGTGCTATCCGTCCAGCGGTGAGCCGATTCATTATCTGTATGCCATTGCCGTGATGTTCGTCATTGAGCTGCTCATTATGATGTATCTCAACAAGTTCAAGGCAGTAGAGGAATGGAAGGCGCCGGAGGATGGAACCGTTGATCTGACGCCGTGGAAGTATCGTCACATTGTCTGCATCGTAGGCATTGCCATTGCTGTCGGTATTTATATCTTCTTCTCCCCGATTGGCATTGCCGCATAATTTGATAACACGGCACGATTTTTTCGTGCACTCTCTCCATAGCACCCGGCGGCGCATCTGCCGCTTGGGTGCGGCTCTCAAAGTATAAAAAATCATCTATTTATTATCAGATACAAAGGAGAATGACTTATGGCAAATGTAAAGTTTGGTGTCGTTGGCTGCGGCAGAATTGGTAAGCTGCACATCAACAATCTGCTTAACAACATCGACGGCGCTGAAGTAGTAGCAGCAGCTGATCCGATGCTGGATAAGTCCGGCGCACGTGAGTGGCTGGCAGAGCGCGGCATCACCAATGTATCCACCAACTACATGGACGTTGTAACCAACCCGGATGTTGACGTAGTAATGGTTTGCTCTTCCACCGATACCCATTGCGAGGTTTCCATGGAAGCAGTAAAGGCTGGCAAGAACGTATTCTGCGAGAAGCCGATCGACTATGATATTGAGAAGATCAAGAAGCTGCTGGCGCTGGTAGAAGAGAAGGGCGTAAAGTTCCAGGTAGGTTTCAACCGCCGCTTCGACCACAACCACAAGGCAGTTGCTGATGCAGTGAAGGAAGGCAAGATTGGCGATCCGCATTACATCAACGTAACTTCCCGCGATCCGGAGCCACCACCGGCATCCTATGTAGCAGTATCTGGCGGTATCTTCTATGATATGATGATCCATGACTTCGATATGGTTCGTTACCTGTCCGGTTCTGAGGCAGTAGAGATTTCCGCAGTAGGCTCCTGCCTGGTTAACCCGAACCTGCAGGAAGAGTCCGGTATTCCGGATGTAGATACCGCAGTTGTTACCATGAAGCTGGCAAACGGCGCTATCGCTACCATCAACAACTCCCGTCAGGCAGTATACGGCTACGATCAGAGAGTAGAAGTATTCGGCTCTAAGGGCATGGCTTCTGATAAGAACGATCTGAACTCTACCGCTACCATCACCACTGTTGATGGTGCAGTATCCGAGAAGCCGAAGTGGTTCTTCCTGGAGCGTTACAACGACGCATTCATCGAGCAGATCAAGTACTTCATCGATTCCATCGTAAACGACAAGCCGACAGTTGTTGGCGCATACGATGGCCTGCGTCCGGTACTGATGGCTGCTGCTGCAACCGAGTCCTGCCGCAATGGCGGTGTTTGGGTAAAGGTTGCTGAGTAATTCACCCAATTACCGAAAACAACACGATACAAAGAGAGGCGTTCCGCGTAAGCGGGACGCCTTTTTTGTGGGTGGACGATTGACAAGATACTCACAGTGCGATATGCTAACAAAAGTAAAGTATTGTATCACACAGCTGGAAATGCGGCGCATGGAACGGCTGTTTCGCAATGTAAAGGAGGTACAGACATGGCAGAAACAATGAGAAAGCTCCGGTTTTTTACCATTCCGCAATGGGAAAAAGAAGCCAACTGGCTGCGCCGGATGCATCGGCAGGGCTGGAAGCTGACAGGGATTTTTGGCCCGTGTGTGTACAAATTTGAACGATGCACACCGGAAGATGTGGTCTATCAGTTGGATTTTAATCCGGACGGCGTAGAACATAAAGAGGAATATGTGCAGATGTTTCACGACTGCGGCTGGGAATACATCCAAGATATGGCGGGATACAGCTATTTTCGCAAACCGGTGTCCGAAATGAACGACGCAGATGAAACCATCTTTTGTGATAAAGACTCGCGCATGGATATGATGCAGCGCGTTTGGAAGGGCAAAGTTCTGCCGCTGTTAGCGATTTTTTTCTGCCTGTTGGGAGCATTGGTTGCACAGAAACGGCACACAGCACCTTTTATCATGCTGGTGATACTGCTTGCCGTATATGCTGTTGTTTTGATTCAGTGCGGCGTGGCATATTGGCGCATGTGTAAGCGTAAGAAAAAATAAAATTGGCTCTCCCATTTGGGAGAGCCAACGGTTTTAATGCATATCTTTGAGCAGTTCCAAAGAATCCTTTGCCCAATTCAAATCAATGGTCTGGAAACCGCGCGCCGGTGTGTACAGATAATCGCGCACATCATTGGCGAATTTCTGATAGGTTTCCGGCGGCAGACGCAGATACTGCTCGGCACCGTCCGGGTGCACCAGAACAAACACAAAGCGGCCGGAGGTATCAATGCTGTGGAATACGACATCCACGACATCTACATTGTCGCGGGTGAGCTGCATAATCAAGATAAGCTTGGTCAGTTCCAGTGCCCGGTCATCTAAATGCCGCTCCAAAACATTGATTTTTTCTCGGAATTCATTCGGTGTCTTGGTGGTGCGCAGCGTATAATCGCTGAGCTGAGAAAAATCCCGGGTGTCATCGGCAATTTCACCGTCTGGTGCAAACCATACCATGAATTCATTGGCTGGGTCATGATACAGACAGGGATGCAGCACCAGCGCAGTTTTTTTGCAGTTTGGGCAGGTCCATTCAAAAACGGACAAATCTTCAATGCGGCGGCGCGCATCCGGGTCATGCGCGACATTGATGCTCGTCCACATCTGAAGCGGGCCATCTTCGCCGCACTGTGGACAGGTAAACGTATTATTCTGAACTTCAGACATAACATACATCCTTTCTGAGGGGGAAACTATGAATTTATTTGACATACCGGAACAATTGCCGGAACAGGAGCTGACAGACATCTTACTGGCCGGACAGACACGTATCGAGCGCATTATTTCCCATGGACAGACATCGGACTGGTATAACCAGACAGAAGATGAATGGGTGTGCGTCTTGCAGGGAGTCGGTGAACTGACCTATGCGGACGGCAGCAAGCAGCGACTGCGCGCTGGCGATACCGTGTATCTTCCGGCGCATTGCCGCCATCGCGTCAGCTACACGAGTGAACCGTGTATTTGGCTGTGTGTGTTCCGTCAAGAGGAATAATGAATGCGCAGCAGCATCTTGCCGGTCTTTGTCGCAGCGACGGTCTCGTAAAAATGCCGGATTTGCTCCTGTGAATACGGCTCTTCAAAGGCGTTGACCAAGAAATCCGCTTCGAGCAAAATCTGATGGTCGATGCCGTCAATCGGCTTGTACACATGGTGGTGAGCAATGAGCCAGCAAATGCGGTCAATGTCCGCTTGTTCAAACGGAAAATCTTTGAGGATTTTTCGCGCTACGGCAGGGCCTTCTATCTGCTGATACTGTCCGGCAGAGGAATGGTGAACGCGCTCGGCTTCATGAATGCCGATGTCATGCAAAACAGCAGCGGCTTCCAGCACGAACTGTGTGTGCGCATCAATATGTTCGCCGTGCGCAATCATGCGGGCATAATTGTGTACCTTGATGAGATGCTGATTGCGCGCCGGATCCGCGCCGTTATATGCACAGGCAGCGAGCAGCAGCCGTGAAATCTGATGATGCATGAAGAGACCTCCTCTTGTACAAACAAATTGGAAAATAGCTCCCTCGTGAGGGAGCTATTTTGGTTTCTGTTGTGTTTGACGAATTACTCCTCGTAATCGTCCTCGTTCTCCCAGTTATGCCATACGTGCTGTACGTCGTCGTTGTCCTCGAGGTTGTCCAGCAGCTTGCGCATCTGTGCCATGTCTTCCTGGCTCTCCAGAGTGATGGTGTTCTGCGGAACCATCTGAATCTCAGCCTGTGCGAACTCGAAGCCGGCTTCGGTCAGTGCGTCACGAACAGCGGAAAAATCTTCCGGAGCGGTGTAAATCTGGAAGCAGTCCTCGTCAGCCTGGAAATCATCTGCACCAGCATCGAGAACGGTCATCATGGTTTCGTCCTCATCCAGATCGCCGCGCTCGATAATCAGAACGCCCTTCTGCTCGAACTGCCAGGATACACAGCCGGCATTGCCCAGGCCTGCGCCGTACTTGTCGAAGTAATGGCGAACGTCTGCTACGGTACGGTTGCGGTTGTCGGTCAGGGTCTCGCAGATAACAGCGATACCGGACGGGCCGTAACCCTCGTATGTATTGGATTCATAAGAAACGTTGCTCTGGTTGCCCTTGTCAAGCATACGCTTGATGTTGTCGTTCGGGACGTTGTTTGCCTTTGCTTCTGCGATGCAGTCGCGCAGCTTTGCGTTGTTGTCCGGGTTGTTGGAGCCGCCTTCTTTGATTGCTACAGCCATCTTACGGCCAATCTTGGTAAAGATTGCTGCTTTCTTTGCATCGTTTGCGCCTTTGCGCTTTGCGATATTATTCCACTTAGAATGTCCAGACATTGGATGATACCTCCATATAATCGTAAAATCATGCTGATTTTATTAAAAATTCCGTTGTGTACAACACCTAATTATAACATTGGAACACGCTCTTGGCAACTGTATATTTTCACAATCCGTGGTCATACTAAAGGCAAAAGAAAGAGAGGTGACACAGAAATGTGCCATAACAACAAGAATAGTCAGCAGAACCAGAATCAGAACCAGTCTCAGTCTCAAAACCAGTCTCAGAACCAAAATCAGAACCAGACCAAGAACCAGAAAAACAGCCACAATAAGAACAACACCTCGTTTTCTTAACGCGGCAGACGAAAACCCGCCTTGGCATCAGCCACGGCGGGTTGGTCTCTGGTTGTTTGCCCATTCCTGTGCGGCTGGGAGCAAAACCGTGAATAATTCATTGAGCCGATCATATGAGCCTTGCAGATACAGCCAGCCAAACAGTGCTTCTACTGCTGTCGCAAGGGCATATTCTGCAACGGAAGAGGATTTTGGGGTGCTTTTCGGCTTGGCATTGCGTCCGTGACGAAATACCTCCTGTTCTGCCTCGGTCAGCATTGGGAGAATTGCCTGCGCACCGGCTGCCTGTGCACCGGCACAGACCAGATGAATGGTCTTGCGATGCAGATTTTTGTTGGTCACAAGACCGGAGTGAATGAGGTATCCGCGGGTCATCAGTTCATACACGCTGTCGCCCATATGTGCCAGCGCAAGGGAGCTGCACTGCTTGAGTGCCTGCTCGCTCATCAGCGGATGGAAAAAATCTGTCATAATTCAAAAAACCTTTCCCTTTTTGATAAAAACGGGGTATAATAAATAGGTAATATATAATACCCAATGCAAACGGCTTCTGCATGAGATGCAGTGCTATTATTATATACCGCATTTGCAGTAGATTGCAAGCAGTCGCACGTTTTAGGAAGGACGAGAAAAACATGGCTACAATATTACATATTACACAGGAAAATTTCGAGGAAGAAGTTGTCAACGCATCCAAGCCGGTTCTGCTGGATTACTGGGCAGACTGGTGTGGACCCTGCCGGATGCTGTCCCCGACCATCGAAGAGCTGGCGCAGGAGTTCTGCGGCAAGATTCGCGTCGGCAAGATCAACATTGACGAGCAGCCGACACTGGCACTGCTGCACCGCGTTGTGTCGATTCCGACCGTGAGCATCTATTCGGAAGGCAAGGAAGTCAAGCGGCTGATTGGTCTGCGCGACAAGCCGGAGCTGGTCGAAGCGATTCAGGAAGTACTGAAGAAGTAAATCAAAAGATAATCCCCCTTCGCGCGAAGGGGGATTTTTGATGCCTGTAAGAGACCAAAAGCCTTCCTCTCTGAGGAAGGTGGCGCGGCGTAAGCCGTGACGGAAGGAGCAGCGCGCGAACCAGTCTGTCTGAGAGTCAATCTGATTTGTCAAGCGTGCGGCTCGCACGAGCTTCTCGGCTATCCCTTTGGGAGAGCTGGCATTTGCGAAGCAAATGACTGAGAGGGCAAAACACGAACAAATTTGTATCAGAGTATCCCTGATTCGTCAGGGCTAGTCGGTTACTCCCTCAGTCTTGCCGCATCGCTCCGCGACATCTCTTCCAAGGGGAGAGCCAAGTTTATAGACTGGGAATGGTTGCCGTCGGCTGATTGTTTTCGCCTAAGATAGAAACGCTGCAATTCGGGTGCGGTTCGCCCATAGACAGATACGGATACATGGCGGTGGGCTGTTTTTGACCGGACAGAAACTGACGCAGACGGAGCGGTACGGTTACAGACACTTTTTCAAGGGCATACGGTGATTTTTCGCTATCTGAACGAATGGTAACAGTGTCCGGCGCGTTGTTTCCGTAATAATATAAGACGCCGTCCCAAGTGTTCTTCGGGTCAGTCACATTGGCATAGTTGGCAATCTGCCAGTGACCATCTGCGCTGACAGAAGATACGTCGTAATTGCGAGCGACGATACCTTTCGCCGCGAGAAGCGCAGCGATAATCATGGCGAGAAAAATCAGTCGTTTTTTCATGACATACCTCCTGGTCGGCTAGATATTTGATGCTGTAAGTATATGATTTCGTGTCATTTTCGTCAAGAAATCTTTAGAATTCTTTATATAATTTCACAAAACATTTACATCTCACCCCGTCCCGCTTCTTGCTTTTTGCTAAACCGTATGATTAAATAAAAGTATACCAATGCGGAAGAAAAAGAGAGATGGGAGGAGAGTCATATGGGAAGATCTGGCGCAGGCGGCGGAGGTGGCTTCGGCGGAAGCGGCGGTTTCAGCGGAGGCGGTCGAGACAGCGGCGGCTTCAGCGGCGGTGGTTTTGGCAGCGGACGCAGCGGACAAGGCGGCTTCGGCGGCGGATTTGGTGGTCCACCACCGGGAGGATTTGGCGGCCCGCCACCCAGACCACCGAGACACCACGGACACAGCAGCGGTTTCTGGGAAGGTATGATACTCGGCAGCCTGCTCAATGACCGCAGAGGCGGCGGAGGCGGAAACCGGCCGCCGAGCAATCGCAACCAGAACAATAACGGTTGCGGCATCGGCTGTCTGATAGTCGTTCTGCTTGTTCTCGCGCTGGGCATTGTCGCCGTGGCACTGGGCGGCAGTTCCTCGGATTCCGTCACAAAATCGACCGTACAGCGCGAAGCTCTGCCAGCCAGCGCGGTCAATGAGACCGACTATTATACCGATGAGGCGGGATGGATCAGCAATAAAAACCAGCTGACCAGCGGCATGAAGGATTTTTATCAGCGCACCGGTGTGCAGCCGTATCTGTATATTCTTAATGACTTGGACGGCAGCACGACACCGAGCACCACGCAGCTTCAGCAGTTTGCAGAGCAGGAGTATGACAAGCTGTTCACAGACGAAGGACATTTTCTGTTGGTGTTCTGTGATACCGGCAGCGGCAGCTACAATTGCGGCTATGCCGTCGGCTCGCAGGCAAAGACGATTATGGACAGCGAAGCGGTCAGCGTGCTGGCGGATTATTTGGATCGCTATTACAGCAGCAATATGGAGGACGAAGAATTTTTCTCGACTGTCTTCCAAAAGACCGGTGAACGCATTATGACGGTGACGAAATCGCAGGCACCGATGGTCATCATCGTGATTGTCATTGCGGGTGCGGTTGTCACTGTGGTATTTCTGTTGTACCGCTGGCGCGAAAAGGCGCGAATTGAAAAACGCCGCCGCGACAAGGAAATGGAAGATATTTTGCAGACGCCGCTGGAACAATTCGGCGATGAGGACGAAGCGGAAAATCTCGCAAAAAAATACGAGAAAAAGAACAAAAAGTAATTTCTCAAACGGATTTAGGAGGAAATTATGGGTATTCTTTCACGATTTGGAGACATTGTGCAGGCAAATGTCAATGCCGTGCTCGATAAGATGGAAGATCCGTCTAAAATGATTGACCAGTATCTGCGCGAGCTCAATGAAAATCTCGCAGAGGTCAAAAAAGAGACCGCTGGTGTGATGGCGGAGGAGACCCGCACAAGACGCTTGATGGAAGAAAATCAGGCGGAAGTCGCGCGGTATGAAAATCTTGCCAAGCAGGCATTGCTGGCAGGCAATGAAGGCGATGCCAAGGTCTTTCTGGCGAAAAAGCAGCAGTTGGAAAGCGCGGGCGCAGGACTTACCGATGCCTATACGGCTGCGCATGAAAACGCGGTCAAAATGCGTCAGATGCATGACAAGCTCGTTAGTGATATTGAAACGCTCAAATCGCGCCGTGCTATGATTAAGGCGAAGGTTTCTGTGGCAAAGACACAAGAACGCATGAATAAAATCACATCCAATGCCGACAAGGCGCGCGGTGCGATGGGCGCGTTTGACCGGATGGAGGACAAGGCGAATCGAATGCTCGATGAAGCCAATGCAATGGCTGAGTTGAATACCGAACCGGTAGATGAAGCCAAAGCACTGGAAGAAAAGTACAGCAAGGGCGCCGCGGATTCCGCTGTAGATGCCGAGCTGGAAGCACTCAAGAAGTCCATGGGACTGTAAAAAACAGAAGAAAAGCACTAGAACCGGTATTTTCCGGAACTAGTGCTTTTGTTTTGCGCACAATCGAAACTTGTCTTTATGTCGATGGTTGGAGCAGATAGTATACGCCATCTGCATACAGATAATACGAATCCGTGAGCTGTAAATCGCGGGACATGCCGTCTGCATCAAAGGCCAGATGCGCGGTTGCGCTGGTTCCGGCGGGAATCGAACCGGTGTACTGTAAGTCCATGTCGGATTCCAGCAGCGGTGTGCCGAGACGGCTGATGGAATCCATCGTCATGCGACCGCTAAACAGGGTGCCGAGCGGCAGGTCGGTATTGCTGTTGTTTTGAATGGTCAGGACAACATCAAGCATGTTGCCGCCGCCGATCAGCTGTACAGAAGTATCTCCACCGGCGCTTGTCACGGGATCAATAGAGGAGACAAGCTTGGCAGATTCGACGGTGAGCATCGCGCCGCTTTGCGTTTTTACCGCGCCGCCGACGGGCAGCGTGCGCTCTGCGACAGCGAGTTTTGTGAAGGATACGCGGTAAATATCTTCTGCGGACGGCAGCATAAAGGCAACGTCCAAGGCACTCGCATCGACATCCTCCGGCAGAATGATGGCATAGTGTACCCGGGCGGTTTTTCCGCTCGCGAGCTTGTCTGCGTCAATCAGCTCTGCGCCATCTTTGGATTCTGTGAAGGACATATAATCACTGTATACCGTGCCGTCAGTGATGGCATAGAAAAACAGATCATCTCCGAGATCCAGGGCTTTGTCGCTGGTGTTTGTGACATCTGCGGTGCAGTCCAAATATACTGAATCTTTATTGATGTCTTGCTCTTTTCCGGTGCCGTCTTCGGTATAATATGCGGTATAGGAACCGGACTTGTCTGTAGTCAGCGGTGCATAGACAGCATCGGACAAGGTGATAGAGCGGACAGTCAACGTCACAGAATCATCCTTCAGCGGCTTATCTACGGCGAAAGAAATGCCGGTATCCGAGGAGAGCAGCTTGTCTGAAATCTGATCTGCCAAATTTTCGCTGCCGCAGCCGGTCAGGCAGAGCAGCAGGCATCCGGCCAATAGACCGGAAATCCATCTCTTTTTCATAAAAAAATACCCCTTTGCGTTCGGGCGCGAGCGTGCCGCCCAAATTGTTTTGTTTATTGTAACATGAACGGCATACAAAGGACAAGATACGGGTATGCTGAGGGTAGAAAAAATCAGGCCTTCTCCGAAGAGAAAGCCTGATAAAGAATTCTTCAGTAAGGAAGGATTACTCAGCGTCAACCTTAGCCATGTGCTGCAGCAGCATCAGCAGCTTGTTGGAGTAGCCCCACTCGTTGTCGTACCAGGAAATTACCTTTACGAAGTTGTCGGTCAGGTAAACGCCAGCGGTAGCGTCGAAGATAGAGGTGCGAGCATCGCCCAGGAAGTCAGAAGATACAACTGCATCCTCGGTGTAGCCCAGAACGCCCTTCAGGCCGCCCTCTTCGATCGGGGTCTCAGAAGCCTTCTTCATAGCAGCGCAGATGTCTTCCTTGGAAGCCGGCTTAACCAGGTTAGCGGTCAGGTCAACAACAGATACGTCCAGGGTCGGAACACGCATGGAGATACCGGTCAGCTTGCCGTTCAGCTTCGGATAAACCTTGCCTACTGCCTTTGCAGCGCCAGTGGAAGACGGGATGATGTTGCCGGAAGCAGCACGGCCGCCGCGCCAGTCCTTCTTGGACGGGCCGTCAACAGTCTTCTGCGTACCAGTGGTGGAATGAACGGTGGTCATCAGGCCTTCCTTGATGCCGAATGCCTCGTCCAGAACCTTAGCGATCGGAGCCAGGCAGTTGGTGGTGCAGGAAGCGTTGGAAACGAACTGCATGTCCTTGGTGTAAACGTTCTGGTTTACGCCGTATACGAACATCGGAGTGGAATCCTTGGACGGAGCGGACATGATAACCTTCTTAGCGCCAGCCTCGATGTGGCCCTTAGCAGCTTCCTGAGTCAGGAAGAAGCCGGTGGACTCTACAACGTACTCTACGCCGATCTCGCCCCACGGAATCTGCTCCGGCTTGAACTCAGCGAATACCTTGATCTCCTTACCGTTTACGATAATGGAGTTGTCGGTGTAAGAAATGTCACCGGTGTACTGGCCATGCATGGTGTCGTAACGCAGCATGTAAGCCATGTAATCCGGAGTCATGCCCGGGTCGTTGATGCCCAGGAACTCGATGTTTTCGTTGTCCAGACCAGCACGGAAAACCATACGGCCGATGCGGCCAAAGCCGTTGATACCTACTTTGATACCCATAGTAGAAATATCCTCCTTATTGAATATAAAATCCTGTTTTACTGGAACGAATTCATTATACACGGAAAAAAACATTTTCGCAATGACAGATTTGTATAAAATGCGGGGAAAAATGAAAATAATTTCATATCTCATGTTCATAACAATCTTAATCCTGCTATAATGTGGGAAAATTGATTGTCATATATTGACGAAAATCAAAAGAGAGGGGCGATTGCAATGGGAAAGGATTCGGAGCGGGAGCGCATTCTATCTAACCGAGAAGGCGAGAGAGTCTTTCTCGAACAGCCACCGGAAGTTTTGCAAGCAATTTGCCTTGGATTAGGCGGCGAGCAATACCCCGCTTTATATATCTCGCGCGAGTTAATGGTATTAGCACAGAATAGGGCATCCAAACAGCTGTTTGTAGATGCCTTATTTTATTCAGTGGAGAGTTTTCTTTCTCTGGAGACGCGCCATCTGATTCGGCAGTGCATCGAAGAACGTGTCGAACAGGAGCAATTGGTGTTTGTTGACGGCAAGCAGTGGAATCTGCGCATCGTGCCGGTAGAGAGCGGCGGTGCCGTGCTGGTGTTTGCGGCGGCGCAGCGTCAGGCTGTCGGTGTGACGGCGGCAACGGCGGATTTGCGGGACCGGGCGGCAAATCTGATTCTTCAGGCAAACCGGCTGGATCATCTCCGGCAGCCGGAGATCGCGGCGGAAATCCGGCGGGAAGCCTATCGAATCCTGAGAAGCATCGGACATCTGGAGCTGCTGTCCGGCGCACCGGAAGAGATGATGTGGAGTTCGCAGCGCCTGTCAGCCTTTATAGAGGAGACCCGCCGCCAGCTGGAGCGGCAGCACGTAGACAATATTACCGTGGATATGCCGCAGCATGATGCGGAGATAGAGGCGGATGCCCGTTTGCTGCGCTCTGCGCTGATGTCACTGCTTTCCAACAGTCTGCGCCATGGCGGCGAGCAGGTGCACGTCTGTCTGTCGGCGGAAGTGACGGATAACAGTGTGACGTTCCGTATAGATGATGACGGCGTTGGCATTTCGGATGCCGCGATGCAGCGCATGAACAGCACGTGGGAGCTGCAGGATGCTCTGCCGGGCGGATGGGGACTGGGTATTCCTTATGTGCGCCGCATTGCGATGATGCATCGCGGCCTGTTGGTCTATGTGCGCACAGCAGAGGCCGGTACCCATGCGAGACTGCGTATGCCGCTGCGGCGCGAGGATCCGGAGATACTGAAGAGCAGCGACATCTATCGGCGTGTTCTTTCCAATTCCATCAGCGAGGCGGACATCGAACTGTCCGTGGTGCTGGATGCACCGCATTTTCGCCGAGACTGATAAAAAAACGACGAACAGGCAGGAGCTGACAGCAGCTCCTGTTTTTTTCTGGAAAAAATGGCAGATTGGCGCGAAAAAACAAAAGTCTGTACAAACGAACTCGAAAAAAGGGGCAAAATTTGTGCATTTGTTGTTGCGGCTGTCTAATTTAAGACAAACTGTCCCTCGGCTGACGGAGGTAGTATGACCGAAATTGCAGGAAATGATGCACGGGAAAAACAAAAAATCATAAAAAAATCGAAAAATAATCAGAGTGAGCATGAGCTAACACAAAGAAAGCAAAAAAACTTGTTGATTTGTGTTATTTTTTTTGCAAAATTCCTTGCGTTTCTGGCGGGAATGACGGTATAATCTAAAGTATAAAATTGTGCTCGAAGAAAACGAGCGCAGCGGGATCGGCGGCGCAGCCGCAGGAGCCACGCACCATGTCTGTCAGCATCTGCCAGAGCAACTGTTTCAGCAGGAGGCTTGCAAATTCTGCGAGGAACCAGTTCCGTGTGCAGGTGCAGATTTTTCATGTGAGCGGACTTTGAAAACTGCCTGACGATCTCGAAAAACACGCGAGATGGCCGTGCCTGATTTTTGCGGGGGGACGGCTGTTCCGCAGTACAAGTATTTGTCTGCCGTGCGGCTGATGGAAGCCGCACAAAATGAACAGAGAGGTGAATCCATAATGGCGTACACGTTTCGTGGCGGTATCCATCCTGGTACTAAAAATGATCCGGGATTTAAGGCCGCAACAAACAAAAAGCCGATCGAAGTCCTGAAGGCACCTGACAAGGTCATTCTTCCGGTTTCGATGCACATTGGCGCACCGGCAAAGCCGCTGGTGAAGAAGGGTGACATCGTAAACATGGGTCAGATGATCGCAGAAGCAGGCGGTTTCGTCAGCGCTCCGGTTCACGCATCGGTTTCCGGCAAGGTTGTAGACGTTGCTCCGATGCTGCATCAGAATGGCTCGAAGGTACTGTCGATTGTGATCGAGAATGACCATGAGGACAGACTGGATGAGTCTGTCAAGCCGAAGGATTTTGAGGCAATGTCCAATGACGAGCGCATCCAGGCAATCTGGGACGCAGGTATCGTTGGTCACGGCGGCGCAACCTTCCCGACACACGTAAAGATCAAGTCCGGTATCGGCAAGTGCGATACCATCCTGATTAACGGTGCGGAGTGTGAGCCGTACATCACATCCGACCATCGTCTTCTTCTGGAGCGTCCGGAGGAGATCGTAGAGGGCGTTCGTTATCTGGTAAAGATCATGGGCGTCAAGAAGGCTTACATTTGTATCGAGCTGAACAAGCAGGATACTTTTGCAGGCATTGAAAAGCTGATTGCAGGTGACCCGGTCATCGAGCTGGCTCCGCTGGAGTGCCGCTACCCGCAGGGCGCCGAGAAGCAGCTGATTAACGCAGTTACAGGCCGCGAGGTTCCGTCCGGTAAGCTGCCGGCAGACGCAGGCTGTGCTGTATTCAATGTAGACACCGCCGGTGCGGTATACCGCTGCTTTGCCAAGGGTATGCCGGTTATCCGCCGCGTTGTTACCATTTCCGGTTCCGCTGTCGCTGAGCCGAAGAACCTGGAAGCACGCACCGGCACCCTGATTACCGAGCTGATCGACGCTTGCGGCGGCTTCAAGGCTGCTCCGAACAAGCTGCTGGCTGGCGGCCCGATGATGGGCAACGCACAGTTCACCACCGACGTTCCGGTACTCAAGGGCACCAACGCATTCCTGGCTATGGCTGGCGATGAGGACAAGCGTGTCAAGAACCCGACCTGCATCCGCTGCGGCCGCTGCGTAGGCGTCTGCCCGATGCACCTGACTCCGGTATACATGAACATGTATGCAGCAAAGAACGATCTGGAAGGCTGCGAGGAATATGATGTCCTCGACTGCATCGAGTGCGGTTCCTGCGCATATGTATGTCCGGCACGAATCCCGCTTGTACAGCAGTTCCGCGTTGCAAAGATGCGCGTACAGGAAAAGCGCAGAGCTGAAGCAGCTGCTGCCAAGGCTGCGGCTGAGAACAAGTAAGGAGGGTGAATGGCATGTACGATTTTAGTAAAGTAGTAATTACATCCTCCCCTCATATTAAGAGCAAAGAGGATACCAAGTCGATTATGCTGGACGTGCTCATCGCACTGATCCCGTCCCTCGCTGTATCGACGTATGTATTTGGACTGCGTGCCATCCTGATGACCGCGGTTTCCATCATTGCCTGCATGGTATTTGAGGCAATCTACGACAAGATCGTAGGCAAGGAGAATACCATCATGGATCTGTCCGCAGCCGTTACCGGCGTGCTGCTGGCATTCGTTTGCCCGGTAACGCTTCCGTACTGGATGCTGATTATCGGCGACGGCATCGCAATTATTTTTGCTAAGTGCATCTTCGGCGGCCTTGGCAAGAACTTCATCAACCCGGCTCTCGCAGGCCGTGCATTCCTGCTGGCATCCTGGCCGGTAGCTATGACGACTTGGGTTGCAGCTCGCGGCCATGTGGCTCTGGGCTCCACCGCAGACGTTGTTTCCACCGCTACCCCGATGGCAATCCTGAAGGGCTCCGCTGAGGGCGACCTGCCGAGCGTGCTGAGCGTATTCCTCGGCGTGACCGGCGGTTCCATGGGTGAAGTTTCCGCTATCGCTCTGCTGATCGGCGGCATCTATCTGCTGGTTCGCAAGGTTATCACCATTCAGATTCCGGCAGCTTACATCCTGACCGTTGCTGTTCTGGCCGTTATTTTCCCGGCTGAGGGCTATGGTCATCTCGAGTACATGCTGTACGCAATCTTTGGCGGCGGCCTGATGCTCGGCGCTATCTTCATGGCTACCGACTACAGCACCACGCCGGTTTCCAAGAAGGGCCAGATTGTATTCGGCATCGGCTGCGGTCTGCTGACCACCATGATTCGTTTCTTCGGCGGCTATCCGGAAGGCGTTTGCTACTCCATCCTGCTGATGAACACCACGGTATGGCTGATCGACAAGTACACTCGCCCGACCAAGTTCGGTGCACCGGCAAAGCAGAAGAAGGAGGGCTAATCCATGGCTGGCAAGCAGAAAAATGAATTTGTACAGCTCGGCGGCATCCTTTGCGCGATCACGCTGGTAGTCGCTCTGGCTCTCGGCGCTGTTAACGCAGTAACCGCAGGTCCGATCGCTGAGCAGAACGCACAGAAGATCAAGGATTCTTTGGAGAACGTTATGCCGGGTGCAGAATCTGAGCAGATCGACGTTCCGGAAGGAACCACCGTTACCACCGAGACCAAGAACGCAACATCCGTTACCATCCTGTCCGCGTACAAGATGACCAAGGACGGCGCTGACGCAGGCTACTGCGTAGAAGTTGGCCCGACCGGCTTCGGCGGCGCAGTAGATACCATGGTTGGCATCGACAGCGACGGCAAGGTAACCGGCATTTCGGTTATCTCCGCTTCTTCTGAGACCCCGGGTCTGGGCGCTCGCTCCACGGAGCCGGAGTTCCAGGCACAGTTCGCTGGTCAGGTCGGCACAGAAGTTGCTGTTGCCAAGGACGGCGGTTCGATTGATGCGCTGACCGGCGCTACCATCACCTCCCGTGCAGTATCGGAAGGCGTTGTTGCAGCGGCTCAGTTCGCTGCTGAACAGGGTTAAGGAGGCCTAAACATGAGTTTTACAAAAAGTCTGAAGGAAGGCCTGGTTACCAATAACCCGGTACTGGTTCAGCTGATCGGCATGTGCCCGACGCTGGCAACCTCGACTTCCTTGACAAACGGTGTCGGCATGGGTCTGTCCGCTACAGCCGTACTGATTTGTTCCAATATCGTAATTTCCCTGCTGCGTAAGATTATCCCGAGCAAGGTTCGTATCGCAGCATACATCACCGTTATCGCGGGCTTCGTAACCATGGTTGACCTGCTGCTTCAGGCGTTTATCCCGTCTCTGTCGGCATCCTTGGGTACCTTTATCCCGCTGATTGTAGTTAACTGTATCATTCTTGGCCGTGCAGAGTCCTTTGCATCCAAGAATTCCGTTGGTGCATCCGCAGTGGACGGCCTCGTTATGGGTCTTGGCTTTACCTTCGCTCTGATCCTGATGTCCGTTGTTCGTGAGCTGCTGGGCGCTGGTACCATCGGCGGCGGTGCAATCACCGTATTCAGCCAGCCGGCTACCATTATGATCCTGCCGGCAGGCGCATTCCTGACCCTCGGCTGCATCATCGCTATTATGCAGAAGCTGCTGAAGAAAGGAGAATAATGCATCATGCTGACATCTATTTTATCCATTTCGCTTGGTGCGATTCTGATTAACAACTTCATCATGTCCCAGTTCCTTGGCTGCTGCCCGTTCTTCGGCGTATCCAAGAAGATTGACACCGCTGTCGGCATGGGCATGGCCGTAACCTTCGTTATGGGTCTTGCTTCCGCAGCTACTTACCTGATTAACAACTTTATTCTGGTTCCGCTGGGTCTGGAATTTATGCAGACAGTCGCATTCATTCTGGTCATCGCAACCCTCGTACAGTTCGTTGAGATGTTCCTGATGAAGTCTATGCCGGCGCTGTATCAGGCGCTGGGCGTATTCCTTCCGCTGATTACCACAAACTGTGCCGTTCTGGGTGTCGCACTGCAGAACGTACAGAACAGCTACAACTTCATTGAATCCGTTGTCTACGGTGTTACCGGCGGCCTCGGCTTCACGCTGTCCATCGTGCTGTTCGCTTCCATCCGTGAGCGTCTCTTTGCATCCGCAGAGTGCCCGAAGTGCTTTGAGGGATTCCCGATTGCACTGATCTCCGCTTCTCTGATGGCAATGGCATTCCTTGGCTTCAGCGGCATGAAGATTTGGTAAACCCGACTGTCAAAGAATAAGGAGTGAATAACAAATGATGACGATTGTTTATGCAGTGCTGGCACTGGGCATCATGGGTCTTCTCTTTGGCCTGGTCCTTGCATTCGCATCCAAGATCTTTGCGGTCGAGGTCGATGAGCGTATTCCGGCGGTACAGGAGTGCCTGCCGGGCGCAAACTGCGGCGGCTGTGGTTATCCGGGCTGTAACGGTCTGGCAACTGCAATTGTTGAAGGCAAGGCACCGGTTAACGGCTGTCCGGTCGGCGGCGCAGCAGCAGCAGAAAAGATCGCAGCAGTTCTCGGCGTAGAAGTAACCGAGAGCGAAAAGATGGTAGCTCATGTACACTGCTCCGGCACTTGCGAGAACGTCAAGAACCGTGCACAGTACGAGGGCATCACCGACTGCCTCGGTGCAATCCGCGTAGCAAACGGCTTCAAGGACTGCGCATTTGCTTGTCTGGGTCTGGGCACCTGTGAGAAGGCTTGCCCGTTCGATGCCATTCATGTCGTAGACGGCGTGGCAAAGGTAGACGAAGACAAGTGTGCTGCATGTTCCAAGTGTGTATCCGCTTGCCCGAAGCATATCATTTCTCTGGTTCCGCAGGCAAACCCGATCCGTATCGACTGCTCCTCCAAGGCGAAGGGCAAGGAAGTTATGGACGCTTGTAAGGTTGGCTGTATCGGCTGCGGTCTGTGTGCAAAGACCTGTAAGTTCGGTGCAATCACCATGGAAGGCAACCTGCCGGTTATTGACTACACCAAGTGCAAGAAGTGCCAGATGTGTGCAAAGGCTTGCCCGCGCCACATCATCGAGCCGTGGAACACCCCGGAGAAGGTAAAGGAGCTTGCTGAGATCAAGGCAAAGCAGGCCGCTGCCAAGAAGGCTGCAGCAGAAAAGGCTGCCGCTGCTAAGAAGGCTGCTGAGGAAGCAGCTGCAAAGGCTGAGACAGAAGAGAAGTAACATCGCTTCTGCTCTGAATTTTTGAAACAAGAAGGAGACGCTCATGAATCACAACAGCAAACACAGTCATTCCCGCATCCGCCGCACGGTGGCAGCTGCCTTGATTGTGGCAGCGCTGGTTGTATTCGTGGGCGTCTTTCTGGTTTTCCAGTGTCTGTCTTTTGACGAGAACGGCGCACATGTCGTAGACCGCTACGGCATCCTTGCGATGGAACAGAATGCAAACCAGCCAAAGAAAACCGCAGCAGGAAGCGGAAGCGGCAGCGCACAGCCGGTCAAGACATCGAAAAAGACGTCCAGCAAAGCCCTGCGCGGCGCGATGCTCTCTGCCACCGATTTGTCGGACGCGGATACGGCGGAAAAGCTGATCCAGCTGGCAGAAGCCGGAAAGCTCAATACGGTCATCGTCAACATCAAGGACGATGAAGGAAAGCTCAATCTCCCGGTGGAGACCGATGCAGTGACCGATGTCGAGGATTTGCAGGAGAAAAACGCCAAGAAGCTGGCGCAGACCATCAAGAAGCTGAACAAAAACGGCGTGCATGTCGTGGGACGCATTTACTGCTTCCAAGACGAGGCGGCATCCAAGCAGAATTCGGATCTGTCCATGCAGTATCAAAATGGCGGCAGATGGAGCGATTACAACGGTGCCCATTGGCTGGACCCGACCAATCCGGATGTTGTCACGTATCTGTGTGACATCGCGCAGAGTGCTGTAGATGCCGGCTGCGATGAAATTCTGCTGGATTCGTTTACATTCCCGCTGCGCGGACACATCGACCGCATTGCGTTTATGGATGAGCCGGAGAGCCAGTCCGCCGCATTACTGGCTGTAATGCAAGACATGCAGGACACGGTTGGAGACAAGATCGGCATCAGCTTGACGGCATCCGATGCCTCCGAGCTTGTCACGCAGTCGGAGACCGCGACAGAGGACGGCATCAAGCTCGGCAGCGTGAAGAAGCTGTTAAATACGGCGAGCCGCGTCTATGTGCCGGTAGGCTCTGGCAGCGCGAAGTCTGTCATCAAGAGCGTGCAGAAAACAGCGCCGAAGGCACAGGTTGTTCCGATCTTTACCCGCATGACGGACTGGACGGAGTACACGGATGACGCTGTGATTAACGCAGTCAATGCGACGGATGCGGCCATTGCCGTGTTCGGCGGAGACAAGACCGCCAAGTCCTATGACGGCAGCGATCAAACGACGAGTCGTCGTTCTTCTTCCCGCTACAGCGAGGAGGACAGTGACGAGGAAGAAACGGTTAGCAGCTCTCGCAGCTCCCGCCGTTCTTATGATTCGGATGATGATGAGACGGTCAGCAGTTCTCGCCGTTCTTACGACTCGGATGAAGATGAGGATTCCAGCGATTCCAGCTCCGATTCCGATGACGATTCATCGTATGATTCTGACGAAGAATAACCGCATACACTGGAAAATTCCGGCTTTTGCCGGAATTTTTTTGTGTCTTTTTTGCATAGTTTTACAGAAATGTAATGAATTGCTTTGACAAATGCCGTATAATAAAGGAAGTATGACTGACAAAGAATGAAAAACTCCAAGAAAACAGGAGGTCAAATATGAGCAAGAAAATTTTGATTGTAGAAGATGACGGCAATATTCGGGAGCTGCTGCGTCTGTATTTGGAGCGCGAGGGCTACGAAATCACCGAGGCGGCAAACGGCGAAGAGGGTGTCGAGCTTTGGCGTAAAATCAATCCGGATATGATTCTGCTCGATGTCATGATGCCGATTATGGACGGCTGGCAGGTGTGCAAGATCATCCGCAAGGAGAGCAAGGTGCCGATTATTATCATGACCGCCAAGGGCGAAACCTTTGACAAGGTCAACGGCTTGGAAATGGGTGCCGATGATTACATCGTCAAGCCGCTGGAGATGCGCGAGGTGATTGCCCGCGTGCGTGCGATTTTCCGCCGGTTGGCACCGGAAGACAGCGGCAAGATTTCGTTTGACAAGCTGACGGTGGACAAGCAGGCGTATGACCTGATTGTAGACGGCAAGCGCGTCGATGCGCCGCCGAAGGAAATTGAACTGCTGTATTTCCTTGCGTCCAATCCGAACCGCGTGTTTACGCGCGCACAGCTGTTGGATGATGTCTGGGGATTTGATTACTTTGGTGATACGCGTACTGTCGATGTCCATGTCAAGCGTTTGCGCGAAAAGCTGGAAGGCGTCAGCGACAAGTGGGATCTTAAGACGGTATGGGGCGTCGGCTATAAGTTCGAGACCAGAGACTGATGAAAAATCTGTTTATTAAGAATTATGTGTGCTTTGCCATGCTGATTCTCGTCAGCTTTACGTTTGCGGGCGGCATGTTTATGGCACAGATCAGCCGGTATTCCGTGCAGGAAAAGCAGGATCAGCTCGAGACGACCGTCAATTACATTGATGATATTGTCAAAAACAATTTGGATTTGTTTCAGGACAAAGACTATGATATGTTTTTGGACAAATATCTCGATCAACAGGCGGCGGTCAGCGGCTGCAGTGTTATGCTGACGGATGCCAACGGCAAGGTGGAGGCATATTCCAGCCCGCAGGGCGATGACACGTTTGACGGAAAAATGCCGGGGACAATCAGCAGCCAGCTGGTACAGAAGATTCGCAAGGACGGCTCGTTTTTTGCCTCCGGCAATGCGAGCGGTCTGTTTTCCGAGAATTATTATATTGCCGGTACGACCTGCAAGGATTCCAATGGAAATATTGCGGCACTGGTCATTGCGGCATCTCCGGCGACGTCTACCACGGATTTGATGCGCAATATCATGAAGAGCTATTTTCTCATTGTCTGCGTCACGCTGGTGCTGACCATGATTATCAGCTGGTTCCTGTCAGATATGCTCACGCGTCCGCTCAAGGGATTGGTCTCTGCGGCAAAGAAATTCGGACACGGTGAATTTGATGTGCGCGTATCTGAGAACAACAACTGCGATGAGATCGACGAGCTGGCAGTCAGCTTTAATAATATGGCGACATCGCTGCAGCAGCAGGAAGAACTCAGCCGCGGCTTTGTAGCGAACGTTTCGCATGAGCTGAAAACGCCGATGACGTCGATTCGCGGCTTTGTTGACGGTATGTTGGACGGCACCATTCCGCCGGAAAAACACAGCCAATACTTAAAAATTATTTCGGAAGAGGTGGGACGGCTGTCCCGTTTGGTCATGCGCATGTTGGATGCTGCCAAAATTCAGGCGGGTGAGCTGATTATCACACCGGCACCGTTCGACCTGATTGAAATGGTGGCGCGTGTGCTCATCAGCTTTGAAAACCAAATTAACGATAAACATCTCGATATGGATGTAGAAATGGCGGATTCGCTGATCGTATACGGCGATGGAGACCATATTTACCGCGTGATTTATAATCTGGTAGATAATGCGGTAAAATTCGTCAATGAGGGAGGCAAGCTGACCATTCGCGCGGAGCAGGAAGGCACGATGAGCCAATTCCTCATCCGCAATACCGGCTCGGAGATTCCGCAGGAAGATCTGCCGCATGTATTCGAGCGATTTTACAAGGTAGACCGCAGCCGCAGCCGCGATAAGACCGGCGCGGGTCTGGGTCTGTATCTGGTAAAATCCATCGTCAATATGCATGGCGGTGATATTTCCGTCCGCTCGTCCGGCGGAGAGACGGAATTTATGTTTACGATGCCGATGGCAGAGAAAAAGCCAATGGCGGAAATCAAGGACAGAGTAAATAAAAAATCAGAGTCGTAAGACGAGGCGTCAGAATCGGAGCGATCCGGTTCTGGCGCTTTTTCACACGTTTCACACAAAATCACAGAAAAAACACAGAAGAACCGGCACTGGACAGGAGTATTTGCGTAAAATATTTGTAAATATGTAGATTCACAGAAAATTAACATTGCAAACAAGGAATCATCATATTATAGGCGTACAATGAAGCACATAAAAGAAAGAACAGTACGACCTGATACTTGAAGGAGGATATGGGTATGGACGAGTTCCGCAACAATCATGAAAACGAAGCATCGGAACAGACGACACCGTTCCAGACGCCGGTACGCGGCGCAGAGGAGGAAAAGGGTGCAGGCTATCAGAACGCCGGTGCAGCATATACACAGACAAACAATACTTCCAATCATACCGGTTTTTCGGATATGGGCAACGGCGGCAGCACGCCGCCACCTCCGCACGACAATGCGTATGAGCAGTGGAGCGGCGGCAAGAAGCCGGGCGGCAATGGCCCGAAAAAGCCGAAGGGACCAAAAAAGAAGTTCCCGTGGAAGCCGGTAGCGGCTGTCGTTGTCGTCGGAGCACTCGCCTTTGGCGGCGGCTGGGCAGCAAACGGACATATCTCTCTGCCGACATTGAGCAGCTCTTCCAGCAACTCGACGGATACAGGAAGCGGCACGTCTTCCAATACAACCAAGGTGCAGCTGAGCAGCACCAGCGAGGACATGGCGAGCTATTCTGATGTCTATCAGAAGGTCTCCCCGTCCATTGTTGCAATTGTCGTGGATTCCGTTCAACAGGGAACAGAGTCCTCCGGCTCCGGCGTTATCATGAGCGAGGACGGCTATATTATCACGAACAATCACGTTGTCGAGGGCGGCGATATGTATAAAGTCGTTTTGAGCAACGAAAAGAGCTACACAGCCAAGCTGATCGGCACGGATGAACAGACCGACCTCGCTGTGCTCAAAATTGATGCTACAGGCCTGACGGCGGCAGAATTCGGTGATTCTGATGACCTGAAGGTCGGTGACCGCGCCTTTGCCATCGGCTCTCCTGGCGGCCTGGAGTATCAGAACAGCTTTACCGGCGGCTTTATCTCTGCCATCAATCGAAATGTCACGATCAATGACCGCGTGATGACCTTGATTCAGACGGATACCGCGATTAACCCGGGCAACTCCGGCGGCGCGCTCATCAACTCTGCCGGTCAGGTCATCGGCATCACCAATTCCAAGCTCAGCGCTTCGTCCTCGGACAGCGCGTCGATTGAAGGCATGGGCTTTGCCATTCCGATGACGACGGTAAAGGAAGTTGTCGATGAGCTGATTGCCAACGGTCATGTGACCGGCCGACCGGCGATCGGCATCAGCGGCTATGACATTGACTCGACGCGTGCAAGCTATTTCAATCTGCCGCAGGGCGTCTATGTATCCAGTGTCGATCCGTCCTCTGACGCGTACCAGCAGGGCATTCAGGCGGGCGATATTATTACCGGTGTCAACGGCAAGGACATCACCAGCATGACCGACATCAACGAGGTCAAGAACGAGCTGAAGGTGGGCGACACGATGAAGCTGACGATCTATCGTGACGGCAGCACCAAGGAAGTCACCGTGAAGCTGATTGACCAGTCTACGCTGAGCGGCACGACCTCTTCCTCCAGCAGCGACAGCTCTTCTTCGGATGATAACAGCAGCGGTCAGAGCGGCAGTCAGAACGGCGGCAGCACCAACCCATACGGCAGCTACGGATACGGCTATACCATCCCGTAAAATTGCTTCTTTTTGCTCCATTCGGCAAATCAAAGCCGAATGGAGCTTTTTTGTGTACAGAAATAAAGTTTTTGATGTATAATAAAATGGGATTTATATATTTATAGGAGAACTTTATGAACAAATACGCATATATTAGAGTGTCAACAAAAGAACAAAATATTGATCGACAGTATATGGCATTGCAACCATACTGTATTCCAAAAGAAAATATTTTTTGTGATGTACAGTCGGGAAAAGATTTTGATCGTCCTCAATATAAAAGTTTAATAAGACATATGAAGCGGGGAGATTGGTTGATTGTAAACAGTATTGACAGATTGGGGCGTAATTATGATGAGATTCTTGTAGAATGGAAACGTATCACTAAAAAAATTGGGGCAGAGATTATCGTATTAGATATGGCGATATTAGATACAAGAAAAAGAGATAAAAATTTGACAGGGATGTTAATTGCCGATTTGGTGCTACAGATTTTAGCATATGTAGCACAGATTGAGCGAGATTTTATTAGGAAACGTCAAGCAGAAGGGATTGCGGCTGCAAAAGCGCAAGGAAAAAAGTTGGGAAGAAAGCGGATAGAAATGCCTTGTGAGTTTGATAAGATATATCTAGAATGGCAAAAAGGATCGTTATCTGCAGAAAAAGCTGCGGAACGATTGAATATTAGTCGATCAACATTTTACCGAAGATGTAGGGAAATTTTTGAAGAAAATAGTGTCAAATAGTAGACTTTTAGATACGAAGTTCAGCATAAGATTTATGATTCTTTTAGAACATAATCTTGTGCTTTTTTGTTGCAATGATCTGTTTAATTTATTATATCATATGGATTTCAAAAGGTCTGCATTATGAGACTGCTTATATGACTACTATTGAAATTATTATATTATGTGAGGAAGTAAAATGAACTTTGTAAAGATAAGAAAAGAGCAAGAAAATTATTTGTTATATTTTCCAAGTGAAAGAAAGACCATAATAGTAAATGAGATGGGTGCGAAGATTGTTGAACTATTCTTTAACAAAAGATATTCGATGAATGATACTATTTGCGCAATAGCAGAGGAATATAATACTGAGAATACCAGAAATTTTGTAGAAGAAATTCGTAAGTTTTTACTTGAAATAAAGAGTCAAATATTGAATAACAGTGTGAATGTTGCAGAACAGACTAAATTGGATTATCCGATTGGTGCTGAGATTGAAATTACAACTGGATGTAATTTAAGATGTAAACATTGTTTTCAAGGAGACTATCAGGAAAAATTCATGCCATTAGAGAAATTTAAACATATTGTTGATATTCTTGCACAAAATTATGTTTATGAGATTAATCTTGTTGGTGGAGAAATATTTTATCATAAAGATATTATGAGTATGCTTCGATATGCTGCCTCTAAAGGAATGGCTATTACAATTGTGACGAATGCCACCTTAATTACTGACGAAATGATAGATCAACTTTCGAAGGTAGATTACTTATATGTATTGATTAGCTTAGATGGAAATAAAAAGATCCATAATTATATTAGAGGACAAGGCACATATGATAGAGTTGTCAATACTGCGGCAAAGGTAAAAAAGATGGGAATAAACACAGAATTTTTATTTACACTTAATTCTGTCAATATTATGTGTTATCGTGAAGTTATTGAATTGAGTAAACAATTGGATATACCAATTAATTTCAACCTATTTAAACCGTTTGATAAGTTAAATCATCAAGAGTTAGTAATATCACCGGAATTGTTCTTTGAAGCAATTGAAGAATTACTAACGCTTCGTGTAAAGAAAGGTTATAAGATTGGATTATCAAATGCGGCAATTGTGGCACGCGCTCTTGGGCTACCTGACAAAAATGAATGCACTGCTTCATTGTCAGGAGTGGTAATAAATACAGATGGACAGATGTTAATATGTCCGTATTTAGTTGAATGTGGATTTCATAAGAAGGAAGATTTGCCAGAATTTAATGAAAATTTTATAAAAATTTGGAATGAATCTGAATTATTTAAAAAATTTAGAACGGGAAATATGAGAAACTGTCAGGCTTGTTCATATATTTATTCTGGAAACACAATGGGGTTTGACCCGTATGGAGTAGATGCATATATAGAGTATTCAAAGAATAGATTTGACAATCAATAATGATTGAGAAAAGGAGGTATAATATTGTTTCGAGTAGATAATATAAGTATGTCTTTTGATGGTAAAGATGTATTAAAAGACATTTCTTTTTCGATTTCAGATGGACAAAAGGTTGGATTGGTTGGAAAAAATGGGGTCGGAAAATCTTCATTAATGAAGATTTTATGTGGGATTATTGAGCCAACTGAGGGGAAGATTGTATTAGGGTCGGATATTTATTCTATAGGATATTTACGTCAAGAATTTGAACTAAATGATTTAGATAAAATTGTATCCGATTATATTGACGAAATGGTGGGATTGACAGAGATTGCTAGAAGATTAGATGAGCTAAGCAATAGTGATTTAACTATTAGTGATAACTTTGAAGAATATTGTAAAATAAATGATGCTTTTTTAGCCATGGATGGTTATAATTTTGAATATCGGAAAGAGATAACATTTGCAGGCTTGTCACTTGATAAGAACATACTTCAGAAAAAAATATCAGAACTTAGCGGTGGGCAAAAGAGCAAGGTGCTATTATCTGTAGTTTTATTAATGAATGCAGACTTGTTATTACTTGATGAACCGACGAATAATTTGGATATAAAAAGTATTCAATGGTTAGATGATTATCTTGCGCATATTAATACTTCATGTCTGATCATTTCTCATGATAGAACACTGTTGGACCATGTAGTAACGAGAATTATAGAGATAGATGAGAATACAAAATGTATAATAGAGTTTTCTGGAAATTATAGTAATTATTTGGAATTTAAAGAAAAACAAATTTCTAAGCAATTGCTAGCATATGAAGCTCAACAAGAGCAGATAGTGAATATGCGAAAAAGTATTCAGCAAAAAAAAACATGGGCAAGTATGGGGAGATACCAAGGCGTTTCAGATAATGATAAGTATACACGAGGATATGAAAGAGACAGATCGAGTTCGATTGCAAGTAGTGCAAAACGGATTGAGAAAAAAATAAATCAGCTAAATAAGATAGAGAGACCCATTATCAGAGAGCCAATGAAGATTGTATTAAATTTATCTGATGATGACAAAGCAACCGTAAATATTATGACACGAGAACTTGTTTGTGGTTATTCGAATGAGTTTCGGGTAAAAATAGGAACAAAAAATATTGAATTTGGTGATAAAATACTTATATTGGGTGATAATGGAACAGGGAAAACAACTTTCATTAAGACTATACTGGCACAGATTCCACCAATAAGCGGAGATGTTGTAGTCGGATCGGGAGTTAAGTTTGGAATATTGTTACAACAAGAATTTAAAGGAATTAGTTCTAAAAATTTGACTGTCGAAGAATACATTAGGGAAAATACGACTCAAGATGAAAAAATATTTTTTACAGCTCTGATAAATTATGGATTTTCATATGAGGATAGAAACAAAAAGATTAACATACTAAGTCCAGGCGAAATTGCGAGACTATATCTTCTAATTTGTTCACTTAATTTGGTCAATGTGTTAATTTTTGATGAACCAACAAATTATCTAGATATTGAAGCCCTAGAAGCATTGGAAGAAATTATTTCTACTTTTGAAGGAACTATAATTGCTAGTTCACATGACCGGTATTTTATTAAAAGATTTCAACCCAAAGTTATTTTTGAATTTAAAGATGGTCAAATGATTGATTATATTCAATGATACTTTTGTGGACTGAAATAAAATATTTTAAATAGAAAAGAAAGAAGGTAGACTAATGAAAAGTAAAGATTATGCCACACCTCAAATTATTGAAGCTGCAATTGAGTCTGAACCAGTTGAGACTGGATGCTGTTTGAGATCTTGCGGAGGTTCACCCAATCACTTGAATCATTCGACTTCTGATGATGAACTTCTGAAAAAATTAGAAGAAATTGAGTAATATATCAGTTTAAAACTAGTTTTTTTGCTCCATTCGGCAAATCAAAGCCGAATGGAGCTTTTTTGTGTCTGTATGGGCGGACAGTGTGCAGGAAAGCGCATACATTGGTGTGAAATTTTGGTTGAATCTCACAAAATCCTGTCGTTTTCGCGCAAGAGCATTGAAAACAAAAGAAAAAAACGGTATGATAAAAATATCTATTGTAAGATTTGCAAAACTTTTTGCAAACGATGTTTGACGATACTATGGTAATTCGAGGTGCAACATGGCAGTATTAAGATGCTATACGGAAAAACGCAGTGGTTTCGACAGTGCATCCCAGTCGCTGTGCAGCAGCATTCGTGAACTGCTGGAGATCCCAGCACTCACCTATGTGCGTGAGCTGTGCCGCTACGATGTGGAAGGTATTGATGCGGAGACCTATGCAAAGGCGAAAAACATCGTGTTCTCTGAGCCGATGGTAGATGATTGCTACGATGAACAGTATCCGATGCCGGAGGGCGATTACCGCATTCTCGCGGTAGAACCGCTGCCTGGTCAGTACGACCAGCGCTCCGACTCCTGCGCACAGTGTATTCAGCTGATGACACAGGGAGAGCGTCCGAAGGTAGCAGCAGCCCACATCTATGTGCTGGGCGGCAAGCTGACCGACGAAGAGATGGACAAGATCCGCGGCTATCTCATCAATCCGGTTGATTCCCGCGAGGCTTCTGCGGACAAGCCGGAGACGCTGGAAGCAAACTATGCCATCCCGACACAGGTTGACACCGTAGAGGGCTTTATCTCCATGGATACCGAGGCACTGGAGCAGATGCGCACCAGTCTGGGTCTGGCCATGGAGCTGGATGACTTGCAGTTCTTACAGAGCTATTTCGCAGGCGAGGAAAAGCGTGACCCGACCATCACCGAAGTGCGCATGATCGACACCTATTGGTCTGACCACTGTCGTCATACCACCTTCCTGACCGAAATCGACGAGAGCACGATTGACGATCAGATGGTACTGGATGCATACAACCGCTATCTGGCAGGCCGTGTCGAAGTATACGGTGAGGAAAAGGCTGCCAAGCGTCCGGTCACGCTGATGGACATCGGCACCATCGCAGGCAAGGTGCTCAAGAAGCGCGGCTGCCTGCCGAATCTGGATGAGAGCGAGGAAATCAATGCCTGCTCTATCCGCATCAATGCAACCGTAGACGGCAAGAAAGAGCCGTGGCTGCTCATGTTTAAAAACGAGACACATAACCATCCGACGGAAATCGAACCGTTTGGCGGCGCAGCTACCTGCCTTGGCGGCGCGATTCGTGACCCGCTCTCCGGCAGAAGCTATGTATATCAGGCAATGCGTGTCACCGGCGCAGGCGATCCGACCGTTCCGCTGAACGAGACGCTGGAGCACAAGCTGCCGCAGCGCAAGCTGTGTACCACAGCAGCCGCTGGTTACTCTTCTTATGGCAACCAGATCGGTCTGGCTACCGGCTTGGTTCATGAGATTTACCATCCGGGCTATGTCGCAAAGCGCATGGAAATCGGCGCAGTTGTCGGCGCAGCTCCGATTGAAAACGTCATTCGTGAAGTGCCGGATCCGGGCGATATTGTCATCCTGCTCGGCGGCCGCACCGGCCGTGACGGCTGTGGCGGTGCAACCGGTTCCTCGAAGAGCCACACCACCGAATCGCTGGAGACCTGTGGCGCAGAGGTACAGAAGGGCAATCCGCCGGAAGAGCGCAAGATTCAGCGTCTGTTCCGCAATCCGGAAGCAACCCGCATGATTCGCCGCTGCAATGACTTTGGTGCAGGCGGTGTGTCCGTTGCCATCGGCGAGCTGGCAGACGGTCTGGACATCAACCTGAACGCTGTACCGAAGAAGTACGACGGTCTGGACGGCACAGAATTGGCTATTTCCGAGTCGCAGGAGCGTATGGCAGTTGTCGTAGCCAAGGAGAACGTGGACAAGTTCATCCAGATGGCAAACGAGGAGAACATTGAGGCAACCGTCGTTGCAACGGTTACCGATACCAATCGTCTGCGCATGACCTGGAACGGCAATACCATCGTCGATGTATCTCGTGACTTCCTCAACACCAACGGTGCCTCCAAGCACACCAAGGCACATGTATCCCCGCTGCCGACCCCGTCTATCGAGGTTCCGACCGAGGGCGCAAACCTGAAGGAAAAGATTTTGAACCTGTCTTCCAAGCTGAACATCTGCTTGGAGCGCGGCCTGACCGAGCGCTTTGACGGTTCCATCGGTGCAAGCTCGGTATTTATGCCGTACGGCGGCAAGAACCAGCTGACCCCGACACAGGTTATGGCGGCAACCCTGCCGACCGCAGGACAGTGCTCCACCGCATCTGTCATGGGCTTTGGCTTTGACCCGTATTATATGGAGCAGAACCCGTATCTCGGTGCTTCCAGCTCTGTGATTGAATCCATGGCTCGTCTGGTAGCAGCTGGCTGTGATTACAACACCGCATACCTGACTTTCCAGGAATATTTTGAGCATCTGAACCGTGATCCGGAGAAGTTCGGCACACCGCTCGCAGCTCTGCTCGGCGCATATGACGCACAGATCATGCTCGGCCGTGCAGCAATCGGCGGCAAGGACTCCATGTCCGGCACCTATGATGATATGCACGTTCCGCCAACGCTGGTATCCTTTGCCATTGCACCGGAAGAGGCTGACAATCTGGTATCTCCGGAATTCAAGCAGGCTGGCCATCCGGTATACTTCCTGGATGCAACCTACTTTATGGATGGTTCGCCGGATTATGCTGCGATCCGCAACACATGGGAGACCGTGCAGGCACTCATCGCACGCGGCAAGGTGGCAGCATCCTGGGCACTGTCCGCAGGCGGTATTGCAGAGGGCATCGTAAAGATGTCTGTCGGCAATGACATCGGCTTTACCTTCGCACCGACCTTTACACCGGACGGTCTGTTCCTCAAGAACTACGGCGGCATTCTGATTGAAGCTACCGAAGAGCTGGAGAACATGCCGCTGTGGCTCATCGGTATGACAACAGACAAGCCGGAAATCGACGCATTCGGCGAGATTATCCCGCTGTCTGATCTGAAGCAGTCGCTGGAGGGCACGCTGGAGAGCGTATTCCCGACCCGCGCAGACGCTTCCGATGACAAGCTGGTTAAGCCGGTATACACCGAGCGCAACACCAAGGCTCCGGCAGTCAAGACTGCTCGTCCGGCAGCTGTTATTCCGGTATTCCCGGGCACCAACTGCGAGTATGACACCGCAAAGGCAGTCGAGACCGCTGGCGGCGAGGCAAAGATTGTCGTTGTCCGCAACCTGTCCCATGATGCCCTGATGCGTTCCGCAGAGGAGCTGGAGCAGGCAATCCGCGGCTCGCAGATGATGATTCTGCCGGGCGGCTTCTCCGGCGGTGACGAGCCGGACGGTTCCGGTAAGTTTATCGCATCGTTCCTGCGTGCACCGGCAATCAAGGACGCTGTGCATGATCTGCTCAACAACCGCGACGGCTTGATGCTGGGCATCTGCAACGGTTTCCAGGCACTGATTAAGCTGGGTCTGGTACCGTATGGTGAAATCCGTGATCTGGATGACACCTGCCCGACACTGACCTACAACCTGATTGGCCGCCATCAGTCCCGCTATGTACAGACTCGCGTAGCGTCTGTTAAGTCTCCGTGGCTGTCCTCCTGCGAGGTAGGCGATGTACACTCCATCGCAATCTCTCACGGCGAGGGTCGTTTCGTGGCACCGCAGGCAGAAATTGATCGTCTGGTTGCCAACGGTCAGGTAGCGTTCCAGTATGTGGACTTTAACGGTGAGCCGTCTATGGACATTGCGTTCAACCCGAATGGTTCCATGTGTGCCATCGAGGGCATTACCTCTCCGGACGGTCGTGTTCTTGGCAAGATGGGTCATACCGAGCGTTACACCAAGTACGTTGGTCAGAACATCTTTGGCGAGAAGTATCAGCCGATCTTCGAGAACGGCGTCAAGTACTTCAAGTAAGCAATATTGACAGAAAGTACAATCTCCCGCAGGACACCCTGCGGGAGATTTTTTGTCGTGCGCACAGACCCGCTTGTCTCTCCCTTTGGGAGAGATGTCGCGGAGCGACAGAGAGGGCAGGCTCCCTCATGAGGGAGCTGGATTGCCGCCTTTGCGGCAAGACTGAGGGAGTTATCTGACAGTGACGAATCAGGGCAGCTCTTATGCAGATTTGTTCGCGTGCTGCTCCTTCCGTCACGGCTTACGCCGCGCCACCTTCCTCAGGGAGGAAGGCTTTTGGGAGAGCCGACATGAAAAAACGCCTGCTCATGTTCAGAGCAGGCGCTTTGCTAGTTGCGACATAAGAGTAATGAAAAATGGGAGATTTATTCATCATTTGCGATGAAATCAAACCAAAATGTTAATTGTACAGCACCATCAATATCAGTAGGGCTGTTTTCTCCCGTATTTACATATGGTCGCATTGTTATCTCGTCAGCGAGTTCTGCTAGGTGTTGGAAAACTTTTTGGTTATGATCTTTGAAGTTCAGTGCATCACAGACAAATATAATCCATCCGGCATGGTCATCCGTGTCCATGCACAAGTTTGCTCCGAGACTTTCAGCGAGAGATTGACAAGATTCTTCTAATTGGTGAAATACGGTTAGTTTTTCTGTATCATAGATGGATTCTTTTCTGGATATAGGATTGGGATCAGAATAACAATAGCTTTCAATTCGCATAAATCACACCTCAATAAGATTCTACAAACAAAGGTACTATATAAATAGTACCTTTAAATAAGCGATTTGTCAATAGGGTACTTTTTCCATAGGATACATTTGAGGTGTAAACATGGAAAATCTACTCTATACCATCGCACAGTATGGTCACATTACGATTGAATTAAAACCACTGATGGATAAAAAGCATATTACGCGGTATGCGTTGGCTCGTGCAGTGAATACGCGCTTTGAGGTGATTGATAAATGGTATCGCGGGCACGTAGAAAAGATTGACGCAGATGTGTTGGCGCGCATTTGTTTTGTGATGGGATGCACGCCGGGAGATATTATTCGCTATATTCCGGCAGAAGAATCGAATACATGAAAAAACTCCCACTCGAACTCGAGTGGGAGTTTTGCGCTGTCTGCGCATTAGAATGCAAAGTAATTGTTTTCGTACTCGTCGAAAATCTTCTTGAAGCCCTTGACGTTTGCTGCGATGTCGCCGCCAAAGACAGCGGAACCGGCTACGATGACATTGGCACCGGCAGCTACGATGTCCGGCGTGTTGGTCAGCTTTGCGCCGCCGTCGATTTCCAGCTCGCACTTGTAGCCGTTATCATCAATTGCCTTGCGGATGGTGCGAATCTTGTCGGTGCAGGCGTCAATGTAGCCCTGACCGCCAAAGCCCGGCTCTACCGTCATAATGAGAACCATGTCCAGCTCCGGCAGCAGCGGGAGCAGAACATCTGCCGGCGTGCCCGGCTTGATGGATACACAAGCGCGGACGCCTGCTTCCTTGATCTTGCGAACCTGTGCCAGCGTGTCGCCGTTTGCTTCGTAATGTACGGTGATAATGTCAGAACCTGCCTTGATGAAATCATCCAGATACTGATCCGGATCGGAAATCATCAGATGGACGTCGAGCGTCGCATCCGTTGCCTTGCGCAGAGCCTTGACAACCGGTGCGCCGATGGTCAAGTTCGGTACAAAGTGACCGTCCATGCAGTCTACATGGACATATTCTGCGCCAGCATCAACTGCAATGGCAATGTCGCGCTGTAAGTTGGCAAAATCAGCGGACAGGATTGACGGAGATAGTTTAATCATAGGTGCTCTTTCCTTTCCCGTATGGGGCGAACGCAGACGCCCCGCTTTTCATATGCTGGAACAGGCGGAAATACGCGCTGTGCAGCCCGCGGGACAGCGCCCCTGCCGGCCGGCTCACGCCTTTCGCATACGGGAGCTGCCTGTCCTTTTTCAGGCGGTTCCCGACCTGCGCCAGATGTTGTTTCCATTATACATCAAATACGGAAAATATCCAAATGTTTTCACAGGAGCAATAGACCAATGGCGTGGACGATGAACGCACAGACCCATGCGATGGCGCATTGGAAAACCACTGTTCCCAGTGCCCAGCGGCTGCCCAGCTCGCGTTTAATCGAAGCGATTGCCGCAACGCACGGTGTGTACAGCAGGCAGAATACCAAAAAGGAAGCGGCTGCCACCGGTGTCAGAACCGTCAACAGATCGGTGCCGCTGCCAAAGAGAATGGTCAGGGTCGAGACAACGCTTTCCTTTGCCATAAAACCGGTAATCAGGGCAGTGGAAATGCGCCAATCGCCAAAGCCGAGCGGACGGAAAATCGGCGCAATGCTTCCGGCAACCAGTGCCAGAATGCTGTCCTGCGAATCCGAAACCATGTTGAGCTGTAAGCTAAAGTTCTGTAAGAACCAGATGATAATGGTTGCGAGGAAAATGACGGTGAATGCACGCTGTAAAAAGTCCTTTGCCTTTTCCCACAGCAGCTGCATGACATTTTTCATGCCCGGCATCCGGTAATTCGGCAGCTCCATGACAAACGGAACCGCCTCGCCGCGGAATCGGAATTCCTTGGCAAACAGCGCGGTCAAAATGCCGACGACAATGCCGCCAAAGTACAGCGCAATCATGACGAGACCGCCGTGTTTGGGGAAGAATGCCGCAGTGAAGAAGCCGTAAATCGGCAGCTTTGCCGAGCAGCTCATAAACGGTGTGAGCATAATGGTCATGCGGCGGTCGCGGTCGGACGGCAGGGTGCGGCTCGCCATGACGCCCGGTACGGTACAGCCAAAGCCGATAAGCATCGGGACGATACTTCTGCCGGACAAGCCGATTTTGCGCAGCAGCTTATCCATGACAAAGGCGACACGCGCCATGTAGCCGGTGTCCTCCAGCAGAGAGAGGAAGAAGAACAGCACTACGATGATCGGCAGGAAGCTGAGCACGCTGCCGACGCCGTTGAAAATGCCATCAATAATCAACGAATGCAGGACTTGATTGACATGTGCCGCCGTCAGGGCTTTGTCCGTGAGAACGGTCAGACGATCGATGCCAAGCTCTAACAATGTCTGTAAACCGGCACCGATGACATTAAACGTCAAGAAGAAAATCAAGCCCATAATGGCGATAAATGCCGGAATGGCGGTGTATTTGCCGGTGAGAAAGCGGTCGATGCGCCGACTGCGCGCTCGCTCGCGGCTCTCGTGCGGCTTGATAACGGTCTGATCGACGAGCTTTTGGATAAAGGCGAACCGCATGTCGGCAATGGCTGCCGCGCGGTCGAGTCCGCGTTCCTCTTCCATCTGCTTGATGATGTGTTCAATCATTTCCTGCTCGTTTTGCGTCAGACGCAGCAGTTCCCGAATGCGCGCATCGCCTTCTACCAGCTTTGTCGCGGCAAATCGAAGCGGAATGTCCGCGCGTTTGGCGTGATCTTCAATCAGGTGCATGATGCCGTGCAGACAGCGATGCACCGCGCCGCCGTGATCGTTCGTGTTGCAGAAATCCGTGCGTCCCGGACGCTCCTGATATTTTGCCACGTGCAGCGCATGGCGTACCAACTCGTCAACACCTTCGTTTTTGGCGGCGGAAATCGGAACGACCGGAATACCCAGCATTTCCTCCATTTCATTGATGCGAATGGAGCCGCCATTGCCGCGCATTTCATCCATCATGTTGAGCGCGAGCACCATCGGAACATCCAGCTCCATCAGCTGCATGGTTAAGTACAAATTTCGTTCGATATTTGTCGCATCGACAATGTTAATAATGCCGAGCGGCTTTTCTCCGATGATAAATTGTCTGGTGACGATTTCCTCACTGCTGTACGGAGACATAGAATAAATACCCGGCAGATCGGTAATTTCCGTGTCCGCGTGTCCGCGAATGGCACCGCTCTTGCGGTCTACGGTGACGCCGGGGAAGTTTCCGACATGCTGGTTGGAGCCGGTCAGCTGGTTGAACAGCGTCGTTTTGCCGCAGTTCTGATTGCCTGCCAGAGCGAAGGTCAGAGTAGTGCCCTCCGGAACCGGATGTTCGTCAGCCTTTACGTGATATTTGCCGCCCTCGCCGAGACCTGGATGCGCGGTAAAATCTGCCGGATTCTCTTGGGGAGTCTTTGGCGCTTCGTGTGCAGTGACGGGGCGGATTTGAATTTTTTCTGCATCCGCTAGTCGCAGCGTCAGCTCATAGCCGTGAATGCGAAGCTCCATCGGATCGCCCATTGGCGCAAATTTCACCAACGTGACCTGTGCGCCGGGAATCACGCCCATGTCCAAGAAGTGCTGACGCAGAGCGCCTTCGCCGCCAACGGTTGTCACAATGGCAGAGTCGCCGATGGACAGTTCTTTTAATGTCATATGCATACCTCCCTTGTCAAATGTTAGTATATACATACATTTCTTGTTTGTCAATTGAGATATGAAAAAAGCGCTCTGTTTCCGAAAAAACAGAGCGCCTGAAAACAAATGCTTATTCTACGGTTACAGATTTTGCCAGGTTGCGCGGCTTATCAACGTCGCAGCCTAACTCAATCGCGGTGTAGTATGCAAACAGCTGCATCGGGACGACGGTCAGCGTCGAGGTGAACAGGTCAGCGGTCTTTGGAATGTACAGAACGGTGTCTGCAACAGTCTCCGCATCAGTACAGCCTTCCTTGACGATGGCGATGACGTGTGCGCCGCGTGCCTTGACTTCCTTGACGTTGGAAATCAGCTTTTCATACAGCAGATCCTGTGTTGCCACAGCGATAACCAGTGTGCCTGGCTCAATCAGGGAGATGGTGCCGTGCTTCAGCTCGCCAGCGGCGTAAGCCTCCGAGTGTACATAGGAGATTTCCTTGAGCTTCAGAGAGCTTTCCAGCGAAGCGCCGTAGTCGATGCCGCGTCCGATGATAAAGACATTGTTGCGGACGAGTTCAGAGCCGGTGGACTGGTGTTCCTTTGCCAGCTGACGGATTTTTTCTTCGTCAGAGAAGATATTCTCCAGCTGATCCGGCAGCTTCTGCAAATCAGCGAGCAGAGAATCAAAGGTTTCCGGACGAATGGTCTGACGAATCTGCGCGAACTTCATCGCAATCAGATAGATAACAGCCAGCTGTGTGGTGTAGCCCTTGGTGGTTGCCACGGCGATTTCCGGGCCTGCCATCGTGTACAGCACGTCATCGCTTTCGCGGGCGATGGAGCTGCCAACAGCATTGACGATGGACAGCACGTGCACATCGTTTGCCTTTGCTTCGCGCAGCGCAGCCAAGGTGTCCGCCGTCTCGCCGGACTGGCTGATGGTGATGCACAGGTCATTGCGGCTGAGAATCGGGCGGCGGTAGCGGAACTCGGATGCCAGATCCACTTCGACCGGAATGCGGGTCAGCTCTTCGATGACATATTTGCCGACCATGGCAGCGTGCCAAGCAGAGCCGCAGGCAACCATGTGAATGCGGCCGATGTTCTTGATGCGCTCGTCGCTCAGACGCAGCTTATCCAGCGTGATTTCGCCGTCATGAATGCGGGAACCAATGCAGGTGCGCAGCGCGTTCGGCTGCTCCTTGATTTCCTTCATCATGAAGTAATCGTAACCGCCCTTTTCAGCGGCAGAAATATCATAATCTACGGTATAAATTTCGTGATGAATCGGCTTGCGATCCATATCCATCAGCTCAACGGAATCCGGCTTGATGAGCGCGATTTCGTTGTCGTTCAGCAGATAATACTTGCGGGTGTGGTCAAGCACGGCCGGAATATCCGACGCGATATAGTTTTCATGCTCGCCCAGACCGATAACCATCGGGCTGTCCTTGCGGACTGCGAGCAGCGTATCCGGGTAGTCTGTGCACAGGATGCCCAGGGCATAGGAGCCGCGGATGCGGTGCAGGACCTTAATGAGGGTGCCGACCAGATCGCCGTCGTACAGATAGTCAAACAGCTGAGCGACAACTTCGGTGTCGGTTTCCGAGCGGAATACCACGCCGTTTGCCTGCAATTCTTCCTTGATCGGGATGTAGTTTTCGATGATGCCGTTGTGCACAACAGTGATGCGGCGGCTCATGCTCGAATGCGGATGAGAGTTGATGTCGTTCGGTGCGCCGTGCGTTGCCCAGCGGGTGTGTCCGATGCCGAGCGTGCCTGGTACGCCGCCTGCTGCCTTTACCTTGTCGCGCAGGACGGCCAAACGGCCCTGAGATTTTACGGTACGAACCTTGTCAGAGAAGACAGCGATGCCAGCCGAGTCATAGCCGCGGTACTCCAGTTTCTCCAGACCTTCCAGCAGGAAGGGTGCTGCCTGCTCATGGCCGGCATAGCCTACGATTCCACACATGATAGTTTACCTCCGAGGTATAAAATTTTTATCAGCACAGCGCCGAACCCCTCTGTTCACCCCGTTGCCGGTGCGGTTTAAGAGAACGGCTTTCGTCCGTGTGCCTGCGGGCGGGAAGCATCCGCCGAATTTTCGATCACTTCCACCTCGTCAGCTACCCTGCATGGCAGCTCTGGCGCTTGTTTCCGGTCGGAAAATACATTCCGAAATGGTGGTGCTGAATGCAGCAGCATAATTGATTATGGGATATTATAACACGTTCCGGCGAAGAACGGAAGAGGGCAACCATGCTAAAATCGGAAAATGGAACGGAAAAAAATTGGTCTTTCTCCTGAGAATTATGACAAAACGGTAACTTTTTTCGCAAAATATCAGAATCTATTGACAATTTGGAACGGTCGGTATACAGTAAAAACGATTTAAAATTTGTATTTTCATCAGGCTGTATAAAGAGAAAGGGAGGATCTTTTTGGATCTCGGAATTGTACAAACGCTGTCGGGACCGGTGATTGGTGCGGTGATTGGCTACTGCACCAATTATATTGCGGTAAAGATGCTGTTTCGTCCGCTTCGGCCGGTAAAATTGTTCGGAAAGCAGCTTCCGTTCACGCCGGGCATCATTCCGAAGGGACAGGCGCGGCTCGCACGTGCCGCCGGTCAGGCGGTGGGAAGTATCTTGCTCACACAAGAAGATATTCGGGAAATGCTGCTGTCAGAACAGACAAAACAGAAACTGCGCGAGGCATTGACGGCGGAGTTGGACAAGCACGCGGAAACCTCTATCAAAGACATTGGCATCAAGCTGGCAGGAGAAGAAAATTATCACAAGAGCAGCGAACTCATACAGGATAAGCTGACCGAAAAAGTCAGCGATCATGTGCTGGACATGGATCTTGGCGATATTATCGCGCAGAAGGTCATCGAAGCGGTCAGCCAGAAGCTCGCAGGTTCCTTCTTGGGCAAAATGATTCGAGAGGACATGCTGGAAGGCTTGGCAAAGCCGATTCAGGAGCATGTAGACGCCTATCTGGACACCAATATTGATGTGCTGCTCACCCCGCAGATGCGCAGCATTTGGGAGGAATCCGAACAGAAACCGGTGGGAGAAGTGCTGGCACTGATGCAGGAAGCACAGATGCATCCGGTTGATTTGTGCATGAGACTGTACGAACGCATGGTAGAGGAAAAGGCAGAGAGCTTAATTCGGATGCTCAATCTGCGCGGCGTGGCAGAAAATAAGATTCTTGCGATGCAGCCGGAGGAAGTGGAGACACTGGTTATGTCCATCTTGAAAAAGGAATTGGGCGCTGTTGTCAACCTCGGCGCTGTCGTCGGCTTTGTGATCGGACTGCTCAACCTGCTGTTCTGAGGATACAGGTGTGAAGATAGACATCGTTCCAATAAAGGGAACCTATCGCGGCATGGGAAGATCATTGCTCGCAACGGATTTGCTGACGAAAAAGAGCAAAAAAGATTTTGCAAAGCTGTTGGATGTGTATGATGCATACATCATGCTTTTAGAACAGCCGGAAAGTCAAAAAGTGCTGGAAAAACTCATGGATTTTGAAAAAATACTCCAGCAATATGAGATTCTGTGTGAGATCATAGCATACGATACGAAGCCAATAGATTCTGCGTATGGGTATTCTGTAGCGTGGCTGGGTATCGATATTGTGCACGATTCCTGCGAGTCTTTGCTCGAGAATATGTCAGACGGATGTGTGCAACAAGCACTGAATGAAAACGGATTGTGCAGAGAGGCGGCAGACATACCAAAATTGTTGCCACTGTTAGATACTGGCGATGTCACATGGAAACCGTGTTATGTATATCGGGTGCTGGAAAAACAAAAGGGATTGTTATGAAACCAATAGAGAAAGAAATATCGGCGCAGGCAAAGACAGACAAGCGCCCGAAGTGGCTGCGGCACTTGTGTACTGTTCACCAACATCGAACACTAGTGCGGCATTATTGCTTCAAGCTGGGGTTATATCGCCAAGGGCTGATGCATGACTTGTCCAAATACAGCCCGACGGAATTTTTCGTCGGTGCGAAGTATTATCAGGGCTATCGCAGCCCAAACACCGCCGAACGGCTTGACCGCGGCTACAGCTCGGCTTGGCTGCATCACAAGGGCAGAAACAAGCATCATTTAGAATACTGGATTGATTATTCGCTGCAAAAGGACGGGTATCCGCTCGCTGGCATGGAAATGCCGGTAAACTATGTCGCAGAAATGCTGTGTGACCGCATTGCCGCCTGCCGCGTCTATCAGGGCGATGCCTATACGGACGCTTCGGCATGGAAGTACTATGAAAGCGGTCTGCGCGTCAATACCATGATTATGCATCCCAAGACGCGGGAGCTGCTGGAAACCATGCTGCACATGCTTGCGGAAAAGGGCGAGGAGGAGACCTTTGCCTATATCCGGCGCGAGGTGCTGGGCAAGCGTGCGTAGTTTTCTCTAAATCAGTAGAAATCTTTGAACAAATACGGTATACTGGTACGAGAGAAAACCGCAGGAGGTTGTAAGATGAAAAAGCGATATTTGCTGCTGATTCCAGTCGTTCTCTGTCTGGCAGTGAGTGCAGCAGCCATCGGATATATTCAGATTCATCCGGAGAAAGCACCGGAGGGCACGGCATTTTTGGTACAGACAGCGAGCAAGAAGCAGGCACAAGCGGCAAAAGAAGCCGAAACCGAATCGCTCACCGCATCGCAGAAGCAGGCCAAACAGCTGGTCGAGAAGATGAGCTTGGAGCAAAAGCTGTATCAAATGCTGTTTGTGACGCCGGAGGCCCTGACGCAGACCAATCAGGTTGTTCGCGCCGGTGCTGCGACGCAGGCAGCGATAGAAAAGCGTCCGGTCGGCGGCGTGCTGTACACGAGCCAGAGCTTGCAGACAAAAGCCCAAATCAAGGATATGCTGAGCCATACCCAAAGCTATGCCAAGGAATCGAAGACCGGTATTCCGGTGTTCTTAGGTGTACAGGAGCAGGGAGGCAGCCATGCGCCGGTAGCGCAGGCGCTTCAGACGACAAGCATTTTGAAGGCGGATAAGAACACAGACGAAAAGACTGCCTATGCGCTGGGGCAGACCCTCGCAGAGGAACTGCGCAGTGTAGGCTTTACCGTCAATTTTGCACCGACGGTCACAACCGATACGCTGGCTGCCAGTGAGGTCAAGGGATTGCAGGAAAATCAGGTGTTGTCTGCGGTTTCCGCGTTCCCGAACAGCACGGACGGTTTTCAGGCTTGCATCAAGCAGAATCCGGCGTTTATGATTGTCTCGAACGATACAGTGAAGGAGTATGACACCGTGCCGTGCTCGGTATCGTCCAAGGTCATGACGGATCTGCTGCGCAAGAAGCTCGGCTACAACGGCATTGTTATGACCGGTGCGCTGAGCGACGAGAAGCTGACGGATTCGTACACAGAGCAAAAAGCCGCTGTGCTCGCCGTACAGGCGGGAGCGGATATGCTGCTGGAGCCGTCCGATGTGGACGCCGTATATCAGGCACTGTTTCAGGCGGTGTCCGACGGCAAGCTGACTGAGCAGCGCATTGATGAGAGCGTACAGCGCATCTTGACCGCAAAAATCGACGGCGGACTGATTGCCTGAAACAACCGAACAGAGGATACAATTTGCGAGATTGTATCCTCTTTTTTTCTGTGTATTCTTGACAAATGCGCGGGAAGCGGATAAGATGAAATAGGAATAGATAAAATACAAGAGAATAGAGAAGCGCTGGTCTGTTCGGTGCGGGGATATAGAGCTGAAATAAGAGATAGGTTTTCAGGTCTTTTCTGTGCGCACAAAATCATAGATCAGTACGGTGTGAGCAGAAGAATAAAGAACAGATCCTTCTGCTTTTTTCATGCGACAAAATGCAGGAAAATGAGGGAGAATGGGAAGCTGAAACAACAGAAGGCCTGTATACGGACAGGCACACAATGAGGGAGGAACTTGTTATGTACACCATTCAGGGAAAAGGCGTCTCCGGCGGCGTGGCAAATGGACCGCTGTGTTTTTATCGACGTGGAGCCCATGACATCGCAAAACATGAGATTACAGATACAGAAGCGGAAAAGCAGCGCTTTGAATCGGCTCGTCAGACCGCGATGGAGCAGCTCAAGGAGCTGTATGAAAAGGCGCTCGCAGAAGTAGGCGAAGAGGGCGCCGAGCTGTTTGAAGCCCATCAGATGATGCTGGACGACCTCGACTACGTGGAGGGCATTCAGGATTTGATTGACGGCGAGCAGGTCAATGCCGAGTATGCCGTTTCGCAGATTGCGGAGCAGTTTGCCCAGATGTTTGCTTCGATGGACGACAGCTACATGCAGGCACGTGCTGCGGACGTCAAGGATATTTCCAATCGCGTGATTGGTATTTTGAGCGGCGCCGTGGCAGGCGGCATTGATTCCGATGTGCCGGTCATTCTGGCAGCGGATGATTTGGCTCCGTCTGAGACCGTACAGCTGGACAAGTCCAAGATTTTGGGCTTTGTCACGCAGGGCGGCTCCGGCAACAGCCACACGGCAATTTTGGCACGCACGATGGGCATTCCGGCTATCGTTGGCACCGGCGATGCGCTCCGCGAGGACTACGAGGGCAAGACCGCATGGATTGACGGCGAGACCGGTGAGCTATTTGTCGAAGCGGATGAAATCACGCATGAGCGTCTGAGCAAGAAGCACGCCAAGCAGCGCGCCATGAAGGAACTCATGGATCAGCTCAAGGGCAAGGAAAATGTGACGGTTGACGGCCGCAAGGTCATGGTATACTGCAATATCGGTTCTCCGGACGATGTCGATCAGGTGCTCGCCAACGACGGCGGCGGCATCGGTCTGTTCCGATCCGAGTTCCTGTACCTGCAAAACAACGACTATCCGACCGAAGAACAGCAGTTCCAGGCGTATAAGACGGTTGCCGAGCGCATGGGCGGCAAGCGCGTGATTATCCGCACGCTGGACATCGGTGCGGACAAGCAGGCGGATTACTTCCAGCTGGCACATGAGGAAAATCCGGCCATGGGTCTGCGTGCGATTCGTATCTGTCTGACCCGCCCAGAGGTCTTTAAGACCCAGCTGCGCGCCCTATATCGCGCTTCTGCATACGGCAAGATTGCCATCATGTTCCCGATGATTACGTCGGAGTGGGAAGTGCTGGAGATCAAGCGCATTTGTGAGGGCGTCAAGGCAGAGCTTCGCAAGGAGGAGCAGCCGTTTGACGAAAACATCGAGCTGGGTATCATGATTGAGACCCCGTCCGCCGTGATGATGTCGGATCGTTTGGCAAAGCTCGTGGACTTCTTCTCGGTCGGCACCAACGATCTGACCCAGTACACGCTGGCAACCGACAGACAGGGCGGCAATTTGGATCGCTTCTTTGATGCGCATCATCCGGCAGTTCTGCGCATGATTAAGATGGCAGCAGACAACGCGCATAAGGCTGGTATCTGGATTGGCATCTGCGGCGAGCTGGGCGCAGATACTTCGCTGACAGAGACCTTTATGGCACTCGGCGTGGACGAGCTGAGTGTTTCTCCGTCCGCCGTCCTGCCGCTGCGTTCGACCATCCGCTCGATTAACACCGCAGAGAACAGCGAGAAGATTCTCGAAGACCTGCTGAAGTAATGGATCATATCTGTGAAAGACCTGCCGCGGCTGCGGCGGGTCTTTCGTTGATGACGGGAATACATGGAGTGTGCAATGCTACATAGCCAAGAGGAATTTGTGTGTCCCAAAAGGACGCTGTCAGAATGGATAGAAAAGCTGAAACAAACAGTTACGGTTGAAGAAATCACAGAAGAAGAGGTTGACCCGATTTATTTAAGAATGACGAGATACAATTTTTATCATTCTTGGGACGAAAAGCCGGATACCTTGCAAATCTTTCGAGTTTTGCAAGATGATAAGAGCAAAATATATTATGATTATGGTGCGGAAGTCGGTACAGATATTGTGGTTATTTTTGAGACGAAGCTGGGATTAGCTGAATCGAATTGTAATTTACTGCAAACACAGTTACTGATTTGGCGAGGCATAGATGCTTGCGACTGCTATAAAGGCAGTGAGGAATTGACAGCGTATTTGATGTATTTAGAATCATGGAATCATGGAGATTTGACGAAATAGAAGACCTGCCGCGGCTGCGGCGGGTCCTTTTTTTATGGTATACTGGGTGGAGACACACAGAAGGAAGGCGAAAACATGAATATAACGGTTTATTTGGGCGCGAATGAAGGAAACGATCCTGCCCTCAAGCAGGCAGTGCGGGAGCTGGGCACGTGGATTGGCGAGAGCGGCCATGATTTGGTCTATGGCGGTTCCAAGGTCGGATTGATGGGAATCATTGCGGAGAGTGTGCTGCGTGCAGGCGGAGCCGTTACCGGCGTGGAGCCGCGCTTTTTTGTGGAAAAAGAACTGCAATACGATGCCGTGACCAATCTCATCGTCACGGAGACGATGGCAGAGCGCAAGACCAAGATGATTGAACTGGGGGATGCCTTTGTTGCGATGCCAGGCGGCACGGGAACGCTGGAGGAAATCACAGAGGTTATGTCGCTGCTGGCACTGGATCGGCTGGATGCACCGTGCATTCTCTATAATCTGCACGGATATTATGACAGCTTGCAGCAGCTGCTGGAGCGCATGATAGCGGCAGATATGTCCAGCGAGTACCGGCAGAGAAAGATTTATTTTGTGAAGAATTTGAATGAACTGCAACAAGTATTAGATTCTTGCTTATCTTGCTGAAGCGGCGGGGGATACCATTGCACCCAATCGGTATTTGGGATATAATAAGCAGGTATACTAACAGAGAGCACGAATGATACAATTCGTGAGGAGGAAGCATATATGAAAGTAGCAGCAGCAGTAAAAGACGGTGTGATTGCACCGGCACTCAATGAGAGCACGGAAGTCATCATCGTTACCGAAGAAAATGGTCAGCCGGTATCTAAAGAAGTCATTGCGCTGGACGGCGCAGGCATCACCAGTGTGCTGTTCAAGCTGTCCATGCAGAACATTGATGTCATGCTGGCGGGCGAAGTCGGCACGGCATTGCAGGAGACTCTGCGCATGATTGGTATGCAGGTGCTGCCGGGATGTCAGGGCGACGCCGTGGAATGCATTGCCGGACTGCTGGCAGGCGAACAGGTCGGTGATCCGTCCAAGATTGTCATTCCGGAAGAGGATGAGGACGATCCGATGCACTGTATGCATGACTGCGCGAAGTGCATGGCGGACTGCGGTGACCGCCCGGAGGGCAAGCAGTAATATGGCTGTATGCGGACGATTTGCCCCGACGCCGAGCGGGCGCATTCATCTGGGCAATATCTTGTGCGCGATGCTGTCTTGGCTGTCCGTCCGGTCAAAACAGGGAAAATATCTCCTGCGCATCGAAGATCTGGATGCCATGCGCTGCCCGCGTTCGCTGGCAGATCAGATCGAAGAGGACTTGCAGTGGTTCGGCATCGACTGGGATGACGGCGGCAGCGCAGGCGGCGAGTCGTGGTATCAGAGTAGCCGCACGGCAATCTATGACAAATACTTCGATGTGCTCAGAGACAAGGGCTTGCTGTACCCGTGCTTTTGCAGCCGCGCCGAACTGCACACGGCGCAGGCACCGCACCGCTCAGACGGCACGTATATCTATGCGGGTACTTGCCGCAATCTGACACCGGAACAAGTCGCAGAAAAATCCAAACGCCGCCCGCCTGCTTGGCGTGTGCGCGTGCCGGATCGCGTGGTGTCGTTCACAGACGGCTGTCAGGGCGTGTATACGGAAAATTTGGCGCAGGACTGCGGCGATTTTATCATTCGGCGGTCGGATGGCGTATATGGCTACCAATTGGCGGTCGTCGTGGATGACGGAGAGATGGGCGTGACGGAAGTCGTGCGCGGCAGTGATTTGCTCAATTCCACCCCGCGGCAGATGTATTTGTATGAACAGCTGGGATTTCCTGTTCCGGCGTTCTATCATATGCCGCTGCTCACCGCACCGGATGGCAGACGGCTGTCCAAGCGGGACGGAGATTTAGATCTGGGTGTTCTGCGGGAAAGATTTGGCCGTCCGGAACCGATTGTCGGTATGTTGGCGAAGGCGGCGGGACTGCGCCCGACGGCGCAGCCGGTTGCCCTGCATGAGCTGATTGCCGATTTTTCATGGGACAAGATACCAAAACAGGATATTGCTTTGCCGGAGGAGATCTTATTGTGATCCCTCCGGTTTTCTCTCTGTTTTTTTCGTGAATTTCCACAATTATTTTGCATAAGACAATGTTTGATGGTATAATAATCACGGAAAAACAGAAAGGCCGCAGGTATGGGCGGCGCTTTTCAGGAAAAGTGAGGAATCAAGCAGTATGTCAAGAGAGAGAAACAAGATCATTGCAGCCCTGCTCGGCACAGCGGTCGTTGTCGTTGTGCTGGCAGTCGCTATGTTCGTTGGACTCAGCAAAAATGGCTCAACAGAGGCGATAACCTCCGAACAAATCGCCGTTGGCGAGGATCACATGCTGGCAGTAGATGCCGGCGGCGCGGTCTATGCTTGGGGACACAATCTAAAGGGCGAATTGGGCAATTCCAATTGCGACAATCAGTCCAAGCCGGTCAAGGCGGTTAAGATCTCCGGCAAGGTGGCACAGGTGGCGGCGGGCGATGAACTGTCGTTTGCTCTGTGCAAAAATGGAGATCTCTATGCGTGGGGCGATGATACCAGCTATCAGATGGGTGACGGCGACAACACCAGCCGTATGGAGCCGAAAAAGGTTAATACGGATATTGCGATGATTGCCGCTGGCAGCAAACATGCCTTGGCGATTGACACCAATGGTGCGCTGTATGTCTGGGGACGAAATAAAAATGGTGCGCTGGGCATTGCGGATACAGCCTGTGACAAGAAAGACGAAGAAGGCTATGCCTGTATGTCCACACCGTATAAGCTGATGGACAATGTCGCGTATATTGACGCGGGCGAGGACTATTCGATGGCGATTACCACGGATGGCACGCTGTATGCATGGGGCTATGACGAGGATGGTCAGCTGGGACTTGCCAAGACTGACAGCACAAACAGCAAGGGCGAGGCGTATCAGTCCAAACCGGCAAAGGTTATGGACGACGTGAAAATGGTATCGTGCGGTGCCAAGTATATGGCGTTTGCCCTGAAGGAAAATGGCGATTTGTACGGCTGGGGCAATAACAGCGTCGGCTCACTGGGAACAAAGACTGTCGATGATCCAGCGCGCAGTGTACAGACCACGCCGAAAAAGCTACTGAGCGATGTCTCGTATGTCGATGCCGGATCGGCACATGCCGCGGTGCTCACGACAAATGGAGATCTGTATACATTCGGCGTCAATAACTATCATCAGATCGGCATCAAATTTGGTGACGGCACATATGCGATTGGCGAAGAGACGATTTATTATCAGCTCAAGCCGCGCAAGCTCGCAGAGAACGTAGAAGCTGTGGCAGCAGGCGGATTCAATACGCTGTATCGTTCCAAGGATGGCGTGCTGCGCTCCGTGGGATGCAATCTGTATAAACAGCTCGGCATTGGCTCGGAGGAGTCGGATGTCAAGACACCGACAGCTGTGTATTTGAAAAACTGAGGATAGAAAGTTTAAAGCGCCCGTTCCGGTATGCCGGAACGGGCGCTTGCTATATTTTATGCTCACAAAATTCGATTTCTCTCGTAGAGATAGAAGCCGATGATTTGCAGTGCCAAACAGATGACAGCCAAAATAAACAGGAAGAAAAAGCTGTGCGTAGAGCCTAAAGCGGTACTTGCAGCGTAATCCAGTGTTGTATTGCGCGTCTGTGCGAAGGCGACAAAGGCGGCGGAGACGCTCGTGCCGACGGCACCGGCGAACTGCATCAAGGTATTGAAACATGTGTTTCCGTATACTTTTTGCTGGACAGGCAGACGTAAGTTGCCGATGGTCATCGTGTTGCCAAAGGCAATGCCACAGCCGATACCAAACAAAATATAGAAGATGACAATCATTTTGCTGTTGAGCTGCGTGCCAAAGATGGCAAATAAAAATACACCGAGTGTTAACAACGCTGTGCCGAATATAATTGGCATTTTTGCGCCGATTTTATCCAATGCGGCACCGCTGAACGGACCCATCATTGCGTTGAGTCCGGCACCCGGCAAGAGCATGAAGCCCGCCGCCATGGACTCGCAGAGCAGAGTGACCTGCAAATAGTTTGGCAATAAAAAACTAATGCCGAGCATAATGGCGTTGATGAGGAAGAACGAGACGAGATGGCAGGTGAAGGGAAGATTGGAAAAAATACGAATGTCGATGAGCGGATGAGCAGCTGTCGCACAGTGCTTGACGAAGAAAACAAGAGCGGCAGCGCCCAAAACAAACGCACCGATTTCTAAGAGAGGATTTTCTTGGAAGGAAGAGATATTGGCAAAGCCGTAAACCAGTCCGAGAAAGGTCAGCATGATAGAGACAATACCGGCAAAATCGACCGGCACATGCTCCGGCTCGCGGGTTTCTTTGATCGTACCAATGCCTAGAATGAGCGTAAAGAGGAGAACGGGAATCAACAAAAGAAAAATATATCGCCAGCCTAAGGTCTGATTGACAATGCCGCCGTATGTCGGGCCGAGTGCTGGTGCAGCGGCGGATACCAAAGCGCCGTATCCCATATACGTGCCGACTTTTTTGAAGGGGATCTGCTCCAAAATAATGCAGAAGGCGATTGGAACGCCGACGCCGGTGCCGATACCCTGAATCAGGCGGGCTGCGAGTAGGACGGAAAAGCTAGAAGATACTAGAGCAACAATTGTTCCGAGCAGAAAGCACAGTGTGCCAAAGATAAACAGATGCTTTAGGCGAAATCGCTTCTGTAAAAAGGCGGACAGCGGAGTAATCATAGCAACGACCAGCAGATTGCCGGTTGTCAGCCATTGAATGGTTTTGGTAGAGACAGAAAAATCCTGCATGATCGCGGGAAATGCGATATTGACAGCGGTCTCCGTCAGCAGACCGCAGAAAGAGACCAGACAGGCCGCAACGACAGCAAACGTCAGTCTCACAGGAACATGTACTTTTTCATTCATCATAATTTTACCTCACGAAATATCAGTTCCATATTATTGTATGAGAAAAAATGAAGGGACGCAAAGGCAGAAGTGCCTAAAATTGAGACGGGATTTCCCCGGTATGTCTTTGTGTTTTTTCACAAAACAAAGAAAATATGTGTATCGCAAGATAACAAAAAAATTCTGAAAGAACTGCGGAAAACGGCGGAAATACGATGCATTCTTTCGCAACAAAATAGAAGAAAAACGCGCGGGTTTTGGCTATAATATAGACATAAAAACAAAGAGGACAGCGAAAACGAAAGATAAAACAATTTCATTCAACAGGATTGCTGTATCTAAATAGAAATAGTATTATTCTATATTTTCTGAAAGGAAGGATTTGCTATGACAACCATTCTTACCGCGCTGATTATTGTTATGCCGCTCGTTGCAACGGTTTTGAGCCACAGCACCCATGCTGCACCGGTTGTTCACACCTCGCGCAACACATACGATTATCGTTAATTTTGATTCCTACCTAATTCCACACTTCTTTGGTTATATTCTCTCTCTAAAAACCATCCGCAGGGCTTCCTACCGGCTCTGCGGATGGTTTTTTGTGCGCAACCAAAAAAGCCCCCGTTCCGAAGAACGGGAGCTGATTAGGAACATATCTCGAATGCCAATGCGGTATTCGGATTTGGCACATGTTATTCTGCCATCAGGTCACACATAGCCTGCGTAAAGGCAGCCGGATCTTCTACCGGCATTCCGGCAATCAGCATAGCCTGATCGTACAGCAGCTTTGCATAGGTCTTGAGCTTGTCCGGATCGCTGGTGTACAGACGGATCAGCTTCTCAAAGATCGGGTGAGAGGCGTTGATTTCCAGAACCTTTTCTGCGGAGAAGTGATTGCCGTTGTTCGGCACGTTGTTGAGGACGCGCTCCATTTCGATGGACAGATTGCCCTCGGAAGTCAGGCACACCGGATCGCTGACCAGACGGGAAGAAACGCGAACGTCCTTTACCTTGCCGTCCAGTGCTTCCTTCATGGCGTCGAACATCGCACGGTTTGCAGTGGATTTCTCCTCTGCTTCCTTCTTTTCTTCCTCGGAGGACAGATTCAAATCACCGGCGGTAATGGAGCGGAACTTCTTGTCGTCCTGAGACTCCAGCTGGGTGATGATAAACTCATCAATGTCAGCGGTCAAGTACAGGATGTCGTAGTCGTGCTTGCGAACCATTTCAGCCTGCGGCAGCTTGGACAGCGCATCGGTGCTGGAACCGGCTGCATAATAGATTTCTTCCTGATCCTCCGGCATTGCCTCGCGGTATTCCTTGAGGGTAATGAGCTTCTCGTTCTTTGCCGAGTAGAACATCATCAGGTCGCGCAGCTTTTCCTTGTCTGCACCGTAGTTTGCATAAGCACCAGCCTTGATGGAGTAACCGAAAGCGTTCCAGAATTTGATGTATTCCTCGCGCTCGTCCTTCTGCATCTTGAGCAGCTCAGAGCGGATTTTCTTTTCCAGGCTGATGGCGATAGCCTTGAGCTGACGATCATGCTGCAGCATCTCACGGGAGATGTTCAGAGACAGATCAGAGGAATCAACCAGACCGCGGACAAAGCCAAAGTAATCCGGCAGCAGGTCAGCGCACTTCTCCATAATCATAACACCGGAGGTGTACAGGGACAGACCCTTGGAGAAGTCCTTGGAATAGTAGTCAAACGGCGGCTGGGACGGAATGTACAGCAGCGCATCATAAGATGCGGTCAGGCCCTCATTGTGGAAGTGGATCGTGCGCAGCGGCTTCATATAGTCCATGAACTTGCTGCGGTAGAACTCGTCGTATTCGTCCTGCGTAATGTCCTTCTTTGCCTTCTTCCACAGCGGAACCATCGAGTTCAGTGTGTCCTCGGTGTAGACGGTCTCATACTCCGGCTTGTAATCCTCCGGTGCATCCTCCGGCTTCGGCTTTTCCTGCGAATGCGGCATCTGCATCTTGATTGGGTAACGGATATAGTCGGAATACTTGCGAACCAGACCTGCCAGACGGTAGGTTTGCAGGAATTCGCTGTAGGTGTCCTCGTCCTCGCCTTCTGGATCCGGCTTGATGGTCAGGATAATATCTGTGCCGTAAGCATCCTTCTCGCCCGGCTCAATGGTATAGCCGTCTGCGCCGTCGGATTCCCAGACATATGCCTGCTCCGAGCCACATGCCTTGGAGACAACCTTGACATGAGAAGCGACCATGAAGGACGCATAGAAGCCGACACCGAACTGACCGATAATGTCTGTGTCTTCGGTCTGGTTTTCCTTCTTAAATGCCAAAGAACCGCTCTGTGCGATGGTGCCGAGGTTCTTTTCCAGCTCTTCCTTGGTCATACCGATACCGTTATCGGAAATGGTCAGGGTGCGAGCGTCTTCATCAACTGCCAGATGAATAGAGAAGCCTTCCTCCGGTACGAGGGACGCATCGGTCAGAGACTTGAAATGACGCTTGTCAATCGCATCACTTGCGTTGGAGATCAGCTCGCGCAGGAAAATTTCTCTGTGCGTGTAGATCGAGTTAATCATCATGTCCAGCAGACGTTTGGATTCTGCTTGAAACTGCTGCTTTGCCATTATATGTCAATCCTTTCAGATTTTAAAGTACAGATTTAGCACTCTCGTCTAATGAGTGCTAATATAGAATAACCCAATTGGAAGGAAAATGCAAGGGGGAAAGGCGGTTTGTTCAAAACTTTTTAACAATAGGCGAAAAGAAAAACAGATGCCCGCGTTGGGGCATCTGTTTGAACGGATCAGAATAGTAAGAAGCCGGCGAAAATAACGAAGATCACGGCGACAACACCGAGCATGATGTAGGTCAGACGGTCTTCCTTTTTCTGCTGCTCGGCGCGGCGAGCTTCTGCTTCTTTTCTGCGCTGCTGTTGACTTTTGTGAACCTTTTTGACAGGTCTTCCCATGCAATAACACCCTCTCTTTGCTTTTCTGTACCGTCAGGGTAACAGAATTTTACAGTGGTGTCAATGGGAAAACAGGATTATGCTTCCGGCTGCGGCTGATTCTCAGGTTCCGGTTTTCTGCCGCACAGCGCGTCAAAGTAATGGGTAAACGCGATTTCCTGATACGGCGTGACGTACAGGCCGACAATGCCAAAGGTAAAGGCCGACAAGCAGTTCCAAAGGATAAAGCTCAGATCAAAGACCATGAGTTCCCAGTTGTGATTCTTGAAAATCTTAGCACAAGCGCCGGTTGCCTGCCAAACAGCGGCGTCCGGTGTGTCAATCATGCAGATGTAGGCGCCATCGTAGCGGCGGATCTTGACAGATGCCCAGACGGCGACAACACAAACGACAACGATGTAGAGTATAAGAAACAGGAAGAAGGCTCCGCTGCCTACATTATCAACAGGGCTGGAGATAGCCAACGGAATCAAGCCGACCAAGATAATAGCATAGACGATAATCAGCCAGCCCAGCGAGCGGATACCGATGGACAGACTCAGCTTCAAGGACGTCAGATAGGTCTTTCCGCTGGTAAACGGCTGGAAAATCAGACCGACCGTCGAATCTTCACCGCGCGCACGCGCGACATAGTAGTGCTTGGCGCCAAAGGTAATCGGAGATCCAACGAAGAAATAGATAACAAGATACAGCAGACCGTATCGAGCAAACTTGCCGTAGACGGCTAAAACGGTATCCAGACCGGATGCGTCTCCCAGCGTATCAAAACCCTGCATACCAATGCCCATGATGATGCTCATGAGAGCCAGCGGGATAGATGCTAAGATGACAGCACCAATAGTCGGCCAGAACTTTTTGCGAATGTCAGCCCGTGCTTGCGCTTTATAGTCTTTTCGGGCTTGTGCATCGTAAATCATACAAACACCTCGTTTCAATTTTGTTAAAAAAGTACAGATCTTGTTTCTGTGACCATTATAGCATAAGATATACACCGGCACAATAAAAGAACACGCTGTGGAAAATTTTCTCTGAGCCTTGGAAAGGAGTAGCGCGAGATAAAAGCCTTCCTCTCTGAGGAAGGTGGCACGGCGCAAGCCGTGACGGAAGGAGCAGCACGAGAGCGAGCGGTTCGCACCGGCTTCTTGGCTCTCCCTTTGGGAGAGCTGGCATTTGCAAAGCAAATGACTGAGAGGGCGAGACATTGACAAATTCGCATGAGAGTCAGCCTGATTCGTCAGGGTTAGCCGGTTTACTCCCTCAGTCTTGCCGCAAGGCGGCAATCCAGCTCCCTCATGAGGGAGCCAGCCCTCTCTGTCGCTGCGCGACATCTCTCCCAGAGGGAGAGACAAGATTAGAGGGTGTGTGAGGAAAAACAAAACGCCAAAACCGAAGGATTCCGGTTTTGGCGCTCTCGTTGAAACATTTCCAGCTCTTACTTGGTTTCTTCGGTCTTGGAAGCCTCAGCCTTCGGTGCCTCAGCAGCAGCTGTTTTCTTTGCAGCTGTCTTGCGGGTGCGGGTAGTGGTCTTCTTTGCCGGAGCTGCTGCAGCGTCAGCTGCCATTTCAGCCTTGGTTCTGCGCTTGCGCTTTGCGCGGGACTCGTTGGTCTTCTTTGCAGCTGTCTTGCGGGTGGTGGTAGAAGCAGCGCGCTTGCGGGTAGTGGTCTTCTTTGCCGGAGCTTCTTCGGTCTTTTCTTCAGCCTTCGGCTCTGCGGCAGCTTCCTCTGCCTTCGGAGCTTCTGCGACAGCTTCTTCAGCCTTCGGAGCTTCTACAGCAGCTTCCTTCGGCTCCTCGGTCTGAACGGTTTCCTTTGCCGGAGCCTCTGGCTGTGCTTCGCGGATGTACCAGCTCTGGTTGTCGCCGTCTACGTCAACCCAGATCTGCAGGTGTGCGCCGTCTGCCTCTGCGTTCATGCCGACAATGTCAATGCACTTCGCGGACATAGCGGACTTGATGGCAACCGCACCGTCCTTCTTCTCCTCGAAGAACCACAGCTGGCTGTCGCCGTTTACATACTCCCACTGGTGAAGGTTTGCGCCGTTTACAACGCCCAGGCTGATGATGTCCAGCACCTTGCCCGATTTCTTATTTACGATTTTGTAGTACTTGCCGTCGATATGGGTGATCGACCACAGCTGCTGGTCTGCGCCGGTTGCTTCTGCCAGGCATACGGCCGCGCCGTTTTCCGTCGAAGCGTTCTCTGCCTCGATGACCTTGCCGCTAACCTTGGCTGCAATGGTGTACCATGTGCTTTTATCAAATGTCTGCATCATAAATGACACTCCTTGTCTCTGTGCAGAAATATGTATATTCTGCAACAACCTATTATCCTGTATTTTGTGTACATTATAGCACAGACAATATCTGTAATCAATGTTTTTGACGTGCAAAAGACGGAAAACAGCAACTTTTGCGCACGTTTTCGTGAAAAACGTTGAGGTTTTTCTAAAGAACAGAGCGGCGTTTTGGTGGTTTTGGCGGGCGAAAAATGCGGCAATTTGACGGGAAACGTGCACGGAATCGGGAAATTCTATGCGTTTGCTTTTCACAGTAACAAAAATATGTTATAATACAGCAGAAAAGAGATTCAGAAAGGATGGGATTGATGTCATGACAACGGCAACAATTTATACAATTGAGAGAGAATTTGGATCTGCGGGACACATTGTCGGAGAGCGTCTGGCAAAGATGCTGGGAATTCCGTTTTACGACTCCCAGATTGTAGATATGGCAGCGAAGAACGCAGGCGTCAGCCGCAAGATTTTTGAAGGGTTTGATGAAAAGCCGACCAATAGCTTTTTGTATTCTCTTGTGATGGGAAGCTATACGGCGGCAGGCTCCATTACCCAGTCCTCTGACCTCAATATGAGCGACAAGCTGTTTGTGGAAGAGGCAAAAATTATCCGCGAGGCAGCGGAAAAAGGTCCGTGCGTCGTAGTAGGACGCTGCGGAAGCTATATTCTGCGCGAACGTCCGGACGTTGTCCGCGTGTTCTGCACCGCAGATATGGAGTATCGAAAGAACCATGCCATTCACGATCTGGGTATGCCGGAAAGACGCATTGAGGACGCCATCACCAAGCGCGACAAAAAGCGTGCGAGCTATTATAACTATTATACCGGCAAGCGCTGGAGCGATGCGTCTAGCTATGACCTGTGCGTATCGACGAGCACAGCGGGCATTGATGGTGCTGTTGAGACGATTCTTGCCTTTGGCGAAATGCTGGAGCGTCAGCGCGCACAGCGAAGCAAATAAATACCGAAAACGACGCAAAAGAGGCAGGTTTCTTATGAATCCTGCCCCTGTTTTTTTGTGCGCAAGTATGCTATACTGTCTAAACGATTTGTATTTTATTTTTCGTTTTTCAGAGAGGAGTGAGCTTCTGTGCTGGAAGTATGGACGGAATGTATTATGGACATTGTCAAGACCATTCCGATTCTCTTTGTTGTATATCTGGTCATCAGTTGGATGGAAAATCATATGGATGCGGTAACTCGCGTGGTCACGAGTACAGAGCCGGCGGGACCGGTCATCGGCGCATTGATTGGTGCGATTCCGCAGTGTGGCTTTTCAATGGGCTGCTCTGTTCTGTACTGCCGAGGATTTCTGGCACCGGCGACACTGATTGCGGTGTATTTGTCCACGTCCGATGAGGCGATTCCGGTTTTGTTTGCAGGCGGATGCAGCTGGAAAGAAATTGTGCTGCTCATTGCTGTAAAAATCGGCATTGCGATTGTCGCCGGTTATCTGTTTTATTTGCTCTGGTTCCGCAAACACTGGGATGTTGAGGACTGGCCGGAAGATGATGAGCTGGATATGGATGAGGTCAATGCGAGCTGTTCCTGCTGCGGCGATCAGTCTCTTTTGCGTTCGGCTCTGATTCGCACAGCAAATACTACGGTTTTTCTCGTCATCACGATGCTGATTCTCAATACCATCATTCATTTGCTCGGTGCGGATTCGCTGGCAACGCTTTTGCTGCAAGGCTCGCATTTCCAGCCGCTGTTGTGTGCGCTGATTGGTCTGATTCCGGGCTGTGCCGTGTCGGTGCTGCTGGTACAGCTGTTTACCGCAGGTACTATCAGCTTTGGCAGTGTCATTGCCGGTCTTTCCGCCGGTGCGGGCTTTGGCTTTATCTTGCTGCTGCGCGAAGCACCGCGCAAAAAAGCGGCTTGGCAGATTATCGGCTGCACTTATCTTGCAGCTGTCGTGGCCGGTCTGCTGCTTGATTTTATTGTATAACACAGGTCCCCCCTATTGTTTATGTTTTTACAGGAGGTTTTTCATGCTTACCGTCAATCATTTGAGCATTAACTTTGATGGAGACAATCTGTTCTCCGATGTCAATCTGAAATTTACAGAGGGCAATTGCTATGGTGTCATCGGCGCGAACGGCGCGGGCAAATCCACGTTCCTGCGGATGCTGTCCGGCGATCTGGAGCCGTCTACCGGCACGGTAGAGCTTGACCCGAAGCTGCGCATGTCGGTGCTGCGTCAGGATCACTTTGCCTTTGATGACTTTACCGTCGTAGATACCATTATTCAGGGCAATCCGCGTCTGTATGAAATCATGCAGGAAAAAGACGCGCTGTACGCAAAGGACCCGTTTACGGAAGAGGACGGCAACCGCGCCGCTGAGCTGGAAGCGGAGTTTGCAGAGCTGGACGGCTGGAATGCAGACACAGAGGCAGCTCGTCTGCTGCAGGGTCTGGGACTCAAGGCGGATGATATTCTGTACAGCGGCATGAAGTACCGCACAGACGCAGAAAAGGTCAAGATTCTGCTGGCACAGGCGCTGTTTGGCAAGCCGGATATTATGCTGCTGGACGAGCCGACCAACCATTTGGACATTCATTCGATTGCATGGCTGGAGGATTTTCTGGCAGATTACGAGGGCACAGTCATCGTCGTATCCCATGATCGTCACTTCCTCAATAATGTCTGCACGCACATCGTAGATATTGACTACGGCAAGGTTCGTCTGTATGTCGGCAACTACGAATTCTGGTATGAGTCCTCTCAGCTGGTACAGCGTACCTTGAACGACCAGAAAAAGAAGGCGGATGAAAAAATCAAGGAATTGCAGGAATTTATCCGTCGATTCTCCGCCAATAAGTCAAAGTCGAAGCAGGCAACCAGCCGTAAAAAGCTCATTGACAAGCTGACGGTTGACGAGCTGCCGGCATCCTCCCGCCGCTATCCGTTTGTCGGCTTCCAGATGGACAGAGAGCCAGGCAAGGATATTTTGGAGGTCAAGGACATCTCCAAGACCATTGACGGCGAGAAGGTACTCAATCATGTATCGTTCCGTGTGGCACGCGGCGATAAAATTGCCTTTGTCGGCAAGACAGAGCAGGCAGCAACCACACTGTTCCAGATTTTGATGGGTGAGCTGGAGCCGGATGAAGGAAGCTTTAAGTGGGGTGTCTCCACCAGCCAGTCGTATTTCCCGAAAGATAACTCGGAGTTCTTCAATGGACACACCGAGAGTATGCTGGATTGGCTGGCTCCGTATTCGCAGACCGACACACTGGAAACGACCCTTCGTTCGTTCTTGGGCAAGATGCTGTTTTCCGGCAACGATGTATACAAGCCGGTAAACGTCCTGTCCGGCGGCGAGAAGGTTCGCTGCATGTTGGCACGTATGATGCTGTTTGGTTCTAATGTACTGGTTGTCGATCAGCCGACCAACCATCTGGATCTGGAATCCATCACCGCAGTCAATAACGGTTTGATTGATTTTAAGGGTAATGTCCTGTTTGCATCGCATGACCACGAGTTCACGCAGACCATCGCCAACCGTATCATTGAAATTACAGAGGACGGCGTTTGGGATAAGCAGTGCACCTATGACGAATATCTCGAAATTCGAGGCTGATAATCAAAAAGAGGCAACAGCATCGCGCTGTTGCCTCTTATAGCTTGCGAATAAGAGCTTCATGTGGTATTCTTAAATACGGCACTGCCACGAACGGTAGGCGGTTTGTCCTTTTTGACAGAGGACAGCCTTCTTTTGCCCTCTGATCTTAGGAGAGGAGGGATGCATCATGGTTACATATGAAGCGTTATTTGCTTATACCGCAGCCATTGTTGGTGTAATTTCTCTGACTGTTCAGATTATTTCTCTGGTCATTCAGCTGACAAAAAAGAAGTAACCGCCCAGTTTCCAGACCAGCGGTTACTATCTTGTAACAAGTTTTAAGGGACGACCGTCTACTGGCAGTGCCTCTTATTATCTTGATTATAACACATTCTAGGGGTTTGTCAATTGATGGAGGGGATTATGGATTCCAAAAAACGAGTGCGTGTCATCATACATATTTTGCTGGTGATTGCCGTCATGGCGTTTATTTTTTCGCATTCTCTGGCCAATCGGGCGCAATCATCGGAAGAAAGTATGGGTGTTTTTGAATTTTTGATGAAGCTGCTCGGAACGGTTGGTCTGGGGGATGGATTGACCGAATATATTGTGCGAAAGATGGCACATTTTTCCGAATTTGCTGCGTTGGGATTTTTCGCTGCGATTGTCATGCAGGATATTCGCATTGTTCGAATTCCCTATGTACTCAATGTATTTTTGTTCGGCATTTTGTGTGCGATGACGGATGAGACCATTCAGCTGTTTAATGACCGTTCCGCACGAGTGACGGATGTCTGGATTGATTTCTGTGGTTCTGTGTGCGGCTGTCTGGTGTTTTTGCTGCTGCGCTGGCTGTGGAGAACACACAAACGGAAAAAAGATTGAAAAAAGACCGGAATTCCGGTCTTTTTTCTCTATCATTTTATGCCCAAGCGATCAACATACCGAGGGACAGAATAAAGCTCGTAACCATGCTGACAGAGCTGAGTGCGGCAATCATGGACTGCTTGCAGCCGCAGGCGAGACCGAACGGAATTGCCAGTGTAGTTACTGGGCCGACCAAACACAGACACAAGGTCTGACGAATCGGCAGAGCAAACGGACACAGGAAGAAAATAGCTGCTGCAGCGCACAGGCACAGCGCATAGCGCAGGCCTAAAATGCGGACGACATTGCCGATGTCTTCTTTGGGCAGATGCCATTCAAAGATCAGACCTAACGCAAACATGGCGAGGAAGGCGTTTCCTTTGCCGAATAAATCGCACAGATCGAAAAAGGCATCGGGAAAGCGGAAGCCGGGCAGATACAGCACGATCATGATAAAATATGCCAAAAACGGAGGAGAGTGAAACAGTGTGTGCAGGATGCTGCGCAAAGAGACCTTGCCGTCGCCGCCGCTGGCAGAGGATGCAACAGAATACGCGAGACCTGCGCCATACGGATTGTTTCCGGCATCGTACATGCACAGAGCTGGAACCACAGAGGACGGCAGAAAGCTCAGCACAAACGGCAGAACGAAATTGCCGACGTTCTGACATGGCGTATTGAGAATATACAGGGCGCGCAGCTTGCCGTCTTTGCGGACAGACGCGAGAGAACCGGCGAGCAGCAGCACACCGTTCATACAAAAGCCGAGCAGCAGGGCAAAGAGCAAGGAAATATCAATGGAAAACGTGCGAAAACCGGCGATAAGTGCGGCAGGCATCGTGATATTGATGATGATTTTCATCAAAACCTGGCTGTCTTCCTGCTCTAAGACGTGTTTGGTTTTCATCAGATAGCCCAACGCGATCATGAGAAAAAACGCGAGGGCTTTGAAAAGTACAGCTGACATGAATTCCTCCGGAGATAAAGATTGACGGAGAAACACACGGGTCGCGTCCGCCTGAGAACCTATTATACTCCTGCGCGCGAAAGGAAACAAGCACATTTCTCTGCGCTTGCTTGACCGTCTGCACAAAAATACTTTGCCGTGCTAAAACGAAAAAGTGCAAAAGGATGGTTGTACGAACGCACAAAAGATGGTATAATGTCCATATAAGTTTGTTTCGGGGGTAATTGCTCGACCCTCAAATTCAGGAAAGGGGCAATTTATATGCCAGGCAAAATTGTTTTGGGCGCACAGTGGGGCGACGAAGGAAAGGGCAAGTACATTGACATCTTTGCTTCGCAGGCCGATGTGGTCGTCCGTTCTCAGGGCGGCAACAACGCAGGTCATACCGTAGTTGTTGGCGACGAATCCTATAAATTACAGCTGATTCCGTCCGGTATTCTGTATCCGGATTGTGTAAATATCATCGGACCGGGCGTTGTTGTCAACCCGAAGTCCATTCTCGGCGAGATGGACGGTCTGAATGCACGCGGCATTTCTACCGATAAGCTGTACATTGACGCACGTGCACACTGTATTCTTCCGTGGCATCTGGAACTGGATGCACTGAGCGAGAAGGCACGCGGCGGCGATGACATCGGTACCACCAAGAAGGGCATTGGCCCGACCTATATGGACAAGGCTGAGCGTATCGGCGTTCGTATGCATGACTTCGTAGATCCGGAGCGCTTTGAGGCAGCAATGACCGAGGCTTGCGAGCGCAAGAACAAGGTTATCGTCGGTGTATACGGCGGCGAGCCGATTGACATCAAGGCAGTTCTCGAGGAGTACAAGGAGTACGCAGATCGTCTGAGAAGCCATGTCAAGGACACCTCTGTAATCACCTATCAGGCAATCAAGGACGGCAAGGAAGTTCTGTTTGAAGGCGCACAGGGCACGCTGCTCGATCTGGATATGGGCACCTACCCGTATGTTACGTCTTCTCATCCGGTATCCGGCGGCTGCTGCATCGGTTCCGGCGTTGGCCCGACCGCTATCGACGAAATCGTTGGTATCTGCAAGAGCTACACCACCCGTGTCGGCAAGGGCCCGTTCCCGACCGAGTTGTTTGATGAGACCGGCGATTACATCCGTAATGCAGGTCATGAGTTCGGTACCGTTACCGGCCGTCCGCGTCGTACCGGCTGGTTCGATGCGGTTATCGCACGCTATGCCGTTCGCGTAAACGGTCTGACCGAGATGGTTATCAATAAGATTGACCCGCTGTGTGGTCTGCCGAAGCTGAAGGTCTGCGTAGCTTATGACTACAAGGGTCAGCGCATCGAAGAGTTCCCGGCAAACTTCGCAGATCTGGAAGACTGCAAGCCGATTTATGAGGAGTTCGACGGATTCACCGAGGACATCACCGGCTGCAAGACCTTTGATGAGCTGCCGGAGAAGGTACAGAGCTACATCAAGGAGCTGGAGAAGATCGTTGGTTGTCCGGTTAAGCTGCTGGGCGTAGGCCCTGGCCGCGATCAGGTCATCGACATCACCAAGTAAACAATACCTGCTGGGTAAAATAGATAAGCCGGAAGCGAGAGCTTCCGGCTTGTTGTTTTTTTCGGAGAGAATGTCACAACCCTCTTCGTTTACTGCATACTGTCAACAATCTGTTTCATGGTCTGATTGGAAACCTGCCCGCTCAGGGTATACCGAATACCGTGAGCGACGAATATCGCATATCTTCTGTCCTGAAAGTTTGGATCACTGGGTATTGTATCCGAGGTTTCCTTGACTATATTTACGGTGTAGCCTTGGGCACAGGTATAGGTTTCCTCTAATTCATAGTATCCGAGATAATCTCGTTCAGAGGGAAGAGAATCACCGCCGCAGCTGATGACGACCTCCAGAGAAACAGGAGAATAGTATTGTTTTCCATGAGAATATCGATATTCATGAATCTCTTGGTCATATACGAGATCGCTGGTGTCACCTAAGATATAGTTGTCTATGGTGATCCAATGCTCTGTTTTGTTGTCCGTTTCATCACAAATACGCATAAAATCAGAATCTTCAGAGAGTGGAGAATCCAGCAGAGAAATTCCAAGCTCCTGCATGAGCTTTCGATACGAACCGGCGTGAAATTCCTCAAATCCGTCAGGATGTTCGACAGGATTGACGTGGACTTGATACATGGGATTGAGTTCGGGCAATTCTTGCTGATTGACGTGTCCGCGATTTAAAATAAAGGCTGTGCTGGCAAAAACGGTTCCGATACAGAGAATACCTGCAAGAAGGAAAGCAAGCAAACGCTTGCGGCGGAAGAGAAGAGAATATGGTTTTTGTGGTTTTGCACGCTGCTGTACGCGGTTGCACAGATCCGGGGTAAAACGTATGGCATCTAACGCATCATTGAGTTGCTTTTGTATGGCATCATGCTTCTTCATAGTCCACCTCCTGCAAGATTTTTTTCAACTTGACCTTTGCCCGATGGATTCGCTGTGCTGTTGTATTTACGTTTTTGTGGATAATTTCTGCGATTTCTTTCGTAGATAAATCCTGATAATAGTACATCAGAATGAGTTCTCGATCTGCTCTCGGAAGAGAGGCAATGGCACTTGCCAGACTATTCTGCTGCAAAAGCGTGTCAAATGGGTTGACGGATTCTGAAGCGGCTTCTGTCAGAGAAACAGGCGGTGTACGAAACCACCGCGTGCGCATGATGTTTTTGCAGCAATTGATGGCAATGCGGGTTAACCAAGTCTTCTCTGAGGAAGCATGTGCAAAGGTACCGTAGGATCGCGCAGCTTTGAGAAAGGTTTCCTGTGCGGCATCCTCCGCTAGGTGATAATCCTTGAGATACAGAAAGCACATGCGAAGAATCGAGTCACCGTATTCTTGCATCCATCGGGCGAGAAGTTCGTCCTGCAAGATATTCACCTCCTATAACGATGATTTTCTATTAGTTAGACACACGCTAGAAGGCGAATATGACAAGTAAAATCAAAAATAGGCAAAACAAAAAACGCATCCAACCGGATGCGTTTTCATTTCCAATTAAATCAAAGCAAGGGCTTACTTGGAAGCGTTCAGCTTGAGGGTCAGAGCGCTCTTCTTGTTAGCAGCCTTGTTCTTGTGAATCAGATTCTTTGCAGCAGCCTTGTCGAGGGCCTTAACTGCGGTCTTATATGCAGACTCTGCAACAGCCTTATCCTCAGATGCAACTGCAGCGTCAAACTTCTTCAGAACGGTCTTCAGCTCGGAACGAGCAGCCTGATTGCGAGCATCCTTTACCTTGGTAACGAGTACGCGCTTCTTGGCAGACTTGATATTCGGCATTGGTGTCCACCTCCTTACTCCATTTAATCTATTAGTCAGTAATTGAAATTCTATCACGAGATGAACGAAAAATCAAGAGCCAATTGTGTTTTTCATAGGAAATTCCCCAAAAAATACGTCAGACACCTCGTAGATTGGATAAATCGTACAGAGAAATTCGGGAGCAAACCGATATTTTCCTTGTTTCTCCGCATAGAATGCGAATATTATACGCACACTGGACGGGGAAGGGAGAGAGAAAATATGGCAGTACGAACCGATCTTGCGCTGGAATTGGCAGAGGGAAAGCACGTTTCCCAGCAGACGCAGACGATAGAAGGCTTTGACCTGCACACGGTTTCTGTGACGAAAACCGATACGGCATTTGGCAGACCGCCGGGACAATATATGACGCTGTCCATGCAGGAGGTGCTGCGCAGAGAGGCGGATGCCTTTCCGCGCGCCTGCCGCGCCGTGGCGCAGATCCTGCGGCAGCTGGCGCCGAGCAATCAGGACCCGCGCGCGCCGGTTCTTGTCATCGGTCTGGGCAATCGCGCGGTGACGCCGGACGCCGTCGGGCCGCTGTGCTGTCAGAACGTCTTGGCGACACGGCATTTGGTCGAGCGCTCGCCGGAGCAGTTTCGCGCGTTTCGTCCGGTAGCCGTGCTGGCACCGGGTGTTCTGGGCACGACTGGCGTGGAAACCGGAGAGATTGTACAGGGGGTCATCGACCGCATTCGTCCGGAATTGGTTCTCGCTGTCGATGCATTGGCGGCGCGGCGGCTCAGTCGTCTGATGTGTACGATTCAAATCACAGATACCGGCATTGTGCCGGGCTCCGGTGTCGGAAATGCGCGGACTGCCTTGACACAGGAGTCGCTGGGAGTTCCGGTCATCGCTTTGGGTGTGCCGACAGTGGTGGATGGCGCGACGCTGGCGGCGGATATTGCCCAGCAGTCCGGTGCACAGTGCGAGGCATTGGAGGACTTAAATACGCCGGTTTTGGTCACGACGCGAGATGTTGACCAGCAGACGGCGGATGCGGCGCGGGTGATCGGCTACGGCATCAATTTGTTTTTGCATCCTTCGCTGGACATTGAGGATATGGATTTGTTTCTGTCTTAAACGCGGCATATCTTCCCGCCGGTACGAATAGAATTTTGTACAGGACACGGCGGGAAAGGCAGGGAGACACATGAAACGAAACAAGTCATGGATACCCATGTGGAGCATTCCCTGCCTCATCATGGCCGGTGGTCTGCTGGCGGCGGATCGGCTGGGCGGCGGGGAAAAGCTGGAGCAGTGGATGCAGACGCTTGCGGGCAATACAGACTTTGTACAGGCTGCGCTGTCGTCGGAAATCGGTGCGCCGGGCTGGGAATCGGTATCCGAACACACGCCGCAGACCGTGAGTGTGTCGGAAATTGTCGCGGCGCAGGCGCTGCCGGAAAGCATGACGGACGGCGAAAGCTGCGATACCGATGCCAGCGAGACATTGGTTTCTGAGAGTCTGTTTGCGCTGCCGGACAATGTGCAGAAGGCGGTAGATACCTCGGATGCACCGACACAGACCGCTGATGGCGCGGCGGTCAAACAGCTGACGATCACAGGGCAAAAGGGCGGCTATCCCGGACAGGACGGCGTGTATATTTCCAATGATTCCGGTTTATCCTATGATTTGGGAGAGATGCTGGCGTCGCCGCTCAAAATTACGAAACAGGCATCCGCAGATCAACCGACCGTGATGATTTTGCATACCCATGCGAGCGAAGCCTATGTCGATCAGCATGGCGGCAGATCGGAAGATCCGGCGCACAATGTCGTATACATTGGCGATGTGCTGACGCAGGTCTTGCAGGAACAGGGCATTGGCGTTGTGCATTGTCGGGAAATCATTGATTCCCCGAGCTATAACAAGTCGTATAGCCGCGCGATGGAAATTATAGAGGCGCAGCAAAAGAAAACGCCATCGCTGCAAGTGATTATTGATTTGCATCGGGATTCCATGATTACCGCATCGGGGATGGAGTATAAAGTTGTGTCGGAAATTGACGGACAGACCTGTGCGCAGCTCATGTTTGTCATGGGTACCAATGCCGGCGGCAAGACACATCCGCATTGGAAAAGCAACTTGAACTTTGCTGTCAACCTGCAAAAACGGATTTTGGCAGACTATCCGACGCTTATGCGTCCGATCAATCTGCGCAAACAGCGGTTTAATGAACAGGCGACGACCGGCAGCATGATTTTAGAGTGCGGAACGAGTGGAAACACCATAGAGGAAGTGGAGGTTGCCATTCGTGCGTTTGGAAAAAAGCTGGCGGAGGAGCTACAGCCGTGAGCGGAAAGGAAGTATTTGCATTGAATCTATCCTTCACAACCGATTTAGATGAAAATATTGCAAGGATGAAGCAGTTGTTTGTGCACGACAATACATTTATCTGCCGTGAGGTGCGGGGCAGGGGACAGCCTGCTCTGCGCATGGCGCTGTTCTTTTTTGACGGCATGGTAAACAGTCAGGCCATCAATGACAGCTTGGTCAAACCGGTGAGCCTGTGGACGGGCGCGCCGCTGCCGATGCCGGATGTCATTCGTGAGGTGCTGCACATTGATGACTGTCCGTTTGATCCGGAACCGGACAAGCTGATGGCAGCGTTTTTATACGGCGACACGATTGTCTTGGTGGATGGAGACAGCAGACCGGCGGTTGTCAACACCAAAGGCTTTGCCAAGCGCGGCCCGGATGAGCCGGACAACGAAAAGGTGCTGCGCGGCCCGAGAGAGGGCTTTACCGAGGCGTTTATGGGCAATTTGGCACTCATTCGCCGCCGCCTGCGCACGCCCAATCTGTGTTTTGAGTTTTCCGACATCGGCTCTGTGACACATACCACGGTCAGCGTATGTTATATTGACGGCATTGCGGATCAGACCGTGCTGGCAGAGGTCAAAAAACGATTGCAGAATATTCCGCTGGATTCCGTCTTAGATGCCAATTATCTCAGTGAAATCATTCGGGATGACCGGTTTTCCCCGTTTCCGACGACGGGATTTACCGAACGGCCGGATATTGTCGCGGCAAAGCTGCTGGAGGGACGCATTGCGATTGTCGTGGACGGCACGCCGGTCGTGCTGACGGTGCCGCACATCTTGCAGGAGACCTTTCAGGCAAACGACGATTACTATATCTCGTTTTTGTATACCAACTTGACGCGCTGGCTGCGCGTGCTGGGCTTTGTGCTGACGCTGACGCTTCCGGCGGTGTATGTTGCGCTGCTCACATGGCAGCAGGAGATGCTGCCGACGCGCCTGCTGTTTTCCATTTCTGCCGCGCGGCAGGGCGTGCCGTTTACGACATTCACCGAAGCGGTCGGCACGCTGGCGGTGTTTGAAATATTAAAAGAGGCCGGTACGCGCACGCCGGATACGATTGGACAAGCGCTTTCGATTGTTGGTGGGCTGGTGCTCGGACAAGCTGCGGTGGATGCCCGGTTTGTCTCTGCGCCAATGGTCATTATCATTGCGTTTTCCGGCGTCACAGCACTCATCGTGCCCAAGCTGCGCACAGCAACCCTGCTGTTACGCTTTTTTCTGCTGGTGTGTGCGGCGATTTTGGGACTGTATGGCGTGTTGTTTGGCACGTGCCTCATTGTGGCGCATGTGTGCCGTCTGACATCGTTTGGCGTGCCGTATCTGACCAATGTGCTGGCGGCGGAAAAACACAGCCAACGCGATGTGCTGCTTCGATTCCCGTGGTTTGCGATGAAGCCGACGCACCGATTTCTCGCCGGTTGGCGCGGGGTGCGCCGATGAGACGCGTGGGCGTGGCTGTGCTGCTGTGTCTCCTGCTGTCCGGATGCAGCTGGAAAGACGCGGGAGATTTGTCTGCCGTGACCGCAGGGGCTGTGTCGAAAAGCGGGCAGCGGTATCAGCTGACGGCAGAGCTTGCGGTGCCCGATGCGGACAGTGCCGTACCGGCATCCAAACAGGTATCCGGCAGTGCACAGACGATGGAACAGGCGATAGACAACACAGGGACAGGCTTGGATACCCAATTGTATTGGAGCCATGCGCGCGTACTGTTTTTTGATGATACCGTGCTGGAAACCGGCATTCGCTCCTGTGTGCGGCAGCTGCACGCGGACAGCGCCGTGCGTCCCTCTGTGCGGCTGTGTGTGGTGCGAGATGAACGGGCAGACGAGATTTTTTCTTGTGCGTCCATCAGCGGGGAACCGATAGGCTTTTCTGTGGGAGACAGCTTGTCGTATGCTGTCCAGCAGTCGCAAATGCCGGATATGCCGCTGTATCGCGTGTACAATGCGCTGGAAACACAGGGGATAGATCCGGTACTTCCAGCGGTTTCCATCCGAGGAGAGCAGGCGCAGCTGGACGGATGCGCATTATTTTCCGGTGAGACATGTACAGGATGGCTGAATGAGGAACAGACTGCCGTATTGGCTCTGCTGCTCCACAGCGGGGAGCAGGCGGCATTGTATGACGATGGTGAACCGCTTGCGCTTCGGAAGATGCGCGTGCAGCTCGTGCAGGGGCGGGATACGTGGGAAATTCGGCTGCGCGCACAAGCCGCCTGCGACAGGGAAAACCAGCTCCAGCGCGCGGCGCGGGTCGCGCAGGAGCAGTGCACGCGCGTGATCGAGCGGCTCAAGCAAGCCGATTGTGATGCGCTGGGCATCGGACGACTGAGCGGACAAGCATGGCGCACAGTGCCTGTCAACGTGTCTGTGACGATGACTGCCGCGCAGAATACAGAAGGAGGAAATCAATGAAACCCATCAGCAGCCGACAGGCGACATGCCTGCTTCTCGTTGTGCTCAGCGGTTGGTCGCTGACTATGACGGCACAGGACGGGCGAGATGGCTGGATTGCTCTTTTGCTGGCCGGATTGTGCAGCCTGCCGGTTGCCGCGCTGTGCTGTTTGGCCTGTGAACGGATGCCGCAAGGCGATTGGTTTCAGCTGCCGCGCGCGGCGTTTGGCGCGAGGGGCGGCACGCTGTATGTGTGGGTGCTGGCAGCGATTTCCCTGTGGTCGCTGTGCATGACAGTGCTCAGCGGCGTGATTTTCCTGCGGACGGTATCCGGCGGGATTTGGCCGGTGTGGCTGCTGACGGCGGCGCTGCTTGTGTGTGCGGCAGCGGCGGCGCATCGGGGCGTACAGCCATTGGTTTTGTGGATGCAGCCCATGGTGTGGCTGGTTGTGCTGGCACTGCTCGTCTCGTTGGTGCTCAGCTGGAAACAGCTGCATGTTTATGAACTGCGTCCGGTTTTGTCGGACGGCGTGAAGGATTTACCCAAACGCGTGTATTTGCTGCTGTCTGTGCCGTTTGGCGAGGTCTTTTATGCGGCGGCTGTGCTCGGCGGACAGGGAACACGCATTCGGAATGGTTTGCTGCGGGCTTGTGTGCTGGCGGGGATTTTGCTCAGTGTGCTGTATCTGCGCAACATTTGCCTGCTCGGGGAGGCGGGCGCGCGCGGGGTGCTGTATCCGTCTTATACAGCGGCAAGTGTGCTGTCGTTTGGCGAGGCGTTTCAGCGCGGAGAAGTCCTGATTTCCGGCAGTCTGCTCGTGTGCACCGTGGCGCGCGCGGCCTTGATTTTATCGTTTTTTGCTGGATGTGTGCAGGCGGGAAGCACATGCAGAAAATCACGCGCTGTGTGGCTCGGTGTCATATTGACTGGTGCGATTTGCATTTTATGCGCAGGCAGCAATCAAGCATTTGGAATGGCACAGCAATGGTATCAGATTTTGTTCCTGCCGGTCGCTGTGCTCGCGGCAGGCGGTCTGTTTCTAAAAGTGTATACTATGAGCGGTTCGTAGCGGGTAACAAGAAACTTTTGGGTAGATTATGAAAGTTAAGCGACGTCAACAAAATAATGTGATGTATCTTGTGTAACATTTACAATTGAATTTGGGAATATCTTGTGTTATACTATACAAAACTAACAAATATCTTCTCGAATAAAGAATGGAGCGGAGTCCAATGAAGCAAACATGGCGTAGACGTTAATCCGCATTTCGGTTTCATAGAAAATAGTAAATGTGAAGTAATTGTATAGATAATAAAATGAAAATAAAAGCTGCTGTTGGCATAGCAATACTATGTATAGGATTCTTGCTGTTTGGGATGTTTGTGCCGATTTCAACAGAAACAGAGGAGTATCTCCTGCAAGATTTACCTGAGCAATATATGGATACAAAACAGGAATGGGAAGAAATGCAATCTGCATTTTCTCTATTAAATGGATGGAGCAGGACAACAGATACAGCATATGTCAGTACGACAAAAACTCTCTTTGGAAGAAATTGCACGGTTGTACGCATACCATATTTGTGCTGTAAGATCACAGACGTTGGTACGGCGGGAAAATCGAGTTGGAGTATTGTGTATGGCACAGTTTGCTCCGATAAAGGCACTGAACTCTGTAAAAGAACATCGTCGGTTTCGCTGACGATTCGATCTGATGACAACACGGTTATTTATACAGAAGGACAACCGATAGATGAGGCAAGCAATGTGTTACAACTTTCGACAGAACAAGTTTCGGATATGTTGACAATTGATGCTGTAACGATAGACTCTGATAAACAAAAAGACAAACCATGCCAAGTGACGATGACGTGCAAAACAACAGTGGATGGAATTGGAGAATTGCAGGTGACTGCAACTGCAGACTATTTAGGAAACACATAAAATCACATAGAGCGCACAAGGAACCGGGTGTTCCCGCGTGCGCTCTTTTGTGCGTCAAATTCTCGAGAAAAAGATTGTCGAATGTTTCTAATAGAAACTATATCGCGATGGTGTGGCTGGTCGTGCTGGCGCGCGCGGCCTTGATTTTATCGTTTTTTGCTGGATGTACGCAGGCGGGAAGCACATGCAGAAAATCACGCGCTGTGTGGCTCGGTGTCATATTGACCGGTGTTATTTGCATTTTATGCGCAGGCAGCAATCAAGCATTTGGAATGGCGCAGCAATGGTATCAGATTTTGTTCCTGCCGGTCGTTGTTCTCGCGGCAGGCAGCCTGTTTCTAAAAGTGCATACTATGAGCGGTTCATAGCGGGTAACAAGAAACTTTTGGGTAGATTATGAAAGTTGAGCGGCGTCAACAAAATAATGTGATGTATCTTGTGTAACATTTACAATTGAATTCGGGAATAGCCTGTGTTATACTGTACAAAACGAACAAATAACTTCTCGTATAAAGAATGGAGTGGAGTCCAATGAAGCAGACATGGCGTAGACGTTAATCCACCTTTCGGTTTCATAGAAAGGAGAATTCCTATGAAATTAAAGAAAAGAATTGGCGCCTTTTTGTTGGCAGGAGCAATGATTGTTAATATATTGGCTATGCAAACTGTATACGCTGTATATGATACAGATACACAGGACTTAGCAGATGTGACAAGTGTAAATGAGATTGGGCGAGATATGTATGCAGAAGGATTAGTAGAAGATGTGAATATCCAAGGCGTTGACTATACATATCATTATTTTTACGAGGATGGGAATAAGACAATTGCTATCGTCAATGGGGATGGTAGTGTTGACACGATAAAATATGAGGAAAATGGACTATCTACGGTTGCTTACTTAAACGGAGAAGTTTTTGGTACGATTACAAAAACGTTGGATGTGCAGGTCGTTTCTTTGCCAAATTCAATTGTACCTAATGCAACCGATTGGGTGACAACTGGAAACAACTCCGTTTCTATCTCATGGAAGGCAGCAGCAACAGCTCGTGAAGTTGCAACAATTATTGCTGAAGGTGCCAATACACTGATTGGGATGAGTATTATTAATGCGGCAACAGTAACTGCGTGGATTGGCGGAAATGTGTTAGCTGCATTAGCAGATGCAGCTGGTGGCGGTAGCGTTAATGTAAAAACGCAAAGGTTTTATGCACCGCCTGCTACGCCGGTATACCGATATTTAATTTCGTTTAAACATAGAAACGGAAAAACGTATGGGCCGTTTATTTATACTCAGTAAACAGAAAATAGAAAGGGGTGCTTGCAATGCGCAATAAGAACAGATTATATTTGTTGATTGGACGTATTGCGTTGGTAGTTACCCTGTGTCTCGGCGGCATGTCTATTGCAGCGGGACAACAGGAGCTGGCAAAGGGAGCACCTATACCGCAAACGCAGATAATCCGTCAGGCTTTCTGGATTGCCTGCCCAGTGGTACTTGCTCTGTATCTGTTTTGTGATTATAAAGTGACGCAGAAACGACGGTTGGCGTGCTGGATTTTATCTGGCTTGTGGCTGTGCGGAGATGTCATTTATCTGCTCTGCGTTGTACTGTAAAGGCGTTTGACTATGTGAAATAGCGCACCTACATCTCCGTGATGTGGGTGCGCTTGGAGTAAATAATATGAAATTACGCTGGAAAAAACAGATTTTTAATATATATACGATAAGTGCAACCATAGCATTGCCGGTGTTGACGTTCCTGGTTATGGGATTTGAGAGCGGAATGCTGCCGAATTTTTTGAAAGAAGTGAATCCCGGAGAATCTGCCGCGGGAGATGATTTATGGGTAGTTTCTCATATGAGATATTTGACTTCTTATGTCGATGTCATGGAGTGGCAATTTGCATCAAATAGACAGTTAATTCCTATACTATCTTCATTGGCGGTTCTCCCATTTATTCAGATGCGAGACCGCTTTTTGCCATTTGCGTCTATTCGCATGAAAGATACAAGGAAAATGGAACGTATTTGGATTGTTCAATCGGTATTTCTGGCAAGCTGTGTGATGTACTGTGCATATTTGGCGACAATGTTGGTGATGCGTCTGTGGTGTGTCAATACATATGATGCCAATAATTGTTTTGATGTGTTTACTTGGTGGGGCTGGAATCTCAGTGCATCGACCCATCCATATGTATATTTGTTGGCGTTAGGCGTGTTGCGGTGCTTTTTGCTTCCGATGATGTTTTCTCTTCTGACGATAGCGGTTTCTTATCTGGTAAATAAAATATATATTTACTTGTTGGTGCCCACGATTTACGGTTTGATTGCCAGTTCGCTTTTCTCGCAAGGACTGTATAAAGATAGATGGCCGCTGCCGCTGTTTTCCCCGGAAAATTTGTTGTGGCCAAGTTCGCCGGAGTATTGGGGATATGGACATACCATACATGGCATCTGGGGCGTTGTTGGAGCTATGGCAATTGTGATCCTTCCGTCTGTTGTGATGATTTGGTACGGGATGCGCAGGCGCAGAGCGTGACTGGAGATACACCCAAAGAGGTGATAGCATATGACATTACAAAATAAAAAAAGTATTTTCAATGGATACAATATTTCAGTCATACTATTGGTTCCTGTCATTATGTTCCTAACAATTGGGTTTGATACGGGATTGTTTCCAAAATTTTGGGATACTGTATATGAAGGGAGTATATCTGAAGAAAATCCATATTATTTTGTATTTATGCATGAAAATTTTGGAATGGTAGATATGCTGGATTTTAATGGCATGTTTATGATGAGGAGCCTGATTCCTCTGTTATCGGGAATTACAGTTATTCCGGTTATTTACAAGCGAGATACGCTGTTTCAATTGGAAATGCCTAGACTTCATCGCGCAAGAAGAAGTGAACATCATATGATTGCAAAAGCTGTTGTCATGGCAGGATGTGTCATGTATCTTGGGCATGTACTGACAGTCGTAATAGGAAAGTGCATGTTTACGCATACATATGTCGATACAGGAGTGAACACGTTTATTGAAAATACACGCCTTCCATTAAACTTAACAGAGCATCCATATCTATATATTTTGCTTCTGGGGTTTATACGGTTTTTTCTGCTGTCTATGTTGTATGCGTTGTTGACCATCGCTATTTCTTACGTCATCAGTAAAGTGTATATCTATTTGCTGCTTCCGACAATCTATCATTTGATAGCTTATTCATTTTTTTCACAGGGGACATTTGAGGATAAGTGGCCTTTGCCGCTATTCTCGCCGGAAAATTTTATACAATTAAAATCTGAAATTTATTGGGGATTTGGACATAATACAGCGTGCATTTGGAGCCTTGTCTGTGCTGCTGCGATAATTATCCTTCCGTCTATTGTAATGATTTGGTACGGGATGCGCAGGCGCCGGGCGTGACTGGATACACCTAAAGAGGTGATAAAATGAAAAAATATCAGAAGAAACAGATTTTTAATGTATACACGCTGAGCGTTATCATTGCATTGCCTATTATCAGTTTTTTATTTTTAGGATTTGATACGGGAATGCTTCCAAAATTTTGGAGACATATCGACGGAGTAAACAACGCTATTTTAGGAGAAGATCCATGGGTTGTTGCATATGTACGGCTTAAAATTTCATTTGTAAACGCCATGGAATGGTATGCTTCATATGGAAGGCATCTGATACCAATACTGTCTTCCTTGGCAGTGCTCCCGTTTATTCAGATGCGAGACCACTTTTTACCATTTGCCATGCCGCGCATGAAGCATCCTGGTAAGACCGAACAGCTATGGGTTATACGAGCTACAGTCCTTGCTGGATGCACTGTGTTCTGTGCATATTTGGCAACGATGTTGGTGATGCGCATTTGGTGTATCAGTACATACGATGCGAACAATTGCTTGAATGTATTCATGAATGAATGGGGCTGGAATCTCAATGCGGCAGTACATCCATATCTATATGTGCTGTTATTAGGTGTTTTTAGATATTTTCTGCTTCCGATATTGTTTTCTCTTTTGACGATAGCGGTTTCTTATCTAATCAATAAAGTATATATTTACTTGTTGGTGCCTACGATTTACAATCTGGTTGCCACTTCGCTGTTCTCGCAAGGAGTGTACGACGATAAATGGCCGCTACCGCTGTTTTCTCCGGAAAATTTATTGTGGCCAAGCTCGCCAGAGTATTGGGGATATGGACATACCATACATGGCATCTGGGGTGTTGTTGGAGCCATGGCGATTGTTATCCTTCCGTCTATTGTGATGATTTGGTACGGGATGCGCAGGTGCAGAGCGTGACTGAGAGGAGGGAAGCGTATGCGTTGGAAAACACAATGGAAGCAATTGCTGCTGTTGCTGGCTGTACTTGTCGTACTCGGTGTGATTCAAGCAGATCAAGAACTCAAGCCGCTTCCCGATGCCGTGATAACAACGGTACAACAGCGTGTGGAGACACCAAAGCCGCAGTGGACGGCATCCGGCAACGACACCATGCTGGTCAATGCGTTTCAGACCTATGGCTTTGTTGCCTTTTCGTTTGTCGTAATGATGGCGGCACAGAATTTGGTTCAGCTGCGCACACCGATTCAGCTGACACGCTATCCGACATGGAAGGCATATCGCAAGCGGACATTTTGCCGTTTGATGGCATTCAGCACGGTGTTTTGGGCGATGGCTTCTACTCTGCTGTTTGTGGTGGAACGAACGGCCTTGCTGACAGGACTGGCAGAGCGATATTTTATCACGGGACAATTTTATTTGGTGCCGTTTGTGGTATATATCGTACATATGCTGTTGTGCACAGCGATGCTTTGCCTGTATCAGACCAAAGCTGTTTTTGCGAAGCATTATATCGTGACACAGGCGATTCCGATGTTGTTTTTCGTTGCCAGCGGCGTCCAGCAGGGCACATGGATTCAGCAGATTAGCCCGTTTTCGTTTCCGGTCTATGACGGACTGCCAGAGGGCGGATGGATACGCGTCGTGCTGACGTATGCCCTGTGCTTTGTCGGACTGGCATACCTGTGCCGCAGACCGAAGAAAGAGTATCTTTCGGAGGAAAAGACATGAGCAAAAAAATATATGCGTTGGTAATCGCGCTGATTAGTATCCTGTCTGCCAGCCAAGTTGCCCAATCCCCTATGCTGCGTCAATCCGCATACAGTGTACACGATGCCTATGCGCTTGTTTTGAGCAATCCGGCACAGATGTACGCCTGTGGTTACGGCAGTCAATGGAATTCGTTTTCCTACTGCTATCTTGCGATGCTGATTCTTGCCGGTGTATTTGTATATAGCAATTGTTATGCCTATCCGGAAGGATTTCGCACGCTTTCGATTTTGCGGTTTGGCTCAGAGCGCAGTTATTGGAAGCATACCATGCGGCGAAATGGCAAATATGTTGCGTTTGCATCCGTCGTGCCGATGATTTGCGTCTTTGTTACCAATGCGATAGGTACAGCCAGACATGGATTGGGAACGGTACAATTTGTGCCGTATGATAGTTTTTCTGTCGTGTATATCCTGCTGTGGGTCAAGCTGTTTGCCTTTTTAGGGATGCTGATTGTGTTTGCAGAGGTGTTCTCTCAGACTATTTCCCGTGCTGGCATCATCGGGGTGCTTGTCGTTGCCACGGTGGTTTTGTTTTCGATTGATCTGTTGCAGCAGCAGTCGGCACTGCTGGCGATTGGCAGTTGGCCGCAGCAATTGATGGCTATCCTTGTGTTTGTTGTGGTGCAGGCTGCACTTCTCATCTATGGAACACGGCGTCCGTTGAAAATATAAAGGAGGAAGTATATGATTCGGCTAGAACATGTAGCGAAGGCGTATAAGAATAACGTAATTTTTCGCGATTTGAGTTTGGAAATTCCAACGGGCGCATCGGTTGCTGTCACAGGCTACAATGGCAGCGGCAAAAGTGTGCTGTTAAAACTCATCACGGGATTTTCTCGCCCTGACAGCGGAACAATTACCGTGGATGGAAATGTGATTGGAAAAGATGTTGATTTCATCCAAAATGCGGGTGTATTTATCAATGCCCCGCAGTTTATGAACAGCGCAACAGGCTATGAAAATCTGATGATGCTGGCGGAAATCAATCGCAAGATTGGAAAAGAACAGATCTTGCAGATTTTGGATCGTGTGAAGCTCACAGAAGCAAAGGACAAAAAGGTTCGCACGTATTCACAGGGCATGATTCAGCGCTTGCGTATTGCGCAGGCTGTGATGGAACAACCGGACATTTTGATTATGGACGAGCCGCTCAATGCGTTGGATCGAGATGGTATCGACATTGCGCACAGCATCTTTCAAGAATACATAGATGATCCGAGTAAGACGCTGCTGTTTGCTTCACACAGCGCAGAGGAAATTCGGACGTTTGCGACTTCTGTGCTCCATGTGGAAAATGGAACGGCAGAGTTTCAAAAATGAGAATACATGAGCGCACGAGGTAATGGATATGAAGTTTCCAAAAAAATCATGGTTCTTTAATATTCTGTTGAGTTTCGCGCTATTGCTTATGATCGTATATACGGTTATTATCTTGCCAAATTGGAAAAGCAAGCAGCAATTGGAGAGTTATCGCGCGGAATTATATAACACCATGCAAATCGGAATGGATTTGTGTGGGAATCGGATAAATCGTGAAGATACCGTGATTTTCAACGGGATACGTGATAAATTTCTTGTACATCAGGGCGCATTACTCAATCAATATAATATCGTATATGATGATATATCAGCGTATGCTGAGCCGGATGTATTATTGTTGCTTGGTGAATATTGTTCCATACGTGATCTTCCGATGGATTATGCAGCATATGCAGCCGATTCTGATAATACAACGGGACAATTTATTTACCTTTGTACGAATATTATCTATGATGCACTGGGTGAAGATTCACAAAACATGCAAGACGTTCTAAACGAAATAAAATCTGATGTTCGTCTGGATAAAGCTGTTGCATTGATAAAATGAGAATACAAGCTGAAAACATATGAGCGCACAGGGAACCGGCTGTTCCCGCGTGCGCTCTTTTGCGCGTCAAATTCTCGAGAAAAAGATTGTCTAATGTTTCTAATGGCGGACAAGCGGCAGCTGTGGTATAATAAAGATACAGAAAATAACAACGCGCGAACGACGGAAAGGAGGCGTTCCACATGATGACCAAGAGAAAGCTGAGACTCAGAAGGAAATTTTTGAGATGGGCGCCGTGGCGTTTTTGGGCGATTTGAATGATGAATAAAAGAATATGAGCCTGCTGGTATATCTTGAAAAACAGATAAGATATACTGGCAGGCTATCGTTTTGCTATTCAATCAGGCCTTCATCAATCAGTGCGGCAATATCAGTCGGAAGATGTTGTTCCTGTGCACATGAATCTACAAATAGCCTCGTAGTATATTTTTCGGCAGTATTATTCTCACGAGAAAAAATATGCGTAACTGGATATACATGTTTGCTTTTGTTGAAACAATCTTCATCTCGAAGAGATTGGACGATGTAGCAGTCGCCAATTTCGTTGCCCGATTGGTCATACTCTTTGTTCATGCACAGAGAAAAATTTAATTCGGTTGTTCCGAATTTATATGTTTTGGTTTGTGTCACGATTTCTTCAAGCATAAAACTTTCTGAATACGCTAAGGAGATTATTTCAAGAATATGTTTCAATTTTTTCTTGCATAACGCGTATGGATGTCGGCTGGAAAAGAAAATCTGGGTTGCTTGCAGTTGATTCTTTATTGCATAGTCAAAAAACTTTTTTGCTGTTAAATTCGTATCTACGCCGGTTAAATGTTTGAAATTCTGCTTTTTATATAAGACTTCTATGTAACGATTGTCAAAGACATAAAGGAAGCGTTTTCCGACTAAATGTTGTTTATACAATCGTGCGGCACGGCTGATCTCCTTCACGATAGCTTGCCTATCTTGTGCTTTTTTCATACAGTGGAACACCTTTACATTGGATAAAATAAAAAATGCGCTGGATAAAAAATCCAGCGCCAATAATCTAAAGAGCGGTTTTCTGCTGGCTGTCAGCCGTGGCATCCTTCCGAATGCCGAAAGTCGCCGGAAATTTAAGTCCCCGGCGCGGACTCACCGTATCTCCCTGGTGTGGGCGTGATACCCTTCCGAGTATCGAATCGTCTTGGTACTTATCCTGCCCAAGCGCAGTTCAGCTTTTACGTGCCGCTACACGAAACCTTTTGGTTCATTTATATTATACGTGATAATCTGAATTTTATCAACAATATTTTTGGATTTTTCTTATCTTGCAAACCCCTTCGCTGTGTGCTAAGATTACAGGCAGACTGAACGCATATTTGAAAGAAAAAAGGAGTCAAGAATCATGCATTATCTGGATCATGCGGCGACAACTGCCGTTTTGCCGGAGGCTGCGGCTCTCGCCTGTCAGGTGATGACCGAGCAGTTCGGCAACCCATCCAGCGTACATAAAATGGGAATTGAAGCATCCGGCATTGTAGAGACTGCGCGCCGCCATGTGGCAGCGATTATGAATGCAGAACCGTCGGAGATTACCTTTACTTCCTGCGGCACAGAGGCGACCAACACGGCAATTTTCGGCGCGTGCCGCCGCCGCGGACAGGGCAAGCATATCATTACGACAGCCATCGAACACGCGGCAACGCTCAACACCGTGCACAAGCTGGAACAGGAAGGCTTTGAAGTGACTTATTTACAGCCGGATGCAGACGGACATATTTCCGTGTCGGATCTGCGCGATGCGATTCGCCCGGACACCGTGCTGCTGACGTGTATGCTGGCAAATAATGAGGTCGGAACGGTGCTGCCGGTCAAGGAATTCGGTAAGATTCTCAAGAAAAAAGCCCCGAAGGCGCTGTTTCACATTGATGCCGTGCAGGGGCTGGCGCGTCTGCCCATCAAGCCGAAGCTATGGAATGCGGATTTTATCAGCGTCAGCGGACATAAAATCGGTGCGCCGAAGGGAATTGGTGCGCTGTATATGAAGAAGGGCACGCGCATTGCGCCGCTCATGTACGGCGGCGGACAGGAGCGCGGGATGCGTCCGGGCACCGAAGCCGTGCCGAATATTGCTGCCTTTGGCGAGGCGTGCCGTGTGCGCCGCGAGCAGATGGAGAAAAACTACGCAAAAGTGCAGCAGCTGTGTGACCGCCTGACAGCTGGCATTGATGCGCGATTCCCTTGGGCAAAATACAATGGCAAGCATGACATTCCGCATGTTGTGAATGTGTCGTTCCCGGGCTGCAAGAGTGAAGTGCTGCTGCGCATTTTGGAGATGCATGACGTATATGTATCGTCCGGTTCGGCCTGCTCCAAGGGCAAAGCCAGTCATGTGCTCGCGGCGATGAAAGTCGATCATGCAGACATTGACAGCGCACTGCGCATCAGCTTTGCGCCGTCCGATACAGAGGAAGATGTCGATGCCCTGCTCGATGCCTTGGAAGAAGGCACGGCGCGGCTGAGACGGGCATAATAACATATTGCATAAACATGACACACGCTGAAAAATCGTGTGTCATTTTTTATCAGAAAAAAACATCGGCAAAAATTTGTGTACGTTTTATATTTACAATGACAGTTGAAAAATGATATAATTTAGAACAAGGAAAACGTGTGATATTTGGGAATAAAATAGGAGGTGCTTTGTATGGAGAATATGCTTGGGATTATGAACAGTGGATTTTATACTGTGATGCAGTATCTTTCTATCCTACTCAACTTTGTGCTGATTGCGGCTTTGATTGTCCTGATTATCGTTGGCATTCGGTTTGTTCTCATTCTGTCTGCGGCGCTGAAAAAATATACCCAGACACAGAAGCTCCCGCCGGACACCTCGTCGGAAGATAAAACACCAGAATAACATACTGAATCACCTGCTGAAAAAAGCAGGTGATTTTTTTGTTTACCGATTAGTTGTTATTTTGTAATGGAACTGTAGTTGTATCAACGGCTGTATTTTTTTATACTGAATACAAAGAAGTAACGGGAGGTGTTTGTCGTGACATTTGGTTGGTTTAGCGTATTTCATATTTTGATGATTGCTGCCTTGCTGATTCCAAATGGAATCTATATGATGCAAAATAAGCAAATAAAAAATAAATGTACCAGTCGCTGCATGAATGTGCTGGAACAGATTGGCAGATATGGATGTATGATTCTGATGGTTTTGTCGGTCAAAGGGGGAACATCGGATGGCCTGCTGGCGATTTACGAGGCGGGCAGTTTGATGTGTTTGCTGCTGTATGAGCTGCTGTGGCGCAAGCTGCTCAAAGGACATGGCGTGTATATTGGGTTTGTGCCGATTGCTGTGCTGGCGGCATTCTTTCTGATGCTGTCTCCGGTAGTTGTCGTTCTGGCCGTAGGACTGACGGGGATTATCTACGTGGGGATGCAGGCGAGCAGACACCTATACGACAAGGCTTGGGTGAGCATGGCGCTGTCCGTTCTCCCTGTTTTGCTGTTCTTGCTGTGTGGTATAGCGCTGCACGCCTGGCTGCTCACAGCGGCGGCTGTCATTTTTGCCCTGAGCCATCCCTATGTCACGTGGTGTAATGTGCAAACGGGCTGATACCCGTGTTTTTCTTGCAAACCTGTAGGCGCTGTGATAAGATAAGCAGGTGAATCATTGAAAAATTTATCACTTGAATGAGGGTTATCGTATATGAAAGAAGTTTTACTGTTAAAGCTCGGCGAAGTCGTGCTGAAAGGTCTCAATCGCCGCCGCTTTGAGAGCCGCCTGATTGCCAATCTGCGCCGCCGTGTATCCAAGGTCGGTAAGTGCAGCGTGTATATCATGCAGTCTACCATCTATGTAGAGCCGGCAGACGGTGTGGACATGGATGAAGTGCTCGACGCCGTACACAATGTATTCGGCGTTGCAGCGATTTGCCGCGCAGCAGTCTGCGAGAAGGACATGAATGCCATCTGGAACACCGTCAATGAATATCTGGGCGATGAGCTGGAGAGCGTGCAGCGTTTCAAAGTTGAGGCAAAGCGTTCGGACAAGAAGTTCCCGCTCAATACCATCCAGATTTGCCAGAAAATTGGCGGCGATCTCGATGACAAGTATGAAAACCTGATTCCGGACATGCACAATCCGGAGCTGCGCGTCAATATTGAAGTGCGCGATAAGGCAGCATATGTACACGCAGGCAAGATTCCAGGCCCTGGCGGTATGCCGGTCGGCACCAATGGCAAGGCGGCTCTGCTGCTGTCCGGCGGCATTGATTCTCCGGTTGCCGGTTATATGATGGCAAAGCGCGGTCTGGAGCTGTGCGCTGTGCATTTCTTCAGCTATCCGTATACCTCGGAACGCGCCAAGGAAAAGGTCATGGAGCTGGCAGAGCAGCTGACGCACTATGCTGGCCGCATGGAGGTCTATGTTGTTCCGTTTACGGAGATTCAGGAAGCGATCCGCGACAATTGCCCGGAGGATATGTTCACGCTGATTATGCGCCGCTTCATGATGCGGCTTGCAGAGCGCGTGGCACAGGAGCATGATGCCGGTGCCCTGATTACCGGCGAGAGCTTGGGTCAGGTGGCTTCGCAGACCATGGAGGCGATGAACGTCACAGGTGCGGTCTGCTCGATGCCGGTGTTCCGTCCGGTTATCGGCATGGATAAGGAAGAAATCGTGCAGATTTCCAGAAAAATCGGCACGTTCGAGACCTCTATCCTGCCGTATGAGGATTGCTGCACCGTCTTTACGCCGAAGCATCCGCTGACCCGCCCGAAGAAATTCAAGGTCGAGGCGGCAGAAAAGGTGCTGGATGTCGATGCGCTGGTCGAAAAAGCACTGGCTGGCGTAGAATGCGTGACGCTGTAACAATATCATCAGGAAATATTCATAACATGACGAAAAGTTATGCAAGAGCACGCCTGTAAATGCGCAGGTGTGCTCTTTTTTGGCTGCATTTGAAAAAAATTGGTTAATTCATCAAAAATATACAAAAAAGTAGTTGCATTGTGCGGCAGACTATGGTATACTTTAACCATGATAGATTGTTAAAAAAATAACAACTCTATATTTGAAGCGGCAGGCGTTTTGATAACAGGAAACAGGTATGGAGCCTGCGCGTTAAGAAATGAGGTATTTTGTATGAAAGTAGCAGTTGTTGGTTCTGGCGTTATGGGTCTGGGCATCACCCAGGCATTCGCACAGTCTGAAGGATATGAAGTTAATCTTTGCGTCGTTTCCGGCAAGGGATTCGACCACAAGCGCGCGCTGCTGGAGAAGCCGCTCAAGCGTCAGGTTGCAAAGGAAAAGATCACGCAGGAGCGCATGGACGAGATCATGGGCAAGATCACCATCTGTGACATCAACGGATGTAAAGAGGCTGACCTGATTGTCGAGTCCGCCATCGAGAACCTGCAGGCAAAGGAAAAGCTGCTGAAGGAAATCGAGGAAATCGCAAAGCCGGATGCACTGATTGCTTCCAATACATCGTCCCTGTCCATCACAGAGATCAGCGGCGAGCTGACTCGCCCGATCATCGGTATGCACTTCTTCAACCCGGCTGCTGTCATGAAGCTGGTCGAAGTCATTCCGGGCATGACCACCACCCGCGATATGGTCGATACCGTCAAGAAGATTGCGGAGGACATCGGCAAGGTGCCGGTAGAAGTTATCGAGGGCCCGGGCTTCGTTGTAAACCGTCTGCTGATCCCGCTGATTAACGATGCCATTCAGATCTTTGAAGAGGGTCTGGCTTCTGTAGAAGGCATTGACACCGCAATGAAGCTGGGCGCAAACCATCCGATGGGCCCGCTGGCACTGGGCGACCTGATCGGTCTGGATGTTTGCCTTGCTATCATGGAAGTTATGTACCATGAGACGCTGGATCCGAAGTATCGTCCGGCTCGTCTGCTCAAGAAGATGGTTCGTGCGAAGCATCTGGGTCAGAAGTCTGGCAAGGGCTTCTACGAGTACAACGAACTCGGCCGCATCATTCCGGGTTCCGCATTGTCCTCTATCGGATAATTTGTCGAATATACAGGCGCATGTGGAAATTTTTCCACATGCGCCTTTTTTCGCGCCGTTTCGATTCTTGCAGATTGAAAAAAAATATGCTATCATGAAAATATTGGAAGGATTGGTTGGGAGAAAACAGAAGGGAGCGAGCGTATGACACAGCCAGAACTGGAACAAAACGTGGCAAAGGCTTTGACAGAACGTGGGCTTACGCTGTCTGTGGCGGAAAGCTGCACGGGCGGTCTGCTGTCCAAGCGAATCACAGATGTCGCAGGTGCTTCAAAATTCTATAAAGGCGGTGCCTGCACCTACTGCAACGAAATCAAGCATAAAATTCTCGGTGTGCGCACAGAGACTTTGGAGCGATACACAGCCGTGTCACAGCAGACGGCGGCAGAAATGGCACAGGGCATTGCGCGCGTCTATGAAACCGATCTCGGCGTCGGGATTACCGGCTATGCAGGCCCGGACGGCGGCGAGGACGGCACGCCGGTGGGAACGATTTATATCGGTCTGTTCTGCAAGGGGCAGACGCAGGTGCATAAAATTGTCTCTCCGCATGGACGGCCGCAGGCGCGGCAGGACGCTGCCGACGAAGCCCTGCGTATGATTTTGTGTGCCATGCGAGACAAAGACTGAACATAGAATAAGAAAACTGGAAAATCTCTGTAAAAATTAACATTTTTTCTGGACTTGTTTTTGCAAATGTTGTATAATATTCCTACAAACGAGAAAGGGACATCTTGTTTTGCGCAGAACGAGGACATCGACGGCAAAGGAGAAGGCCTTTTTCGTGCATTCGCATGTATAATTTGATGATTCTGAGAAGGGAGATGGCGCCAATGGAAATCCAAAATACACAGGATCTGGCAAGCCGTCTACAAGCATTCCGCAACGGAACGGAACTCCGCGCTTGGGAGTGGATGGGCGCACATCGCGTCGTGAAGGACGGACAGGAAGGCGTACAGTTTTGCCTTTGGGCACCACATGCCGCCGATGTCTCTGTGATTCACGAGAAAAACGGATGGCTGCGCGAGCTTTCACCGATGACCCGCATGGCGGAGGATGCGGCGTTTTGGACTTGCTTCCTGCCAGACATCGAACGCTACGATTGCTATAAATACAGCATTCGGACAAACGATGGTCAGGTTTTTGATAAATCTGATCCATTTGCATTCTATGCAGAAGTGCGTCCGGCCAATGCATCGCGCTGCTATCCTCTGGATGGATATGTGTGGGGCGATGCCGATTGGATCAAGCGCAGAACCCTTGCGCCGGAACCGGTCAATATCTACGAGGTACATCTCGGTTCCTGGCAGACCAAGGAGGACTGCTCGTTTTTCAATTATCGCGTTATCGCGGATCGACTTGTTCCGTATCTGTGCAAAATGGGTTATACCCATTTGGAATTGTTGCCGCTGATGGAACACCCGTATGACGGCTCGTGGGGCTATCAGCCGCTTGGCTTTTTTGCCGCGACCAGCCGATACGGTGCCCCGCATGACCTGATGTATCTGATTGATCGGTGTCATCAGGCGGGCATCGGTGTCATTCTGGATTGGACAGCCGCAGGTTTTCCGACCGATGCACACGGTCTGTTTATGTTTGACGGACAGCCGTGCTATGAGGCGTGCGAGTCCGACCCGAAGGATATGGTGTACGGCGTACAGAAATTTGATCTCGGACGCGGCGAGGTGCAGTCGTTCCTGATGTCGTCTGCGATGTTCTGGATTACCCAGTTCCATGCGGACGGTCTGCGTGTCAGCTCGGTGCAGCCGATGCTGTATCTGGACTATCAGCGCACAGAGGGCGAGTGGAAGGCCAATCAGTTTGGAGAAAATTGGAATACAGATGGTGCGCGGTTTTTGCGCACGCTGTGTGATACCGTGAAAAAGCAGGAACCGACGGTGCGCATGATTGCGAGCAGCACGGGAAAATGGTCCTCTGTGACCAAACCGACCGAGCTCGGCGGACTGGGCTTCACTGCCATGTGGCGGGATACGTGGGTGCAGGAAGCACTGGCGCATTTGGAACACGCCGATGATCCAGAGGCACTGGCGGATTGGCTGTCACTGTCTTTGCTCAACAGCACAGGAGAACGGTTTGTACTGCCGCTGTCGCACGATGCCGTGTCGCACGGCGCAGGCTCGCTGCTGGCGCGAATGCCGGGAGAGTATCATGAGAAATTTGCCCCGCTGCGGCTGCTGTACGGCTTTGTCATGATGCATCCGGGCGATAAGCTGCTGTTTATGGGCTGCGAATTTGCGCAGTACACAGAATGGGCGTGCCATCACGCGCTGGACTGGCAGGACTTGGATTGCGAGGCCAACCGGCAGATGCAGACCTATGTACAGGCACTCAACCGCTTTTACCGAGACAATCCGGCGCTTTGGACGGGCGATAACACCGAACAGATTGTATGGGTGGATCGCGGCACCAGTCATGCGGGGCTGCTTGCGCTGGAGCGCAGGAGTCCGAGCGGCGAGCGGCTGCTTGCCGTGATGAATCTGACCGCGCACAAGCTGTCTGGCTGCCGATTGACGCTGCGCGATTCCGAGGAGTGGCGAGAAGCCTTTTGTTCGGATGCCGTGGCATATGGCGGCACAGGAGAAGCCGGTACTGTGGCGTGCAAGCCGCAGGAGGACGGGACATGCCGTCTGACGATGCAGATGCCGCCGTTTTGTATTCGGTTCTTTGAGCAAGAGAAATAATAGATAGAAGGAAAAATAAGCCAACAAATATTGCCGCAAGGCAGTTTTTGATAGAGTGGGAATATTACGCAAAAGAACGAACGTTCTTTTGAGACAAATCTGCAAGCGAAGGTTTCGCGCGCAGAGAACAGTCAAAATCTAACAAAGATTGGAGCAGAAAAATGGTAAGGAAGAAAGAATGTGTCGCAATGCTGCTGGCCGGCGGCCGCGGAAGCAGACTGTATGTACTGACGACAAAGGTTGCAAAGCCAGCGGTTCCGTTTGGCGGAAAATACCGCATCATTGACTTCCCGCTGTCCAACTGTGTAAACTCCGGTATTGATACCGTTGGTGTTCTGACACAGTATGAGCCGCACGAACTCAATGTATACCTGGCAAACGGTCAGACATGGGATCTCGACCGCCTGTATGGCGGTGTCTCTGTCCTGTCTCCGTATGAAAACGGCAAGGGTTCCGAGTGGTACAAGGGCACAGCAAACGCAATTTATCAGAACATCGGCTTTATTGATGAGTACGATCCGGAGTACGTCCTGATTCTGTCCGGCGACCACATCTATAAGATGGACTATGACAAGATGCTCGACCAGCACAAGGAAAAGAACGCCGCTGCGACCATCGCTGTCCTCAATGTTTCGCTGGAAGAGGCAAAGCGCTTCGGTATCATGAACTGTAATCCGGACGGCTCGATCTATGAGTTCGAGGAGAAGCCGGCACAGCCGAAGAGCACCCTCGCTTCGATGGGTATTTACATCTTTACTTGGTCCAAGCTGCGCAAGTACCTGATTGACGATGAGAACGACCCGAATTCTTCCAACGACTTCGGCAAGAACATCATTCCGGCAATGCTTGCAAACGGCGAGAACCTCCAGACCTATCAGTTCGACGGCTACTGGAAGGACGTAGGAACCATCGAGTCTCTGTGGGAAGCAAACATGGATCTGCTGTCCCCGAATTCCGGCTTGGATCTGGAAGACGACGACTGGCGCATCTATGGCCGCACCACCGCTGCACCACCGCACTTTACCGGCAAACATGCCAAGGTAAAGCACTCTCTGGTATCTGAGGGCTGCGAAATCGAAGGCAATGTCACCAATTCTGTTCTGTTCCCGAATGTTACGGTTGATTCCGATGCAACCATCGAGTATTCGATTCTGATGCCGGGTGCAGTCGTAGACAAGGGCGCTGTGGTACAGTATGCCATTGTTGCAGAGGGCGCGCACATCCGTGCAGGCGCAAAGATCGGCAACACTCCGGCTGAGGCCGGAGACAACTGGGGCGTCGCAGTTGTAGGACCGGACGTCACTGTCGGCAAGAATGCCGTTGTAGCGGCAAAGGAAATGCCGGATAAGGACATTCCGGACGCAGAGTAAGGGGAAGAACAAGAATGAAAAATACACTGGGAATTATCATTGGATTTGATAGCAATAATGACCTGCGCGAGCTGTCTGAGCACCGACCGGTAGCGTCGGTGCCGTTCGGCGGACGCTATCGCGTGATTGACTTTATGATGTCCAATCTCGTGAACTCCGGCTGTTATCAGGTGGCCGTTCTGATGCGCGATAAGTATCAGTCGCTGCTTGACCATCTCGGCTCCGGCAAGGATTGGGATCTGTCCCGTAAGCGCGGCGGCATGTTCCTGCTCCCGCCGAACGCCTTCGCACCGAAGTCCTCTCCGCTGGTAACAGAGAACTATCACACCTCTCTGGAAGCTCTCGGCTCCATCAGCGACATGCTCAACAAGAACAAGAGCGAGCACGTGCTGATTTGCAGCGCAGACATCGTGGCAAACATCCCGCTGGATGAGGTCATGAAGGAGCACAAGAAGTCGGAAGCAGATGTCACCATCGTCTGCACCAAGAACACAGAGGGCGGCGCATTTGACATGTTCCTCGACCTGTCTCCGCGTCATGAGGTAGAGGACATCCGCAACGGCGACAACATGGGCGGCAAGTGCAAGTACAAGAGCATGGGCATTTACATCATGAAGCGCAAGTATCTGCTCCAGCTGCTGGCTGACTGCGTAACCCATAACCTGCGTTCCTTCGAGCGCGATGCGATGCAGCATGTATTTGGCCGCAAGGACAAGATCCACGGCTATGTATTTGACAAGTATTCCGCAAAGATTGAAAACGTCAAGGGATACTTCACCGCATCCATGGATATGCTGGATAAGGACATCCGCGATCAGGTATTCCTGAAGAATCGCCCGATTCTGACCAAGATCTATGACGAAGCACCGACCTATTACGGCGAGGACGCAGAAGTCAATGATAGCTTGATTGCTGACGGTTCGCGCATCGAGGGTAAGGTTGAGAACTCGATCGTATTCCGCGGCTGCACCATCGCCAAGGACGCTGTCATCAAGGACAGCATCGTGCTGCCGAACAGCAAAATCGATCAGGGCGTTGAGCTGTCGTATGTCGTAACCGATAAGGGCGTTACCGTGCGCGAGCACCGCAAGATGATGGGCAGCGCAAGCTATCCGGTAGCTATCGCCAAGAACGCTACAGTATAAGCAAAAACGATACAGAGATGAAATCTCGGATGCGGATGGAAAAAACGAATCATTGCTCCGGGACCAGCCGGGGGAACGGATGGTATCGTTCTCCCGGTTCTCTTTTTTAATTTTTGGAGGACACGAAAGATGAAGATATTATACGCTGCAAGCGAAGTGGCACCGTTTATTAAGACCGGCGGTCTGGGCGATGTGGCAGGCTCCCTGCCGAAGGCACTGGCAGCAAAGGGACATGAGGTAGCCGTTGTCTGCCCGCTGTACTGCCAGATCAAACCGGAATGGCGCGACAAGATGTATTATCTGCGCAATCTGTACGTGCAGGTGGCATGGCGCAGCCAGTACTGCGGTATTTTTGTGTACGAAGCAGACGGCGTCAAGTACTATTTCCTGGATAATGAGTATTATTTCGCGCGCAACGGCGTATATGGCGAATATGATGATGCAGAGCGCTTTGCGTTCTTCTCCCGTGCTGTGCTGGATATGCTGCCCGCCATTGATTTCCGTCCGGACGTCATCAACTGCAACGACTGGCAGACGGCACTGATTCCGGTATATTACGGACTGGACTACAATTGCCGTCCGTGGTACGGCGGTATCAAGACCGTATTCACGATTCACAACATTCAGTTCCAGGGTCAGTATGGCCGCGAAATTCTGGATTACGTGCTGGGCATTGACGATCATCATTTCCAGAACGGATTTATGCAGCAGGATGGCGACGTCAATCTGATGAAGGCTGCGATTGTCTGCTCCGACCGCGTGACGACGGTATCCCAGACCTATGCGCAGGAAATTCAGACTGAGTTTTACGGCTTCCGTCTGGACTCGATTCTGCGCTGGAATCAGGGCAAGGTCAGCGGCATTGTCAACGGCATTGACGTCGATGCCTTCAATCCGGAGACCGATCCGCACCTGTTTAAAAACTACGGCATCAACTCGCTGGATGACAAGAAGGTCAACCGCGATGAGCTGCTCAAGATGTGCGATCTGAGCGCATCGGATGAGACCATGGTCATTGGTATGGTCGGCAGACTGACCAGCCAGAAGGGTCTGGATCTGGTACAGTGCGTGCTCAATGACATTCTGGAGAAGGATGTGCGCATGATTGTGCTCGGCACTGGCGATTACGACTACGAGCAGATGTTTATGCACGCCAAGTGGGAGCATCCGGATAAGATTTCGACCAATATCATGTTCTCGGCAGATCTGGCGAACAAAATCTATGCGGGCTGTGATCTGTTCCTGATGCCGTCGCTGTTTGAACCGTGCGGTCTGGCGCAGATGATTGCAATGCGTTACGGCACCCTGCCGCTCGTGCGCGAGACCGGCGGACTCAAGGACACCGTACAGCCGTACAACCAGTTTACCGGCGAGGGCACCGGATTCTCGTTTGCCAATTACAATGCACATGAAATGCTGCATGTCATTGAAGAGGCCGCTGCGCTGTTCCGCCACGACCGGAAGGCATGGCGTCAGCTTCAGATTAATGCGATGAGCCGCGACTTCAGCTGGGATCGTTCTGCGCAGGCATACCTTGACCTGTATCAGAGCATTTAACAGGTATACGCAAAAGGGAAGCTATCTAGCTTCCCTTTTATATACTATTTATGTCTTAAAGATATAAATAGCATATAAATATAAATAAATATAGCGTTTTTTTTTATAAAATTTGAGAAAAGTATTCCCTTTGGATAAAAAATATGGTATACTATTTCTTGCAATGCTACAGAATGTGGCAAAACTATATGTCGAAAGGGGACATACAATATGAGCGTAAAAAAGAGAGCAGCGAGTATCCTTCTCGCACTGGGAATGCTGGCGACAACCGCACCGGCATTTGCAGCCGATACCGTGAACATTTCCGGTGATCTGGCTGTACAGAAGAGCGCCGTCGTTTCCAAGAACGTGGCAGCGGAGAGCCATTCCTTTATCGCGTTCGGCGCATCTGTAAAGGGACAGAGCGTCGTTGCTGGTCAGACTATGGATGTTGCGGTGCAGCTGTATATGCATGAGGGCAGCAATAAGAACGGCGAACGCGTGCTGTTCAGCATCTCCAAGGGCGGCAAGACCGTATACAGCGAGGCTGTGAAGTACAGTGATTTTGCTGACGAGGGAGAGACGATGGATGCCGGTCTGTATGTGTTGGACTGGATGCTCGACACATCGGACAGAGATCTGAAAATGACTTCGACCGGCACGTATACACTGCAGTTCGCTACCCAGTATTGGTCTAACGGCGGCTGGAAGACCGCACAGGAGACAGTGAACAAAGAGAATGTCACCGTAGTTAAGAAGGCGGTTGGTCTCAACGGCATTTCTCTGGCAGACGAGAACGGCAAGACGGTTTCCAGCGTTACTCTCGAAAAGAATGACGATACAATTGGAGAGTATGACATTCGCTTCAACCCGCAGAACACGACGGTAAACCGTGAAGCAACGGTCCGCAGTGCAAACGAGAATATCGTACAGGCAGCGGATCTGGCAGGTACCGTTGTTGTTGTTCCGACCGGCTACGGCAAGACCACCGTCTCTGTGAACGTCAACGGCAAGTCCACGACCCTCAATGTATTCGTGCCGAACCCGAACTCCAACAATGTTGTGGATCTGTTCTCCGATGTCAATACCGGCGATTGGTTCGTTCAGTACGTCCAGTATGCCCATGACAAGGGCCTCATGAACGGTGTCGGCAACTATCGCTTTGCACCGAATGAAAATCTGACCCGTGCACAGATCGCGCAGATTCTGTATGCACAGGCTGGCAGCCCGGAGGTTTCCGGCGAGATGGCATTCAAGGATGTCACCGCAGACAAGTGGTATTATAAGGCTGTGCTGTGGGCAAGCCAGAACGGCATCACCGGCGGCTATGAAGATGGCACTTTCCGTCCGAACAGCAACATCACCCGTGAGCAGCTGGCTCGTATGCTGTATGCACATGCCGGCACACCGGCAGTTTCCGGTGATCTGAACGGCTTTGCAGACGGCAATCAGGTTTCCGGCTGGGCAAAGGATGCTGTGATCTGGGCAACCAGCAACCACATCATCAACGGCGTGAAGATCAATAACGTGCTGCACATCAGCCCGAAGGGCAATGCAACGCGCGCAGAAGCTGCAACCATGATGAAGAACTATCTTGGCTAATCAAAAGAAAAGATACTTTGGCAGGACTCAGACACTGAGTCCTGCTTTTCTTATTTGCACAGAAAAAATAGATAAATCGGGGATAAAATATGCGGTTAGCTGTTTGACAAAGCGGAGTATTAATTTTATACTGGAAAATGAGTTAACATCGGCAAAAAAACAGCCGCGCAGGCTGGGCAAAGAAGGAGTTTTTGGGATGGACTTGACAGAAAAACGAGTAAACAGTAAATATATCTTTCACGGAAAAATCATGACGGTTCGCGTGGATGATGCACTGCTGCCGAATGGCGAGCCGTGCACCCGCGAAGTATGCGAGCATCCGGGCGGCGTCGGCGTGCTGGCGATAGATGAAAATCGCGTCGTCACGCTGGTGCGCCAGTATCGGTATCCGTATGCGGAGACCACACTGGAAATTCCGGCGGGAAAGATGGATCGCGGTCCGGAGGATGCAGAGCAGGCAGGTCGCCGGGAACTGTCGGAAGAGACCGGTCTGACCGCGGGACAGATGATTTCTCTGGGAGAAATCTGGCCGTCTCCGGGATTTATGGATGAGCGCTTATACTTATACTGCGCCAAGGATCTGGCACAGGGCGAATGCCATCCGGACGAAGATGAATTTGTAGAAATTGTGCGTATGCCGTTTGACGAGCTGTGCCAGCGCATTGCATCGGGAGAGATTCACGATGCAAAGACCGTGGCAGCGGTGGGCAAAGCACTGATTATGGGTCTGTAAGACAGGAGAATACCATTCATGCGAAAAACATTGCAGAAAAAACTGACGGGAAGTATGTTGGTCGCTGTGGCGGCGGCACTGGTCATTGTGTCTGTCTGCCTGCTGTTTGGCATGGCGCGCTATGCCAGCACACAGTTTGAGACAGAGGTGTCTCAGGTGCTCACGACGGATTTGCTGTCAGAAATGAACGAAAATGCGACGGGCAGCGCGGACAGCGCTGCCGCTGAGACGGAAAAGGTGCTCACGGCGTATGCCGGACAGCTCCGCTTGGGCTCCGGCAGAAGTTATTCGATCTGGGACGCTGCGACAGGAGACCGTCTGGCGGGTGACGAAAATGCGGTGATGACGGACAATATCGTCACAGCTATGAGCGGCACCGTGGGAAATGCCAGCTCGCTGCTGCCGACAACGATGGATATTGCGGTTCCGGTGACCGGCGAGAGCGCACTGATTTTGGACATTCAGGACGACGGAAGCGCTATGCGTGCGATGATGGCACGTTTGGCTGTTTTGCTGCTGGCGGGATTGGTGCTCAGCTTGATCGCTGCTGCCGGTATCAGCTGGTTTTTGGCAAAATCGTTTTCGGATTCCGCTGCCCAGACCGCAGAGGAGCTGCGGGAGCAGAACAATCAGGCACTCAAGCCGAACGGCGATTGGGAGGCGATGGCTGCTGCACTCCATGCGCCGGAGAAAAAGGGCAAGAAGGGCAGAGACCGCACCGCACTCAATATTTTGCTGCCGTTTTTGCAGGAAGGCTATGTGCTGTTTCAGTCGGATGGCAAGGTGCTCGAAATCAATGTCATGGCAGAGCAGCTGCTTGGCGTGACGATGAAGACGGGAGAGCCGCTGTTTTTTGACACGGTCTTTCACGATGTGCCGATGCCGACGACGGAACAGCGCTTGATTCGCGGCAAGCTGCATCAGAATGACCATACCTTGGACATCACGTTTGCGGCACTTGAGCCGGGACTGTTTGCGGCAATCGTGCTGCCTTCGGACAGGAGGGCGCAATGAGCCAAGAACGATTGCCGAATAGACGGATTCGCCGAGCGATCGCGCGCTGGTTTGCTCGACACAAAGAGATGTGGCGCAATGGCATTTTGGTCGTCCTGGTGGCGGCGATACCGGTACAGGGCGCGCTGCTGTGGCGGCAGGCTTTGCCGCAGGTCACGCTGTCTCTGCCGCAGTGGATGACGGCATCGAATCAGACAGAGACCGATGCGGCAGCCGGTGCGATGCCGATTCGTTTTGCTTCTCGCAGCAAAAACGGTGTGTACGGCGTGGAATACAATACAGACAGCGTCAAGCAGGCGTATGAGCAGACGGCGGATGTCTGGATGCAGGCGCTGTCTCACGCGGCAAAACCGCGCCCGACAACCATGGAAACCTATAGTCAGGCACTCAAACAGCAGATGCTCATGATGCAGTATGACGGACAGGTTCCGGCGGCGATGATCGCCAGCTGGTTGGGATGCGCTGACGCGGAAAATTTGACGGATTGCGCGCTGGGAACCGCTGTGTTGTCCAAGAGCAAGGACGGCTATACGCTGTACTTCCGAGACAGCAGCAGCGGCGTCATCAAGTGTGCAGAGACCTCGGTACAGGATGAGGATTTTCAGCTGTCTGTCGAGCAGTTTCAGCCGAACGGCTGCAGTCTGGCGGTAGACGAAAAGACCACCGTCATTTCACCGGATGTTCTGTATCATGCGGGCGGCATGACCTTTGATGTGATGTCCTTTGCGCCGTACACCGGCGAGGACGGCATCGAGGAGGTGCTCACAGCGTTTGGCTTCCAGGCGAAGGACGCGGTACAGCGCGCCTATACTGCCGGTGGAAAGACAGTGTATGTATCCGGTGAAAACACGTTCCGCTTGGGAAAAGACGGCACGGCGGTGTATGACGGAAGCGGCATTGGCGTGACCGCGGCGCACGGACAGAAGCTGTACCAGCAGTATGTGCAGACCGCGTATCGGCTGACCGGTGAGACCTTGGAAGCGATCGGAAGCGGTGCACAGCCGTCTCTCAAAAAGACGTATATCGATGACAACGGACGGTTTATTGTCGTGTATGGAATGCTGATTGACGGCGTGCCGGTAGATAATGCGGCGTCCGGCTATGTCGCGCGCTATACGTTTGACAATGGGATGCTGACACATGCGGAACTGGCACTGCGTACCTGTCAATCGACGGGAGAGGCCATTGCTGTCATGCCGGAAAAACAGGCGGCAGCGTCTCTGTCCTTTGATGCGGATGCGGTGCTCAGTCTGCGCTATGTCGATCAGGCAAAGGAAACGGCAAACGACTGGAACAGTGCGTATGCCGATGCATCCGGCACAGACAGTGCCAACTGGAATGCAGAAGACAACGAGACCGATTCGTCGTGGGACGAAACGCAGGACAGCACGAGCACAACAGCTTGGTATGATACGACCGGCACAGCGGTATCTCCGCGGTGGTATGTTCTGCAATACGGCAAGGAGGATACAAAGAACGAGATCAATCGAACGCTGACACCGGATCATATCACGGTTGTCATGCAGGACTTTGACCATCTGATTCAGGGAGGTGGCGCATCGTGAAGCTGTGGAAAAAGCGGCAGGATAAGCAGCAACAGACAGCGGGTCTCCGTCCGTGGGGCGGCGTGAAAAATACAGCGATTGCCGCCCTGCTCGTGGTCAATCTGGTGCTGCTGGCGGCGCTGGGCTGTGCGAAGGGCTATGACGCTTGGATCCGGCACAAAACCCATCAGCAGATTGACAGTATGCTGGCAAAGCAGGGTATCCTGTGCGGCTCCAGTGTGTATCGCACGATGGAGCACGTGCCGCAGGCATACACCCTGCGTGCGGATGAAAACGCAGAAAAGCAGCTGGCATTTGCTCTGCTGAGCGGAGATATTCAGACCGAAGCCAAGGGAAATACTGCGGTATGGAGCGGCGACAACGGAACCGTATCGTGGTCCCAGTCGGGCAAGCTGGATGCCAGTGTGCAGCTGTCCGATGTAGAAGCCCCGCAGGATACCGATCAGGCGGTCAAAGTGGTGTTTGAACTGCTGCAAAAGGCGGGATTTTCCGTGCCGAAAAAGCAGATCGCTGCCACACAGGACAATACCGGCTTTGCGGTCAGTGTGCAGCAGGAAATCGAAGGCACAGAGCTGATTGGATGCAGCTTGGATATTTCCATTGCGCCGGACAATATCTTTACGATTACCGGCACTTGGTGTGACGGCACCGCGCAGCCGCTGGAAATTCGCGCGCTGGAAACCTATTCTGAACAACAGGCGCTGTTCCAGTTCCTCGCAGCAAAGAGCGGCGCGGGACAAATCCTCAATGTGCAGGCGGCATATGTTCTGTCCGATCGGAGCGGCGGACGGTTTGCCACGATTCCCTGCTGGCGGTTTTCCACCGATCAGGGCGATTATATTTTGAATATCCTGACCGGAAAGGTAGTCACGGCGGAGAGCATCGGAGAGACCAGCCAATCGGGCGATGGTAATGCAGCGGGAAGCGGCAGCGCACCGGATGCCGGCTCCGGTACATCGGCGGCATGGACGCAACCGGACACGGATACGGATAGTGAACAGCCTGTTTCGGATGAAACGGATGCCGACACGGAGAATCAGACGGATTCCGGCACATCCGATCCTGCATCACAGCAAAACGAAACAAATACGGCGGATACCGTTTGGAATGCCGAGGGATGATTTTTGTGCATCCCGTACCAAAAAATTGCTTTTTGTCCTATAAAACTGTTTTTTTAAGGAAAAACTGGCGGAAATGTAAAAATCGTTTGCGTTCTTGTAATAGTTGTGTTAACATATTATTCGTATACATGTGCTGACAGGAAAATTCCTGAAGCGCACATGAATGAAGGTTAAATAGAGGGTAACTGGGGAAACAACTATCCTGGCAGTTAGGATTTTAAGGAGAAGGTTTCGTTGGAGAAATATATCATCAAGGGCGGACATCCGCTGCACGGCGAAGTCACGATCAGTGGTGCAAAAAATGCTGCTGTTGCTATCGTGCCGGCAACATTGATGGTTGATGGGCCGTGTATTATTAAAAATGTTCCAAATATTGTTGACGTCATGCTGCAGTTCGAAATTCTCGAAAAGATGGGTATGAAAATTACCCGTTTGGATGAGACAACCATTCAGACCGAGAAGGGCACGATGGATCTGGAAAGCCCGGAGACATTTGAACTGATGACACGCTTGCGCGCTTCGTACTACTTTATTGGTGCAGAGCTGGGCAGATATGGACATGCCCGCGTGGCAATGCCGGGCGGATGTAATTTCGGCGGCATTCGTCCTGTCGATCAGCACATTAAGGGCTTCGAGCGACTCAACAGCTATGTTCGCGTCGAGCCGGAAGGCTTTATCTCGGCCATTGCGCCGGAGGGTCTGGTCGGCAATCATATCTATTTTGATGTGGTTACCGTTGGCGCGACGATGAATGTCATGCTCGCGGCTGTCTTTGCAAAGGGTCAGACCGTGATGGAAAATGTGGCGAAGGAGCCGCACATCGTCGATTTGGCAAACTTCCTCAATCAGATGGGCGCTGACATCAAGGGCGCCGGTACGGATAAGATCGTCATCAACGGCGTAGAGAGCCTGCATGGCGGCACGTATTCGATTATCCCGGATCAGATTGAAGCAGGTACCTATATGGCGGCTGTTGCAGCCTGCGGCGGAGATGTTCTCATCAAGAATGTCATTCCGAAGCATCTGGAATGTATCGGAACCAAGCTGGAGGACATGGGCGTCAAGGTCGAGATGTATGACGATTCGGTTCGCATCATCCGAAATGGCCCGCTGCGCCATACCAACCTCAAGACCATGCCGTATCCGGGCTTCCCGACCGACATGCATCCGCAGATGGCGGCAGCGATGGTGCTGGCAGACGGCTCCAGCCACATCACAGAGGGTGTTTGGCCGAACCGCTTCCGCTATGCAGAAGAGCTGGAGAAGATGGGCGCACATATCAGCGTCTTTAAGGAGACCGCTGTGATTGAAGGTGTACCGGATCTGTTTGGTACCGATGTTGTTGCGCATGACCTGCGTGCAGGCGCGGCAATGGTCATTGCCGGTCTGGCAGCACAGGGCGTGACGACGATTTCCAACATTGGTTATGTCGAGCGCGGCTATGAAAACCTGGTTGAAAAGGTATGCGGCATCGGCGGCGAGATGGAACGAGTAAACGAATAAGCTCTTGTAGCTTTGCGGGGAACTGCCGAGGCAGTTCCCCGTTTTTGTCGAAGGAGATACCAATGAGTTTTTATTATTCCGTGGCTTCCGGCTCCTCGGGAAACTGCGCCGTGTGGCAGTCCGGTGAGACTTCGGTGCTGATTGATTTGGGTGTGTCGGTTCGCGCGCTCAATCAGGCACTGCGCCACATTGATATGGAAATTTCCGATTTGTCTGCGGTGCTGCTCACACATGAGCACACAGACCATATCAAGGGCTTGGCGACATTTGTCAAAAAATACGAGCTGCCGGTATATGCCTCGTTCGGCACGGCAGCGGCCATTCTGCAAAAGCTGCCGCAGGCCAAAAAGAATTTCCGCATGTTTGCAGGCGGAGAAGAATTTTCCATCGAGCAGCTGCATGTACAGTCCATACCGATCTCTCATGACGCCGCAGAACCGGTTGCCTATCGCATTGACGGCGGCGGGCATCAGCTCGGTTATGTGACGGATACCGGCTTTTTGTCTGAGACCGTTCGACAGACCATCTGCGGCTGCGACACGGTGGTGCTGGAGTCCAATCACGATGTCGATATGCTCAAGCATGGCCCGTATCCATTTTATTTGCAGCAGCGCATCCGCGGCAAGCTGGGGCATTTGTCCAATGAAGCGTGTGCGGTCGGGGCGTTAGAAGCGGTCAAAAACGGCGCAAAACGGCTCGTCCTGGCGCATTTAAGTGATAAGAACAATAACCCGCTGACCGCACTGCGATGCACACAGCACGCGCTGAGCGGTGCGGACTGCGAGGTATATGTTGCGCCGCGCGGTGCCATGGAACAGCCGATTCCACTGACAGAGGAGGAAAACCAATGCTGCATGTTCGATTGATTTGTGTCGGCAAGCTCAAGGAAAAATTTTATCGAGAGGCGTGCGCCGAATACGAAAAGCGGCTCAAAGGCTATTGTAAACTGGAAATTTTGGAACTGACGGAGCAGCGTCTGCCGGACAGCCCGTCTCAGGCGCAGATTGACGCGGCACTTGCCAAGGAAGCAGAGGCAATTCGGGCAAAAATTCCAGCGGGCAGTGCGGTTGTCGCCATGTGCATTGAGGGCGGCACGCTGTCCAGTGAACAGTTTGCGGATAAGCTGAGCAAATGGATGGGAAATGGCGTATCGCATATCAGTGTGCTGATCGGCGGGTCGTGCGGACTGGATGAGAGCTTGAAAAAATCCGCCCAGCTGCGTCTGTCTATGTCACCGATGACATTTCCGCATCATCTGGCGCGGGTCATGGTGCTGGAACAGTTGTACCGAGCACTCAATATCGCATCCGGCGGAAAATATCATAAATAACAGCAAAATCCGGAGACCATCGAATGATGTCTCCGGATTTTTTGTTTACAGAGAAAATTTACTGCTTGTTGAGCGAAGTATACGTGCCGCATACAATGCCCTTGATTTTGCCCTTGAGCGGTTTGCCGGTAAACGGGGTGTTGCTGGACTTGGAGCGGTACGTCGTATACACAACATCCTCGTTCCAGTCTGCAATCATCAGTTCTGCGCGGTTGCCCTCTTCGATGGACTTGCCGGTCAGATTGTAGAACTGTGCCGGATTCTGGCTCATGCAGCGCATGAGCTGCATCGGCGTGATTTTGCCGGTGCATACCAAGGCAGTGTTGAGGACAGAGAAAGCGGTTTCCAGACCGGTAATGCCCGACAGGGACTGGTCAAACGGCTTGTTTTTCTGCTCTGCCGTGTGCGGCGCATGGTCGGTGGCAATCATGTCAATGGTGCCGTCTGCCAGACCGGCGATGAGTGCCTGGCGGTCTTGCTCTGTGCGCAGCGGCGGATTCATACGGGCGTTGACGCCATAGGTCAGCACATCATCCTGTGTCAGTGCCAGATGATGCGGTGTCGCTTCGGCGTGAATATCTGCACCGCGCGCCTTGCCCGCGCGGATGAGAGCGACGGATTTTCCGGAGCTGATGTGCTGGAAGGCGACACGAGCGCCGGTCATCAGCGCAAGCTCAATGTCGCGGGCAATCATCTCTTCTTCGGAGGACGGCATGGCGCCGAGAACATCAAATTTCTTTGCCGCTTTACTGCCGTAATTGACGCCGGGAGACAGCACATATGCCGGATCTTCCTCGTGGAAGGACAACGGAACGCCCAGCGCCTTGGCGCGGCGCATCGCTTCCAAGCACAGCTTGCCGCTGGTCAGATTGACGCCGTCATCGGTAAAGCCCGGCGCACCGGCTTTGTGCAGCGCTTCAAAATCTACCAGCTCTTTGCCGCCCAGCCCCTTGGTCACGGCGCAATCCTGCAAGACGTGAATCATGACGTGACGCGCCTTGTCCTGTACATACTGCAAGGTTTCCAGATTGTCACAGGTCGGCTTCGTGTTTGCCATGCATACGACAGTGGTATAGCCGCCGGCTTCTGCGGCTGCCGCGCCGGTATAAATGTCTTCCTTTTCTGTCTGACCCGGATCGCGGAAATGCACATGGACATCGACGAGACCCGGAGAAATCATGCAGCCGGACGCGTCATAGACGTCCTCCGCGTGGTTTTCTGGAATATGCGGTGCGATGCGGTGAATCAGACCGGCATCGTCAATGAGAATGTCCAGCTTTTCGCAGGTTTCGGTGTACGGATCGAGAACGGTACCGTTTTGGATGAGTAACATAAGAACCTCCTTGTATGGTATATCATGGGAGTGAATCGGTTTTGATTTACAGCAAAACCGGTGTGTATGAATAAAACAGCCAAGCGCACAGGGCAAGCTGGCCGGCAAAAATGAGTGGAATACCAATCATGAATCGTTTGTGCTTGGTTTTGTGGCGAATGGTGCGCATCGTCAGATAGACGCCGGGACAGCCGCCGAGAACGCATAACGCAAACAGCGTTTTCTCCGGCACACGCCATGCACCGCGCTGGGCTGCGCGCTTATCGTGTATCGTGACGAAAATACCGACACAATTGATGAGTAAAAGCCAAAAAAACAGAATCATGTGAAGTCTCCGTGAACAATCTTAAAAAGTTAGCGATATGGTTGTTATTTTACAAATTATCGTGTATAGTAAAGAATGGTTTTATCAAAAACCAAAACATACTTACAGATGGAAGGGACATATATGGGGAAAAAAATTGCCGCCTGCCTGATGGCGGTACTGCTGCTGTGCAGCAGCATGTCTGCACTCGCCGTTGCACCGCAGACCACTTCACAAAGTGCGTGTGTGATGGATGCAGATACGGGGGAAATATTGTATGAAAAAGACGCCTATACACAGCTGCCGATGGCATCCATTACCAAGACGATGACGGCGCTTGTCGCCATGGAAAACAGCGATTTGCAGGGCTCGACCACGGCGACAGATGAAGCGATGGCGACCGTTGATCCGGCCTCTACGCGCATTGGCTTTGAGGCGGGAGAAACGCTCACACTGGATGAGCTCATGTACTGTATGCTGGTGTACTCTGCCAACGATGCGGCAAATATTTTGGCGGCGGCCGTTGGCGGCACCGTGGATAATTTCGTTGCGATGATGAATGCAAAGGCAGCGGAGCTTGGCTGCACGCACACGCATTTTATGAATCCGAACGGCTTGGATACCGATGGACATTATACCTGTGCCCATGATATGGCGATTATTACGCGGGCTGCCAATCAGTATCCGGCATTTGCCAAGTACGCCGGTGCCGTGTGCTATACGCTGCCAGCGGATAATGTCATTGGGGAAGGCTGGCAGATTAAGACCAAGGTGAATGCTCTCGAGCAGGGCAATGCGGTGTACGATGCGCGAATTTACGCGGGAAAAACCGGTTGGACAACCAAGGCACACAATACATTTGTCGCCTGCGCCAAGACGAACGACGGCGGCAATGTGATTGTCACCTTACTCAACTGTCCGGTAAAAAGCGGAATCTTTACCGAGACAACGGCGCTGCTCAACTATGTAGAGAGCACGTATCCGAAATTGACCGTGTCCGCCGATCAGCTGAAAAAGCAGGCGAAAAAGGCGGTCAAAAAAGCCGGATACAAACTGGACGAGGCGAAGCTGCAAGACGTCACGCTGCGCCTGCCGACGGGCATGACGGAAAAAGATTTGTCCTACCGCTGTGAAAAAACAGATTCTGGTGTGCAGATGCAGATCTCTGTTGCCAAAGGCAGCCAAAAAGCCTATCAGGAAGAAACTGGTTTGGACGGCTCCGCACCGCTGAGAACCGTGCTGCTGCCGGTTGTTGTGCAGAGCAAAGCTGACAAGCAGGAGCAGGAGGTACAGACGCAGACGCAAACGCCGGAAAAACAGGGCGTGTTGACCTCTGTACATCAGAAGCTGAGCGGCCTGCCGCGACTGGCGCAGGATGCGATTATCGGCGCGGGCATTGTGATTGTTGCGATTGTTCTGATGTTCGTGATTTTGTTCCTTGTCAGACTGCACAACCTGCGCAAACGCCGCGATGAAAAGCAAAACAAGTAAGATTGTTGCAATATGAGCTGGAACCATGGGTTCCAGCTTTTTATTTTACCTCGATGTCGCCAAATTTGCCGCGGATAAGACCGAGCAGGGCGTTTGGCTCCAGTTCAACCTGAAAACCGATGCGTCCGCCGGATACAATGATGGTCGGCAGATCCTTCGCGGAATCGCTGAGAACCGTCGGGAATTGTTTTTTCATGCCGATAGGGCTGCATCCGCCGCGGATATATCCGGTCAGCTTGTTGATGTCCTTGACGTGAATCATCTGTACGGATTTTTCTCCGACAGCCTTTGCCGCTTTTTTGAGATCCAACTCGGCGGCAACCGGAATGACAAAGACGTAATGTCCGCCGGATTTGCCGGCAGTCACGAGGGTTTTATATACGCGCTCCAGCGGTTCGCCGATAGAGGTGGCAACGGAAATACCGTCTACATGTTCTCCGTCCGACTCGTAGCTGTGCGGCGTGTAGGGGATTTTTGCGCGATCAAGCATACGCATGGCATTGGTTTTGTTTTCAGCCATAGAAAAAAGCCTCCTGTTGTTGCGTGGAATGATACTGCTATTATACACCAAAACGGCAGAAGAGACAGCGTTTTTTACGAAAACACAGAGGATCCGCAACAGCGGGAAAACGGATAGGCAGTTGCCTGACAACTGCGCGGGTTGTATGCTGCGCCGACATTCGGAGAATGCCGAAAAAATAACAATCCTGAAAACACGAAAGTGCACGCAAAATAATTGCGTGCACGCGCACATAATTAGTAAAAGTGCTGTGTGCACGTGCCCGCATTTTGTTGAAACTGCGAATTTACTTTCCGGCCGGAACGGGATATACTAAGTACAACAAGAACGAAAGCAGACAACATCCGCTCCAACACGTACCTCTGCAAACGAAAGGTTGGACAAGGTAACATAGAAGTCTATACCATATAGAGAATAGGTCTAGACAAGTAGGAAGGAGTTAGAAATGAAACGCATGTCATCATCGCTGCGAGCAAAAGAAGAATTTATGGTACTGTGCCGCGAAGGTATGTATCAGGCGGGAGAACGCCTGCCATCTGAGACCAAAATGGCACAAAAATTCGGAATCAGCCGCGAAACATGGCGTGCCTCGCTGGAGCTGCTCCGGCGAGAGGGCATTATCTACTCTAAACACGGCGTGGGAACCTTCCTCATGGAAGTGTCCGCCAAGGCGGAAAATGATTTGACGCGCCTGTGTGCAGTCAGCGAGATGATTCGTCAGGCTGGCATCGCAGAGGGACGCTCCACCTATACGACCGGTCTTACCATTCCGTCCGGCGAGGTGGCATCCGCGCTCGGCGTCAAGTCCGGCATCAATGTTTTTTATGTCAACCGCACCCGCTACGCAAAAAATGGCGAGCCGATTTGCTGCAGTATGCATTATATGCCGGTATATCTGGCGGATGAGCTGGATCCGATGCATATGCCGGATTCGCTGTTTTCCTACTTTGAACGCCGAAAGGGCATCTTTGTCAGCCGTTCTTCGGCACACATTCTGATTCCGCAGCACGATGACCCGTTGGCGGTACAGCTGCGCGGAGAAGACCAGAACATGCAGATTCTCGGCATGGAGCAGCAGCACTTTGATTCCCGCGGCAATCCGGTTTTGTATACCGTGGATTATCTGCGCAGTGAAATCTTCAACTTTTCTGTGACTCGTATTCGCGAAAAGTAATTGATATTTGATTCTTCCCAACTTTTTCTATCTCTCTTTGTCAGCAGCTCCGCGCGAATATCCGCGGAGCTGCTACCTTTTTCTGCATACAAAAGCGCCGCCTCCCGAAGGAAGCGGCGCTTTTGCGGTAAATTATATAGAAGATATGATTACTCGATAACACGGAACGAAATGACGCCCTCTACAGCCTGCAGAGCAGCCTTGGTCTCGGCAGACAGCTCGTCATTGGTCTCCATGATGGTGTAAGCAATTTCGTCACGCGGACGGCTGCCCATGTTCTCAATGTTGATGCCCTGGTTGGACAGCGTGGTGGACAGACGCGCGATCATATCCGGAATGTTGCGGTGCATGATGCAGATACGGATATTTGCTTCACGCGGAACGCGCAGATTCGGGAAGTTTACGGAGTTGCGGATTGTACCGGTTTCGAGGTACTCAATCAGCTCCTCAGCAGCCATGCGAGCGCAGTTGTCTTCGCTCTCCGGCGTGGAAGCACCCAGATGCGGCAGGCAGATCGCCTTCGGCTGTGCCAGCAGCTTCTCGGAAGCGAAGTCGGTCACATAGCAAGCGATCTTGCCGGACTCCAGACCGGCGATGACAGCGTCCTCGTCGCACAGACCGTTGCGGGCGAAGTTCAGAATGCGAACGCCGTCCTTCATCTTCTCAATGCCTTCTGCGCCGACAATGCCGCGGGTGGAATCCATCAGCGGTACATGAACGGTGATGTAGTCAGCCTTTTCAAAGATGTCGTTGAGGTTTGCGGTGTAGGCTACGCCGCGCTGGATGTTCAGAGCAGCGTTTACGGACAGATACGGGTCATAGCCGATGACGTCCATGCCCAGCTCGATGGCAGCATTTGCCACGCGAACGCCGATGGCACCCAGACCGATGACGCCCAGCGTCTTGCCTGCGATTTCCGGACCGGCAAAGTTGGACTTGCCCTTCTCAGCCAGCGCACCGATCTGGTCGCCGTTGCCTGCGAGGGTCTTTACCCAGTTTGCGCCGCCGATGATGTTACGGGAGGACAGCAGCAGACCGCACAGAACCAGTTCCTTTACGGCATTTGCGTTTGCGCCCGGCGTGTTGAATACGACGATGCCCTTTTCCGTGCACTTCTTGAGCGGGATGTTGTTGACACCGGCACCGGCACGGGCAATGCACTTGAGTCCCTTCGGGAACTCCAGATCGTGCAGCTTGGCAGAACGGACTAAGATGGCATCATAGTCCGTCAGATCCTCCGAATACTCGTAGGAATCCTTCTTGAGCAGGTCGAGGCCTGCGTTAGAAATCTTATTAAACAGTTTTACCTGATGCATGACAGAAAAATCTCCTTTGACAAGCCAATTACTTGTTGTTCTTCTCGAACTTCTTCATGAAGTCGATGAGGTACTCAACGCCCTCGATCGGCATTGCATTGTAGATGGAAGCGCGCATACCGCCAACCAGACGATGACCCTTCAGGTTGGTCATGCCGGCGTCGATGGATTCCTGAATAAACTTCTTATCCAGATCGTCGTCGCCGGTGCGGAAGGTGACGTTCATGCGGGAGCGGGAAGCCTTCTGTGCAGCACCCTTGTAAAAATCAGTAGAATCCAAATAGTCATACAGCATACTGCTGCGGATGTCAGCATTCTTTGCCATTGCTTCCAGACCGCCCATCTGCTCGACCCACTCGGTGACGAGCTTCATCATGTAGATGGAGTACGTAGGAGGCGTGTTGTACATGCTGTTCTTGTCAGCCATCAGCTGGTAATCCAGCAGAACCGGCATGTTCTCGCGATAGTGACCCATCAGGTCTTCGCGGATGATGACAACTGCCATACCTGCCGGGCCCATGTTCTTCTGCGCACCGGCATAAATCAGGCCATACTTGGAAATATCCACCGGCTTAGACAGAATGTTGGAGGACATATCCGCAACAACCGGAACATCGCCGGTGTTCGGGTCATAATGCCACTCGGTGCCGAAGATGGTGTTGTTTGCGCAGATGTAGAAGTAGTCTGCATCCGGGCGAACGTCCAGCTGATCCGGCGTCGGAACCCAAGTAAAGTTGTCAGCTTCAGAGGTTGCGGCGATGTGGATGTCGCCAAACTTCTTTGCTTCCTTGTATGCATTGCGGGCGAAGTTGCCGGTGATGGCGTAATCAGCCTTGCCGGTTACCATGAGGTTCAGCGGAACTGCGGAGAACTGCATGGTTGCGCCGCCCTGCATGAACAGGATACGGTAGTTGTCCGGGATATTATATACGCGGCGCAGAACGTCCTGCGCACCGTTGATAATATCGTCGTAGTACTTTGAACGGTGACTCATCTCCATAACTGACATGCCGGAACCGCCATAGTTTGTCATTTCTGCTGCTGCCTTCTCAAGGACCGGCAGCGGCATCATGGACGGGCCAGCCGAAAAGTTATAAATTCTTCCTTTGGACATGAGAATGATACCTGCCTTTCAACGGTACATAGGGATAAAAAAGAGTCAAATATCGGTCCCTATGTAATCAGATAGTTTTACCAGTTCGTTCAAACTGACATTCTTATTAAATCGCATTCATGGCGGTATTGTCAAGATGCCAGACTGGTTTTCATCCGACTGCTGGAATTTAGCACGTGAAAGCGAAAATTTTTGTCTATTTTTGCAAGACAAAGAAAACAACCCTGCAAAGAATGATAAAAATACGGCAAAGTTGAGCACATTTGACGCAAAAGTCAGTCAGATATGACGTCTCGAACGCTTGAGCTGTAATCTGCCGGGGCAGGTTTCCGGAGCGAATTTCCAGTGACAGACCGGACAGGCAAAGCAGGTGCCGCCGTCGCGTCCCGCCTGCAAATCATTGCCCCAGGACGGATTGACGAGATGCGCGCGGCCGGGAACAATCATGTCCACGCCGGTGCGCTGCAAAATATCCTCCGCCTGCTCGCCGGTGCGGATCTCATTGCAGGCAAAGACCGGAATAGACACCAGCTCTTTGACTCGCTGAGCGCCGTAAATGGCGGGCGTGTGCGGAAAATCGACGGGCTTTTCCAGCTGGGCACCCCAGTCGCAGCCGTAATAGGCGTCGATAAAATCCAGTCCCTGTGCTTCGCACCACTGAGCGCTTGCCAGACCGTCCTGCAGAGACGGCTCAAAGACGCCGAGACGAATGCCGAGAATGAAATCCGGCGGCGTCACGGCGCGGATGCCGTCAATGATGTGTTTGAGGATCAATCGGTCAGCGGCGTTGTAGGCATCGCTGCGGTGATTCAGATGGGCATTCAAAAACTCGCTGAGCAGATAGCCGTGGCAGGCGTGCAGCTCCACGCCGTCATATCCCGCCTGATAGGCGCGCTGGGCGGCGTCGATAAAATCGCGTTCGATCTGCTCGATCTCTGTGACCGTCAATGCGCGGGCGCAGCGCGTGTGGCCGCCGACCTGTACCATGCAGTCACTCGGACAGACACGATCCTGTTCCCGCGCCGCAAGAACGCCTGCGTGACTGAGCTGGACAATGGCGGGCATGTTTGCCTTGTGAAAGATGGTGACCAGTTGACGAAGACCGTCTATTTGGCTGTCATCCCAAATGCCGAGCTGATCGAGGGTCAGACGTCCTTCGCGGCTGACGCTGGTTGCCTGCTGGATGACAAGACCCGCTCCGCCGTGCACGAGGGCGCGGTAATGGGAGAGAAAGGGTTCCGTCACACAGCCGTCCTCGCCGCTCCATGTGTAAATAACAAGAGGCGGCACGCAAATGCGGCTGCGGAAATGAAATCCGTGCCAGTCCCAAGCTTCAAATAACTTCTGATATGTCATACGAGCACCTCCCGAATGCCGGATGTTCAAATTTGTTACCGTTCATTGTAACACTGTCCCTGCATCCCGACAATATCTTCGGTAACATGCACCCAGATCCGGCACAAAAGACCTGAAAATACGGACGATTGCACCTTGTACCGGCGGGAGAAATGGCATATAATTAAAAAATATGCCGGAACGCGCATAGACGTTCGTTTGTTCCGGTGTTATAATGGAAATACGTATGAAATTCTGTTCCAATCGAATCAGGAGGATGGAAATGTTTGAATTTGTAAATGACAATACGCTGGCTGAATATGAAGCCTTTAATATGAGCCACCCGTTTGGCCATTTTGCTCAGTCCAAGAAGTGGGCAAACCTCAAAGATAACTGGAAGTGGGAAGCAATCATTGTCCGTGATGAGAACGGTGCGATCTGCGGTTCGCTCGCTGTGCTCATCCGCAACCTGCCGCATATGCCGTGGACACTGATGTACGGCTGCCGCGGACCGGTCTGTGATCCGCACGACCGCGCAACCATGGAGCAGCTCATTGCAGGTGCTCGCGTGCTGGCGAAGAAGTACCATTCGTATGTGCTCAAGATTGATCCGGATGTCTCCATTGAGGACAAGGAGTTTATCAAGGAGCTGGAGCATCTGGGCTTTAAGAATGCAACCGGCGACGGCAAGAATTTTGAGGGCATTCAGCCGAACTTCGTGTTCCGTCTGGACGTTTCCGAGATGAATGCCAAGAAGATTTACACCGCGGAGCCGGGCGAGGCATTCGACATCACTGTCGATGACACGCAGGGCGAGGATGCAATCATGCACTTCAAGACGGATACCCGTACCAAGGTGCGCAAGGCAATCAAGCGCGGCGTCAAGATCAAGCTGGTCGGTAAGGAAATGATGCCGTTCTTCGCAAAGATGATGCTGGAGACCGGCCTGCGTGACGGCTTTGTCACCCGCCCGGCAAGCTACTTCAATAAGATGCTGGACGCTATGGGCGACAATGCTCGTCTGTACATGGCATTTTATGAGGATAAGCCGATTGCAGGTACGCTCGCTATTTACTACGGCGACAAGGTTTGGTATCTGTACGGCGCATCGGCAAACGGCACCAAGGAATTTGACGTTCGTAAGCTGATGCCGAACTACTTATTGCAGTGGATGATGATTCAGTGGTCTCTGGAGAAGAAGTGCCGCATCTATGACTTCCGCGGCGTTTCCGGCGATCTGACACCGGACAATCCGCTCTACGGTCTGTACCGCTTCAAGAAGGACTTCAATGGCGATCTGGTACAGTTTGTCGGTGAGTATGACCTCGTATTCAACAAGCCGGTATACTTTGCCGTTGTACACGGCCAGAGCACCTACCGCAACCTGCGCCGCAAGCGCTTCCTGAAGAAGAATGCTGCGCTGGATACCTCGAAGCCGAAGAACCTGACCGGCGATCATCGCGGTGAGCAGAAGCAGGCAAAGCCGGAAGAAAAGAAGGCTGAGGACAACAAGCCGGAAGAGAACAAGTAACATGAAAAAGTTTGTTATCGAGCGGGAAAAGCTCAAGGAGAATTCCCGCATCATTCAAAAAAAAGCCGGTGTGCCGGTCTTTGCCGTATTGAAGGCAGACGGCTATGGCTTTGGCATGAAGCAGATGGCAGAGGTCTTGCAGGAGACCGGCATCCGCATGTTTGCGGTGACGGAACCGGAGGACGCGCAGCGTCTGCGCGACTGGGGCTATACCGAGGAAGACATTCTTGTCATGCGCTCTACCGCGATGGCAGATGAAGCGTATCAGGTTGTACAGGCAAACGCCATTGCGACGGTCGGCTCGCCGGAAGCGGCGCAGTGCTTGAACGAAGTCGCACAGGGCTGCGGTATGCAGGCAAAGGCGCATGTCAAGATTGACACGGGCATGGGACGCTACGGTTTTTTGCCGGATCAGTATGCAGAGATCAAGAACGTGTACACCCAGTGCCCGGGCATTCAGGTGACCGGTATTTATACGCATTTTCACTCCTCGTTTGCCGATGAAGCGGCGACACGCGGACAGTATAAGCAGCTGTGCGCCATCGTCAGCCAGCTGGAAGCGGAGGGCATCTGCGTGGGGATGCGCCATGCGGCAAACTCCAATGGCGTGTTCCGCTATGATGACATGATGCTGGACGCGGTTCGCGTCGGCTCCGCCTTTACCGGACGCATTGTCAACGGCGCAAAGTATGGGCTGTCCCGTTTGGGATACCTCGAAAGCCGCGTCATTGAAACGCGCACTGTGCCGAAGGGACATACCTTTGGCTATGGTGCCGGTTATGTCGCAAAGGACACCACGCGCGTAGCGGTTGTGCCGGTCGGCTACACAGACGGCTTTTCCGTGGAGAAAAAGCGCGATTTGTTCCGGCCGCGTGATGTCATGCGCTATGTCAAGAATGATTTGGAAGACGGCAGAGGAAAGGGCAACATCTACATCAGCATTGCCGGACATCGCGTCCGCGTGCTGGGACATGTAGGTCTGTGCCATGTCTCCTGCGATGTGACAGGACTGGATATTAAAAACGGAGACACGGCGATTCTCGATGTCAATCCGTTGTATCTCAGCCCATTGGTGACGAAGGAATATGTCTGACGCAAGATTGTATGAACAATTACGGAAACAGGCGGCTCGCAAGGCCGCCCGTTTTCATATGCCGGGACACAAAGGTCGTCCGGTTTTGCCGGAACTGAATTTCCCGTTTCCGATTGATTATACGGAAATCGAAGGAACCGGCAACTTATATGAGGGAGATGAGCCGATTCTCTCCGCGGAGCGCGATGCCGCGCGGTATTACGGCGCACACGACTGCCTGTTTTTGACCGGCGGTTCCACGCAGGCACTGATGACGGCAATCGGCGCGGCTGTGCCGGAGGGCGGCACGCTGATTTTAGACCGAAACTGCCATAAATCCGTCACGCACGCGATGGCACTGCTGGATTTGACGCCGGTGTTTGTCGTGCCGGAGCCGCTGGACGGAATGCCGGGACTGCTTGACCCGAAAACGGTGGAACAGACGCTGCAACAGCACCCGCAGGCATCCGCCGTTCTGGTGACCAGCCCGAATTACTATGGCATTTTGCAAAATATTCCCCAGTTGGCGGAGATTTGCCATGCGCACGGCGTCCCACTGCTTGTCGATGCGGCGCACGGCGCCCATCTCAAGGCGGTCGGTCTGCCGTCTCCCATCGAACAGGGAGCAGATCTCGCGGCGGTGAGCACGCATAAAACGCTGCCGGCATGGGGACAGAGTGCCATTTTGCTGTCATCCGGCCGCATTTCATTTGACACGCTGCTGGAGACCGCACCGCTGTTCGGCACGTCCAGCCCGTCGTATCTGCTGCTCGCCTCCATTGATTTGGCGCGGGCTTGGCTGGAAGGGGACGGCGCACAGGCATATGCGCAGTGCGCCGTGCGGGTACAGGCGCTCCGGCGGGAGATCGCCCAGACAACCGTATTTGACACCCTGACAGAGCAAAAAGCACCGCTCGACCCGTGCAGGCTGACCATTCGCTGCACAGATACCAATGTCACGGGACAGGAGCTTTCGGCCATTCTGCATGAGGACTTTGCGATTGATGCGGAGATGGCGGACGCCAATTATCTCGTGTGCATCTGTACCGGTGCGGACACTGCGCGCGATTATGCGCGGCTCATGGGCGCGCTGCGCGACAAGCGGTTTTGCGCGGTGTCGAGGCCGCACGCCGAGCCGCTGCCGTTTCCGGAGCCGGAGCGCGTGTGCTCGGTGCGGAAGGCATGGTTTGGCAAAAAAACAACCGTGCCGCTGGGGAAGAGCGCCGGAAAAATCTGTGCGCGGCCGATTACGCCGTATCCGCCCGGCGTACCGCTGGTGTATCCGGGAGAGCGGATTCGGCAAGTTCACATTGAATTTCTGCGGGACGGATGGTATACTGATACTGCATCCATTTGCGTGATGGATGGTGATTTTTGAGGAAAGGCGGAACCGTCATGACGTTTGCCAGTCTGCTGGGAAATGAGGAATTAAAAGCGGCTTGGCAACATGCCCTGCACGGACGATTTCCGCAGAGCATTCTGCTGACCGGGCCGAAAGGCATTGGTAAGCTGACGGCAGCGCGTGTGCTGACCATGGCACTTATGTGCGAGAGCACCGGCGAAAAGCCGTGCGGACAGTGCGCTGCCTGCCGCAAGGTTGAGCAGAACAACCATTCGGATGTCACCTGTATTGATTTGGGTGATGCGGAGATCAAGGTGGACACGGCGCGCCGCATTCGGTCAGAATGCGCGGTCTATCCGGGCGACAGTGACCGCCGCATTTTTCTCATTCGCCATGCGCAGAATATGAACGCTGCGGCGCAAAATGCGCTGCTCAAGCTGCTGGAAGAACCGCCGGAATATGCCTTTTTTCTTTTGATGACGGAAAATGAGAGCGCGATTCTGCCCACAATTTTGTCGCGCTGTACGCAGTATGCGTTGGCTCCGCTGGATCGAGGATCGGTGCTGCATCTGCTGCGGCAGCGGTATCCGGAAAAGGATGCCGCGGTCTTGCAGTCTGCCGCCGCAGGCTGTCAGGGTATCGCAGGGGATGCGATTGTGGCGCTGAGTGAAGAGGCGGAAGAGATCACACAGCTGGCGGGCGAATTTTTGCGCGCACTGGACAGCAAGAACGAATTGCGTCTGCTGGAAGCCGCAGAGCATTGTTCCGGCTTGTCGCGGCAGCAGTTTTCCCATGTGCTGACTGCGCTGCGCACAGCGATGCGCGATGCGATTTTCTGTGCACATGGCATGGCATCCCCGCTGCTTCCGGCACTACAGGAACAGACGAACCTGGTGAGCCGCAAACTCACCGTTCGACAAATGCTCGCGCTGTACGATTGGATGGGCGAGCTGGATGAACGCATTTCCCGCAATCCGAGCATGGCACTGCTGACAGGCTGCCTTGCTGCCGGAAGCTTTGAGCGGATACAATAGATTTTATGAGAGAGCGTGTTGCCGGTTTGGCGAGACGTAGGAGGAAAGATTTTGGCTCAGATTATAGGCGTCCGATTCAAAGAAGTCGGAAAAGTATATTATTTTGACCCGTGCGGTATCGAGACGACAGTGGGACAGCATGTCATTGTCGAGACGGCGCGCGGCGTAGAATACGGAGAAGTCGCAATTGCCAATAAAGACGTGGCAGAGGGCGAGGTCGTCAAGCCGCTCAAAAAGCTGCTGCGCGTTGCGACACATTCGGATGAAAAGGTCGTGGAGACCAACCAAAAGCGAGCAAAGGAAGCCTTTGCAATTTGCGAAAAGAAGATTGTCGAGCACAAGCTGGATATGAAGCTGGTCTCGGTCGAATATACGTTTGATCTCAACAAGGTGCTGTTTTATTTTACCGCGGATGGCCGCGTGGATTTCCGTGAGCTGGTCAAGGATCTGGCATCGGTGTTCCGCACGCGCATTGAGCTGCGCCAGATCGGCGTGCGCGATGAGGCGAAGGTGCTCGGCGGACTGGGCATCTGCGGCAGACCGCTGTGCTGTGCATCGTTCTTGGATGATTTTCAGCCGGTTTCCATCAATATGGCAAAACAGCAGAATCTGTCGCTCAATCCGACAAAGATTTCCGGTACCTGCGGCAGACTCATGTGCTGCCTGAAATACGAGCAGGAAGCGTATGAGGAGCTGTCGCGCGTGACGCCGCGCGTGGATTCCACGGTACAGACGCCGGACGGCGTTGGCGTGGTACTCAGCAATGCCATGCTGCGCGGACAGTGCACGGTACAGCTGGAGGATGATCCGGACACGCCGCGTGTCTATGCCTGCACCGACTGTCAGGTATTGCAGGCGGGCCGCAGAACACGCCGCCCGGCATCGCGCCCGACAGCTGCCGCACCGAAGGTGGCGGAAAAGCTGGTCGATACAGTGGAGACACCGGAGCAGGGGGCAGAAACAGCTGCCGAGCCGCAGCAGGAACGCCGCCGCAATGAGCGGCCGAAGCGCCGCCGGAAAAATCCGGATGTTGCTCAGAAGCCGAACAACGAAAAAGAATCCGGCGAAAAGCAGGAACGATCGGGAAAATCCGGCGACAAGCCGCATAAAAATCGCCCGCGCCGTCCGCGTCGGGAGCGCAGTAGAAATGAGCAGGGAGATTCCCGCCCAGCACACAACGAGCGCCGGGCATCGGAGGACAAAGAATTTGTCGATGCCCATCGTCCGCCGCGCCGCCGCCGTCCGAAGAGACGTCCAAAGGAAGAAAATAAAACCGGTGCGCCGGAAGCATAACAGAGATAAAGCGTCTGCCGATTGGCAGGCGCTTTTTTCGTCAGGATGCTTGATGAATAGAGGCGTATATGCTACACTGAGAACAGGAAATGTTGGTGGGCACAAGCTGTACATTTTGCATTTTCGTGATATAATGAAATCCAGAAAATAAGAATATAGAAAAGAGTTCAAAGGAGGCTTCCTTCCGCCGCGCAACAGCATAGAGATACAGGAAGGAGAAAGAGCATGAGACATAACTATTTATCGGCAGATTTGGCAGGCGAAATTGGCGGCCAAAATCGACACATTGTTCTGTTTGGTCAGGTAGGCAGTGGCAAGACGAGTATTTTTAACCTTTTGGTTTCTAATAAGAAAAACATTGAACAGAAGGGCACGAAAAAGTACAGTCCTATTGTCGGCAGCTGCCGTCTCGGACATATCGGTGAGGTTACCCTGATTGATACGGCGGGACTCAATGATGTCAGTGAACTAAACGGTGAAAATGCCACAGCGGTGCGCAATATCGTTCGCCGCGCAGACATTGCGATTTATGTAATTAACATTCAGGAGTTTGACGAGGAAGCACGAAAGACCTATCAACATGCCCATGATTGGCTCATCAAAAATGATGTGCCGTACCTGCAGGTATTCAACCGCTGCGATGAAGCATATGCGGGAGATATTGCAAAGCTCAAGATGGAATTCCCGGACGCTATTTTTATTTCCGCCAATACCTCCGGCTCGGTATCGCTGCTGCGTGCCCGCCTGTCGCAGATGGTGCGCACAAGCGAGGACTTTGAAGGCTCGCTGATACCGGATAATCTGGTGCGAGAGGGCGATTATGTTCTGATGCTGGTGCCGGAGTCCGGCTTGATTCACGAGTATCTGATTATGATGGATCTGATTAACCGCGGCGCACGCTGCGTCATCATTCATGAGAACGATTTAGAAAACGCACTCAAGGAGATTCCGCGTGTCGATCTGGTCATTGCCTATGCGCGCTCGTTCAGCAAGGTGCGCGATATTGTGCCGGAAACCGTTCCGCTGACTTCCTATTCGCTGCTGTATGCCAAGCAGCGCGGCGTGCTGCAGGACTTTATCGATGGCGCACGCACGCTGAGCAATTTGAAGGAAGACAGCCGCGTACTTGTTGCGGTTGGCAGCCGCGCGAGTGAAGTGTACAAGGAAATCGGACGCATCAAGATTCCGCGTTCCCTGCGCCGTCTGATTGGCGAGGAGCTGCAAATCGATTATAATTTCGGCTTGGATCTGCCGGAAAATCTGGCAGAGTATGATCTGGTCATTCATGACACCGGCGCGACTATGTCTACCCGCTCGGTACAGGCGCGCGTGGCAATCTGCCGCGAAGCAGGCGTTCCGTCTGCAAACTACGGTACTGTGCTGGCTCAGCTGGCAGGCATTTTGGATCGCTGCGAAGCCGTGCTGCTGCCGAAAGAATAACTTTTAGATGAAAAGCAAGAACGGATGTCCGTACGGGCATCCGTTCTTTTTATATAAGTAAGTTAGGAAAAGAAAATAGCGTTATAAAACAATGCTCTCTGTGTTGCCGGTCTGCTGGGAACGAATGAGGGCATCTGCGGTTACGCAGGCAGCATAGCCGTCCTGTGTGCCCGGGCCTGGCTGATTGGTTCTGCCGCGCAGATAATCAATCCAGTGCTGCAGCTCGTTTTTGTATGCATCCGGGAAGCGCTCTGACCAGTCGTCCATCACCGGAACGGCACACTGCAGGCGCGAACGGACAATAGGAGCAGCTGGAGTCGGCAGACGGAGCGTGCCCTTTTCGCAGACAATTTCACAGCCGATTTCATAGCCGTAGTAACTGTTGGCAGAGGACTCGACATCAATCAGCACGCCGCTTTCCGACCACATGAGCACGAGCTGCGGGTCATGCAGACCGGACTCGGCAAAGCCGGTGGAGCGGGAGAAATGTACCTGACCGCGTACCAATTCCTCATCCAGCATCCAGCGGAACAGGTCAATTTCATGAATGACGATATTGGTAATCTGCATCGGGTCTGTGAAGCCGGGAGCAATGCGCGGGGTACGGCTGATGCAATGCGCCATAATCGGTGCACCCAGCTCACCGGATTTGAGAATTTCTTTCATCTTGCGGTAATCTGCGTCAAAGCGGCGCATAAAACCAACCTGCACGAGTGTTTCACCAGCCTCTTTTTCCGCTTCTACGATTTTCTTGCAGTCCTCGATGGTAGTTGCGAGCGGCTTTTCGCAGAATACCGGTTTGCGGGCTGCAATGCATTTCAGCGTTAAATCGGCGTGCACGCCGTCCCATGCGGTGATGAGTACGGCATCGACCTGCGGATCGGCAATCAATGCTTCGGCAGAAGCAGCGACGCGGGTATGGTATTTGTTTGCAAGCTCGGTGCACTTTTCTGTGTTCAAATCGTACAGCATTTCGATATTGACGCCTTCAATAACCGTAGACAGACGCTTTAGATGATCCTGACCGATAAAGCCTCCGGCACCGATGACGCCGACAGAGATGATTTCCTTGTTTTTCATCGTATATCCTCCTTGCAGCAATACTTGTTGGTTGTCAATTGTATCTGTTGATTTTGTGGTTCTTTGGTTGCTTTCTGCTTTCAGTATAGAAAATGAGCGGAGAAAATGACGTAGAGAATCGCGCGGAAACCGAAGAATTTCACGCATTTTTTGTGCACACTGCATGGATGCATGATATAATAACAGAAAAAACATGGGGAGAAAGGAGAATACACCATGCCGCTTCCCTATGAAAAAGGCGTTGCACAAAAATCAGAGCTGTATGACGCCACGGCATCCAAACAGGCGTGTGCTGTTCTGTATTATCTCCAGCGGGCAGGACACTTTTATTGTGATACCCATTACACGGTTGAGCGAGACAGCTATCCGAGCTTTTTGCTGCTGTATGTGCTGCGCGGAGAGATGGAAATCGCAAGCGATGACCACGGAACAGCGCGGGTTGGCGCGGGAGAATTGGCATTTTTGAACTGCTATCAGCCGCACGCCTATCATGCAGTACAGCCATTGGAATACTTATGGCTGCATTTTGACGGTGCGAACACGGCGGATTTTTATCGAGAAATTTTGCAGACGCATGGCGCGGTCATCCGCGTGGATGGAAATCGATATTTGCTGGAGCAGATGCAGCGCATTGTCAATCAAATGCAGCAGGTCGGACAGATCAATGAAGTGACGGCATCGCAGCGGCTGCACACCCTGCTGTGCGGGCTGCTGTACACCACAGACCGCATTGCCGCAGACCATCCGCTCATTGCGCAGGCGCAGCGGTATTTGCACGAACATCTGCGGGAAGAGTTGTCCGTGGCAGAACTGGCACAGCAGTTTCATCTCAGTGCGTCCCAAATGAATCGGCTGTTTCGCGCGTCTACCGGCCAGTCCCCGCATGAGTATCTCATCAATCTGCGCATCAATCGAGCCAAGACGCTGCTCAAAGAAACCCAGCTGTCTGTCATTGAGATTGCAGGAGAAGTCGGCTATGCGTATGACACGAGCTTTGCGGCGGCATTTCGCGCCAAAACCGGCATGTCTCCGCGTCAATTTCGCAACATGCCGGTATGATTGGATTGCTTCTGTTTATGCGCCGATTGCATCGGTTTTTCCCCGCTTGATTTTATACAATGAAAGCACAGAAAAGAAGAATCAAATTGGAAGTCAATTGGTTTTAGGAGGAAAAGACGATGAAACATCTTCGGTTTGGCATGGTAGGCGGCGGCATCGGCTCGTTTATCGGCGATGTCCATCACCGCGGCGCACAGATGGACGATTTGGCAATCATGACGGCGGGCTGTTTCTCCCGCCATGCAGAGAAAAATCAGGCGACAGGAGAGCAATGGCATATTCCGAGCGATCGATTGTATACCGACTACAAAGAGATGGTCGAAAAAGAGAGTGCCCGAGAGGACGGCATTGACTTTGTCGTCATTGCGACGCCGAACAAGACGCATTTTCCGATTGCCAAGGCATTTTTGGAGCACGGCATTCATGTGTCCTGCGATAAGCCGGTGGCGATGAACATCCAAGAGGCGAAAGAGCTGCAAAAACTGGCAGAGGAAAAGGGACTGCATTTTGGCGTGTCCTATACCTATGTCAATTATCCGATGATTCATCAGATTCGAGATATGATCGAGATGGGAGAAATCGGCAAAATTTTGACGGTTGTTGCGGAGTATCCGCAGGACTGGGTCATGAACGGACTGGATCGCGGCGACGATGTGCGCCATGCATGGCGCTTTGACCGGTCACAGGCGGGAGATTCCGCGTGCTGCGCAGATATTGGCACACATCTGTCGTGCCTGATCGAGCGGGCAACCGGATTGGACATTGAACAGGTGCTGGCAAATCTGACCCCGATTCCGGCGGATATGCCGCTGGACACCAATGCACAGGTGATGCTCAAGCTGACCGGCGGTGTGCCGGGACTGCTGTGGGCGTCTCAGGTGGCCATTGGCCACGAATGCGGCGTTTCCATTCGCGTATTCGGTGACAAAGGCTCGCTGGAATGGTCACATGAACAGCCGACACGCCTCAAGGTGACGAAGGCAAACGGGCCGGAGATCTACTACACCAATGGTCGTTCGTTCCTGACCAAGCGCGTCGAGAACCTGTCGCGCATTGCGGCAGGACATCCGGAGGGATTCTTTGAGGCATTTGGAAACTATTATCGTGGTTTCTGTCATGATGTGCTGCGCTGCATGGGAGAAGATGTCCCGCAGCTGCCGCATCCGACCATTGTAGACGGCATCAAGAGCATGGCGTTTGTGGATGCCTGCGTCAAGAGCAATGAAAATGGAAACATCTGGGTTTCTGTTTCTGAATAAAACGAAAAAGTTTATCCCGAAAACGCAAAAATCGTGTTGCTTTTGCAAAATAACAGAAAAATATCCATCATATTTGGATAAAATGCTGTAAAATGCAGGTGCACGTTGTGTGTAACAAAAACATTTTGTAATTTTGGTAAATTATCCTTCAAATTTCCTGTGAAATGCTGTATAATTTTTCTAGAGATACCTTCTGCCCGAGCAGAAGAAAAATTCTATGAAAAAATTAAAATAGGAAATATGAGGTGTTTTGAAATGGGCTATATGGAAGAATATCGCAAGTGGATGGAATCTCCGGCTCTGACCGCAGAGGAGCACGCCGAATTGGCAGCTCTGGAGGGCAACGAAAAGGAAATCCAGGAGCGATTTTTCGCACCGCTGTCCTTTGGTACAGCAGGTCTGCGCGGCACAATGGGTATCGGTCTGTATAAGATGAACCGCTTTACCGTTGGCGCAGCGACACAGGGCCTGGCCAATCTGATTAAGCAGTACGGCCCGCGTGCCATGCAGCGCGGTGTAGCGATTGCCTGCGACAGCCGTCTGCATTCCGACGAGTATTCGCATCTGGCAGCCAGCATTCTGGCAGCAAACGGCATCAATGTCATTGAGTATGAATCTCTGCGTCCGGTTCCGGTTCTGTCGTTCGCTGTTCGTACATACGGCACATTGGCAGGCGTTATGATTACCGCTTCCCACAACCCGAAGGAGTACAACGGCTACAAGGTTTACTGGGAGGACGGCGCACAGCTGCCGCCGAAGGAAGCTGATGTTGTGGCAAAGGAAATGGACGCACTGGACATGTTTACAGACGTCAAGACCATGGATCATCAGGAAGCCATTGACAAGGGTCTGATTAAGATTATCGGCCCAGAATCCGACGAGATTTACCTGCGTCAGATTCAGAAGATGAGCATTAACCCGGACTGCATCGCGCAGGTTGCCGATGATTTCAAGATCATCTACACCCCGTTCCACGGTGCAGGCTACAAGCTGGTTCCGGAAATCCTCAAGCGCATCGGCTACAAGCACGTGATCTGCGTGCCGGAGCAGATGGTCATTGACGGCAACTTCCCGACCGTAAAGTCTCCGAACCCGGAGAACAAGGAAGGCTTTAACCTTGCTATCGAGATGGCAAAGCAGCAGGGCGTTGACCTGATTATCGGCACTGACCCGGACTCCGACCGCTGCGGCACCGTGCTCAAGAGCAGCACCGGCGACTATGTGACTCTGAGCGGCAACCAGATGGGCGTGCTGCTGATTGATTACATCATCACGGCGAAGAAGCTGACCAACACCATGCCGCCGCATCCGGCAGTGCTCAAGTCTGTCGTTTCGACGGAGATGGCACGCAAGGTTGCCAATGACAACGGCGTTGCTTGCTTTGATACCTTTACCGGCTTTAAGTTCCTCGCAGAGAAGATCAAGGAATTCGAGGCAACCGGTTCGCATCAGTATCTGTTCGCCTTCGAGGAGTCTTACGGCTACCTGTGCGGCGACCATGCCCGCGATAAGGACGCTGTCATTGCCTCCATGCTGATTGCAGAAATGGCTGCTTACTACCGCACCAAGGGCATGACCCTGTACGATGCAATGCAGGATATGTACAAGCGCTACGGCTACTACGCAGAAGAGACCCTGTCCATCGTAATGCCGGGCGTGTCCGGTCTGACTCGCATGGCAGAGCTGATGAAGGAACTGCGTGAGACCCCGCTCAAGGAAGTTGGCGGAACCGTAGTTAAGGACGTTCGTGACTTGCAGTCGGGTATCCAGACAGAGCTGGCAACCGGCGCACAGACCGAAGTAGAGCTGAAGGGTCAGAACGTACTGTATTACGATCTGGAAGACGGCACGAGCTTCATCATCCGTCCGTCCGGCACCGAGCCGAAGGTCAAGGTTTATATCATGGCAAACGGCAAGGAAAAGGCAGAAGTAGACGCAAAGATTGAGAAGTACGCTGCTGCTGCAAAGGAAATCGTCAAGTAATTTCACACAAAAACAACGAATCCCTCCGGAATTTTTCGGAGGGATTTTTTTGTCTGTTCTTAGATTTTATCTGATATGAATTTGTTAAGTTCGCCCTCTCAGTCATTTGCGATGCAAATGCCAGCTCTCCCAAAGGGAGAGCCAAGAAGCCGGAGCGGACTGTGACCTATTGCGATTAAATGAAATCGAACCAGAAGGTCAGCTGTACCGCGTTGTCAACATCTGCGGGGCTGTTCGCGCCGGTATCGACAGACGCCCGTATCGTCACCTCGTCTGCGGCGTCTGCTAGTTGCTGCATGGTTTGCTTTGCAGCGTCCTTGAAGCTCAAAACATTGCAGATAAAGGTAATCCAACCTGCGTGATCGTCGGTATCCATAAACAGGTTCGCGCCGATTTCCTGCGCGAGAGATTGACAGGACGCAGATAACTGCGTGAACGACTGGAACTTTTCCGTGTTTTCGATGGCTGTGTTCGGCTTGTTGTTGTCAGAATAATAGTATTTTTCTACTCGCATATGTATCGCTCCTCGTAGATAAATTGCAAAACATCATTTGGCGTACATTGTAAGATTTTACATAATCTTTCCAGTGTGTAGACTGTAATACCTCCATTATGCTTTAAGTTAAAAATCGTTCGGGTATTGATGCCGTATTTTGTAATTAGCGCATATGTTGTGACATTTTTTTGTTTCATTGTCGCCCATAGCGGACTATAATCAACCAATACGACACCTCCTCCCACGATGATATATTTATTATCGTAGGAAAAGGGATGCTTGAATATACTGAAAAATGTAAGTATAGTACTGTGCTAACGGCTTATAACGTATTTTTGTAACAGATTTTGTAATATAAAACACAAAAACCTCCCGTTTTTACGCGGGAGGTTTTCGCATATATAAGATGTATGAGAAGAAAGGTAGGTAGACTTATTTTTCGTCGGAAGAGAGCAGGGAGACGTCCTTGCCTTCCAGAATGTAGTTGGTGGTACGCATTGCACACATCTTGCCGCACATCGAGCAGGTGTGGCGATCCTTCGGCGGCTTGGACTCAAAGTATCTGCGTGCCTTCTCGCCGTCAATGGCGAGGTCGAACATCTCGTCCCAGTCCAGACGGCGGCGGGCGTCGCTCATCTTGTTGTCAATGTCGCGCGCGTGCGGGATGCCCTTTGCCATGTCTGCGGCATGAGCGGCAATCTTGGAAGCGATAATGCCTTCCTTTACGTCGTTGACATCCGGCAGACGCAGGTGCTCTGCTGGGGTGACATAGCACAGGAAGTCTGCACCGTAGGTCGCTGCAATCGCGCCGCCGATCGCAGAGGTGATATGGTCATAGCCCGGAGCGATGTCCGTGACAATCGGGCCGAGCACATAGAACGGTGCGCCGTGACACAGACGCTTCTCGATTTCCATGTTTGCCTTGATTTCGTTGAGCACCATGTGACCCGGTCCTTCGATCATAACCTGCACATTCTTTTCCCAAGCGCGCTTGGTCAGGATGCCCAGCTCAATGAGCTCGGTAATCTGGCTGGCGTCGGTGGAGTCATGATTGGAGCCCGGACGCATTGCGTCGCCAAGGCTAATGGTGACGTCGTATTCGTGCAGGATGTCACATAGTTCGTCAAAATATTCATAGAACGGATTTTCGTTTCCGGTCATTTCCATCCATGCGAACAGCAGAGAACCGCCGCGCGATACGATGTTGGTCAGGCGCTTGGTCTGCTTGAAGGTGTCAATGGTCTTGCGGTTGATACCTGCGTGAATGGTCACGAAGTCTACGCCGGTCTTGGCGTGTGCCTCGACAACGCGCAGAAAATCCTTTGCTTCGATGCTCTTCAGATCCTTTTCCAGATAGCCGACGGCGTCATACATCGGAACCGTGCCGATCATCGCCGGAGACATCTCAATCAGCTCCTGACGGAAGGTGTGCGTTTTGCCATAGTTGGACAGATCCATGATGGCCTCTGCGCCGTAATCAATGGACATGCGAACCTTCTTGAACTCCTCCTCGTAATCGTGGCAGTCGCCGGAAATGCCGAGGTTGACGTTGATTTTGGTCTTGAGTCCTTCGCCGATGCCTTCCGGAGACAGGGACGTGTGATTGCGGTTCGCCGGAATGACGACGGTGCCGCGGGCAATGCGGTCGCGCAGAACCTCTACATCCATGTTTTCCTTCTTTGCGACAACTTCCATCTGCGGGGTGATAATGCCCTGCTTTGCTGCTTCGATCTGTGTCTTGTACATGCTGATCCTCCTAAAAAAGAAAAGTGGGAACAACGTAGGAAACAAAAAATGCACTGATTTCGCAGGAAATCAATGCATGTCTGGATTCAGTATCCGAAATACCTTTACTTCCTACAACGGTGTTAACCGACAGGTTCAAAGGGTCAGGCTTTAACCTTCTCAACTCGGTGTCTGGAATAGACAACCATAAGTTCCCCTGTAAATTGGTATCATTGTATCAAAGAGTCTAAAAGATGTCAATGGCAAAAAGAGGAAATCACCAAAGAAAATAGGAAAAATGCAAGAATCTGTAAAAGAATCCTGAAAAATAGACAAAAGAAAAACACATAACCCCAGGCCGCACGATTGCACAGCCCCAGTCATGTGTTTTCATTTCAGAAAAGAGAAAAAGAGGAATCCGTGCGGAGAGCACGGAGAGTAGACACAGCACTGATTGCTCAGTGGCTTGTCTGTTGTTGATGGTTGTATTATAGCATTGCCCCATCTTCCTGAAAAGATACAAATTTCATGAAACAAAACGGAGGCTTTCGGCGGGTGACTGTGCAAGTTTACAACGGATGCAGGACGCATTTTTTGCTCATGCAGAAATGGCGGGAAAATGTCGCTGCGTTCGACAGAAAATGCAGGATTTTGCACAAATGGATTTCATAGAAATTCGCAACCAAACAGTAAAAAAAGAGCGGGTATTTGCGGGAAAACTTGTATAATCTGTACGAGAGTGATGCAAAAAGAAACGATTTGCGCGGGCTGTGTCGGAAAATTGCGATATGTACAAAATACAGGAAAAAAATCCGAAAATTTTTACTTTACAAACGGCGTGCCGTATGATATGATGCAGTAGTTAGCGTATCCCCCTCACTGAGCAGTCTGGATACCGGACATGTTTGACCGTGTCCTTACACCTGAGCCGCTGCCCGGTGTGTGGAAAGCTATACAAACTATATTATATTATGAGGTGTCTAATTATGATCCGCAAAGAACAGAAGGCTGAAGTTATTGCTGCAAACCGTACCCACGAGACCGACACTGGTTCTCCGGAAGTACAGATTGCTATCCTGACCGAGCGCATTAAGCAGCTCACCGAGCATCTGAAGGAGCACAAGCACGACAACCATTCCCGTCGTGGCCTGCTGAAGATGGTTGGTCAGCGCCGCAACATGCTCGCTTACCTGAAGAAGAAGGACATCGAGCGTTACAGAGCTATCATCGCTAAGCTCGGCATCAGAAAGTAAGTACTTGTTCATGAGAGAGGAAGGCCGCACACGCTGCGGTCGTCCTCTCTGCCCGTTTATGTAGGAATGGACTGGACGGCAACTCCTTGAGCAGTTGAAGGAAGTGTGGACGCTGGTGCCACATCTGCTTCAAGTGCTTGAAGGACTGTCGGACTTTCCGAAAAAACGAAGAATTTTTTAAGAATAGGAGACAGTTATGACAACGATTACTCATAAGTCATTTGATGAAGAGCGCGTGTTTAAGACCACGTTCGCAGGTCGTGAGCTGACGGTTGAGACCGGTAAGGTTGCTCAGCTGGCAAACGGTTCCGCGCTGGTTCGCTACGGCGATACGGTTGTTCTCGTTACCGCTACCGCTTCCCCGAAGCCGCGCGAGGGCGTAGACTTCTTCCCGCTTTCCGTTGATTTTGAGGAAAAGCTGTACGCAGTAGGCCGTATCCCGGGTTCCTTTATGCGCCGTGAGGGCAAGGCAAGCGAGCAGGCTACCATCGCCTCCCGCCAGATCGACCGCCCGATGCGCCCGTTGTTCCCGAAGGATCTGCGCAACGATGTATCCATTGTGTGCACCGTAATGGGCAACGACTACGACAACTCCCCGCAGGTAACTGCTCTGAATGGTGCTTCCATCGCAGTTGCTATTTCTGATATTCCGTTCAACTACACCGTAGCAGGCGTAGACGTTGGTCTGGTAGACGGCGAGTTCGTTCTGAACCCGACGCTGGAGCAGCGCCAGAAGAGCCTGATGGACGTAACCGTTTGCGGCACCGCAGAGAAGATCGTTATGATCGAGGCTGGCGCAAAGGAAGTTCCGGAAGATCAGATGCTGGACGCTCTGCTGTTTGCACACGAGGAAATCAAGAAGATGTGTGCATTCATCGACTCCATCAAGGCAGAGATCGGCAAGCCGAAGTTTGAGTACGAGCACCATGATGTCGATCATGAGCTGTTCGACCAGATCGAAGCATTCGCACGCGCAAAGGTAGAGGTTGCCTTTGATACCGACGACAAGACCGTCCGTGACGCACGAATGCAGGTTGTCCGCGAAGAGATCGACGAGATGCTGGGCGAAGAGGTTGCTACCGAGCGCGCTGCTGAGATCTCTGAGATCGTTGATAAGCTGTGCAAAAAGGTTGTTCGTCACTGGCTGACCCAGGGCAAGCGCGTAGATGGCCGCGGCATGGAAGAAGTTCGTCCGCTGGCATCTGAGGTTGGCGTTCTGCCGCGCGCACACGGTACCGGCCTGTTCACCCGTGGCCAGACACAGGTTCTGTCTGTCTGCACGCTGGGCACCCTGTCCGATGCACAGACGCTGGATACCATCTTCGAGCAGAAGGAGAAGCGTTATATTCATCATTATAACTTCCCGTCCTTCTCTGTTGGTGAGACCCGTCCGTCCCGCGGCCCTGGCCGTCGTGAGATCGGTCACGGTGCACTGGCTGAGCGTTCTCTGCTGCCGGTACTGCCGTCCGCAGAGGAGTTCCCGTATGCTATCCGCGTGGTATCTGAGGTTCTGTCCTCCAACGGATCCACCTCTCAGGGCTCTGTTTGTGGCTCCACGCTGGCTCTGATGGACGCAGGCGTTCCGATCAAGGCTCCGGTAGCTGGTATTTCCTGCGGTCTGATTACCGATGACGGTCAGGAGACCACCTTTACCGATATTCAGGGCGTTGAGGACTTCTACGGCGATATGGACTTCAAGGTAGCTGGTACCAAGAAGGGCATCACCGGTATTCAGGTAGATATTAAGGTTGACGGTCTGACTCCGTCCATCATCAAGGAAGCATTCCGCAAGTGCCGCGATGCTCGTTACAAGATCCTCGACGATGTCATGCTCAAGGCAATTGCTGAGCCGCGCGCTGAGGTTTCCAAGTGGGCACCGAAGACCATGACCATTCACATCAATCCGGACAAGATCCGTGATGTTATCGGCAAGGGCGGCTCTGTAATCCAGAAGATTACCGCTGAGTCCGGCGCAAAGGTTGACATCGCTGAGGACGGCACCGTCAGCATTTCTGCTATCAACGGTTCCGACGGCGAGAAGGCAAAGAAGATGATCGAGACCATCGTCAAGGATCCGGAAGTCGGCGATGTATTCTACGGCAAGGTTGTTCGTCTGATGGGCTTTGGCGCATTCGTACAGATCGCACCGGGCAAGGACGGTCTGGTTCACATCTCCAAGCTGGAGAAGCACCGTGTCGAGCGTGTAGAAGACGTTGTCAAGGTTGGCGATATGGTTTGGGTTAAGGTCATTGAGATTGATGACAAGGGCCGTATCAACCTGTCCCGCAAGGACGTAAAGGAAGAAGAAAAGGTTCTGTAAGAACAACTTGCTGATTCTGAAAATAAAAAGGCTGTATCCATAACGGGTACAGCCTTTTTGGTACGATAGAAGATTGGAAAAATTTCCTTGTGTGCCGGAAAAACATCGTGCTACACGCGGACAGGACGGAATATCCTGTCAACAGATGGTCGGTGAGAGTTGATGCAAATGCTTACTTTTGCAATTTTCTCCACAGCGTGTATCCGGCGGTCAGTGCACCGGCATAGCGCAGCAGCAGCGTGTCCGAGGACAGCAGGACGGATGGCACCAGCGAGATGCCGCTCGGCAGCGGAAGCGCCAACGAATTGAGAACCGGCGCGAGAAACGGTGCAAGCGCCAGATATAAGGCGGGAATCGTGACGAAAACGATGGTTAATCCGTCGATATGGGACAGATGGCCGAGAAATGCACCGCAGACGGCAAGGGTAATAAGGGTGACAACGTAGCTGGAATCTGGGGAAATCAGCGTTGTGGAAGCAAAATGACTGATGCTCAGGACAATGCAGAACATCGCGTCCCAGACCAGCAGATACAGCAGACGCATGGGGAAGAACTCCTTTCTGATTTGTGCACAGAATGTTCTTTCAGTATATCGTTATCTGAGAAAAAAAGCAAGGAATTGATAAAAGAACCTGCATTTCTGTCGAAAAAGACTTGACAGAATGCAAAGAACGGCGTATATTAACTTTCAGTGAAAGATACTTAATTGGAGGCAAGCAATATGGCTGGATTAGCAGAGCTTTCGCATAAGGCTCAGAGAGCGGCAGCAAGTGTCATCATTGACCATGTGCTGTCCAATGCAAAGAAAGATAGAGAAAAGGCATTCCTCGACATTGTCGATTTCGCAGAGAAATTCTGGGGCGATGGTATGCCGAAGGAAAACTATGATAAGGTTCGCGAGGCGATTCGCCATCCGGAAGGAAACAAGTGGATTCGCTTTATCAACCGCGTGCTCGACGAGACCGACCCGCATGTCGCTAAGATGGCAGCCCTGAACTTGGGCTTTGAGGCGTTCTTCCGCGGCACCAAGGAGATTCGCAAGAACCGCAAGAAGTATGACTGCAACATCCCGTGGCTGATTCTGTTCGACCCGACCTCTGCATGTAACATGCACTGCACCGGCTGCTGGTCCGGCACGTATGGCCACAAGCACAACCTGTCCTTTGAGGACATGGATAAGATCGTAACGCAGGGCAAGGAACTGGGTGTCTATCTGTACATGATGACCGGCGGCGAGCCGCTCGTCCGCAAGAAGGACATTCTGAAACTGGCAGAAAAGCACAACGATGTAGAGTTCTCCCTGTACACCAATTCCACGCTGATTGACGAGGATTTCTGTAAGGAAGTCGTTCGTCTGGGCAATCTGACCTTCCAGCTGTCCATTGAGGGCACGCCGGAGACCAACGATGAGCGCCGCGGCGAAGGTCATTACGCTGCTGTTATGCGCGCGATGGATCTGCTCAAGAAGTACGGCATTCTGTTTGGTACCTCGATTTGCTACACCAAACACAACATTGAAGCGGTTACCAGCGATGAGTTCCTCAAGATGATCTCTGACAAGGGCGCACGCTTTGGCTTCTACTTCCATTACATGCCGGTCGGCAACAATGCTGCACCGGAGCTGATGCCGACGATGGAGCAGCGCAAGTACATGATCGAGCGCATCCGCTACGTTCGCTCCAGCAAGTCCGACATCGAGTTCTACCCGATGGACTTCCAGAACGACGGCGAGTTTGTCGGCGGCTGCATTGCAGGCGGCAGAAACTACTTCCACATCAACTCTGCCGGTGACGCAGAGCCGTGTGTATTCATTCATTATTCCAACGCAAACATCCATGACAACTCGATTCTGGAGATCCTGCAGAGCCCGCTGTTCATGGCATATCATAACGGTCAGCCGTTCAACCACAACCATCTGCGTCCGTGCCCGATGCTGGAGAACCCGGAACTGCTGCAGAAGATGGTACATGAGACCGGCGCACACAGCACGGATTTGGAATCTCCGGAGCCGGTAGAGCATCTGTGCGGCAAGTGCAAGGACTATGCGGCTTGCTGGGCAAAGGAAGCTGACGAGATCTGGGCACATGAGACCCACAAGAAACCGAAGTATCAGAACTACAAGCCTTCTAACATTATTAAGTAATGTGCAGAGGTGAATCGGTTTGGAGTATGAGAAATTGGCAAAAGAGCTGGTTGAGATGCAGGTGGAGAATGCGCGTCCATTGAGTTGGATTGCGGATTGCATTGCAGCCAGAGGAGAGGAACAGATTCTGTTGATGCTTGCGCATCGGAAGGAAGCCGTGTGCGCGGGAGATTTGACAGAGCATGTCGGTTTGACCTCCGGTCGTGTGGCCAATATCCTCAAGCAGTTAGAGCGCAAGGGATATATTGAGCGCACACCGGGCACAGATGATCGGAGAAAAGTTCTCGTTTGTCTGACGGAAACCGGATGGCAGTATGCCAAGGGCGTCTATCGAAAGGAATTGGACGGCTATGCATGGCTGCTGCGGGTTCTTGGTAAGGAGGACGCGCGGGAGTTTATGCGTTTGCTCAAGCAAGGCGTCAATCTGCTCGGTGCGCATCATGAGGAACTGTTCCCCATGCCCAAAGGATAGGATGAGAAGCTGGGAGAAATCCCAGCTTCTTTTTTTGTACCTGACGAAACAAAAAGTTAACAGGATGTTTTAATAAAAAACCGCCAAAACAGTTCGCATCCGGTTTATTGTATGTTATACTAAAACAAACAGTAGAATAGAGAGATTCCTTTTACGGAATCGTCAAGGGAGAGATCGATTGATGTATGATCGTATTACATTGCCAAACGGCGTGCGCATTGTAGCGGAATACGTACCGGGTATGCGCTCGGCAGCCGTTGGTATTTGGATTATGAACGGTTCCCGACACGAGCCGGAAGAACTCAGCGGCATCTCGCATTTTATCGAGCATATGGTGTTTAAGGGCACGGAGAAGCGCTCTGCGCAGCATATCGCCATTGCGATGGATGCCATCGGCGGACAGGTTAACGCTTTTACGACAAAAGAGTGCACCTGCTTTTACTTAAAGACGTTGGACAGACATCTCAAGACCGGTGTGGAAATCCTTGCGGATATGTTCCTGCATTCCACATTCAGCGAACGAGATTTGGAACTCGAGCGCGGTGTCGTTCTCGAAGAGATTGACATGTATGAGGATTCCCCGGAGGATGTCGCAACGGATAAAATTTTTGAAGCCTGCTATGACGGCTTCTCGCTGGGACGCCCGATTCTTGGCAAGGAAGAATGCCTGGATAAAATGACGGGTGACACCCTGCATACATATATGGATGAGTATTATCGCCCGAAGGATACCGTGGTCGCTATCGCCGGCTCGTTTACCAAGGACGATATTCAGTTTATCTGTGAGCTGTTCTCTGAAATGGAGGGCAGCGGACGCAATGTCATTGAACCGGCAGAATATGCGCCGAAGATTGTCGTTCGTCCGAAGGAAATCGAGCAGAATCATCTGTGCCTTGCCTTTCCGGGTCTGCCGATTCGCGCAGAGGAACGCTATGTCAACGCGCTGATGGGAGCGATTTTGGGCGGCGGTATGGCGTCGCGGTTGTTCCGCACGGTGCGTGAGGAAAACGGTCTGTGTTACTCGGTATATTCATTTAACACCTCGCATGAGGACACGGGAATGTTTGCCATCTACACAGCGCTTGGAAAGGAGACCGAGCGCAAGGCAATCGAGCTGATTAAGCAAGAGTGCCTGCGTCTGGCAGAGGAAGGACCGGATCGCTCCGAGCTGCGCCGCTGCCGCGAACAGGCAAAGACCAATATGCTGCTTGGCTTGGAGAGCACATCGGGCAGAATGAATCAGCTGGGACGCAGTGAGATGTTCTTTGACCGCTCGTTGGAGCTGGACGAGGTCATTGCGCTGTATGATGCTGTCACAGAGGAAGATATTGCCCATCTGGCACGCAAAATCTTCAATTTTGAGCAGGCTTCGATTTGTGCAGTGGGAAAAGTACAGGATGAAGCATATTACGAAAAATTGCTCAGAGCATAAACAACAGGCAAGCAACGGCGCAGCAAGATTTGCTGCGCCGCTTTTGTTTTTTCGCTAAGAAATTGTTAGGGGAGAATGGTAGGATGAAACAGTATATTCTTTCGATTGACGCAGGCACAACCAGTGCCCGCTGCATTATCTTTGACCGGCAGGGCAGTCTGTGCGCGATGGCGCAGCGCGCCCTGCACATGGCATATCCGCACGATGGATGGGTGGAACAGGACGCACAAGAGATTTGGGAAGCCCAGCGCGCAGTCTGTCAGGAGGCAATAGACAAGCTGGGCATTCAGCCGGAGCAAATTGCGGCGATTGGCATAACGAATCAGCGCGAGACGACGATTGTTTGGGACAAGCAGACAGGAAAGCCGATTGCACCGGCGATTGTCTGGCAGTGCCGCCGCACCGCTTCGATGGCAGAGGATCTGCGCGCCCGCGGTTTGGAGCCATATATCCGCAAGACGACGGGATTGCTCGTCGATGCCTATTTTTCTGCGACAAAGATCAGCTGGATTCTGGACCATGTGACGGACGCCAGACAGCGTGCCAAGCGCGGAGAGCTGCTGTTTGGCACCGTGGACAGCTGGCTGATTTGGAATCTGACGGGAGGCAGGCGGCATGTGACCGACGTGACCAATGCAGCTCGCACCATGCTGTTTGACATTCATAAGCGCGCGTGGGATGCCGCGATTTGCCGCGAGCTGGACATTCCGATGCAGCTGCTGCCGGAGGTCGTGCCGTCCAGCGGTATTCTCGGAGAGACCGAGCCGCAGCTGTTTGGCACATCCATTCCGATTGCCGGTGTGGCGGGAGACCAGCAGTCCGCGCTGTTTGGACAGACCTGCTTTGAGCCGGGCAATGCGAAGAATACCTATGGCACAGGCTGCTTCCTGCTCATGAATACCGGAGACAAGCCGGTAGAAAGCCACAACGGGCTTCTGACGACCATCGCTTGGGAAATAGACGGCAAGACAACTTATGCGCTGGAAGGCTCTGTATTTGTCGCAGGCGCGGCGATCCAGTGGCTGCGCGATGAGATGGGTTTGGTCAAGCAATCGGCGGATACCGAGGCGCTGGCGCAGTCTGTGCGCGATACCGGCGGCGTGTACTTTGTACCGGCGTTTACCGGCTTGGGAGCACCGTATTGGGACCCCTATGCCCGCGGAATGCTCATCGGTCTGACGCGCGGCACCAGCCGTGCGCAGGTCGTGCGTGCGGTACTGGAATCGCTGGCATATCAAACGGCAGATGTGCTGCGCGCGATGCAGCAGGACGCGGGCATTGCGCTGCAAACGCTGCGTGCCGACGGCGGCGCGAGTGCCAACAGCTTTCTCATGCAGTTTCAATCGGATATTTGCCATGTTCCGGTGACGCGTCCTGCCTGCGTGGAAACCACAGCGATGGGCGCGGCCTTTCTGGCGGGACTGGCCGTCGGCTTTTGGACGGATCTCTCGGACATCCAGCGCACGGTCACGGCGGAATGTACCTTCCAGCCAAAGATGGACAGCGCACAGCGCATGAAAAAGCTCGCTGGCTGGGAAAAGGCGGTTTCTCGCTGCAGAGATTGGGCGAATGCTTCATACAATACACAAGAAAGGACGGATGACAATTGAAAAAACTAATCCAAGAGTATTTTCTGCAATATCTGATGATTACGGCAGGCGCGATTCTCGCGGCATTTGCGCTGGAGGAGTTTCTGGTGCCGAATACCGTGCTGGACGGCGGCATCACCGGCATCAGTATCATCTTAAATCAGCTGACGCTGCAGCCGATTAGTATTTTTATCGTGGTACTCAACCTGCCGTTTTTGCTGCTGGGCTTCCGCCAGCTCGGCAAACGGTTTTTCGTGAGCGGTATTTACGGCATGGTGATTTTTACCGTGTTTTTGGAGGTCTTTGCGGAATTTCAAAACGCGACGAGCTCGGAGCTGCTGGCGGTCGTGTTCGGCGGCGTATCGCTGGGTGTCGGCGTGGGCCTGGTACTGCGCAGCGGCGGATGTCTGGATGGCTCGGAAGTGGTTGCCATGATTGTGAGCAAGCGCAGCAATTTTTCGACCGGTCAGGTCATCTTTGGCATCAATGTGGTGATTTACGTGGCAGCGGGCTTTTTGTTCGGCTGGGATCGCGCGATGTACAGCCTGCTCACATACTTTATCAGCTTCAAGGTCATTGACATGGTAGAAGAAGGTCTGGAACAGGCCAAGGCGGCGATGATTATCACGGATCACTCCGGCTTGCTGGCGGATATGATTTATCAGCGGTTGGGACGCACGTGTACGATCCTTGAAGGCGAGGGACTCATCAGCGGCAAGAAGGTCGTGCTGTACTGCGTGCTGACACGATTGGAAATCAATGAGCTGAAACGCATCATCAAGGAATATGATGGCTCTGCCTTCGTCACGATCAGCGATGTGTCGGAAATTATCGGCAGACATATTAAAAGCTCTTCCGGTACACCGGAACAGGAAGAACCCGCCTGAAAAGCCTTAAAATAGGTTGTAAAAATGTTTTTTAAAAAAACTTAAAAATATTGTTGACAAAACGCCAAATACTTGGTATACTAATCAAGCAGTCAGGGATGACGCAAAAAACAAAAACGGTATGCGCCAGTAGCTCAGCTGGATAGAGTGTTTGGCTACGAACCAAAAGGTCGGGGGTTCGAATCCCTTCTGGCGTACCAAGAGCACTACTTGCTTTCGAGTAGTGCTCTTATTTTTTTTTCTTAAAGTGAATGATAAGAACAAAGCGTCTACTCAAAAAGAAGTAGACGCTTTCTCTTTTCGTAAGAAAAATAAAAATATGCGGAAATAGATAAAAGGCTGTATTGACATTCGGGGGGGGGAGTGGTACTCTGAAAACTGTAAAAATGGATGAAATGGCAAATTTTGTTCAAATAAATTTCAAGACTGCGGCTGATCTGTTTGCCACTGTACGACGCGTGACATACGCAATATCTCAAGAAATGATGTGGAAACAACGTGTGTAATATTATCAATCAAACGCTGGAAACGTTTACGATTGTCGTTGACGTAATTATTTTGATTTCTCTCCTGCTGGAACGCAGGAAACAAAAGCTGGAATATACATTTTTTGCAGTGCTGCTCATGCATATTGTCACCACGGCGGGGGATTTGCTCGCATGGAGATTTACCGCGATACCGGGGCTGAAAGCTTTGACTGAGACCGGCAATGTTTTGACCTATGTGTTTAACCCGCTCGCGTGTACGGGCTTCTGTATCCTAGTATTTTATATGCTGTGCCAGCCGCAGCGAGTCAGACAAGGGATACCATGTCTGCTGTCGTTTCTTGTGTTCGTGCTGGGCGTTGCCAGTTCTTTGCTTATCGTTATCAATATAAGAACCGGTATTCTGTTTACCCTGAACAGTGAAAATATTTTTACTTGGGGACCGCTGAGTATGCTGCCGGACAATATGCTGTTGGTTCAGCTGTTTCTGATGCATCCTATTTTGTTTTTATGCCGCACGCGATCAAAATTGGATACGTTTGTCAATACAGCTTTATATTTGGGCGCACCGATTGCCGCCGTTCTTTTGGAAAATTATGCCCCGACGGTGATGCTGGTGTATCCATCGATGACGATTTCTATGCTGTTGTTTGAGGTCATGCGGCAGCACAACAAACAGAGAGTCATGATGCAGCAGGAATTGGAGCTGTCAGACAGCAAGGTAAGGCTGTTGATGGGGCAGATTCAGCCGCATTTTATTTTTAATTCGCTCTTGGCGATTCAGGAGCTGTGTGCGGAGGACCCTCAAAAGGCAGAAGGCGCGGTACAGGACTTTGCCATTTATCTGCGTGGCAATCTGGACGCGATGAGCAGTACGCGCATGATTCCGTTTGCCAAGGAACTCGACCATATTCGGCATTATCTGTCTTTGGAACAGGCGGATCCGAGTGAAACCTTTCAGGTGGAGTATGACCTGGCTGTACAGGATTTTTATGTGCCGCCGCTCAGTGTACAGCCGATTGTTGAAAATGCCGTGCGCCATGGCATGGCGATGCGGGACAGCGGCGGCGTGATTACGATTGCGACGAGAGAAGACACGCAGTCGTATACCATCATAGTAAAAGATAATGGATATGGATTTGACAGTGCGACACAAGAACAGATGGAACGAAAGAGCATTGGACTCGAAAATGTTCGGATGCGGCTTGCGGCGCAATGTAATGGCTCTTTGGAGATTGATAGTGGGGAAATCGGTACCATAGTCAGAATTCGCATTCCAAAGAAAGGGCAAGAAGTATGAATACATTGGTCGTGGACAACAAACAGCTGGCAATCAATGCATTAGTCAAGATTCTTATCTCTGTAGATCCCGCCGGCAATCATGTGGGTATGAGCACGGCGGTGCGGGCGCTGGAGTTTGTAAAAGAGCATGAGATAGATGTTGTGTTTTTAGACATCGAAATGCCGGGCATGAACGGCTTGGAATTGGCGAAGCGCATCAAGGACATTTGCGGCACCATCAATATTATTTTTGTCACGGGATATGCGGAATATGCTTTGAGTGCGCATCGGCTGTATGTCAGCGGATTTTTGCTCAAACCGGTAACGGAAGAAGATGTGCGGACTGCGTTGGACAATCTGCGCTATCCGATTCAGGAGCGCGATGACACGGAAAGTTGGGACGTGACGCGCGAACAGCAGAATAAACTGCTGACCGTACAGTGCTTCGGCAATTTTGAGGTGTTTTGGGATGGTATTCCGCTGCATTTTCAGCGCAGCAAGAGCAAGGAGCTGCTGGCATATCTGATAGACCGGCGCGGTGCCAGCTGCACAATTGGCGAGCTGATTGGCATTTTGTGGGAGGATAAAAGCGAAACGCGTTCGCTGCGCAGCCAGTGCAGAAATCTGATTTATGATTTGCGCAAGACCTTTCAGAAAAATGGCATCAAAGATATTCTAATTCGCAGCAGAAACAGCGTGGCGATTGATTGCCATATGCTGGACTGCGATTATTATCGGTTTTTGGAGCATGATGCGGCTGCTGTCAACAAATATCGCGGCGAGTACATGGCGCAGTATTCCTGGGCGGAAATGACGATAGCGAACCTGGAAAATTTGAGCTGACCGGGCGCAATAGGATATATATTTGCGAGAAAATATGCAGAATAGCGAAGAAAAGATTGATTTGAGATGATATTGAGATGGTTTAGGGACTATAATGATATTATAGCTTTGATAGAATAAAGCTATAGAGGGAACGCCAGATGGGGATGCATGGTCTGGCTGTCCGTCACTCATGCGTTTTGCGCGCAATGGGATGATTAAAACTATCCGGGGTTTGCTGGCATATAGCTTGCGACTGGCATCAATCAGTCGTAAGCTAATGCGGCGTAAAGTATGTCCGACATAAAAAAGGCGATTCCGCAAGGAATCGCCTTTTTGCGTTGTTTTTTAGTGGATAAATGTCTGAAAACTGCTCATTCCTGTGTCACGATACACGGGGTACCGATCCATTTCAAAGAAATTGTTTTGTACTGTCCACAGACCGCCGCGAGATTTCACCGCCATATCAAAGTATTCCGGCGCAAGAGATAGCGTGTTGGCATCGTAGCTGCCGGAGGGATAGGACAGCACGGAGGGGATGCGTCCGGTTATGCGGGCGAGCGACAGCTGCGACTGAGCAAACTGCTGCTTTTGCTGGTCGGCGGACAGCGAGGCCAGTTCCTTGTGATCCTGCGTGTGGCTTTGGATGGATACCAGACCGGAATCTGCCATTTCTTTGATCTGTGCCGCCGTCATAGAGTATTGCCCGCCGACAGAGGACGGAATGACAAAGATAGTCGCCTTGACGTTGTATTTTTTCAGCAGCGGATACAAGTCGGTATAGTTGTTGTTGTAGCCGTCATCGAAGGTCAGAATGACCGGCTTTTTGTATCGGTCGAGATGCGGAAGATCCGAGAAGAAAATCGGGTCGTAGCCGTTTTCCGTCAGGTATTTGAGCTGTGCTTCCATATCGGACGGGGAGAGAAACAAACCGGTTAATCCCCACGTTTGATCGGACACCGCGTGATACATGAGAATGGGAACCTGCCTGCCAGAAGGAATTGCCGCGGTGTTGATTTTGGGTGACAGATACCACGTGTTTTTCTCTGTGTCATGCAAATACCGCAGGGAAAGCGCATCGGACAACACCTGTATGTCAATCCAGCATTCTGAGACGGAATCGTCGCTGTTTTTGATGACGCGAACCGAGTCGTCGTTTGCTGGGAGCACGTGTGTCTGTCCGCTCTCGTCGGTCAGTGTGACTTCTTCCCCGTCTACCGACCATTTCAGCCACGAAAATGCCTTCTGTATATCAGCGCAGGATAACAGCGTGTGTTTGCCGACCTGCAGCGCAGACAAGGATACGCCGTCTGCATAGACTGGGATTTCCGTGTGCTCGCTGTCGCGCAGGGAAACCGAGGCGGTTTGTGTCTGCGCGGTTCGGGCATTTTCGCCCGGAGAACCGTAACAGCCGGACAAACAGAAAAGTCCCAGTATGATAGAAAGGCAAAGCCATTGTTTTTTCATCATATCTCTCCTTTACATGCGTTTTCGTAATCAGAAGAAAAAGGCGATTCCTCACGGAACCGCCTTTTTGCTTGTCTGATATTAAATATCCAGCAGGTCGCTGTATTCCTTGAGTGCGCCGTCGGTCTCGTGCGCGAGAACGCGCTGTGCGAGAACTTTGCCCAGCTGTACGCCTTCCTGATCAAAGCTGTTCAGATTCCAGATAAAGCCCTGGAACATGACCTTGTTCTCAAAGTGTGCGAGCAGCGCGCCCAGAGAAGCCGGTGTCAGCTGGTCGCCGATGATGATGCTGGACGGGCGGCCGCCTTCAAACTTCTTGTTGCTGTCCGGATCGTCCTTGCCGCAGGCGAAGGCAACAATCTGTGCGACAACGTTTGCACACAGCTTTTGCTGGCTTGTGCTGCCCTGAATGGTGACATCCATGCCGATCTGGCTGTTTTTGAAGCCGACGAACTGGAGCGGGGTAATATCCGTGCCCTGATGCAGCAGCTGATAGAACGAGTGCTGGCCGTTTGTGCCCGGCTCACCGAAAATTACCGGGCCGGTAGCATAATGAACCGGTTCGCCGCGGCGATTGACAGACTTGCCATTAGACTCCATGTCCAGCTGCTGTAAATGCGCAGGGAAGCGGCTCAGTGCCTGCGAGTACGGCAGCACGGCAGTACACTGGTAATCCTGCACATTGCGCTCGTATACGCCGATGAGCGCATCGAGCAGAGCGGCATTTTCCAAAATATTTTCGTTGAGAGACAGCTTGTCGGTCTCTGCTGCGCCGTCCAGAAGGTCAGCAAAGACTTCCGGGCCGAAAGCGAGCGACAGAACCGCGCCGCCGACTGCAGAAGAAGAAGAATATCTGCCGCCGATGTAGTCGTCCATAAAGAAGGCTGTCATATAATCTGCGCCCTTTGCGAGCGGAGAGGTCTCACTGGTAACAGCAAGCATGTGCTTGGAGACGTCCAGACCGGCATTCTTGATGGCGTCCTTGACAAAGGTCTCGTTGGTCAGGGTCTCCAGTGTCGTGCCGGACTTAGAAACGACGATGAACAGCGTATGCGCAATGTCTACTGACTTCAGCACGGCAGCTGCGTCGTCCGGATCCACGTTGCTGATGAATTTTGCTTCCATTTTCAGGGTGTTGTGCAGCTTTGCCCAGTTTTCCAGTGCGAGATAAATCGCGCGCGGGCCGAGATCGCTGCCGCCGATGCCGATCTGTACGACCGTGGTATACGGCTCGCCGGCTTCGTTGGTGATTTCGCCTGCGTGTACCTTATGGGCAAAATCAGCGATTTTCTTCTGCTGCGACACATAAAATTCGCGCTTGTCCACGCCATCTGCGATGACGGCATTGCACTGCTGGCCGCGTGCCAGCTGATGCAGTACCAGACGATTTTCGCCCGTGTTAATCACAGCGCCGTTGAGCAGCTCCTTGTACTTGTCGATGACCTGTGCTTCCTGTGCCAGCTGTGCCAGCGTGGACAGGATTTCGTCATCCACCTGTTTGGCGGCATAGTTGAATTTCATGCCTGCTGCCATGGGGGCACTGTATTTCTTGACGCGTGCGGCTCCGTTTTCCCCGGACATTTCCTGCGCAATATTCACGCGATCTTTCATGCCAGCCAGCTTTTTGAAAGATGCGAGAGTGTCCAAATTGTTCCAAGTGACCATAATGTTTGTTCCACCTTTTTCCAAAAAATCTCTTCCTAACAACAGTCTCCTGCGCTTTGTGAAATATCTCACAAGAGACTGTTTATAGTGTATCATACTTTTCGGAAATATGCTAGGGCGATTTGTGTAATATTATGGAAAGTTTATGGAAAACTTACAAATTTTTTTACAGTTTTTTTATACAACAAAATACGACAAAAAACACCCCGAAGAATCAGCCTTCGGGGTGCATGTATCATATGGGAAACTTACAGGTTGCGGATGAGATTTGCCATCTCGATGCCGGAGCAAGCGACGTCGTAGCCCTTGTTGCCAGCCTTGGTGCCTGCGCGCTCGATAGCCTGCTCGATGGTGTCGGTGGTAACGACGCCGAACAGAACCGGAATGCCTGCGGACAGGGAAACCTGAGCGACACCCTTTGCGCACTCATTGCAAACCAGATCGTAATGAGAGGTCGAGCCGCGGATGACTGCGCCGAGGCAGAGAACCATGTCGTACTTGCCGGAGTTTGCCATCTTCTGCGCGATGAGCGGGATTTCAAATGCGCCCGGAACCCAAGCGATCTCGATGTCGTCTGCAGATACGCCGTGACGAACCAGAGCGTCCTGTGCGCCGCTGACCAGCTTGCTGACGATGAACTCATTGAAACGGGCAGCAACGATGCCAACCTTCAGGCCAGTGCCTACTACATTTCCTTCTAACAGTTTCATAATTGTATCCTCCTGAATAAACGGTCAAACTTACTTGTATTCGGTCATATGATCCATGCGCTCCTGCTTGGTCTTGAGATAGAACGCATCGACCGGGTTTGCGGCGATCTGAATCGGCACGCGCTCAACAATTTCCAGACCATAGCCGGACAGACCGTGAATCTTGGTCGGGTTGTTGGTCATCAGGCGCAGCTTCTGTACACCGAGGGAGACGAGAATCTGTGCGCCCATGCCGTACTCACGCATATCAGCAGGGAAGCCCAGCTTGATGTTGGCGTCTACGGTATCATAGCCCTGCTCCTGCAATTCGTAAGCGCGCAGCTTGTTAATCAAGCCGATGCCGCGTCCTTCCTGACGCAGGTACAGCAGCAGGCCGCGGCCTTCCTCGTTGATTGCTTTGAGAGAAGCTGCCAGCTGCTCGCCGCAGTCGCAGCGCTTGGAACCGAACGTATCGCCGGTCAGGCACTCGGAGTGAACACGGCACAGAACCGGTTCGCCGTTTCCAATGTCGCCCATGGTCAGAGCTACATGGTGCTCGCCGGAAACCTTGTTGATAAAGCCGTGAATTTTGAAGTGGCCGTACTTGGTCGGCATGTCAGCGCAAGCAACTTCTTCTACAAGTGCTTCGTCCTTGTCGCGCATCCGATAAGCGATCAGATCGGCAATAGAAATCATAACCAGATTGTGTTCCTTGGCGAACTCAACCAGCTCTGTCGTGCGCATCATGGTACCATCCTCGCGCATGATTTCACAGCACAGACCAACCGGCTCCAGATTTGCCAGACGGCACAGATCCACGGTAGCTTCGGTGTGACCCGAACGGATCAGCACGCCGCCTTCACGCGCGCGCAGCGGGAACATGTGGCCCGGGCGACGGAAGTCGGACGGCTTGGCATTTGCCAGAACCGTTGCGCGAGCGGTATAACCGCGCTCTTCTGCGGAAATACCGGTTGTCGTGTTGACGTGGTCAATGGCTACGGTAAATGCTGTTTCGTGATTGTCTGTGTTCTGCTCGACCATCGGCGGCAGACCCAGCTTGTCGCAGTATTCACCGCTCATCGGCATACAGATCAGACCCTTGGCATAGGTAGCCATAAAGTTTACGTTTTCTGTAGTTGCGAACTGTGCGGCACAGATGATGTCGCCTTCGTTTTCACGATCCGGGTCGTCAATGACCAGAATGTTTTTGCCTGCACGCAGGGCGTCCAGTGCTTCTTCAATGGTTGCAAAATCAGCCATTTTTATATCCTCCTGTCAGAGAAACCCGTGTGCCGAGAGAAAATCGGCAGTCAGTCCGCCGGACGGCTTGTCCTCTTCCGGCGCGGGCTTCATTAGCTTTTCAATATATTTTCCGACAATATCGCATTCCAGATTCACGATATAGCCGGGCTTGCGGGTCAGCAGCGTGGTTTCCTGTCCGGTATGCGGGATGATAGAGACTTTAAAGCAGCTGTCATCCACATAGGCAACGGTCAGGCTGATGCCGTCGATGGTGATCGAGCCTTTTTCTACAATATAATGCAGAATGTGTGACGGGGCAGCGATTGTCACCCAGACGGCGTTTCCCTCCGGAGACAAATCGGTGATGGTTCCGGTTCCGTCCACGTGTCCGGCAACGATGTGTCCGCCGAAGCGGCCGTCTGCCGCCATGGCGCGTTCCAGATTGACGCGGGATTTGGGCTTGAGTGCGCCGAGATTGGTGCGGCGCATGGTCTCCGGCATGACATCGCCTTCAAATCCGTCTCCGGTGAGACGGACAACGGTCAGACAAACGCCGTTGACAGCGATGGAATCACCGAGCTTTGTGCCGCCCAGAACCGTGCTGGCACGAACGCCGAGAACCGTACTGGTTGCTGACTGCCGCAGACCGGTGATTTCACCGACTTCTTCGACAATTCCGGTAAACATAGCTTCAGTCCTTTCGGATGCGGCCTTCTATGAGAATATCTTCTTCCAGCCGTGTAATGGTAAGATCGGAGAGCTCGAGTGCATCCGCCATCTTGGCGATGCCGGGGCCGCCGACAGGGCCGTGGGCACTCGCGCCGCCGATGAGCTTCGGGGCGATATACGCCTGGACTTTGTGCACCAGTCCGAGCCGCAGGGCTTCGCCGTTGAGCGTGCCGCCGCCTTCCAGCAAGACGCTGTCGATCTGCTGCTCGCCGAGGTAATTCATGACAGCGCGCAGATCCACGCGCTTTCCCTCGGCGTCCGGCAGGGAGACAACGCGGACACCGGCCCCTTCTAATGCAGCGATGCGGCTCTGCTCTGCATGCGCACAGAAAATCCAAGTCGGAATTTCCTTTGCGGTGCGGACGAGCTGGCTGTCCAGCGGTGTCCGCAGCTGGCTGTCACAGATCAGACGAACCGGATCGACACCGGATTCGATGCGGCAGTTGAGCATCGGATCATCGGCAAGAACCGTTCCGATGCCGACCATGATGCCGCTCAGACGCTTGCGGGTTTCCTGCACGTGCAGGCGGGCCTTTTCGCCGGTCACCCACTTGGAATCTCCGGTATATGCGGCAATGCGTCCGTCCAATGTCATCGCGTATTTCATCACGACAAATGGGGTCTTGGTCGTAATATAATGGAAGAACACCTCGTTGATGGCATGGCATTCTTCTTCCAAAACGCCGGACACACAGGAGATACCGGCGTTGCGCAGGATGCTCAATCCCTTGCCTGCGACGAGCGGATTGGGATCCAAGCAGCCGACAACGACGCGGGCAATTTTGTGCTCCAAAATGGCATCTGTGCACGGAGGCGTGCGTCCCCAGTGACAGCATGGCTCCAGTGTGACATAGATCGTCGCGCCGGTGCAGTCCTCGGTACAGTTTTTGAAGGCGTTGCGCTCTGCATGTAAGCCGCCGATGTGCTCGTGCCAGCCCTCGCCAATGATGCGGTCATCCTTGACAATGACAGCGCCGACCATTGGGTTTGGGGAGACATGTCCGGCGCCGCGCTTTGCCAGCTCTAAGGCATGGCGCATATAGTGCAGGTCGCGCTGCGTGATTTCAGACATTTGTATCAACTCCAAAACAAAAAGCCCCGTTTGAATGCATCAAACAGGGCGTACAAAACAAAAAGAGCCTGTTTCCACGTGCGTGTGAAACAGGGCAAAACAAACAGGAGACATTGTAACATGTCTCGATTGTATCTTCTTCCATCCAGACTGTGACTGTCGGCTCCGGACTCAAACCGGATCGGCCGCGGAATCGCTTCCAGCGGGTCGCGGGCTGTACCGCCGGTAGGGAATTACACCCTGCCCCGAAGAACAATGTTATTTTCTTGACAAGTACAAGTATACTACATGCATGGACAAATTGCAATAGGTTTTCTATATGTTACAAAAAACTTTAGCCGGGGCAAACTGTAGAAAAGCTGTCAAAAATTTCGTTCTCTGCCCGCTGCCCGCAGCCACAGCTTGCGCAGCAAATCCACGGGGATGACCGTGAGCGCAAGGCCTGCCGCGACACATAATTCGTACAGAGGAAGCGGCGTCGTGCGAAACAGTGCACCGCCGTAATAAATGAGTCCGAGCTGTACGACAGAGACAGCGGTCATAATGCCGAGAAACAGCGGGTCGCGCCAGATGTGCGCCAGGATATTGAGCCGGTGTGTGCGCGCATTGTATGCATTAAAAATCCCACAGAAAATAAACAGCGCAAAGAATGCGGTCAAAAAGCGGATCGGATCCGCCGCGTAGCCAAAGAACCGCCGGAGCGGTGCGGCGCGCAAAAAGACAATACATAATGCGATGGTATAGCTTCCGGTCCATAGCAGTTGACTTTTCATATATTGATTGAGCACCGGCTCTTCGCGGCGTTTGGGCGGCTCGCGCATATATTCCTGCAGCGGCGGCTCGCCGGAAAACGCCAGCCCTGCCAGCGTATCCATAATCAGATTGATCCACAGCATTTGCATGACCGTGACCGGCGTGTCAATGCCGATGAGCGGCCCGGCAATCGAGACGCCGACGGCACAAATGTTCATCGTCAGCTGAAAGACCAGAAATTTGCGAATGCTTTTGAAAATCGTCCGTCCGTATAGCACGGCGTGCGCAATCGAGGCGGGATTGTCATCGGTAATCACAATATCTCCGGCTTCTTTGGCGACGGCAGTGCCGCTGCCCATGGCAAAGCCGATGTCTGCAAGCTTGAGCGCAGGCGCATCGTTGACGCCGTCACCGGTCATGCCTGCGACGAGACCGGCTGCCTGCGCGGCTTGAATCAACCGCACTTTATCCGCGGGCAGTGCCCGTGCGACGACGGCGAGCTGAGGAAGCTGCTGGATCAGCTCCTGCTTTGACCAGCTGTGCAGCTGGCTGCTGTCTATCACGAGCGGATGCGCGTCGGAGACAATGCCGCAGCGCTTGGCGATGGCGCGAGCTGTGTCGGGGTGATCGCCGGTCAGCATGACAGTGCGAATACCTGCCTGCGCCAGCTGATGAATCGCCTGCGGCGTTTCGCGCCGCAGCGGATCGCGCAGGACGAGCAGTGCCGTTAAAATCATGCCGTGCGGCAGCTGGGTATCTGATACAGCTTGGTCGGTGACCGCCATAGCGAGTAACCGTCCACCAGATGCCGACTGCTCGGCAAGGATGCGAGACAACGCAGATGAAGCGAATGCATGTACCGTTCCGTCCGGCGCGAGATATTGGGTACAGCGGGGAAGAAGTAGCTCCGGTGCCCCGCGCACCAAGGTTCGCATTTGCGTGGTCAGACGAACCGCGGCATATTTTCGGCTGGAGTCAAAGGGAATGCGATGGCTGAGCGCCTGTGTTTGTCCGGTATCAAACGGTGCAATCGCGTGCAATAACGCGCGGTCTGTCGCGTTGCCGCCTGCGATTCCATTGGCGGACAGGGTGCCGCCGGTATTATAGCGACAGTCTGCATAAATTTGCGCAAACAGCACCGGCGCACGGTGATGCAGTGTTTGCATTCCGTCAAATCGCGTGCCATCACCGGAAAAAATCGCTTCTGCGGTCATCTGTCCACAGGTCAACGTGCCGGTTTTGTCGGTGAATAAGAGATTCATGCTTCCGGCGGTCTCGATGCCGGTCAGCCGCCGAACTAAAACATGGTCGCGCATCATGCGCAGCATATTGGAGGATAAGACAACCGTAATCATCATCGGCAGACCTTCTGGCACAGCGACGACGAGCACGGTCACTGCCAAGGTGACCGCGTGCAAAATGTGCTGCAAGATAGAGGCGAGGCTTTGCTGGAGGCCGTTTTGCACGATGAGACATAGGAATAAATCGGATGCCGCGACGAGAATGGCTGCTGCCATGCCCAGCTTGCTGATGCTGCCTGCGAGAGCGTCCAGACGAACATGCAGCGGGCTTTCCCGCGTGTCCTCCTGTAATTGCCCAGCCATGCTGCCGTATACGGTTTTGCTGCCGACGGCGGTCACTTGCAAAACGCCTTCGCCGGAGGTGACGACACTGCCGCGCAGCAATTCTGCATCTGCTGTTTTGTGCATGTCGTGGCTTTCACCGGTCAAGGCAGATTGATTGACATCTAAGCTGCCTTCGCGCAGGATTCCGTCGGCGGGGATGCTTTCGCCTGCTTGCAGCAAGACTAAATCGCCGCACACGACATCCTCTGAGGGAATGACGAAAATACTTCCGCCGTCGCGCCGAACGCGGCAGGTCACTTTGGCGGCTTCTGCCTGCATCCGGCGAAACGCCGCATCACTGCCATATTCGGAAAGGGCAGAGACAAAGGTTGCCAGAAATACGGCAGCGGCAATGCCTGCGGTTTCAAACCACGGCGCACCGCGCAGCATGAATAACAGATTGATACACAGCGCGATGAGCAGAATGCGAATGATCGGGTCGGAGAACCCGGATAAAAACCGAGAAAACAGACTGCTTCCGCTGGATTCGGTCAGACGATTAGAACCGTGCTGCTGTCTGGATCGCTGCACCTCGCCGCTGCTCAGCCCGCCGCTTCCGGTCATAGACATCCCTCCCTTTGCTCCAGTGTATGAAAGGGGAACGGGGAGTATGCTATAAAAAATAACGGGAATTATAGCACAATAATAACATATATGATATAATATTTGTAATTAATAAGATAAAAATGAGGTGACCATGTGCTTATAGCAGCAATGATCTCGACTTTTGTAGCGACAGTGTTTGGGATATTAAAAATTGTAGATGTGTGGTTAGAAACAAAGTTAGAAAAAAAGCAAAAAGAGTACTTGAAGCAAGTGCAAAAGCTAGAAGGAGATAAGAATTTATCTGATAAAGACGCATTAGAACTTATAAAAGTCAATCTTGCTAATATCAATGAGTATTATATTTGGAGTCAAAAGCAGGCTAAAAGTGCATTTAATGCAGCAATAGCAACTTGCAGTGTTGGTTTTTTATTGGTTGTTGCTGCTGTTTTAATTCCTATTGTAAAACAAGATTTTAATTCTACGATTTCGTTTATTTCGTTCTTGGGCGGAGCGATTACAGAGATTATAGGCGGTACGATATTTTTTGTATATCGTAAATCGTTAACTCAACTAAATTACTATCATAAAGCACTGCATGAAGATCAACGTTTTTTATCCAGCGTGAATTTGATAAAAAAGTTTCATGATAAGAACATGGGAGATGAGATGCTTAAGGAGATTATTCAGAGTGCCATCGACATAAATCGCGCGGAATTTGGGCATCCAGAAGAGAAAAAGGCGGACAATAACAAATCAGATACATAACCAGCAAACCCTCCTGCCAATCCGGCGGGAGGGTTCTAATTTTATTCCGTTTCGCAATCCGGTTCTGTCACGGTGACCGTATGGCCGAGTTTTTCCAATCGTTCCAAACAATGCTCACCTTTTCCGTGCTCGAGAGCATAGACGGTTTCGCTGATGCCGCGGATGGCTTTGCGCTGCACGAGCAGAACACGGCCGAGGATGACAAGCACAACGGCGTTTACAAGCAAAAACAGCAGATAGAGCTTGTTGAAATCACCGCCCTTGGACAGAAAAAATCCGATTTCACATGCCGTAAACGCAGCAAACAGCAGGATGAGCCGACAGAGCGGGCGATGCTGCGCCTGTTCCTTGCGCAGAGATTGTTCGCCGAGTTCTATGAGCTTTTCCCGGGCTTCCTGTTCTGTCATCTGTCGTGTCATATGCGCGAGCCTCCTTGCTGTCTTTGTGTTTCTTATTGTAGCTCTTGCGCGTGCCAATGTCCACGAAACCGGCGAAAGACCTGAGATTTGGCGAAAAACATCAAAAAAAGAGACAGAACCGAAGTTCTGCCTCTTGCTATGCTTGAATAAATGAAGCGATTAGCCGAAGTAACGCTTGAGCAGACCAGCCAGAGCCTTGCCGTGACGAGCCTCGTCGCGAGCCATCTCATGAACGGTATCATGGATTGCATCCAGACCATTCTTCTTTGCGCACTTAGCCAGATCAACCTTGCCCTGCGTTGCGCCGTACTCGCAGTCAACGCGCCATGCCAGATTCTCCTTGGTGCTTGCCTTCATGTTCGGCTCCAGCGTCTCGCCGAGCAGCTCTGCGAACTTAGCAGCGTGCTCTGCTTCCTCGTAAGCAGCCTTCTCCCAATACAGACCGATTTCCGGATAGCCCTCACGATGTGCGATGCGAGCCATGCACAGGTACATGCCGACCTCGGAACATTCGCCGTTGAAGTTTGCCTTCAGCTGCTCCAGGATATACTCCTTGTCCTCTGCGGAAACGTTGTCGTTGTTAGCAACGGTCTTCTCGTATACGCCGTACTCGTGCTCGGCTGCCAGCTCGATTTCGCCAGCTACTTCCTTGAACATATTAGCCGGTGCCTTACATACCGGGCACTGCTCCGGTGCTGCGTCGCCTTCGTATACATAACCACATACAGTACATACGAACTTAGCCATAATCTTGTCCTCCTAATAAATAATAATATAGTATCGGGTATTTGAACTCAAAATATCATGATTACGCCTGCTTGTTCTCCGGCACAAACTGCGACAGAGGCAGGTCATATAATTTGCTGCGGATGTCCTGGTTGATGGCACCGAATAGCCGATGGAATGTGCACTCGTTTTTTTGCTGCACACGGCTGCAATCGAATTCACTGCTCAGGCAGTGGTTGATTTCAATCGGACCGTCAATCACTTCGATGATCTCACCCAAAGAGATCTGATTGGCTGCGCGGGCGAGCTGATAACCGCCGCTGACGCCCTTAAAGGACTCTGTCAGACCGGCCTGCGTCAGCCTGCGCAGGATTTTGAGGGCGAACCGAGAGGGAACGCCGCTGTCATCTGATATTTGCTTTGCACTGATGGTCTGGTTGCGCTCCGCCAAACAGTACATAATACGGATTGCGTAATCCGCTTCATGCGTGATTCGCATGTTGCACCTCCGGAAGGTCTTTTGTCTTTCGACACCTACAGTATAACAGATTCGTTCGGAATGTCAAGTAGTAATGATTATTATTTTTAAAATTATTTTAAAAAATTTCGCGCAAATTTTTTTTCAAAAAAATCAAAAAAACAGTTGACATTTGTCTGTAGGAGAGATATAATACTAATCGTCGCTGAGAGATGCGGCAGGAAATAATTCGATTATTTCTCCCTCAAGTTGCTCAGACAACTCATACATGCGACTGTGGCGGAATAGGCAGACGCGCACGTTTGAGGGGCGTGTGGGCAACCGTGCCGGTTCAAGTCCGGCCAGTCGCACCAATTTGCAGATGTGGCGGAATGGCAGACGCGCTAGCTTCAGGTGCTAGTGTTCGCAAGGACGTGAGGGTTCAAGTCCCTCCATCTGCACCAAACACGATTGAGTCTCGGTCGTGAAACAAAAGAAGAGACGCCATGCAGATGTGGCGGAATGGCAGACGCGCTAGCTTCAGGTGCTAGTGTTCGCAAGG